>JBHJGX010000019.1:0-29449 GCA_050331395.1 Paracoccaceae bacterium
CGCGGCGGTGGTGGGGGTGGTGGCGGGCCCGGGTCGGAAGGGAGCCGGTGCCGTCAGGCATCGGCGACCGCGCGAAACCCGTCGACATCCGGCCGAGCCCGTCCGGTCTCCGCCAAGGCAGATCTGTCGCCGCATCGCCGATCGGCTTCCGTCTCAGCCCGTCTCAGCCGTACCGGGCGAGGAACTCGGCCGCCGGCAGCGCGCGGAAATCCGCCAGACGCGCCCGGAGCGTCGCGTGGTCCCAATCCCACCAAGCAAGCGCCATCAGCCCTTCGGCGATCTCGGGCGGGTGGCGGTCGCGGATCGGGCGCGCGGGATTGCCGCCGACGATCTGATAAGGTGCGACGTCCCGGGTGACGACCGCGCCCATGGCGACCACGGCCCCATGGCCGATCCGGATCTCGGGCCGGATCATCGCCATATGCCCGATCCAGACGTCGTGGCCGATCCGGATGCGCCGCGCCGTCCGCGCTTCGAAGAAGGCCGCGTCGTCCTCCGCATCGTCCCAATAGCTCGCGCTTCGATAGAGCATGTGGTGCTGACAGGCGAGGTGCATCGGATGGTCGGTCGCGCCGATGCGCACGAAGCTCGCGATATTGGCGAATTTTCCGATATCCGCATTGGCGATGTCGCAGCACCGATCCGTATAGGAATAAGCGCCGAGCGTCGCGTTGAGGATCCGCGTTCCGTCGCAGAGTTGCGTGTAAGGTCCGAGGCGCGCGTTTTCGACGGCGCAGCCATCGCCGATTTCGGGTTTGAGCCCGAAACGGGCCATCAAGTGCCTTGGATCAGACGCCGGCGGAGCCAGGCGGACAGCTGGTCCATCATCACGACGACAACGATCGTCAGCGAGATGATGTAGAGGGTGTTCTCCCAATCGCGATAGGTCTGAAGGGTTTGCACCAGCACCAGACCGATTCCGCCCGCCCCGAGCGCGCCGATGACGGTCGCCGAGCGGGTGTTCGACTCGAGGTAATAAAGCGTCTGGCTGATAAAGACCGGCAAGAGTTGCGGGATCACCCCGTACCGGTAGCGTTGCAGCTGGCTCGCACCGGTCGCCCGAACGCCTTCGACCTGTTTGTCGTCGATGTTTTCAAGCGCTTCGGAGAAGAGCTTGCCGAGCGTCCCCGTATCCGTGATGCCGATGGCGAGCGCGCCGGTCAGCGGCCCGAGCCCGAAGGCCCGGGTGAAGATCAGCGCCCAGATTAAATTGTCGATGGCGCGGACGAAATCGAGGAACCGCCGCACCACGAAGCGCACCACCATGTTTGGCGTGAAATTGCTGGCGGCGAGGAAAGCGAGCGGCAAGCCGAGCAGCACGGCTGTCAGCGTCCCGAGCACTGCCATCAGGATCGTCTCGAAAAGCGCGACCATCACGACGCCGTGTTGCCAATCCGGATGGCTCCACCACGTGTCGAAGATATAGGCGGCGTTCGACATCTCCGGGTCGATGCGCTCGTCGGACCAGGCGAGCCCGACGATCTCGGAGAAGGATTTATCGGCGAGCGGGCTTCTGAACGGAAACCAGAAATTCTCCCAGCCCCAGAAGTACCGGTGAACCTCTATCTTTGTGATCGACATTTGGACGCGGCGGCCGAGGGTGGGGCGCGCGTCGAATTTTCGGCTGTTGCCGCTGATCCATTCGGGCACCGGGCCTTCGGGCAGATCCTGCAAGATCTCGCGGCCCTCGCGTCGGGCGGTGATCACGCCGTATCCGGGCACCGTGAACGAGACCGTGTCGCCGACGATCTCGACCGTGTAGCCGTCGCCCAGGTCGATCGTTGCGTCCTCGTCCTCGACGGCCACCCAGTCGGGCGGGCGGTCGAAGGTCGCGGTCCGCTCGCCCTCGACGGCGATCTCGAGCCCGCCGCGGCGAAGATCCTTGGTGACATGGATCTTGTGCATGACGCTGTCGGTGCCGAGGAGCACCGCGCGTTCGGGGCGCGACTTTGCCAGAAGGCCGCCCACGTCGAAGGCGATCCAGGCATAGGCGAGATAGGCGAGTATGAGCACGAGGCTGCCGACCGCGAGCCCGACGCGAAGGCGCATGCGGGCGGCGAGGTCGTCGGCGGTCACGGCGGGTGCGGCGGTCTCGCTCACGGCGCGCCTCCTGTCAGACGGCGGCGGAGGGCCGAGGAGGTTTGGTCGATGAGGATGATCGTCAGCACCAGGAGCAAGAAGAGGGCGGCCGTGTCATCGCCGCGGCCCTGGCCCCAGCCGATCGTCTCGCGCAACTTCGCTCCGAGCCCGCCCGCACCGACGAAGCCGAGGATCGCAGAGGCACGCACGTTGATCTCGAGGCGGAGGAGGAAATAGCTGAGGAAGTTCGGCGCGACCTGCGGCAGCACGGCATAGCGGATGCGCTGGGTCCAGCCGGCACCGGCGGCGCGAAGCCCCTCGACCGGCTTGAGGTCGATATTGTCGGTGACCTCCGAGAACAATTTCCCCAGGGCGCCGGCCGTATGGAAGGCGACGGCGATCATGGCCGGCACTGGGGAAGGGCCGAGCACGAAGATCAGGAAGAGCGCGATCACGAGCTCGGGGAAGGCGCGCATCACGTCCATGGTTCGGCGCACAGTGGCGACGATCCAGCCCGGCACGCCAAGTGCCTGTGTGGACAAGAACGCGAAGACGAGCGCGAGCGCGCCACCGATGAGCGTCGCCGTCAGCGCGATGTTCAGGGTCTCGAGCAGGTCGGGCAGGTATTCGATTAGCAGGCCGAAGAAGGCCGGCCCCGCTTCCCACGCTTCGATCACGATCTCAGACGGGTAGTCGAAGAACTGGCCGAGCCCGGTGAGGAAGCCGCCCGAATTCATCGAGTTTGCCTCGCCATAGCCGGCGACCAGCACGACGATCAGGATCAGCACGGTCAGGCCGGTATACATCCGGCGCCGGCGCTCCTGCGCGTGGATC
Organism: Paracoccaceae bacterium; assembly: GCA_050331395.1. Classification (GTDB taxonomy): domain Bacteria; phylum Pseudomonadota; class Alphaproteobacteria; order Rhodobacterales; family Rhodobacteraceae; genus Thermohalobaculum. The sequence goes on from JBHJGX010000019.1 coordinate 2,914, forward strand.
TCGGTTTCGATGGTGGCGAGGGACATCGGGTTTTCCAAAGAGGCGGCGCGGCCCCGGATCGGGCCGCGCCAATGGTGTTAGATCACTCGGACTTGGCCTTGCGCGCTTCGATCACCGAGGTGTAGGCGCTGTGGGTGATCGGGGCGAGGCCCTTCACTTCGCCGGCCATCACGCCGTAGGCGCATTCCGGATCCATCGACTCGAGCGACGCGACGAGGCCGGTGACCTCGAGCTTCACGCGCTCCGGCAGGCCTTTCGCGAGAACGATCGGGCCTTCCGGGATGACCTTCGAGATCCAGATTTGCTGCAGCTCGGTCATGTCGACGAGGCCGGCATCGACCGCTTTGCGCAGCGCGCCCGAGTTGTAGCCGTCTTCCCACTCGCCGAGCGCGTCCGCCCAGGTGACGCCCGCATCGTAGTCGCCGTTGTAGACGCCGACGATGGTCTGCTCATGGCCGCCCGAGAAGACGACGTCGCCGAAGTAGTCGCCCGGCTCCATGCTGACTTCTTCCGCGATCTGCGGGATTTCGATCGACGGGATCAGGTAACCCGAGGTCGAGTTGGGGTCGCCGAAGGCGAAGACCTTGCCCTGCATGTCGGCGATGTTCGCGATGCCCGAGTCGACGCGGGCGAAGCCGATCGAGTGGTAGCCGTAGGAGCCGTCAACGTTGATCTTGACCAGGATCGGCTCGACCGCCTCGGGGTCGGTCAGGAAGACTTTCGCATAGCCCGACGCGCCGAGCCAGGCCATGTCGAGCGAGCCGCCGAGGAGGCCCTCGATCACGCCGTTATAGTCGGCCGGGGCGAAGAGCTTGGTCTCGACGCCGAGCTGCTCTTCCACGGCGGCGCGGAGGCACTCGTTCGAGCGGAGACGGTCCGAGGCGTTCTCGCCGCCGAGGAGACCGATGCGGAACTCGGTGATGCCGAGATCGCGGTCTTCGGCCGGCGCCCGGCTGATTTCCTGCGCGGCGGCGGTGGTGGCGACGAGGCCGGCGACGGCGGCCGCGATGAGCGTGGTGTTGGTCATCTGCTTCTCCCTTTCGAATGAACCCCGTGGCGGCTGCCGCGGGGGGAACTCAGACCGCCCGGCCGGGCGGCTCAGGCCGTTGCGGGGCGCGGTGTACCGGCGCCGAGCGTCTCGAGGCTGGTCGATGTGGACGCCTCCGAGAACGACGCGCCCGCCCCATAGATCTCGCGGGCGACATCCGTCGTCAGATCCGATGCGGGGCCGTCGAAGACGATCTCCCCGAGCCGCATGCCGATCACCCGGTCGCAATATGTTCGGGCAGTGTCGAGGGTGTGCAAATTGCACATCACCGTCATGCCCTCGTCCTCATGGATTTTGCGGAGCGCCTTCATCACGATCTCCGCGTTCAGCGGATCGAGCGAGGCGATCGGCTCGTCGGCGAGGATCATCCGGGGCTTCTGCATCAGCGCCCGGGCGATCGCGACGCGCTGTTGCTGGCCGCCCGAGAGCGCCTCGGCGCGTTTCATCGCATGCTCGGCGATGCCGAGCCGGTCGAGCGCCGCGAGCGCATCGTCGAGGTCGCGCCGGCGGAAGACGCCGAAGAGGCTCGCGAGCGTGTTCATGCCGTTCAGGCGGCCGAGCATGACGTTGGTCGCCACATCGAGGCGCGGAACGAGGTTGAACTGCTGGAAGATCATCGCGCAGTCGCGCTGCCACCGGCGTTTCGCGGCACCCTCGAGTTTTAGGATGTCTGTGCCGTCGATGAGCACTTCGCCGCCGGTCGCCGCCGTCAACCGGTTGATCATGCGCAGGAGCGTGGATTTCCCCGCGCCCGACGGACCGATCACGCCCAACATGATCGGACGGTCGATCGTTGCGGTGAAATTTTTGACGGCGCGCGCGGTGCCGAACTCTTTCCGGAGGCCCTTGAACTCGATCAGCAAAGCGATCTCCTGTCCGTGCTGCAGCGCAATTACCCGCTCTCGCCGACGCTTTGACGACAAAGATATGTCGTTTGAGTGACGGAGCGGCGGGTCAGGCAGCCGGGAACGCGGGCTCGAGCAATTTTCCGAGCCGTGGCAACCGCGCCCGTTTCAGGGCGTTCCGACGGGTTCGGGGATCACCGTCGGGCAGCACGGGGGCGAGGAGCCGGGCAAAGCGCGCCGGCGCGTCAGAGGCGAGCTCCCAGAGGAACCCGTCCGGATGGCGGGGCTCGGCGCCTTCGCGGCGGACGAGGCCCACGGGAAAATCGCGGAGATTGAAAGTGAGGAGAATATCCGCGCGGGCGGCGGCGGCGGCGGCGAGCACATGGGCGTCGGCCGGATCCGGCAACCGAAGCAGGGCCTCGCCCTCTGGCGCGGCGGGGACCTCCGCGTCCGGGAAATGCGCGCGCATCCGGGCCTCGGCCGCAAGGGCCGCGGTCTCGCCCATCGGCCCCTCGTTTCGGGCCGCAGCGATCCGCCATTCGGCCAGCACCCGTGCGGACCAGAGCGGCGCGTAAAGCCCGTTCGCGGCAGTCTCGAGCAGGACCCCCCGGACGAGCGGCGGATAGAGCACGCAAGCGTCGAGGAAGACCCGCGGCGCGCTCACGGCAGGCGGAACGCGAGGGCCTTCAGATAGCCCGTCTCGGGCAGCGCCGGGTGCTGCGGGTGATCGGGCCCGGCGCGGCCGGAATGGACGAGCTGCGCGGCGCGCCCGGTTCGGCGGATCCCGGTCGCCGAGGCGCGCAGGAAGCTCTCGGCATCCACCGCATGCGAGCAGGAGCAGAGGATCAGCCAGCCGCCCGGGCGCACGGTGCGCGCGGCAAGGCGTGCCACCCGTTCATAGGCCCGGAGACCGTTCGCGAGCGCGGGCTTCGAAGGCGCGAAGGCGGGCGGGTCGCAGATCGTCACGTCGAAGGCGGCGCCCTCCGCGGCATAGGCCGAGAGGGCGGCGAAGGCATCGGCCTTCTCGGCCCGGAACCGCCCCGCCACCCCGGTTCGCCGGGCCCCCTCCGCGGCGAGCGTCAAAGCGGGCTCAGAGCTGTCGACGGCGACCGCTTCGGCCGCGCCGCCCGCGAGGCAGGCGAGCGCAAAGCCGCCCACATGGGAGAAGACGTCGAGCACCCGCGCCCCGCACGCGATCCGGGCGGCGAAGGCGTGGTTTGGACGTTGGTCGAAATAGAGCCCGGTCTTTTGCCCGCCGACGAGATCCGCGAGATAGATGGCCCCGGTCATCGGCACCTCGAGCGGGGCGTCGAGCGTGCCCGCCGTCACCGTCACATGGGGCTCCAGCCCCTCGAGGAGGCGCACCCGTGCGGTCGCGTTCACCACGACCCGCGTCGCGCCGGTCACCGACACCGCTGCCTCGGTGAGCGCTTCGAGCCGTCGGTCGACCCAGGCCGCGTTGGGCTGAATCGCCAGCGCGTCGCCGAAGCGGTCGATGACCAGCCCCGGCAGCCCGTCGCCCTCCGCATGGACCAACCGGTAGAAGGGCGTCTCGTAAAGCGCCGCGCGCAGGCCGAGCGCGGCCCTCAGGCGCTCTGCGAACCAGCCGGTGTCGATCTCCGCCTCGGGGTCCGGGTCGAGGAGGCGGGCGGCGATCTGGCTCTGCCCGTTGAAGGCGGCCACGCCGAGGGCCGTCTCGCCCTCCATCAGCCGGACGACCGCGCCTGGCGGCAACGCGCGGGTCCGCCGGTCCATCGCGATTTCGTCCGCATAGGCCCAGGGCGCGCCGGTGGCCAGGCGCTTGCCCTTGCCGGGGCGGAGTTTGACGGTGGGCCGGAGGGCGATCTCGGTTTCGGTCTCGGTCTCGGTGTCGGTCATCGGATGTCGTCGTCCGGTATGGCTCGGGTGCTGCGGCCCGAAACGGGTTGAGCCCCTGGTGGACCGGCCCCGAAGCAGACCGGCCCAAAAACGGAAAAGGGCCGCACGAAGCGGCCCTTCCGTGAAACAATGTGGGCGGCGCCGAAACGGGCCTGGCCCCCGCGCAGATCAACGGAAAAGAGGCTGCTCCCCGCCGCGGATGTTGCGTGCATTCCGGCCGTTCCGCCCAAAGGTCTCACTCGACATTGGACCACCTCCTTTCCGTTGTTGAACCTAACCAGCAAGATGGCGCAATCGACGGCGCGGTACAACCCCTTCGCTTGCGCCGCCCGAGCGGTTTCAGAGCGCGTGGTCCCAGCGCGACGGCACGAAGCGATAGCCTTCGCCCGCGCGGGTCACATGGCCGAAACTCGGGAAATCGAGATGGCTGCCGGCGATCTCGAGCCGGTCCGCCGCCACCTGGTCGAGGATCCGCGCCCGGGTCGCCGCCGCCATCGGCTGATCGACGTCAAACGGGATCGACAGCGCCGGCCTGGGGAACTGCACCGGCCCGATATGCACGATATCGGCCCAGAGAAGGAGGCTCTCCCCGGCGCTCTCGAGCATGAGCCCGGTATGCCCCGGCGTGTGGCCGGGCAGATGCATCGCCGTGAGCCCCGGCGCAATCTCGGCGCCGTCCTCGATGAGCGTGGTCCGCTCCGCATAGGGCGCGATGGCCGCCCGCGCCGCCCGGACAAAGCTCTGGGTCTGGTCGTCGGCGCCGGTAAAGTTCGCGTCCTCGGTCCAGAAGGCGTGCTCGGCCGCGTGCATGACCAGCTCCGCATTCGGGAAGACCGCCGCGCCGTCCCGGGCATAAAGGCCCACATGGTCGGGATGGGCATGGGTCGTGAAAAGCGTGTCGACCGTGGAGGGGTCGATCCCCGCCGCCTCGACCGCGCCGTCGAGATGCCCCGCCGTCGGGCCGAAGGCCGAGGCTGCGCCGCCGTCGATCATCACGGTGCGCCCGCCGGTCTCGATCAAATAGGCGTTGATCGAGGTGTCGACGGCGGTGCCCGAAAGAAACGCCTCGGCGACGAGGGCAGCGTTCGTCTCCGGGTCCGAGCCGGTCAGCATATTGGCGTCGAGGGCGATCGCGCCGTCGAGGAGCGCGGTCACGGTCGCCTCGCCGATGCCGCGGCGGTAGACGCCGGCGACTTGGGTGCGGGCGCCGAGGGGCGTCGCGGTGAGGGTGAGGAGGGCGGCCGATTGGCCGAGAACGATGCGTCTCGTGGGCATGAGGTTTCTCCTGTGGCTTTGGAGCGCAGGCTCCGCTGTCAAGTCTACCACGCACCCCGTGACAGGAGTTTTGCAGCTTGGCGCGATCGGTCGGGCGGTCACGAACTCCAGAAATAATTGACGGTCTTCGGCCGGAACCGCGCGTCGAGCGCCTTGCTCTCGGCGACGATCCGGCCGATGCGGGCCATCAGATCCTCGTGCAACACGGGCAGCCGGTTCGAGCCCGCCATCGCCGCCTCCTGACATTCGGCGATGGTGGCATCGACCGCGTGAAGCTCGGTGGTGAGCCGCAGCATGCGCTCGGCCTCGGCGTCGGTAATCCGGTGAAAGTCCTCGGGGCCATAGGCGATCAGCCCGCGCGACGCGAATTTGGCGTCTTCCAGCGCTTGGCGGGCCGGGATCTCGTCCATGCCGGGGATCTCGGCCAGGAGGGGGAGGGTGCGCTCGAAATGGCTCTGCGCGTTCTTCAGGGTGCGCGAGAGCCGGCGGTAGTAGAGCGCGCGGTCTTCCTTTTCCCGGACTTTCGAGCCCATGCGGAAAAGCCAGCTTGCCAGCGCTCCGCCGGCGCCGAGCGCCGCGATCAGGATAAATACGGTGCCTGCGTCCATGTCCGCCTCCCCCTGGCGTCTGCGATGAGCCGCAACATAGGGCAGGGGGCCCGCGCCCGACAGCCCGGGCGCCGCTCAGGCGTCCGCAAGAGCATGGGCGTCGAAGAAGGCGGCGAGGGTATCTGTCCCGTTCTCGCCCCGAATGACCGCCATTCCGGCCTCGAAAGCCGCCCGTTCCGGCGCGTCGAGATACCAGCCGTTAAGGTCCAGAAACACGACGGCCGCCAGCCAGGCCAGCCGCTTGTTTCCATCCACCAAGGATTGGCGCGTCGCGATCCCCTCGAACATCAGGGCGGTGAGATGGAAGGGGGAGGCGTCGGGCTCATCCTCTGCAACGAGCCGGGCCTGGTCGAACCCTGCCGCGAGTGCATCCGGCGCGGCGATGACCAACTCCGCGCCGGCTTCCTTCATCTGGCATTTCAGAACAGCGAGGATCGCCTGTGGCTCCGGCCACTCATAGTTCGTCACTGCCCGAAGAGTTTGAGGGTATGGGCGTAGCGCGCCGCCATCCGCTCTGCCGAGCGCCGCGTCCGCTCATAGCGCGAGTCGGCCTTGGCGACGGTCATCCGCCCATCCTCGACGGTCACAGAAACTTCGCTGCCGATCTCGGCGTCGAGCGCACGAAGCTCGTCGCGGGACACTGGGACGAACGCCCCATTCCCATGTCGCTTGATCTGCTTCATCGCCTTCATGTCAGCACTTCCCGATTGCAACACGTCTATTGTACATACACTCGTACATACGGAGACACAAGCGGAGGTCTGGACACCCGCCCCGCGAGCCCATGCGGCCGCGGCCGGTGGCGCTCTCGACCCAGTGGAGGAAAGGCCTCGCAAGCCTTCGCCCGATTAGATATACAGTCAGAGCGGTCCCGTCACCATGTCGAGGACCATCCGCCCCATGATCATGCGTAAGGCGCAGACCCCCTTTATATTCTCATTCCACAGAGTCGTGCTTTTCGCAATCTCAACGCGGAAGCTTCAATGGCATTGGTCGGAGTGGGCGAATGATGGCTGAGGAAAAAATATGACTGAAACCCCAGGAAATTGGACAACAAAGTACAAGGATTGGTTTTCAGTAATTACACCAATTGTATTTGGAATATCTGCTCTTTTTGTTTCTTTGGCATCCTACGTAGTATCCACAAGTCAGAGGGAGATTGCGGAATTGCAGTATCAAGTTGCCCGAACGCGCGTGTCACCACATTTCGATCTCACGGAGCGTTATATTATTGATCCAAAAACGCAAAAGGCAACAGGCCGAGATCTCATCATAACTAACCATGGAAGCCCAATGCACAACATAAAAATATCAACTTGGGAGCTTTTGAAAATCGAATTTGATCGAGATCCAAATACGCCTCTCTTTCGAGAAGTTGCGGACTACTATGTAGTAACGGAAATGTCAGGTGAGCCGACGGGGAAAATTGCACATATTACTGGTGATAGTGATAATAATATTGTGTTCGCAAGCGCGTATTTTGAGGTCATGGATACAAAAGAGTATCAAGATAACCCCTTCTGGTCCGAGATTGTAGTGTTAGTAAAAATACAGTATACAAATCTATTTGGCGAAATACAGTATGAGTATTTTCTGGAAGGAAAAAAAATAAATAAATATTCATTTGAATTATTATTGAGCTCGGCAAGAAAACTTCCAATGATCGGGATGCGAGATATTTCGGCGGACCTCATAGTGCACACAGCAAGTGGTGCCAAATGATCACCACGTGAACTTCTTGTATTTGATGCGTTTCGGTTCGACGGCGTCGGGGCCGAGGCGGCGGATTTTATCCTCTTCATAGGCCTCGAAATTGCCTTCGAACCATTCCACATGCGCATCGCCTTCAAAGGCCAAGATGTGCGTGCAGAGCCGGTCGAGGAAAAACCGATCGTGGCTGATGATGACCGCACAGCCCGCAAAGTCTTCGAGCGCATCCTCGAGCGCTCGCAAGGTCTCCACGTCCAAATCATTTGTCGGCTCGTCAAGCAAAAGCACATTGCCGCCCGAGCGTAAAAGCTTGGCCATGTGCACGCGATTGCGTTCCCCGCCCGACAAGAGCCCGATCTTCTTCTGCTGGTCACCGCCCTTGAAGTTGAAGGCACCGCAATAGGCCCGGCTCGGCATCTCCGCATCGCCCAACTTGATGATGTCGAGCCCGTCGGAGATCTCCTCCCAGACCGTCTTGGCGCTGTCGAGCGCGTCGCGGGACTGGTCCACATAGGAGAGTTTGACCGTGTCGCCGAATTCGATGCTGCCGGCATCGGGCCCTTCCTGCCCGGTGAGCATGCGGAAGAGCGTCGATTTGCCGGCGCCGTTCGGCCCGATCACGCCGACGATCCCGCCGGGCGGCAGCGAAAAGGTCAAGTCGTCGATCAGCAGCCGGTCCTCATACCCTTTCCGCAGGTGCTCCACGTCGATCACCCGGTTGCCGAGGCGGGGCCCGTTCGGGATCACGATCTGCGCCCGGCCGACGCGTTCGCGCTCGGACTGGTTGGCCATATCGTTATAGGCCTTGATGCGCGCCTTGGATTTCGCCTGGCGCGCCTTTGCGCCGGCGCGGATCCAGTCGAGCTCGCGTTCCAGCGTCTTTTGCCGGGCCTTATCCTCGCGGGCCTCTTGTTCGAGGCGCTTGGCCTTCTGCTCGAGCCAGGAGGAATAGTTCCCCTCCCATGGGATGCCGCGGCCGCGGTCGAGCTCAAGGATCCAGCCGGTGATGTCGTCGAGGAAATACCGGTCGTGGGTAACGATCAGGATAGTGCCCTTGTACTCGATCAGGTGTTTCTGAAGCCAGGCGATGGTCTCGGCATCGAGGTGGTTCGTCGGCTCGTCGAGAAGCAGCATGTCGGGCGCTTCGAGGAGGAGCTTACAAAGCGCAACGCGGCGCTTCTCGCCGCCCGAGAGCGTTTCGACATTCGCGTGGTCCGGCGGGCAGCGGAGCGCTTCCATGGCAACGTCGACCTGGGCGTCCAAGTCCCAGAGGTTCTCGGCGTCGATCTGGTCCTGGAGCGCGGTCATCTCCTCCATCAGCTCGTCCGAGTATTCCTCGGCGACCTTCATGGCGACCTCGTTGTACCGATCGAGCTTGCCCTGTTTTTCGGCGACGCCCAGCATGACGTTGCCCCGCACGTCGAGGGCAGCGTCGAGCTGAGGCTCCTGGGGCAAGTAGCCGACGCGGGCACCCTTGGCCGCCCAGGCCTCGCCGGTGAAGTCCTTGTCCTGCCCGGACATGATGCGCATCAGCGTCGACTTACCGGCACCATTGACGCCGACGACGCCGATTTTCACCCCGGGCAAAAACGACAGGCGAATATTCTCAAAGCATTTCTTGCCGCCCGGATAGGTCTTGGAGACCCCGTCCATGTGATAGACATATTGGTAGGACGCCATCCGCTTTGCCTCTCTCGTCTGCCGGAAGTCCCCGGTGATAGAGCGGCTTCGGCGGGCTTGGCAACGCCCCGGGCCGGAAAATCGGCCGGGCCGTCACTGCGGCGCGAGACGGATCTCCAGCGTACCCGCAGGCCGATCGGGGTCGTCGAGCGGCCGGATCAGGACCTCGGCGCCCGGGCGGAGCGCCGTCAGCGTCCGCGCCAGACGGATGGCGTCGTCGCTGCCGTCGGCGCCGAGAAAGCGCACCTCGTCCGTGGCAGGTGCCCGATCCGAGAGACCTCGGCGTTGCGAGACGACCGGCCAGCCGCGAATGAAGAGCGTTTCGGCGAAGGATACCGCCTCGGCCGCGGGGGTCGTCGCCGGCAAGACGAGCTCGACCGGCCCCGGATAGGGTGCGGCGACGACCCGGGACAGCCGCTCGAGCAGCGCGTCGGTCGCGTGCGGCGAAAGCGAGGCCGGCGAGACGCCCTCGGCCCCCGCGGCCGGTCCGATCAGCAGTGCCCAGAGCGGGACGGCCTTCAGAAACTGAGCGACGCCTGTGGCGGCAAGGGGGATGGGCATTGCGGGGCTCCTCGGTCGTGGTGCTATGGGGGCGGCGGGATGCCGCCCCTCGATCCCATGAACATCTCCCGAAATGCGCCCGATTGAGGGCGGTCTTTGGGCAAAGGCCAGCGCCCCGGCGCATTGACAGAGCCGCGGCCCCCGGGGCGAATGAGCCGTCACGTCCGAAAGGAAACCCCCATGGCCCGAACCGGCTTTGTCCGCGGCCCGATCGCCACGCCCCAACAGCGGATCGGGCTTCTCGGCGGGTCCTTCGATCCGCCCCATCAGGGCCATGTGCACATTACCCGGTGGGCGCTGCGGACCTTGGCGCTCGATCGGGTGTGGTGGCTGGTGACCCCCGGCAACCCGCTCAAGGCGCATGGGCCGGCCGAGATCGACCGCCGGGTCGCCGCGTGCCGGGCACTCATCGCCCACCCCCGCGTGGTCGTCACCGATATCGAGCGCCATCTCGGCAGCCCCTACACGGCCGACACGCTCGCCAAGCTCAGCCGACGCTATCCCGGCACGCGGTTCGTCTGGTTGATGGGAGCGGACAATCTGGTGGGCTTCCATCGGTGGGAAAGCTGGGATTGGGTCATGCGACACTATCCGGTCGGCGTGCTCGCGCGGCCGGGCGAGCAGCTCCGGGCCGGGCTTTCGCCGGCGGCGCGGCGTTTTGCCAATCGTCGGATGCAGCAGGGAGGGGCCACATGCCTCGGATACGCAGACGCGCCGCGCTGGGTGCTCTTGACGGGGCCGATGTCCGCCCAGTCCTCGACCGAGATCCGCAACCGGGGCGAGTGGCCGTGATCGGGCGCCGGGCAGCGCTGGTCGCAGCGGCGGCGGCGCTGATCCTCGCGGGAGGGGCCAGCGCCCCGGTTCGGGCTCCGCTACCGCTTGCGCGCGCCACGGCGGCCGACGCGCCTCAAAGCGGCGAGGTCCGGGCCAAATTCGGTCTGGCCGGACGGTCCGGCTGGGTGCTGATCGACCTCGGCAGTGGCGAGGTCCTCGACGCCGAAGCGGCGGAGGTCAATTTCGCGCCCGCTTCGGTCGCCAAGCTTCCGACCGCGCTCTATGCGCTCGACCGGCTCGGGCCGGATCACCGCTTCGAGACCCGCCTGATGGCAACCGGACCCGTGACCGGCGGGCATCTCGCCGGAGATCTCGTGCTGGTCGGCGGCGGGGATCCGGAGCTCGACAGCGATGCGCTGGCGGACATCGTCGCCGAGGCCCGGGCGGCGGGGCTCCGAACCGTCGCGGGCCGGTTTGCCGTCGATGCGGGCCTTGCGCCCACCTTGCCCGTGATCGCGACGGACCAACCGCCCGAGGCACCCTACAACCCGGCCGTGTCGGCGCTCAATTTGAACTTCAACCGGGTTCGGCTGCGCTGGGGGCAGGGGACGGACAAGACGCCGACCCTCTCGGCCAAGTCCACGCGCGCGGACCCACGGACCGACTATGTGCGGGCCGAACTTGAGGCGACGAGCCTGATCCCTTTTGCCCATTCGGTCACCCGCGACGGCGAGACCTGGCGCCTCGACGGCCGGCTTTTCCGCGGCAAGGGCGCCCGCTGGCTGCCCGTGCGTCGGCCCGAGCTCTATGCGGGCGATGTGTTCCGGACCCTCGCGGCTGCGGCGGGGCTGCCGCTCGAGGCGCCGGAGGCGCGCGCCGTACCGCCCGCGGCCGAGCCGCTCGTGCGGCGGGCAAGCCGGCCGCTGGCGGAGATCCTGCGGGACATGCTGGATTTCTCCACCAACGTGACCGCTGAGGTCGTGGGCCGCGCGGCCGGCGGTCAGCCGGCTCCGACAACGCTCGCTGGCTCTGCCGCGCGGATGAACGCTTGGATGGCGGCGCGCCTCGACACCCGGCCGGGCGATCCGCGGATCGCCTTCGACAATCATTCGGGCCTCTCGGTGACGAGCCGGGCGGCCCCGGCCCGGATCGCCGCGCTCCTGGCCGATGCGGCCCGCGCGCCGATGGCAGGCCTCGCTCCGCACCCGCGGCTCCCGGGGCCAGCGGCGGCGCTCCTGCCCTCGGTGAATGTCGCCGCCGCCTCCGAGCCGCTCGACTACGACCGGCTCGAGATCGTCGCGAAGACCGGGACCATGGACTATATCCGCGGGCTCGCGGGGTATGTGGCGACGCCAGGCGGGCGGCAGTGGGCCTTTGCGATTTTCTCGAACCATCTGGCCGGCCGCACGGGCGGCACGCGTCAGATCGACCGGGGCTGGATGGCCAAGGCGCGCGGCTTCGAGCGCGCGCTCATCCGCTCTTGGGTGCGCCGGTTCGATGGGGAGACCCGCGCGAGCCGGTGATCTCGGCCTCGGGGAGCGCGGGGCGCCGCGGCGCAGTGAAAGGCCGGTCGCCGGGGATCGCCTCTTCGGCGGCGGCGCGGCGGACGGCGTCCCACGTCTCCAGATGCTCAAGCAGCGCACGCAGACGAGCGGGCAGGGCGGCGGCTTCGATTACCGGTGCGCCGACGGGATAGATCTGCGCCCATCGGACAAGCGCGCCGAGATAGAGATCCAGCACGCCGGGCGACGCGAGAAGCCCCCGGTCTCCGGGCGCGGCGGGCTCGAGCTCCCGGTCAATGAGCGCGAGATGCGCCGTCACCCGCCGGGCCACTCCGCTGCGGAGGGTCGCCATCTCAGAGGCCTCCTCGACATAGCGATGGACGTAAAAGCTGACGCGCAGATCCGCATGGAGCGTGTTCGACAGGAAAAAGAGCCATTTGAGCGCCGAAGCTCGGGCGTCCGGGTCGTCGGTCGGGGGACCATCGGAACCGAAACGGCAGACCCGCTCAACCAGATGCAGAAGGATCGCGCCGGTCTCGAAGATCGCGCGGCCATTGTCTTCGAGGACGGGGATCAGACCTTGCGGATTGAGCGCGAGGTAGCCCGGGCGGCCATGCGCACCGCTGGCGCGGTCGACCCGAACCGCTTCGAACCGCAGATTGAGAAGATGGAGCGCCATCCGCACGGGCAGATTGGCACTATCCGGCGACCAGTGGAGACGCAGGCTCATCCGTCTCTGCGGAAGAGCTCCAGCGCCTGACCCTTTTGGAAGAAATAGCGGTCATGGCAGAAGCCCGCTCGTTTCGTGCACCGGATCGCCCGCATGTTTTGCGGATCATGGGCGATCCATGCCACCCGATCCTCTTCCGGCAGGCGGGGCATGACCCAGTCGACGAGGTTCTCGAGCATCCGTGGGCCGAGCCGCTGGCCGAGGGCTGCGGGCTCGCCGATGAAATAATCGATGCTGTAGCCATGCATGATACCAAGGCGAGCCGCCCCGAAACTCGGAAAGGCCCGCGTTAGATACCACTGCACATGGCCGTAAGGGACGCCGTCCGCTTCGGCAATATGAGCCCGGGTTCGTGCGCTTTTGGAGAGCTGATTGCAGAGGTTGGTGCGCGCCTCTTCCCGGTCGACCGGAGCGAAAACATAATAGGGTTTAAGATGCGGCTGGCACAACCATTCGATGACCAAATCTAGATCGGACATAACCATAGGGCGAACGGTGACCTCGGGATGTCGTCTCACCGCTCTCGTCCCCTGGCGCGGGCTGACTCTGCTTTCCATGACGCTCATCTCAACGCTACGCTCCAATCCAGGTTCCACAAAATGCCGAACCGTGCAAGTTTTCAATTGTTCGATACTAACCGCTGATGCCGGGCGCGCGCCCCGCGCTCTATTGCCGCTGCCGGCAGACGCCCGACCCGGAGATCGTGGCGGAGCATCTCGAGGAACCGCGCTTCGGTCTGTTCGATTCGCCCGTCCGCCGCTGCGACATCGCAGGCGAGCGCATAGGCCGTCTCGCGCAGCCGGTCGGGCAGCACCTGGTCCACCAACCCGATGAGCGCGTCGAGCCCGTCATCGTCCTCGAAGAGATCGGCCACCAGCGCCGAGACCCGGGCGATCCGGTCACGGTCATACCCAACGAAGATCGGCAAGAGATCGATGATCGCCATGATCCAGCGCATCTCGCTGTCGCTGATCTTCTCGTCGGCCGCCGAGACGGCGACCATCACCGCCACGAGGGCATCTTGTGCGCTGAGCGGCTCGCCGTTCTCCGCCATTTGGAGGGCCCTTTTCCCACAAAAACACGTGTTGAAATTACCTGTCTGCCGCTCGGGAGACAAGCCGAGTTAAAAGCGGTAGGTCACCGCGACACCACCCAAAAATTGGGTCGGACTGCCCCGATCCTGGACGATCGGACTGTCGGCTGCATCGCCCACGAGACGGGTGACCCGAAAGATCCCGGTCAGCCCCCAGTGCTCCGCGAAGAAATAATTCATCGCGAAAGTACCCGTCACGTCCTTGAACCCGCTGCCTGCGTCGAAGCCGGGCAGACCCGAGAGCTCGGACGCGGCTTGGCTCACGCCAAAATAGGTCTCGTTGTAATTCTCGGTCACGAAGGTCGTGCCGCCGATAAAATTAAGACGCAGATCGTCGCCAATCGGGAGCGAATACCGCAGGGCCGGTTCCACAAGAAGACCACCATGCCCGTCGGCCACGTCGAAACTCGCCCGGCCGATAAAAGTAAAAGCGTCGGTGCCGGGGAAAAAGAAGGGGAGATTGATGGCAACGAAGCCGCCGACTTCTATGGCGGGGTCGACCTCGGGGAGGAGTGCGACCACGGGGTCGTCAACGTCGTCGTCCCGGCCGCCGCGATATTGCAGAATCGGTCCGAAATCGATGAAGCGGATCCCCGAGACGTCGAGTTGAAGACCTTGGCCAGCGGTCTGCAGGCCGAAGCCTTTGTAGCGGAGCGAGAGCGGTACGATTGGGATCGGCTTGTAGGCGTCTGCGCCCTCGTATTCAGGGCCGATCCCGACGCCCGCCCCGATCTGACCCTCGAGGGTGTCTTGGCCGGCCGCGGGGGAGGCGGCGATACTGATGCAGCCGGCCAGGACGCCGGCGGGAAGGGTCAACATGCGCATGGAGCGACCTTTCGCTGTGGATTGCAACTTTCGCACAGGGCGCCGGCCGGCAGCCATGAACTTTGTTAAGAAATGAGTGCGCTTTGAAAATTTCGCCGCCGGGGCCGCGGCGCCTGGAAACAGACGCGCTGCCCGACCGCACATCTCCGCGTCCCCGGGTCGTCACATGACGGCAACCGAGGCGGCGCGAAGGCGCGGTTGACCCTCCGGGCGGCGCACCGTACCTCCGACGCCACAGACAGGAGCTCCCGATGACCGACCAAACGCTTCGCGACGCCGCCCTCGCCTCGAAAGCCTGGTGCTTCGAGGAGGCTCGGAAGCTCGTCAAACGGTTTGAAAAAACGCCGCCCGAGAAGGGCTATGCGCTTTTTGAGACGGGCTATGGGCCGTCGGGACTGCCGCATATCGGCACGTTCGGGGAGGTCGCGCGGACCACCATGGTGCGCCGGGCGTTCGAAGCGATGTCCGACGTGCCGACGAAACTCGTGTGTTTTTCCGACGATATGGATGGGCTGCGCAAAGTGCCCGGCAACGTACCCAATCGGGAGCTATTGGCCGAGCATCTGAACAAGCCGTTGACGGATGTGCCGGACCCGTTCGGGACGCATCCGTCCTTCGGCGCACATAACAATGCGCGCCTGATGGCGTTCCTCGATCGGTTCGGCTTCGACTACGAGTTCGCGTCTTCGACCGAGTATTACCGTGCGGGCCGGTTCGACGCGGCGCTGACGACGGCACTCGAGCGGTTCGACGCGATCTTGGAGATCATGCTGCCGACGTTGGGGCCGGAGCGGCGGGCGAGCTATTCGCCCTTTTTGCCCATCAGCCCAAAGACGGGGCATGTGTTGCAGGTGCCGACGCTCGAGCGAAACCTGGCTGCCGGCACAATCGTCTATGAAGAGCCCAACGGGGAGCGCATCGAAATCCCGATCACCGGCGGACACGTCAAATTGCAGTGGAAGCCCGATTGGGCGATGCGGTGGTACGCGCTCGGCGTCGACTATGAGATGGCGGGTAAGGACATGATCGAAAGCGTCACGCAATCGTCCAAGATCTGCCGAGCGCTCGGCCGGCCGGCGCCGGAGGGGTTCAACTATGAGCTCTTCCTCGACGAGAACGGCGAGAAGATCTCGAAGTCCAAGGGCAACGGGCTCTCAATCGACGAGTGGTTGACCTATGCGAGCCCGGAAAGCCTGTCGCTCTTCATGTACCAAAAACCTAAGACGGCGAAGCGGCTGTTCTTCGACGTGATCCCGAAGACGGTAGACGAATATCACCAGCATCTGCGGGCCTATCCGGAGCAGGACCTGGAGAAGCGCCTGGTCAATCCGGTTTGGGCGATCCATTCGGGTCACCCGCCCGAAAGCGATCTCGCGGTCCCCTTCTCGATGCTGTTGACGCTCGCCTCGGCGGCCTCGGCGGATGACAAGGCCTTGCTTTGGGGCTTTATCCGGAAATACGCGCCCGAGGCTGGACCGGACACCCATCCAGGCCTCGACGAAGCGGCGGGCCATGCGGTGCGGTATTTCGAAGATTTCGTGAAGCCGGCAAAGACCTTTCGCGCCCCGACCGTGCAAGAACGCGCCGCGCTCGCCGATCTGCGGGCCGCACTCGCCGCGCATGCGGGGCCGGCGGAGGCGGAAGCGCTCCAGGAGACGGTCTTTGAGATCGGCAAGCGGCACGGCTTCGAGCCGCTCCGCGACTGGTTCAAGGCGCTTTACGAGGTTCTGTTGGGCGCGAGCCAAGGGCCGCGCTTCGGCGTGTTCATCGCGATCTACGGGGTCGCGGAAACCGCCGCGCTGATCGACCGGGCGCTCAGCCCCGAGACTGCGACCGGCGCCTAGCTGGGTCCCCGCAACACCCCCGGATCGGGCGCTCCTGCTCTCAATGCAATCAACGGCTTGGCGGCTGCGCTCCTGGTGCATTCCGGGGTTTTTTTGCGGGCGCCCAGCTCACGCCCCGGCGGATCGTTCGGGGAGCCGGGCCAGGTCGGCGTCGAAGAGATCGGGGTGCACGGGGAGGTCGAGCCAGCGGCAGGCCTCCTCCAAGCTTCGGAAGATTTCGTGGCGCAGCAGAGCACTCTCCCGCGGGCGCACGATCATGTGGACCATGCCGTGGCCGAGGTCGTCGGCCACCAAACTCGCCACGCGCCGCGGGTACGGCGGCACAACCGCAGGGTCGGCCACGGTTTGCGCCACGCGGGCTGCCTCAGCGCTCGGCACGGCGAAGTCTACGCTGCGCAGGTCATGGAGTGTGGGCGCGCCTCGGGCGTAGAGCCCGAGAGTAGACTGATGCCTGATATAGCCACTTCCCGCATCCGAGCAAAATCGCCCCGTCCAAAGCACGAGTATACACGGTAAATCCCACCGCTCGGAAACGCGAAACCTCAAACTTCCCTCCCTACCACGACTTAGCATGCCACAGCGTCGCGAGCTGAGAAAGTCTTCGTTTGGCCTCTGGCGTCGGAGGGAGCTCGGCGGGGGCCCTGGCATTTCCATTTCTCGACATTCCATCCCAAAATGTGCTTATTCTCCGCCGCTCAACCTCAGATGGAGACACCGTCGATGCTCATTCGTTCAACTGCTCTCCGGGCAGTCGTCCTCTGCCTGGCCGGCGCCGGAGGCGCCGCCGCGCAGGATCTTCGCATCAGCCACCAGTGGTCGGACACGGATGTCCGTCACCGGGTCGCCGAAATCGTGGCCGACGGAGCGCGATCGGCCGGCCTCGAGGTCGAAATCTTCCCACGGCGGGCGCTTATGGGGCCGTACGAACAATACGATGCAATGATCGACGGCACGCTCGAAATGGCCGTCCTGCCGCTCGCATACGAGGCGGATCGGCACCGGGCCTATGATTTGACGCTGATGCCGGGCCTCGTGAAGAACCACGACCATGCGGCCCGGCTGACCCGAAGCCCCTTCATGGCCGAGATCGAGCGCCTGATGGCCGGGGACGACGTGATGGTCCTTGTCCACGGCTATCTCGCAGGCGGCTTTATGGGAGCGGATCGCTGCATCACGCGGCCCGAGGATGTCGCGGGGCTGACCATGCGCGCGGCCGGCGCCGCGTTCGAGCAAATGCTCACGGGGGCGGGCGCGGGGATCGCGTCGATGCCGTCGAGCCGGCTCTACGAGGCGATGGAGGGCGGCGTGATCAACGGAGCGAATACCTCATCATCGAGTTTCGTGAGCTACCGCCTCTACGAACGCGGGGCCTGCTTCACCCCGCCCGGAGAATATGCGCTCTGGTTCATGTATCAGCCACTCTTGATGAAACGGTCGGTCTTCGAGAGCCTGACCCCGGCCCAGCAGACGGCGATCCGTCGGGCGGCGGCGGACGCGGAGGCGTATTACCTCGACGAAGCGAAATCCCAAGACGCCAACGCGCGCGCGGTCTTCGCTTCGGCAGGGGTTGAGATCGCCGATATGTCCTACGACGATTATGTCGGATGGGTGGGTCTGGCGAAAATGACCTCCTATGAGACCTATCTCGCCGACGATCCGGAGGCGCTTCGCCTGCTCAACATGGCGCTTGCGGTCGAGTGAGGGCGGGCCGGCGGTCCTTGGAGGTCAATCTTTGCTGTTGCCGTGCTGGTGTCCGGGTTAGTCTCGGGTTGCGTGCTGACAACTGCCTGAACTGACAACTGCCCAAACCAACATGCGCCAAAGCGCGTCGCACGCCGCTAAGGGAGAGTTCACATGATCCGTCACAGCCTCGGCCTTTCGGCCGCCCTCGCCGTCGCTTTCGCCGCCCCGCTCGGCGCTGCCGAGCTCAAGCTCAGCCACCAGTGGTCCACCTCCGACGTCCGGCACAAAGTGGCCGAGATCGTCGCGCAAGAAGTCGCCGATGCGGATGTCGGTCTGGATCTGCAGATCTTCCCGTCGGGCTCGCTCTTCAAAGCGCGCGAGCAGTACAAACCCTTGTCGCGCGGTCAGCTCGACATGACCGTGTTCCCGCTCGCCTATGCGGGCGGCCTCCGCAATCCGTACAATCTCACCCTGATGCCGGGTCTGGTGAAGAACCACGACCATGCCGCGCGCCTCAACGACAGCGCGTTCATGGAGGAGATCGAGGCGATCATGGCCGAGGACGACGTGATGGTCCTCGTGCACGGCTATCTCGCGGGCGGCTTTGCCGGTGTCGAGAAATGCGTCACCTCGCCCGAGGATGTGGCGGGTCTGCAGATGCGCGCGGCCGGCAAGTCCTTCGAGCAGATGCTCGCCGGGGCCGGCGCGTCGATCGCCTCGATGGCGTCCTCGGAGATCTACAACGCCATGCAGACCGGCGTGCTCGATGCGGCGAACACCTCGTCCTCGTCCTTCGTCAGCTACCGGATCTATGAGCAGGTGTCGTGCTTCACCCCGGCCGGCGATTATGCGCTCTGGTTCATGTACCAGCCTCTCCTGATGAACAAATCGGCCTTCGAGGCTCTGAGCGAGGAACAACAGGCGGCGCTCCTGCGCGGCGCCGAAAAAGCGGAGGCGTATTACCTCGAAGAAGCCAAGAGCCAGGACGCCCGTGCCCGCGAAGTCTTCGCGGAGAACGGTGTCGAGATCGCCGAGATGACCGAGGAGGATTTCAAAGCCTGGCAGGCGATCGCCCGCGATACGGCCTTTGCGGCGTTCCTCGAAGGCGCGCCGGAGGGCCAGCGGCTTCTCGATCTCGCGCTCTCGGTCGAGTGACGCCCCGCCTCTCCGCTTGAACAGGGCCCCGGCACCGCGCCGGGGTTCGCTCCCCCGTTTCCCAATCGCGTGCCCGGTCGGCGATCGGGCGAAAGGTCACCCATGTCCGGCACCGCGCATCCGTCCCCAAATGCCCGTCACGGCGGAAACCCGATCCTGTGGACCGTCGGCCTGGTCAGCCGGCTTGCCGGCGTCGTGGCCGCCTTCATGATCGTGGCCGGCGTCGGCATCACCTGCCAGATGATCTTTCTGCGCTTTGTCTTGAACGTGAGCACGATCTGGCAAACCGAGGCCGTCACCTATCTTTTGATCGGCGCGACGCTCCTCGGCCTGCCTTACGTTCAGTATCTGCGCGGGCATGTGAATGTCGATCTGCTGGCCCATCTGCTGCCGCCGGCAGGGCAGCGCGTGCTGGCGGCCGTCACGCTCACGCTCACCATGGCGATGACCGGACTGATGCTCTGGACCGGCTACGGGTTCTGGCACGAAGCCTGGGATTGGGGCGAGCGGTCGAACACCCCCTGGGATCCGCAGCTCTGGGTGCCATATCTGGCACTGCCTCTGGGGTTCGGGCTCTACCTGCTGCAGCTCTCGGCGGATTTTTTGGCCGTGGTGCTCGGCATCGATGTGACCATCGCCGGCGATGACCGGGAGGCCGGCGCCCCCGAGCCCGCCGACGCGGCGATCCCCTCGGATCGGGCGGGCGCCTGATGGACCCGCTCACCCTCGGCGCCGTGATCGCCCTCGCCACCATCGTCGTGCTCTTCACCGGCGTCCCGGTCGCGGCCGGTTTGCTGATCGTCTCCACCCTGTTTCTCTTCGCCTTCGACGGCGCGGCCTCACTCGCCCTCCTGCCCGAGATCTTTTTCGGCAAGCTCAACAATTTCGCGCTCCTCTCGATCCCGATGTTCATCATCATGGGCGCGGCCATCGCCTCGACACGGGCGGGGGCCGATCTCTATGAGGCGCTCGAGCGTTGGCTGACGCGGGTGCCGGGCGGGCTCGTCGTCTCGAACCTCGGCGCCTGCGCGCTGTTCTCGGCCATGTCCGGGTCCTCGCCCGCCACCTGCGCGGCGATCGGCAAGATGGGCATCCCCGAGATGCGCAAGCGCGGCTATCCGGACACGGTGGCTGCGGGCTCGATCGCGGCCGGCGGCACGCTCGGGATCCTAATCCCGCCCTCGGTCACGATGATCGTCTACGGCATCGCCACCGAGACCTCGATCGGCCGGCTCTTCCTCGCCGGAGTGATCCCGGGGCTCTTGCTCGTGGGGCTGTTCATGATCTGGTCGATCTTCGCCACCTGGCGGAGCGGCAATGCAGCCCTCGCCCTCGGAGGCCGGAGCTATTCCTGGGCGGAGCGGCTCGAAGTTCTGCCGCGCGTCGCCCCCTTCATCGCGATCATCATCGGCGTGCTCTACGCGCTTTACGGCGGGGTCGCGACGCCGTCCGAAACGGCGGCCGTCGGCGCGCTCCTCTGCGTGGTGGTGGCGGTGGTGATCTATCGGCTGTGGTCGCCGAGCGCGCTTTGGGTCGTGCTCCGCGATTCGACGCGCGAGAGCGTGATGATCCTCTTCATCATCGGGGCGGCGGGCGTCTTCTCCTATATGCTGTCCTCGCTCTTCATCACCCAGGCCATCGCCAATTGGATCGGCGAGCTCGACGTGAACCGCTGGGTGCTGATGGGCGCGATCAACGCTTTTCTCCTCGTCGCGGGTTTCTTCCTGCCGCCGGTGGCGGTCATCCTGATGGCCGCCCCGATCCTGCTTCCGATCGTCACCTCGGCGGGGTTCGATCCCTATTGGTTCGCCGTGATCCTCACGATCAACATGGAGATCGGGCTGATTTCGCCGCCGGTCGGGCTCAATCTTTACGTGATCAACGGAATTGCTCCGGATATTCGCCTCGGCACGATCCTTCTCGGGTCCTTGCCCTACGTAATGTGTATGGTGCTGGCGATCGTGATCCTGTCGGTCTTTCCGGGGCTCGCGACTTGGCTTCCGGATCTGGTGATGGGCCCCGCGATCTAACGGCCGGGGCCCGGTCGGGCTCTAAGGAGGGACGACATGCGCACGGCCGACATCTTCAGCGACTTGCTCGCCCGGGTGACCGACGCCGGGCGTGCGATTTCGGGCACGCGCGACCGGGTGGCCGAGGCCGGGCCCGAAGGCTTGGTCGGCCTCTGCGGGGAGCTTCTCTCAGGCCGCGGGGAGGCAACGGGCCTTGCGCTCGCCCGCGATATTCTCGATCGCTTCGCCGAACTCGGCAGCCCCGACCGTGCGGACTTTTTCGCCCGGCTTCAGGAGCGTCTCGGCGTCGACGGGCCGAAACTCGCCGCCGCCGTCGAGGCCTGGCGGAGCGATCCGTGCGACGCGACGGGGCGCGCGCTCCACCACGCGTCCGAGCCGCGCACCCAGGAACTGATCCGCGTGCTTAACCGCACGCCTGGCGGCACGGCCGCCCTCATCGCCATGCGCGACGCGCTCCTCAAGCTCTTGTCGGAGCGAAGAGAACTTCGACCGCTCGATCTCGATTTTCGGCACGTCTTCGCCTCGTGGTTCAACCGCGGCTTCCTTCAACTCACGCGCATCGATTGGGGCACGTCGGCGGCGATCCTCGAGAAGATCATCGAATACGAGGCCGTCCACGCCATCCAGGATTGGGACGATCTGCGCCGCCGCGTGGCTGCCCCAGACCGGCGGCTCTACGGGTTTTTCCACCCAGCGCTGCCCGCCGAGCCGCTGATCTTCGTCGAGGTCGCGCTCACCGACGAGATCCCGGGCGCAATCCGTCCGATCCTGTCAAAGAACCGGACCCCGCTCGAGCCGTCCACCGCGACCACGGCAGTGTTCTATTCGATTTCCAACTGCCAGACGGGCCTGCGCGGCATCTCCTTCGGCAATTTCCTGATCAAACAGGTCGTCGAAGAGCTCCGGCGCGAGTTTCCGGCCATGCGCTCCTTCGTGACGCTCTCGCCGGTGCCGGGCTTCCGTGCCTGGGCGATGGCGGCGCTCGCGAAGGGCGCGGACGGGCCGCTGCCCGAGGTCGAGCGGGCCGCACTGCGCGCCCTCGATCCGGTCGACGGGACCGTGGACGCCCACGCCGCCGCGCAGGCCGCCGACTTGCTTCCCTCGATCGCCGCACGCTATCTGCTCGACGCCAAGGACGCGCGCGGGCAGCCGGCCGATCCGGTCGCCCGGTTCCATCTGGGTAACGGTGCACGGCTCGAGCGGGTGAACGCGTCCGCCGACCACTCGGCGCGCGGCCTCGCCAATGCCTTCGGGGTGATGGTCAACTATCTCTATGATCTGGAGAATATCGAGCAGAACCATGAGGCCTATGCGAATGAGGGCGCGGTGATCGCCGCCTCGGCCGTCCGCCGCCTCTTGCGTTCGCGGTGACGGAGGGACGGCGCATGACCACCGAGAACCATCTCGCCGATGCGCTCGGCATTTCCGACGCGTCGCGGTTCGGACGCGCCTTTGCCGAGCTCGAGGACGGGCGCACGCTGCTCTACGGCGATCTGGCGGCGCTCTCGGGGCGGTATGGCGCTGCGCTGCGGGCGCTTGGGGTGCGGCCCGGCGACCGGGTGGCCGCCCAGGTCGAGAAGTCGATCGAAGCGCTTGTGCTCTATCTCGGAACGGTCCGGGCGGGCGGCGTCTTTCTCCCGCTCAACACGGGCTATACCCCCGCGGAAATTGAGTATTTCGTCGGCAATGCCGAGCCTGCACTGCTGGTTTGCGACCCTGGAAAGGCGGAGGCGCTCGGCCCCATCGCCGCCCGGCACCGCGCCCGGCTCGAGACGCTGCGCGGCCCCGAGGGCACGCTGGCTACGCATCTGCCCGAGAGGGCAAGCGATTTCGAGAACACCGCACGGGGCGCCGACGATCTGGCCGCGATCCTCTACACCTCGGGGACCACGGGGCGCAGCAAGGGCGCCATGCTCAGCCACGGAAATCTCGCCTCCAACGCGTTGACATTGCGGGATTTCTGGCATTTCTCCGAGGCCGATCGGCTGATCCATGCGCTGCCGATCTTCCACACCCACGGGCTCTTCGTCGCCTCGAACGTCACGCTCGCGGCCGGCGGAACGCTTCTTTGGCTCGACCGGTTCGATGCCGGACAGATCCTCGCGCTCATGTCCGAGGCGACCGCGCTGATGGGCGTGCCCACCTTCTACACGCGGCTCTTGGCCGAGCCTGGCCTGACCCGCGAAGCCGTTCGAAACATGCGGGTTTTCATCTCCGGCTCGGCGCCTTTGCTCGCCGAAACGCACCGTGATTGGGAGGCGCGCACCGGCCATGCAATCCTTGAACGCTATGGCATGACCGAGACCTCGATGAACACCTCGAACCCCTATGAGGGCGCACGACGGGCTGGGACCGTGGGCGTGCCTTTGCCCGATGTCGAGGTGGCGATCACCGATCCAGAGACCGGCGCAGCGCTTCAGCCGGGCGAGGTCGGCATGATCGAGGTCCGCGGCCCGAACGTCTTTCAGGGCTATTGGCGGATGCCGGAAAAAACGGCCGAGGAGCTTCGCGGGTCCGGGTTTTTCATCACCGGGGATCTCGGCCTGATCGACGCGGACGGGTATGTCCAGATCGTTGGCAGGGCAAAGGATCTCATCATATCCGGCGGTTACAACGTTTATCCCAAGGAGGTCGAGACTGCGATCGACGCGATCCCGGGAATTGCCGAGAGCGCGGTGATCGGACTGCCGCATCCGGATTTCGGCGAAGGCGTTGCGGCGGTCGTCGTGCGGTCGGATCCGGAGCTTGGCGAAGGGCAGATCGCTGAGGCCCTCGGCGATGCGCTTGCGCGCTTCAAACAGCCGAGGCGGGTCTTCTTCGTAGAGGAATTGCCCCGGAACACCATGGGCAAGGTCCAGAAGAAAGATCTTCGGGAGCGTTATGCCGACGCGTTTCAGTCGCGCGAGGCGCATAAAACGGGCGCCTGACGATGCATCCGATCTACCAGCTGGGAGGGGCGAGACTCGCCTGGAACCAGCGCAAAGCCCCGACCATTGAGTAGATAGGAAGCCCGGTGGCCCGCCGAACCTCCGAGGCATAGGGTGCCATATTCGCGCATTCGAGAACGATGGCACCAAGCCCGGAGTGCGTGGCCTTAAAGCATTGTGCCGCTTCGATCATTTCACGCTCTGCAGCGGTCGCATCGAGCGTGGACAGATTGCCGAGGATCGCACCGGCCAATGCCCCTTCGGCCGGAAGCCCGGCCACCGGCGTCGCCGGGTCGGCACCGACTTCTATCAGGAGATCGGCGCCAAAGGCGAATCCGGAGATCGTGAGCACCCCGGGAACCCGACCTGGCGCTAGAGTGGTGCCGATCATCGGCAGGAGCCAGAGCGGTGAGGCCAGCACCGGCAAACCGGAGGCGGCCGCCAGCCGGCGCTGAAATGGAGCCAGAAATCCGCATGTGGTGGCGAGCCCGGCAACGCCCTCGGCCGCAAGCGCGCGGGCGGCGTCTTCGAAAGCGGGCAAAAGCCCTTCGGCTCGCCGGGCGACCGCACGTTCGGGCGTCGCGCCGTCGACCACCCGATAGATAACCGGGAAATCGAAGCTCGCCGGATTGCCCACATCGCCCGGCGGGCGGGGAAACCGGGTATCGAGCATCAAAATGCCGATCGCAGCGGTCACAGGCGGCCTCGCTCCACACGAGTGCGGTGCAAAATCCGTTGACAGGCCGGGCAGGGCGGGCCAGCGTTTTGACAATCAAACGCCCCGGGAAAGGGGAACAGGGAGAGTGCCATGACCATCCGTCTCTGCGCCGCTGCTGCGGCGCTGTCCATCACTGCTATCGCCACGACCGCCCAGGCCGAAACCTGGGACATGCCGATGGCCTATGCGGATTCGAACTATCACACCCAAAACGGCAAGCTCTTTGCCGAAGCCGTAACCACTTGCACGGGCGGCGAGCTGGAGATCGTCGTGCATGGCGGCGGCTCGCTTTTCAAGGGCGGCGAGATCAAGCGGGCCGTCCAGACGGGGCAGGCGCCCATCGGCGAGCGGCTGTTGTCGGCCCACGCGAACGAGAACGCGCTTTTCGGCATCGATAGCGTGCCGTTCCTTGCCACGTCGTTCGAGGCCTCCGATACGCTTGCCGCGGCCGCGCGTCCCGCCATCGAGGAAATCCTCGCCGAGCAGAACCTCGTTCTCCTTTATTCGGTGCCCTGGCCGCCCCAAGGCCTTTACACGGCCAAGCCGGTGGAGAGTGCCGCCGATCTCGCCGGGCTCAAGTTCCGCGCCTACAACGCGGCGACGGCGCGGCTTGCGGAACTTGCCGACATGCAACCAGTGCAAATCGAGGCGGCGGAGCTTTCGCAGGCGCTCGCCACCGGTGTCGCGGAGTCGTTCATTTCGTCGGGATCGACCGGGTACGACCGCAAAGTGTGGGAGCAGTTGACCCATTTCTACGATACCCAAGCCTGGCTGCCGCGGAACTACGTGGTCGCCAACAAGGACGCCTTCGATGCGGCGTCCGACCGGGTCAAGGGGTGCCTGCGCTCAGCGGCGATGCTGGCCGAAGTCGCCGGGACCACGCGCGCGCGGGAGCTGACTGGCTGGTATCTCAGCCAACTCGCAGCCGAGGGCATGACAGTTCAGCCGCCGGGCGAGGCGCTTGCGGGCGATCTGGCCGAGATCGGCGCGACCATGGCGAGCGAATGGGCCGAGGCGGCGGGCGCCGAGGGCGCTGCGGTCCTCGAGGCCTACCGGACCGAGTGAGCGGCGGGTGACCCTGTCGACTTCAGGCGATCGGCTGCGTCGGGGTCCGCTTCGGCGCACGCTCGACGCGGTCTATTTGGCGAGTGGGGTTGCGGCCGCGCTCGCCATGGTGGCGATCCTCGGGATCATCCTCGGACAGATGGCGGCGCGGTGGTTCGGATTTCAGTTTCCGGGCAGCACGGCCTATGCGGGCTATGCCATGGCGGCTGCGTCTTTTCTGGCGCTGCCCTACGCGATGAACCGCGGCGCACACATCCGGGTGGGGCTCTTTTTGGCGGCGCTCGGTCGGCACCGGCACTGGGGCGAGCTCTGGTGTCTGGCCATCGGCGCGGTTTTGGCGAGCTATTTCGCGTGGTACGCCATCAAGGCGACGCGTTGGTCCTATCGCTTCGACGAGGTCTCGCAGGGGCTCGATGCGACGCCGATCTGGATGCCGCAGCTCGCGATGTGCGTGGGCACGGCGCTGCTTGCGGTCGCGCTCTGGGACAATCTGATCTGCCGCATCGTCGCGCGCACGGACAATATCCGGATCGAACGGGCGGACGGCGCGTGAGGCCCGCGCGCGGCAGAGGCTCCCGCCCGCCC
>JBHJGX010000020.1:0-19863 GCA_050331395.1 Paracoccaceae bacterium
CGAGAGCGATGGCCGCGTGGAAGGTTACGCCAGCCTGTTCGGCGTGGCCGATCATGGCGGCGATGTCGTCATGCCCGGCGCGTTTGCCGGGAGCCTGCGCCGACGCGGTCCGCGCGATATCCGCTTCTTGTTCCAGCACGATCCGGCCCAGCCGATCGGCGTCTGGCACGAGGTCGCCGAGGACGTCTCCGGCCTCCGGGTCGAGGGCGAGATCCTCGCCGAGGTGAGCCGCGGCCGCGACGCCATCGCGCTCATGGCCGCCGGCGCCATCGACGGGCTGTCGATCGGCTACCGGACGGTCCGCGCCGCGCCCGATCCCGAGACCGGCGGCCGGCGGCTCCTCGAGGTCGATCTCTGGGAGGTGTCCCTCGTCACCTTCCCGCTCTTGCCGACCGCCCGCGCCGCGCTCGGCCGGACCGCTCCGCTCTCCTCCGAACCCGCACGCGAGCCCGGCATCGAAGACGCCCTCGCCGCCGCTCTCGCCGGGGCCTGACCCCGCTCGCGCCCGGACGGCCCCCGCTTTGGGCGCGCGCCCCTTCCCGCTTCCCATCAGATCCAGGGACCTGCCATGACCGACTACGATCACACCGCCGTCAGCGCCGAGGCGAAATCCGCCGCCGCCGAGTTCCTCCGCAGCTTCGGCAGCTTCAAGGACGACGTCAGCCGCCGCATGGGCGAGCTCGCGACCCGTGTCGAGCGCCTCGACCGCAAATCGACCGACAGCCGTCGCCCGGCGCTCTCCGGGGCGGCCGCGCTCGAGCTGCCCCACCGCAAGGCCTTCGGCGCCTATGTCCGCCAGGGCGACGACGACGCGCTCCGGGCGCTCGGCCTCGAGGGCAAGGGCTACAACACCGCCGCCAAGGCCGAAGGCGGCTACCTGGTCGACCCGCAGACCTCCGAGATGGTCTCGACCGTGCTCCGCTCGGGCGCCTCGATCCGCGCCATCGCCAATGTCGTGCAAGTCGAGGCGAGCGCCTATGATGTGCTCGTCGACTACGGCGATATCGGCGCGGGCTGGATCACCGAAGCGGACGGCACGACCGTGCAGCCGACCCCGACGGTCGAGCGGATCTCGGTCACGCTCCACGAGCTCTCCGCCGCGCCCGTCGCCTCGCAGCGCATCCTCGACGACACCGCGTTCGATATGGAGGCCTGGCTCGCCGAGCGGATCGCCGAGCGGTTCCTGCGCGCGGAATCCGCCGCCTTCGTCTCGGGCACGGGCACCAACCAGCCATGGGGCTTCCTGAGCCGGCCGAAAATCGCCGAGGCCTCCTGGGCCTGGGGCAGCCTCGGCTATCTTGCCACCGGCCGGCCCGGCGATTTCGACAGCGACGACCCGGCCGATATCCTCGTCGATCTCGTCTACACGCTCGGCGCCGAGTACCGGGCGAACGCGGTCTTCGTGATGAACTCCAAGACGGCAGGCGAGCTCCGCAAAATGAAGGACAGCCACGGCCGCTTCCTCTGGATCGAGGGGCTGGCGGGCGAACAGCCGGCGCGCCTCCTCGGCTATCCGGTGCAAATCGTCGAGGCGATGCCCGACATCGAGGACGGCGCCTATGCGATCGCCTTCGGGGACTTCGCGCATGGCTACACCGTCGCCGAGCGGCCCGATCTGCGGATCCTCCGTGACCCGTATTCGAGCCGGCCGAACGTCACTTTCTTTGCGACAAAGCGCGTGGGCGGGGACGTGACCGACTATGCCGCGATCAAGCTCCTGCGCTTCGCCGCCGCCTGAACCTTCCCCGGCGGGGTGGTCCGCCGCCCCGCCCTCTTCTCCCGGAGACCGCCATGTTCCTGACCGAGACGGCGCCCGCGCCCGAGGGCCCGGTCCCGCTCGCCCGGTTTCGCGAGCACCTGCGCCTCGCCGAAGGCTTTGCCGAGGACAGCGCAGAGGACGCCCTTCTCACCCATTTCCTCGCGACGGCGACGGCCGAGGTCGAGCGGCGCACCGGCCAGGCGCTCGTGGCGCGGGGGTTCCTGCTCCGCGTCGCCGCCTGGGACCGGACCGGGTGCCTGACCTTGCCCGTCGGACCCGTCGCGACGATCGAGAGCCTGAGCTTCACGGGCTCGGGCGATCCGCTCGACCAGTCGACCGACGGGCTTTGTCTCGCCCCCGGCACGACGGGACAACGGCTCTCGGCCGCGGGCGGGTTGCCGCCGATCCCCGCGGGCCGGGTCGCCGAGCTCCGCTTTACCGCGGGCTACGGTGCCGCCAGCGCGGTCCCGGCCGATCTCGGCTACGCCGTCCTGTTGCTCGCGGCGCGGCACTTTTCGGATCGCGACGCCGAGGCCAAGCCCGGCCTGCCTGCCCCGGTCGCCGCGCTTCTCGACCCCCACCGGCGGGTGCGGATCTGATGCGCCTCGATACGTTTTTCGCCCTCGAACGGCCGGCCGAGACACCCGATGGCGGCGGCGGGCAGCTTCGGAGTTGGGAGGTCGTCGGTCGCCTCTGGGGCGCGCTTACGCCGTCCACGGGTCGCGAGGCCGCGCTCGGCGACCGCCCTTCGGCGCGGGTGACGCACCGCATCACGTTCCGCCGCGCCAAGGAACCCGACGCCCGCCCGAAACCCGAGCAACGCCTTGTCAGCCGCGGGCGGGTCTTCGCGATCCGTGCCGTCGCCGATGCCGGCCCGCCCGGCAAATACCTCACCGTCTTTGCCGAAGAGGGGCCGTTCTCATGACCTATGCGCTGGCCTGGCCGCTCCAGGAGGCGGTTTTCTCCCGGCTGACGGCCGATCCGGGGGTGACCGCGCTCCTCGGCGACCGGATCTACGACGCGGGGCCCCAGACCGACGGGCCGCTCTCCGCCGAAGGGCCGTTCGCCACGCTCGGCGACGAGACCGCCGAGGACTGGGGCACGCAGACGGACCGCGGGGCGGCGCACGTGCTCCGCGTGACGGTCACCGCTGCGACGCCGGGTTTTCAGCTCGCCAAACGGGCCGCGGGCGCGATCTGCGACGCCCTCCTCGACGCCGATCTCCCGATGGCGCGCGGCCGGGTGATCTTTGCGGGTTTCGTCGACGCCAAGACCGAGCGCGCCGAGGCCGACGCGCTCCGCCGCATCGTCCTCCGCTTCCGCCTCCTCATCGAAGACACCGCCTGAGCGCGGGCCACCCAGGAGACCTCCGATGACTGCCCAAAAAGGCAAAGACCTGCTCATCAAGCTCGACGAGACGGGCACGGGCACTTTCGAGACCGTGGCGGGGCTCCGCGCCACCCGGCTCTCGTTCAACGCCGACACTGTCGATGTCACCACCGCCGAGAGCGCCGGGCAATGGCGCGAACTGCACGCGGGCGCCGGGATCCGCTCGGCGGCGATCTCCGGCTCGGGCGTCTTCAAGGACGCCGCCTCCGACGCCCAGCTCCGACGGGTGTTCTTCGACGGCACGCTCCCCGCCTTCGAGATCGTGATCCCCGATTTCGGCACCGTGACGGGCCCATTTCAGCTCACGAGCCTCGAATACGCCGGCACCTATGACGGCGAGGCGACCTATGAGATCGCCCTCGTCTCGGCCGGCCAACTCGCCTTTGCCGAGGCGAGCGCATGACGAACGCCGCGCGCGGGGAGGTGTCGCTCGTCCTCGACGGGGTCGAGCGGCGCCTCCGGCTGACCCTTGGCGGGCTGGCCGAGCTCGAAGGGCGGCTCGCGGCCGGCAGCCTCGTCGCGCTCGCCGAGCGCTTCGAGACCGGCAGCGTGACCGCGGACGACCTGGTCGCGCTCTTGGCGGCGGGGCTTCGGGGCGC
The DNA here is from genome assembly GCA_050331395.1 of Paracoccaceae bacterium. Lineage (GTDB taxonomy): Bacteria > Pseudomonadota > Alphaproteobacteria > Rhodobacterales > Rhodobacteraceae > Thermohalobaculum. Next base: position 3,748 of record JBHJGX010000020.1, read on the forward strand.
CGGTGAGCCGATCACGGAGACCGAGCTCGCCCGGGCCGAGATCGCCGGCGGCGCAGTCGCCGCGCTGAAGACCGGGCTCGAGCTGCTCGCACTCGCCTTCCCCGATCCCGCATGAGCGCGCCGGTCGACTGGGGGGCGCTGATGCGGGCGGGCCTCGGTGCGCTCCGCCTGCCGCCAGAGACCTTCTGGACGATGACGCCCGTCGAGTTCCGCCGTGCGCTCGAAGGGGCGGGGCTCGCCGCGGCGGTCGCGCCGCCGTTACGCCGCTCTGAGCTCGAGCGCCTGATAGAGCGGTTCCCCGACCGCTCACCGACCGATCGATAGAACAGCAGACGGAGCCCCCATGGAGTTCGACCCCTCGGACCGCGATTTCGGCCGGTCGCTCGGCGAAATGCGCCGCGACACCGCGAGCTTTGCCGCCGAAATCGGCAGCGCCACCAAAGCGATGCGCGGTATGGAACAACAAGCCGCAAGCCTCTCCCGATCGATCGGTTCGAGCCTGAGAACCGCCTTCGACCGGGCGGTTTTCGGTGGCGCGAAACTTGGCGAGGTGTTCCGCGGGCTGGCCTCCGACGTGCTCGGCAAGACCCTCGATCTGGCAATCAAGCCCGTGCAATCGGCGCTCTCGCAAGGGCTCGCCTCGGGCGTCGGCAGCTTGATCGGCGCGGTCACCGGCGCCGTGGGCGGGGCGACGCCCTTCGCCTCGGGTGGCGTTGTGCAGGCCGGGCGCGCTGTCCCGGGCGCCTCAAGACCCGGGCGCTTCGATGCCGGCCGCGTCCGCGCCTTCGCCCGCGGCGGCGTCGTCGACCGGGCGACCTTCTTTCCGATGCGCGACGGCCTCGGGCTGATGGGCGAGGCGGGGCCCGAAGCGATCCTGCCGCTCTCGCGGGGGCCCGACGGACGGCTCGGCGTCGAAAGTTCGGGCGGCGCAGCAGCGGGCCCCGTGGTCAACGTGACGATCTCGACGCCCGATCTCGAGAGTTTTTCCCGGTCCCGCGGCCAGGTCGCCGCTCAACTCGCCCGCGCCGTCTCGCGCGGTGCCCGCCGCCTCTGAGGTCGCCCATGAGCTTCCACGACATCCGTTTTCCCGCCGCGCTCTCCTTCGCCTCGACGGGCGGCGTGGAGCGGCGCACCGAGATCGTCTCGCTCGTGAACGGGCACGAGACCCGCAACACGCCTTGGGCCCAAGCCCGGCGCCGCTATGATGCGGGGCTCGGGGTGCGCAGTCTCGACGATCTGGCCGAGGTGCTGGCTTTTTTCGAGGCTCGCCGGGGGCGGCTCTTCGGCTTCCGTTGGAAGGATTGGCTCGACCACCGGTCGTCGGCCCCCTCGGCGGCGCCGAAACCGACCGATCAGATGATCGGGATCGGCGATGGCACAACCCTGACCTTTCAGTTGATAAAGGATTATGGCAGCGTCGAGCCCGTCTCCCGACCGATCACGAGGCCGGTGTCGGGCACCGTCCGCACCGCGATCGGAGGGGAGGAGACGCCCTCCACCACCGATCCCGCCACCGGACGCGTCAGCTTCGCGACGCCGCCCGCAGCCGGTGCGCCCGTGACTGCGGGCTTTGAATTCGACGTCCCCGTCCGCTTCGACACCGACCGGCTCGAGATCAACCTCGCCGCCTTCGAAGCCGGCGAGATCCCTTCCATTCCCGTCGTCGAGGTCCGGGTCTGATGCGCACGCTCCCGCCTCCGCTCGCCGCCGCCATAGCCTCGGGAACCACGACGCTGGCGCGCGCCTGGACTGTGACACGGACCGACGGCCAGCGGCTCGGCTTCACCGACCACGACCGGCCGCTCGCCTTCGATGGCGTGACCCATGAGGCGCTGTCGGGCGCGAATGCCAGCACCGTCGAGCAGGCGACCGGCCTCAGCGTCGACAGCCATACGCTCGAGGGCGCGTTGATCTCTGCCGCGATTTCCGATGAAGACTTGGAGCGAGGCCTGTACGACGGCGCGGCGATCCGCTTCTGGCTCGTGGATTGGCGCGATCCGGAGACCCGGTTTCTGCTGGCCGAGGGGCGGATCGGTGAGGTGCGCCGCGGCGAGCACGCATTCGAAGCGGAGGTCGTTGGGCTGTCCGAGGCCCTCAACCAGCCCCACGGCCGCGCGTTTCTCTGTCAATGCGACCGCCGGCTCGGCGACGACGTTTGCGGGGTCGATCTGTCCGATCCGGCTTATCGCGGGTCCGGCGCGGTCTCAGCGCTTATCGCGCCCGAACATCTGATCGTCACCGGTCTGTCCGGCATCGCGTCGGGGTGGTTCGCGCGGGGGCTCCTGACCTGGCAGTCGGGAGAGAACCAAGGGCAGACGGCCCATGTGAAAGCCCACCGATCGATCGGTCAGGAGACCCGTCTCGAGCTCTGGCATCGCCCATCCCGGCCGGTCGCGCCGGGAGACGCCTTCACCCTGGTCGCAGGTTGCGACAAGACCGCTGAGACCTGCCGCGCGAAATTCTCTAACATTCTGAATTTCCGTGGCTTTCCGCACATGCCCGGCGACGATTACGTCGCGAGATACCCGAACACCGGAGAGGCCCATGACGGCGGTTCCCTGTTTCGCGGCTGATCCCGCGACCCGGGCGCGGTTGGTTGCCGAGGCCCGGCGCTGGCTCGGCACCCCCTATTGCCATCAGGCGAGTTGCCGCGGCGCGGGAGCCGACTGCCTCGGGCTCATCCGCGGGATCTGGCGGGCGGTTTACGGGGCCGAGCCGGAGGTTCCGCCCGCTTACGCGCCCGATTGGGGTGAAACCGACGGACGCGAGACGCTTTTGGCCGCCGCATCGCGGCATTTGCGGCCGATCCCGATCGGCGAGGCCGGCCTCGGCGATGTGCTCGTCTTCCGCATGCGCGCTCGCGGGCCGGCAAAGCACCTGGCGCTCTTGGCGACGCCTTGGATCGAGGGCGGTCGGATCATTCACGCCTATTCCGGCCAGGCGGTCTGCGAGACGCATCTCGGGTCTGCCTGGCTTCGCCGCTGTGCGGGCACGTTCCGCTATCCGGCGGCACACCTCCGCTCAGACGACAATCGACCGATAGGGAGAGATTGATGGCCACGCTTCTTCTTGCCGCCGCAGGGTCCGCCGTCGGCGGTTCGATCGGTGGCGCGGTCCTCGGCTTCTCGGCGGCCGGGATCGGACAGGCGGTCGGCGCCATCGCGGGCGGACTGCTCGATCAAAAGCTGCTCGGCGGCGGCGCGTCTGCGGTCGAGACCGGACGCGCCCGATCGCTGCGGATCCAGACCGGCACCGAGGGCGCGCCGATCCCGCAGTGCTTTGGCCGAACACGTGTCGCCGGGACCCTGATCTGGTCCACCAAGTTCTTAGAAACCGTGCGGAAATCCTCGCTGGGCGGCAAGGCCACCAGCACGACGGTTCGCGAATACAGCTACTCGATCAGCTTTGCGGTCGCGCTTTGCGAGGGTCGGATCGAGCGGATCGGGCGGATTTGGGCGGACGGCAAACTGTTGGACACGCAAGAGCTGAGCCTGCGGGTCTACCTAGGGGATGATAGCCAACCTCCCGACCCAAAGATAGAGGCGGTCGAGGGCGCCGGCGCCGCGCCGGCCTATCGCGGCACAGCCTATCTTGTCTTCGAGGATCTGCCCGTCGGCCCGTTTGGCAACCGAATTCCCCAGATCAATGTCGAAGTGTTTCGCGCGGTCGAACGCCGTCCGACGGGCCCGGAAGCCGGCGAACCCCTGCGCGGTCTCGTCAAGGCCGTCGCGCTTTCGCCGGGCACCGGCGAATTCGCCTTGGCGACCGAGCCCGTGCGCTACGTTTTTCCTGAGGGCGGCACGCAAAATGCCAATATTCATAATCCCGAAAGTCGTCCCGACTTTCTCGTTGGGCTCGATCAATTGCAATCGGACCTGCCCGATTGTGGAGCGGTGTCGCTCGTCGTCGCCTGGTTCGGCAGCGATTTAAGGGCGGGGAACTGTCGGATCGAACCTAAGGTCGAAGCCCGGGACCGGTCGGCATCGCCCGCGCCATGGGCGGTCGCGGGGCTCGATGCGGCAACCGCGCCGCTTGTGAGCCGCGACGGCGACGGGCGCCCCGTCTTCGGCGGCACACCTTCCGATCGATCGGTCATCGCCGCCATTCGCGAGATGAAGGCGCGTGGCCTCAAAGTGATGCTCTACCCGTTCATTTTGATGGATATCCCGGAGGGCAACGGGCTGCCGGACCCCTATGGCCGCGCCGAGCAGCCACCCTTCCCCTGGCGCGGTCGCATCACGCTCTCCAGCGCACCGGGGGAGCCGGGCAGCCCCGACCAAACCCCTGACGCAACAGCGGAAATCATCGCGCTCTTTGGATCCGCATCGGCCGCGGATTTCACGATCGGGCCGGCGGGTGTGACCTATTCAGGGCCCGAGGATTGGGGATTGCGGCGCTTTGCGCTCCATCTCGCGGCGCTCGGTGCGGCCGCGGGGGGCGTCGAGGCGATCTGTATCGGCTCGGAGATGCGAGGGCTCACCACGGCCCGATCGGCGAAGACCACCTATCCAGCGGTTGATCAGTTTCGGGGTCTCGCCGCAGAGGTTCGAACCCTGTTGCCCGATGCCCAAATCTCCTATGCTGCCGATTGGTCCGAGTATTTCGGCCATCAACCCAATGACGGAACTGGAGATCGCCTCTTCCATCTGGATCCTTTATGGGCAGATACGAATATTGATTTCGTGGGGATCGACGATTATCTCCCACTATCCGATTGGCGACACACGCTCGACAACCGGGACTACACAGACGGAAATAAATCAATCTATTCTCTCTCCTATCTGAAATCAAATATCGAAGGGGGCGAGCATTACGATTGGTTCTATGCCGATGAGGTAGCTCGTACAGCGCAAGATCGGACAATAATCCAAGACACCGCCCATGGGGAAGATTGGGTCTTCCGCCCGAAGGACATGCGGAATTGGTGGGCCAATGCGCATTACAATCGGATTGACGGGATCAGACAACCGACGCCGACGGCCTGGGTGCCCCAATCCAAACCCGTTTGGCTGACCGAAACCGGGTGCCCGGCGGTGGATCTCGGCGCCAACATGCCCAACTTGTTCTTCGACCCGAAAAGTTCGGAAAGTGCACTCCCCCCCGGCTCGACCGGCGCCCGCGACGATGAAATCCAGCGCCGCTTCCTTCAGGCAAAACTGAGCTACTGGCAGGATGGCACCCAAAATCCGGTGTCGTCGGTCTATGGCGGCCCGATGATCCCGGACGGCCGCGTCTTCGTCTGGACCTGGGACGCCCGCCCCTGGCCCGATTTCCCGATGCGCAAGTCGATCTGGTCCGACGGTCCGGTCCATCGCCTCGGTCACTGGATCACGGGTCGCGTCTCGGCCGGCTCGCTTGCCGAGGTTGTCCACGAAATCGCCACTCGGGACGGCGCGGTGGACGTCGATGTCTCCCGCCTGTTCGGGACGGTCTGGGGCTATTCTATCGATCGGTCAGGGTCCGCAAGGGAAGCGCTGCAGCCGTTGATGCTCGCCTATGGCTTCGACGCCTTCGAGGCAGATGGACGGATCGTCTTCGCCATGCGCGGCCTTGCGCAACCGGAACGGCTCTCTCCCGATCGATTGATCGAGAGCCGCGACGCGCTCGGCCACGCAATCCGAACGCGTGCCTCAGTCGGCGAGGACAGCGACGCGGTCCGGCTCGCCTACCTCCAGGAAGAGACCGATTTTCGACAAGTCGCAGCCGAGGCGAGAGCCCCAGGCACACCGGCCGGACGTGTCTCGGAAACCTCGCTCCCCCTCGTCTTGCCCGCCTCAAAAGCACAGGGCGCAGTCGACCGATGGCTGGCAGAGGCCGCGACGGCCCGCGATCGGATCACGTTTTCGCTGCCGCCAGAATGGCTTGGCCTCGAACCGGCGGACCTCGTCGCGCTTCCGGGCCCGGCCGGGCTCGAAACCTATCGGATCGAACGGTTGACCCAGGGCCTCGGCCGTGAGGCCGATGCGGTGCGCGTCGAACCATCGATATATCTACCGACAGCTCAGCCCGACCGGTCCTTCGAAACCGAACTCCCGCTTGTCCCAGGCCCGTTGGAGGCGCTGGTTCTCGATCTTCCGGTGGCCGACGGATCCGCGGAGGACCACGCGCCGTTCATCGCGCTGTCGGCGGATCCTTGGCCGGGCGCGGTTGCGATCTATCGATCGGTGAACGGCAGCTTCGAGTTTCTGGCCGAAACGCGGGTGCCGGCCCTGACTGGCCATTTGCTCTCGCCCATGCCGCCCGCGGTGCCGGGGCTCTGGCAAGAGGTATCGGTCGAGCTTCGCCTGCCGACCGGAGCACTTGCTTCTGCCGACCGGCTGTCGGTCCTGAACGGTGCCAACGCGCTTGCCATCGAGACCGCGCCGGCGATTTGGGAGATCTGCCAATTGCGCGAGGCGGCGTTGATTGGGCGGAACCGGTACCGGGCGACGGGCTTTCTGCGCGGCCAGCGGGGCACCGACGCGTATGCGGCGGGACAGATTGCGGTCGGGGCGCGGGTGGTGGTTCTCGACGCCGGCGTCCTACGCTTGCCCGTACCGAGGACCACGCGGGATCGCCGCGAGACCTATCGCTGCGTGCCTGCCAATCGATCGGTCAGCCATCCGAGCGCGGTCGAGATCGAGGCGCGATCCGGTTGGGCGGGTCTCCGCCCGTTTGCGCCCGCGCATGTGACCGCTCGGCGCGCGTCGGACGGGTCCATCGAGATCCGTTGGGTCCGGCGCACCCGCCTCGGCGGAGACGACTGGGGACCGGGCGAGGTGCCGCTCGGCGAAACGCGCGAGGCCTATCGACTGACCATCCGGCAGGGAGATGGACCCCTCCGGACGGTGACCATCGCAGAACCGGCCTATCGATACACAGCCGCCGCGCAAACCTCCGACGGCGTCGCGGCCGGAGAATTGCGCCTCTGCGTCGCTCAATTATCCGACCTTTACGGATACGGCCCAGACCAGGAGATCACATTCGATGACTGAGACCGCTCGACTGAACCTTGCCCTTCTCGCCGAAGCGCAGGCGCAAAAGCATGTCACCGTCAACGAGGCGCTGGCGCATTTGGATGCGGTGGTCGGCGCCCGCGCCCGGGCGCTCGCGGCATTGGCCCCGCCCGACGACCCGGCCGAGGGCGATCTGATCGGCATCGGCACCGGCGCGACCGGGGCGTTTGCGGGCAAGGACGGCAAGCTCGCGTTTTACCTGAACGGGGGCTGGCGGTTTCTCGATCCTTTGCTCGGACAGCGCCTCTGGGACGACGAAACCGGCGCAATCTCGACCTATCTACCGACCGGCTGGACGCCCGGCGGCGTGGGAACCGGTGCGGGAGGAGCCCGCACCTCCGCCCCGGTCATCGAAATCGACCACGACATCAGCGGCGGTCCGAACAACGTCACCGCCATGGCGATCCCGGACAAGGCCGTGGTCATCGGCGTCTCGGCCCGGGTCGTGGCGGGGATCGTCGGCCCGACCTCCTGGCAGATAGGCGTGCTCGGCGCGCCGGACCGATATGGCAGCGGCTTCGGGACAGCCATGGGCTCCTTCGCCCGCGGCGTCACGACCCATCCGCAAGCCTATTTCGGCGCCACGCCGCTCCTCCTCAGCGCAGAGGGTGGGCTTTTTGCCAGCGGTCGCGTTCGCCTCGCAGTGCACTGTCTGGAAATCGCCGCCCCGGCGGCCTAAGCCCTGGTCACTCGCCGAAGAACGCCGTCCGCTGCTCGGCAGTCATGGTTTCCTCGTCGAGATCGAGCGCGGCCCAGCTCGTCGGCTCAAAGCGCTCGGCGATCGCCGCCGGTTCGAGCAGCAGGTTCTTGGCGACGCCGCCCGGCCGACCGACCGGTCCATAGGGCGCGCCATTGACCACCAGGAAGACATCGCCCGCATTGCCCGCCCGCAGCGTCGGTGCGAGCGTCCGTTCCGGCAATTCGAACCGGTCGCCGGGCGCCAAAATCCCCTCGAAGATCGTCGCCCGGTTCTTGTTGCGCACGCGGATCCAGGCTTCACCGGCCGCATGGATATCCACCCCGGTCCGAATGGGCTCGGCCGACGCGACCGTGGCGGCGTCTTCCGGATCGGCCGGGGGTTTCGCCTCGGCGATCCGGGTAGCTTCGGCCGAGACCGGGGCCGTGGAGGGTTCTGGTTCCGGCTGACGGGGAGACACCTGGGGCGCGAGGCCGGCGAAAACCCCGTAATTGCGCGCATCGATTGCGGAGATCGGCCCGTCGCGGCGGCGCATCGGTGGTGTATCGCTCGGTAGATAGCTCGCCGCCAATGCCCCGTTATCGCTGTAGGCTTCGGCGCTCGGGCGCCCATCCGCTTCCCGCAAATAGTCGGGAAGGGCGATCCGAGGGGCCTCGGCGACCACGTCGGGCGCCTCCGTCAGCGGTTCGAAACCCATGCGCTGGATGTTCTGCAGAAGCGCATATCCGCCATAGCCGAGCCCGGTCATCAGCAGCATCAGTGCCGCCACCGAGGCGAGGGACCCGAGCGACACCCGCGCCGCAAAGCGCCGTTGCGGCGGCTGGACGGCAAATCGCGAACCTTCGAACGGCGATCCTTCAAGCCGTTTATAGCGCTTGACGCCGGCCGCGGCCCCACCGGGCTCGCCAGCCCGCAGCCGTGCCGAGGGCGGCGCGAACCCGGCCTCCGCGCAGAACCGCCGATAGAACACGTCCGGATCCATGCCGAGATACCGGGCGTAGGACCGCACATAGCCAGCGATGACGCTGTCGTTGGGAAAGGCCGAAAGGTCGGCGTTTTCGATGCCTTCGAGGATCTTCGCCTTGATCCGCAGGTCGCGCTCGGCGTCGGCGAGAGACTTGCCGAGGGATGCGCGTTCGCCCCGAACCTCGTCCCCCAACGTGACAACGTAGTTGTCGTATCCCCGAAGCTGCATTCGGGTCACTCCTGCTCTCACGTCCCGCCGATCCTGCGTCCGCTGATCGCGAACGCCTTATTCTTTCCATTCTTATCGCAAATGGCCGAAAGCAATTCAATCAAAAGGGCAGGCCTTGCTGCGCTTTTTGCCCCATCCGGCCACAACATCTCGTTTCAGGATCCCCCGACCATCCCCGATCTTGATACTGCCACCCCACCGCGCCGCATCACGCGGACCGATCGGTCCGTTCGCGATTCTCCCCCTCACGCCGACACGATGCCGAAATCGGATGCCTTTTTCCGGCCATTAAGCTAATTTTCCGCCGCCCGCCCATCGGGATTTTTCGCGAAATGATGCCCCAGAACGAGGTTGTCGATGCGCATCCGGACCCCTTTCATCGGGACGGCCCTGTCCCTGACCGCTCTGACCGTCCAGGCCGATGACGTCAAGCTCGGCGCGCTGGCCGCCGTGACCGGCCCGATCCCCGAACTCGTCGCCGTGATGGTCGACGCAGAGCAACTCGCCGTCGCCCAGATCAACGCCCAGGGCGGCGTGCTTGGCGGCAGGCTCTCGCTCGTCATCGCCGACAGCCAGTGCGACGCCAAAGCGGCCGTTGATGCGGCGACCAAGCTCGTCAACGTCGATCAGGTCCCCGCTATCGTCGGGGCGATCTGCTCGGGCGGCACAATCGGCGCAGCCCAGGCCGTGACCATCCCCGCCGGCGTCGTCTCGGTCTCGCCATCGGCGACCTCGCCCGCGATCACCGATCTCGAGGACAACGACCTCGTCTTTCGCGCGGCCCCCTCGGACAGCTATCAGGGCGTCGAGCTCGCCGAGCTCGCCCGCGGCATGGGGTATGTCCGGCTCGCGATGACCATGGCGAATGACGACTATAACGTCGGCCTCGCCAATGTGTTTAAAGAGGCCTTCGTGGCCGCGGGCGGCGAAATCGTCGCCGAGCAGATGCACGAGCCGAACAAACCCTCCTATCGCTCGCAGCTTGCGACCCTGGCCGCGAGCGGCGCCGAGGCGCTGGCGATGTTCGCCTATTATGACGGGTCGGGGCTCACGATCCTCCGCCAAAGCCTCGAGAACGGGTACTTTACCCGGTTTATCGGCGCGGACGGCATGGTGAACCAGAGCGTGATCGACGAGATCGGCGCCGAGACGCTGGCGGGCAATGCGGTCTTCACCACCTCGGCGACCGATGAGGGGTCGCCGTCCTATGCGGCGTTTGCCGAGGCCTTTGCGGAAGCGGGCGGCGATCCGCTCGCGCCCTATGCGGCGCATTCCTACGACGCGACCTTTGTGCTCGCGCTCGCGATCCAAAAGGCCGGGACCACCGACCGGGCGGCAATCGGTCCGGCGCTTCGCGCGGTCGCCTCGGCGCCCGGCGAGGTGATCCGCCCCGGCGAATGGGCGAAGGCGCTGGACCTGATCGCCGCCGGGACCGACATCAACTATGAGGGCGCGGCGACCAATCTGGATTTCGACGCGAACGGCGATGTTCAGGGCTTTTACTCGAAGAACACCGTCACCGCAGACGGCAAGTTCAAAATCGAGTCGATCGAGTAACAGGAATTCGGCGGGTCCTGCGGGGCCCGCCCTTTTTTCGCGTTTAGCGCCGTTCGGGCAGCAAGCCGCCGCGGAAATATCTCAACACAAGCAAAAGAAAAAAGCCGATCAAAAACACGCGGATGTAAGACAGCCGCGTCGTGAAGTCCGACGGCAAAAAGCCAGCCAAGATCTCGGTCGCCGACCAAATCGTCCAAAGAAGGAGCGCGCCGAGGATCGCGCCGCGATTGTTCCCCGCGCCGCCGGCGATCAGCATCACCCAGACGAGAAATGTCGTCGTCAGCGGATCCGTGGTCTGCGGCGTGATGATCTTGACATAATGGGCGAAGAGCGCGCCGCCGAGCCCCATGAGCGCCGAGCCGATCACGAAGGCCTGCATCCGAAAGCGCTCGACATTCTTCCCCATGGCGCGCGCCGCGGTTTCGTTGTCGCGGATCGCCAGCATGGTCCGGCCCCAGGGGCTCGTCACGGCCCGTTCGAGCGCGGCGTAGATCGCCGCGACGATCAGGATCACGAGCGCCATGAAGGCCAGTTGGTTCCAGGGCTCGGGCAAGCCCTCGAAGGGCCGCGGGATCTGCGCGATGCCGCGTGCCCCGTTCGTCGCCCAGATCTCGTTGCCGAAGACGAGGCGGAAGATCTCGCCGATGCCGATGGTGGCAATGGCGAGATAGTCCGACCGGAGCCGCACGCAGATCCGCCCGACGACCCATGCGATGGCCGCCGCCAAGAGCATGGCCGCGAGGCAGCCGACGGCGACCGGCATCTCGAAGCCGCCTAGATGCAGCTCGGAGGGCGGCGCCGTCAGGATCGCGGTCGTATAGGCGCCGATGGCGAAGAAACCGGCGATGCCCACATTCAGCATGCCCGCAACGCCCCAGTGCAGGTTGAGCCCCAGCGTCAGCACCGCATAGAGCCCGCCCATGGTCACGAGCGAGATGCCGTAGAGGAAGTATCCGTAGGCTTCGGGCATCAGAAGACGCGCCCCCGGAAGATCCCGGACGGGCGGACGATCAGGATGAGGACCATGAGGGCGAAGGCCACGCCTTCCTTGTAGGAGGGCGAGATCAGCGGCACGCCGCCGATCCACGGGAAGGCGACCATCTCCTGCGCGATGCCGATCACCAGGCCGCCGGCCATCGCGCCGTAGGGTTGACCGATGCCGCCGAGGATCGCCGCCGCGAAGACCGGCAGCAACACGTGGAAGCCCATGGTCGGGGTCACTTGCGTATCCATGCCGAGGAGCGTGCCCGCCGCCGCCGCCAGCCCGCCCGAGATCATCCAGGTCGCCCAGATCACCCGCTCGGTATCGATGCCCGAGAGGCGCGCGAGCTCGGGGCTGTCCGCCATCGCCCGCATCGCCTTGCCGGTCTTTGTCCGGGTCAGCAGCAGGTGGGTCGCGAGCATGAGCACGAGCGCCGTGCCGACGATCCAGAGATGTTTTTCCTGCACCCGGAGCGCGCCGTCGAAAAAGCGCAGCGGCAGCTGGATGCCGCCCTGGGAGAAGCTCTGCAGATCGACGCCGAAGACAAGCTGGATCGCCGAGCGGAGCATGAGCGCGATGCCGATCGAGGCGATGAGCGAGATGATCGCGGGCTCGGCGCGGAAGGGGCGCAGGCACACCCGGTCGATGGCGACGCCGAGGAGACCGGTCAGCACCATCGAGAGCGGCAGCACCGCCAGGATCGGCAGCCCCGTCGCCCGAAAGAGCTCGAGCGAGACATAGGCACCCGCGGTCATCAGCGCGCCATGGCCGAAATTCGCAAACCGCAGATTGCCGAAGAGGAGCGAGACCCCGATGGCGCCAAGCGCATAGATCGAGCCGATCACGATGCCGGGGATCAGGAAATCGTTAAGAAAAAAGAGCACCATGCGCGCCTCTCAGATCCGGCAGCCGTCGGGGCCGAAATAGATGTGGGCGTGCTCGGACTTGATCGACAGATCGCCGCCATGGGCGAGGGCGAGCACGGCGGCATAGTCTTCGATCGGTCCGGGCAGCGGCACCTCGTCGGGGGATTTGCGCTCGGCCGGCCAGCCGATCTCGGCCGCGGCCGCCTCGTACTGCGCGATCCCGAGACAGAGGTCCCGGCGGGCGAGGGCGTCGAGGCGCTGATACTGCCGGATGTTGTGGAGCACGAGGCCTGTATCCGCGAGCTGGATCGAGACGGCGAGCGCAACGACCCCGAGCCCCGCGGTCGTCAACAAAAAGAGCCCCGCAAGGGCCCAGGGCAGCCAGCGCATCTTTATCCTCCCAGGAACATCTGCGCGACCGACGGATCGGCGAGGAGCCCTGCGCCGGTGCCGTCCACCCGGTTCCGCCCGTCGACGAGCACATAACCGCGGTCGGCGATGGCCAGTGCCGCGCGGGCGTTCTGCTCGACCATCAGGACGGGCGTGCCGGCGGCGTTGATCGCGCGCACGGTCTCGAGGATCTCGGCCTGGTATTTCGGCGAGAGCCCGGCGGTCGGCTCGTCGAGGAGCAGGATCCGCGGCGCAATCATCAACGCTTTGCCCATCGCCACCATCTGCCGTTGCCCGCCCGAGAGCGTGCCCGCCGCCTGGCGCCGCTTCGCCGCGAGATCCGGGAACATCGCATAGATCTCGGCGATCCGCGGGCCGAGATCGCCGGTCCGCGTGAAGCCGCCCATCTCGAGGTTCTCCTCGACGCTGAGGCTCGGAAAGACGTTGGCGACCTGCGGGACATAGGCGACGCCCTCGCGAACGACCCGCGCCGTCGCCATGCCGGTGATGTCGCGGCCCGCGAGCCGGATCCGCCCGGACGAGAGGCGCAAAAGCCCGAAGACCGCCTTGATCGCCGTGGATTTTCCCGCACCGTTCGGCCCGATCACCACGACGATCTCGCCCGCCTCGACCGCGAGCGTGACGCCGTGCAGGATATCGGCTTCGCCATAGCCGCCCGAGACCCCCTCGAGCGCGAGCACGCTCATGCCGCGCTCCCGAGATAGGCCTCGACCACACGGGGGTCCGCCCGGACGGCGGCGATGGAGCCTTCGGTCAGGACCGCGCCTTCGGCCATGACCACGACCGGATCGCAAAGCCGGGCGATCATATCCATGTTGTGCTCGATGATGCAGAACCGGTAGCCCCGATCCGCGAGCGTCTCGATCATGCTGGCAAGCTCGGCGAGAAGCGTCGGGTTCACGCCGGCTCCCGGTTCGTCGAGGAGCACGAGCTTCGGCGCGGCCATCATCGCCCGGCCGAGTTCCAGGAGCTTTTTCTGTCCGCCCGAGAGCGTCTCTGCCCGGTCGCCGGCCAAACGGTCGAGCTTAAGAAAGGCGAGCGTCTCCCGGGCCCGGTCGCGGATCTCTGCCTCACGCGCGCGGGTGCGGGCCGGACGGAACCAGGTGTCGAAGAGCCGCTCGCCGGGCTGGCCCGCCGGCACCACCATCAGGTTCTCGAGCACCGTGAGTTTGCCGAATTCGTGCGGGATCTGGAACGTCCGCACCAGCCCACGATCGAAGCGCGCATGCGCCGGCAGCCGGGTGATGTCCTCGCCGGCCAATCGGATGCGCCCCTCGGTCGGGCGAAAGGTCCCCGCGATCAGATTGAAGAGCGTCGTCTTGCCCGCGCCGTTCGGCCCGATGAGCCCAGTGACGGGCCGACTGCCGAGGCGAAGCGTCACGTCCCGCACCGCAACGATGCCGCCGAAGCGCTTCGACACCCCCTCGATCTCGAGCATGCGCGCCCCCTCCGAACCGCCTCTCCTTTAGCCTCGGAGGCCAAACGGAACAACCGGCGCCGATCCTTTTGCGCATGTGCGCGCGGGCCTCTTGCGCATGTGGGAGCGGGCGCCAGGCTCCGATAAACCGACCGCGGAGGGTGATATGGCCGAGACCGCAGACGCGATCGTCATCGGCGCCGGCGTGATCGGCGCGGCGACCGCCTTCGAGCTTGCCAAGCTGGGGTTTGCGACCCTCGGCGTCGACCGCAACCGCCTGGCCGGGCACGGCTCGACGGCGGGCTCCTGCGCGATCGTGCGGATGCATTACTCGACCTTCGAGGGCACCGCCTTCGCCTGGGAGGGCTATCATTACTGGCGCGACTGGGCCGACTATCTCGAAGCCCCCGCCGCCGCCCGCGACGGCCTCGCCCGGTTCCGCGAAACCGGCTGCCTGGTGATGAAAACCGATGCGAACGGCCGGCTCGAGCGCCACAAGGCCCATGCCCGCGCGCTCGCCTGCCCGTATGAGGACTGGAGCGCCGACGCGATCCGGGCGCGCCTGCCGATCTACGACCTCAAGGGCTTTGCCCCCGCCAAACGTCCCGACGATCCGGACTTTGGCCAGGCGACGGGTCCCGGCCCCGACGGCGGGGTTTTCTGGCCCCATGCGGGCTATGTGACCGACCCGGCCCTTTCGGCGCAGAACCTCGCGGACGCGGCGCGGCGCCGTGGCGCGCGGTTCCGCATGGGCGGGGACGTGATCGAGATCCTCCGCGCGGGCGGGCGCGCCGCCGGGATCCGCCTCGCCGACGGCGACGAGATCCACGCCCCGGTCGTCGTCAACGTGGCCGGCCCCGCCTCGGCACGGGTGAACGAGATGGCCGGCGTGACCGGCGACATGACCATCCGGACCCGGGCACTCCGCCAAGAGGTTGTGCATGTGCCGGCCCCCGCGGGCTTCGATTTCGAGCGCGACGGGATGGTCGTCTCGGACAGCGACATCGCCTGCTACTGCCGGCCGGAACAGGGCAACCATATCCTGATCGGTTCGGAAGACCCGCCCTGCGACCCGCATCATTGGGTGGCGGACCCGGACGAATTCTCCCGCGATTTCACCGACCAATGGCGGGTGCAGGCGCTCCGCTACGCCCAGCGCGTGCCATCTCTCGGCATCCCGAGCCGAATGCGCGGCGTCGTCGAGCTTTACGACGTCGCCGACGATTGGATCCCGATCTACGACCGCTCCGCGCTGCCCGGCTTTTACATGGCCTGCGGAACGAGCGGAAACCAGTACAAGAACGCAGCGATCGCCGGCAAACTGATGGCCGCGCTCATCGCCCATTGCGAGGCGGGCGGCGATCACGACGCCGATGCCCTGCGCTTCGCGCTCCCCTATCTCGGCCGGGAGATCGACGCGGGCTTCTATTCCCGTCGCCGGCCGATCAACCGGGCGTCGAGCTTTTCTGTCCTCGGCTGAGCGACCTGACCCGATCCGAACCGGACAGCCCGGTCACGCTTTCGCGAAATTGCGCGACGGGGCGCCATAGCGGACCGATATGTCAAACGACGCCCAATGACCGCCGGAGACCGCCATGCAGGATAGCATTATCGTTTGGACCGACCGCGCCGAGGCTGGCCGCGCCGCGCGCTGGCTCGCCCGCCGCCTTGCTGCCCGCGGGGTCCCGGCCGACACAGCCGACGCCCGGGCCCGCGACTTCGAGGCCCGGTGGAGCGATCTGATCGCGCTCGTCTATCCGCGGGCGTCCCGGCAGATGCTGATGCTCTCGATCGTTACCACGGCGGCGGGTGTCTCCGTCGAGATCGTCGCCGAACGCTGCGGCCGCATCGCCGAGGCCGGAGCCCGGCGGCTGCGGGTCGCGCGGGTATCGGGCGAGATCGACGGGCTGACGCGCCTTAGACTCGCCGCCTGAGCCGGGCGCGCCGGGCCTGCGACTGACCCCGCCCCGTGCACCCTGCGCCCCCGGGAGGCGGG
>JBHJGX010000021.1:0-109461 GCA_050331395.1 Paracoccaceae bacterium
GACGCCGCCGCCACCGCCGCCCGCGCCGCCGACACCGCCGCCACCGCCGCCATTTGGGCCACGATTTCGGCGGATGCGACCGTGGTGGAGGAGATGAAGGGCGCCGACGGCGTGGCCGTCGCCCGCGCGATCCTCGCTCGCCCGCTCTGGGCCGGGGCCAAGAAACCGCCGAAATTCGACACGTCTTGGAAACGACTCAGAAAGTCACTCCAACGACATAAAGATGAGGAATGGCGCGTCTGGACCCGCTGGTACGACGATATCCTGAAGGGCGGGGAGCTCACCGCAGAGCGCCTCGCCGTCGAGGAAGCCCGCGTCCTCATCGACCCCGACCTCTGGGACCGCGCGAATCAGAAAGGCGTGGATGGGAAAAAGGACCTGGGCATCGTCAACCAAGCGCTGCTCCGCATCGAACGCGAGCACAACCCGTACTGGCCAAATACCAAACCCTCCGGGAAAAAGCCCGACCTGCCCGAGGATCGTCAGGCGCCCGTCCGGTTCGTCGTTACGAAGTCGCAATACGACGTCGCGCCCGCCGAGCCGGAAAAGGTGGCGGAGGCGGCCCGCAGCGCTCTTGCGAGCGCCTGGACCGCCCTTTCGAACGCTTTCGAGGATCTGGTCGAGGCCGGGATTCCCGCGAACCATCCGCGCCTCGCCATCCTGGTGCGGCGATGTCAGCAGGCGATGGGCGGGACTTTCGACGAACTGGACGTGATCTTGCTCGGCCATTACGGCGCCCGGCTTGCGGAGTTCGCCGCCCGGGCAGACGACATCATGATGGCCGACGCTGCGGCCGATGTCGTCGCGCTCAATGCGCAATACGCCATGTTCCTCGCCCAGTTCGAAGGGTGGCAGCGCTACGCTCGCGCGCTCGAAGAAGCCTTCGGTTCACCCGAGGAGGAACGCAAAGCGATCGAAGCTTCGGTTCATGCGTTTGCGGAAATACTAGCGATTTCGCCGGAGCTTCTGACCGAACTTGCCAAGGATCGGATGAAGGACGTCGAGGACGATGCGTTGAGCCCGCCCGCCAAGGTCGAGGGGGTCAGCACGTCGCCGGATGTGGTGAAACGGGGTTACCTCCGGGCGATGCGCGACATTCTCCTGAAGATGTCGGCGGTGGCCATAAACTCGGCTCCCGGTCGTGGGATCAGCAAGGGCGTCGAGGCGCATTTCCAACGGGCGACGACTGCGGCGCTCGCCGGGGTGAGCGCGGAACTTGTTGTGCTCGCGCAGTGACTGCCATCGGAGTTTTCGTTCCTCGCCGCAGTCATGGCGTATCTGGCGAGGAAGTGACCTCCGGAGGTTTGCGGGCCTCGGCGAAAAAGCCCGAGGCTTGGACGGTGTTCCGCCAGTCCGAGCAGCGGGCGTCGAGGGCGCGGTTGATCCGGGGGCCGATCCGGCGCTCTAGCCCTTTCTTCCACCATTTCATCAGGTTAAGCATCGCCGAGTACTTGCCGCGGATGGGATAGAGCGTCACCTCCTCCCAGTCGCGCAGCAGATAGGCCAGCCCATCGCGGGAGAACCGCTGGTAGTCTTGAAAGGCCAGATCGGGCGGCCCGTGATAGCGATATATCCAGGGCACGTAGAGAAAGAGCCGCCCCCCGGGCCGGAGTGCGGCGCGAAAATTCGCCACCGCCGCCGGCGGATCGTAGACATGCTCCAGGATCGCGAGCGCCGCGACCGCATCGTAGCGGCCGGCCATCCAGTCCGGGAACGGTTGGCAGACATCGCCGAGGAGGGTGATCCGCGGCCCCCAATCGGTCAGATCGAGCGTCTCGACCCGGTCGCCCAACCCGTCGAGCGCACCGCGCATGCCCGCCCCCACATCGAGAACCCGGTCGGCATCGGCCACGGCGGCGGCCACATGCGCGCGGCTTCGGTCGTCGTGCAGGTATCGCAGATCGACGGCGACGCGCTCGGTGATCGCCTTCATGCGCGCCTTGAGGGCATCGGTGTCGTGGAGCTGCGGCTTCATGCGGCGAGCCCGATCAACTCGGCCGCGGCGCGGGCCGCTCCGTCGGCGGCGATCGGCAGGCGCGCCCGTCGCGGGCCTTCGGCCAGGCATTCGGCGCGGCGGGCGAGGGCCTCGGCGGTCAGATCCCCGAGGGACGCCGTCTCGATCCCGGCAAAGCGGGCGAGAAGATCGGCGCGGATCCGTTGCTCGCGTTCGCCGCGTTCTTCGAACGGCACGAGGAGGGCCGGGGTCTCGACGCCGGCGAGGTCCATGGCGGTGTTGTAGCCGGCGAGGCTGACCGAGGCGGCGGCGCCTGCCAGGAGCCGGCGGTAATCGCGCCGCGCGGGCTCGACGGTCACGCGATCCGGGGCGCCCGTGCCGAGACGCCGGGCGATCTCGACGGCATCCGGCCCACCGACGAGCAGCCGCCAGGGGCGGTCGGAAAGCCGGGCCGCCTCAATTGCCCGATCGAGCAACGCCCGACCGAGGAGCCCGCCGCCCACTGACACCAGGATCTCCCCCCCGCGGGGCGCCGTCTCCGAGGTCTGGGCGCCCACATAGCCCGTGTGTCGGATCATCGGCAAAAGCCCGTCCGGCATCGGCCAACTCGCCGCAAGCGGCACGAGCGCCTCCTCCCCGTGCACGAGCACCCGGTCGAAGGCTCTGAGGCGGGTCGCGGCCTCGGCAAGGCGTTCGGCACGTTTCGGCGGCTCGGGCACGTCGCGCACCGAGGCGACGATGCGGACCCGGGGATTGGCCGCGCGGGCGGCGGCGATCGCGGCTTCGTATTCGGCCGAGAGGCGTCGGCGGCCGAAGGGATAGGTCTCGGTCACGAAGACATCCGGGCGGACGGTCGAGAGCGTCTCGGCGATCGCCCGGCCCCGCGCGGCAAAGAGCGCCGCGTCCGCCGGCTGGCCGTCGGCGCCGTGCGGGTTGGCATAATCGAAGTCCGGCACATGGAGGGCGGGGAGCTCGACGAGGCGCCCGGCCGCCACCGGGGCGAGATGCGGCGGCGTGATCCCGCCGGAGATCACCGACGGCTGGGCCCCGGCCGCTTCGAGCGCGTCTGCGAGCGCCAGTGTCCGCACGAGATGCCCGGTGCCCGTCAGGTGACAGGTGAGAAAGGCGATCCGCATCAGCCGCCCCGCTCGATCAGGCGAAGTGGGGCGTGCGCGGCACGGGGCGTCCCGTCGGCGGCGATCTCGACAGGGTAGAGGCGGCCGCGCTTGATCTCGAAGGGTTCGGGGCTCGCATAATCCCAGCCATGGGCGGCGGCGAGGATCGCGCGCATCAGCCCGCGGTGGAGCACGAGGAGCGCCGGGCCCTCGGCGGCCGCCTCGGCGAGGGCCGCGCGCACCCGGGCAAGGCCGTCGGACGGGCGCTCGCCGCCGGGGGGTCGGCGGTCCCAGCCCCAGCGGTCCATGGGCACGAAACCCGAGGCCGGATCGGCGAGGAGCTCGGCCGAGAGACGGCCCTGCCAGGTGCCATAGGAGAGCTCGACGAGGCGCGGGTCGAGGCGCACGGGGCGGCCTTGGGCGAGCGCCTCTGCCGTGTCGCGGGCGCGGGCGAGCGGGCTTGCGACGATGGCTGCACCGTCCCAGGGCGGCGGCAGCGAGAGCGCCGCGAGCCGTGCCCGGGCCGCAGCCGTCAGCGGACGGTCGATGCGTCCCTGGATGCGGCCCTCGCCGTTCCAGTCGGTGGGGAAATGGCGCAGAAGGGCGATCACGCGGCTGTCCGCCCGGCGAGGGGGATCAGCTCGGCCGCGAGCCGCCGGGCGGCGGCGTCGAGGCTGTGGCGTGCGCGCACCCGCTGCGAGGCCTGTGCGGAGAGCCGGGCCCGGTCGCGGGCAGCGGCCGTCACGGCGGCGGCGAAGGCGTCGGGGTCGTCCGGCTCCGCCAACAGCCCGCCGGCCGGGGCCTCGGCGACGAGCGCGCGGGCGGCGGGTCCGTCCTCGGCGCCCACCGGAAGGCCGGCCGCCTGCGCTTCGAGCCAGACCATCCCGACCCCCTCGCCGACCCCGGGCCAGAGGAGCAGATCCGCCGCCTCATAGGCCGCACGCAGACGGGCATCGTCCTCGATCGCGGGCGTCACGGTCGCACGCGACCCGAAGGCGGCGAGGCAGGCCCGCACCTCCGCCTCGGCCGGGCCCGAACCGATCACCGACAACTGCCAACTGCCAGCGAGGCGCCCGAGCCCGGCGGCGAGGCGGCGGTAGCTTTCGGCCTTGTCGCCCGGGCGCATCATCGCGACCGTCAGGAGACGAAGCGGCGCCGAGGCGTCCCGCGGCAGCACCCGGGCCCCCGGCTCGAGGAAGGCCGGCAAATGCCGAAGACGCGGCCCATGACCGGCCGCCTCGAGCGCGGGGCGGTCGCGCTCGGTCGTCCAGAAGAGCCGATCGGCGGCGGCGATCGCGGTCTCCGAAGCCTCCGCAAAGGCGGCGTGGGGGCCCGCGCGGCGTTTTGGCGAGATCGACGGCTCGGCGAGCACATAGGGGATGCCGAGGGCATGTGCGACGCTCGGTCCGACGAGATCGGGCGCTTTGTAATGGCAGTGATAGCTGAACCAGAGCGCGGGCGGATCGCTACGGAGCGCCGCGCAAAGACGGGCGGTCTCCGCCTCGGCGAGGGCGGCGAGGCGGGCCTCTTCGGTGGCGCAGCCCTCCAGATCGAGCGTGCGCAGTTCCGAGACCAGTCGGGGGGCGAGCCCCGCCCGGTCGAGCGCGGCGAGCAAAAGCCGGGCGATCCGCCGGTCTCCGGAGGGAACCGGATGCCTGGGCGACTTCATCGGCGCGTAGAACGCGCTCCAGCTCACGCGGCGGGCTCCGGGCGGGCATCGGCGGGGGCGCCGGCCTCCTCCAGGAGCCGGGCGAGCCGCACGATCCCCGGGGCGAAGTCGAATGCCGCCAAGAGCCTGGCATGGGCGGCCTCGGCCATGGCGCGGCGCCGGTCCGGGTCGGCCGCAAGCGCGGCGATCGCCTCCGCGAGCGCGGCAGGATCGCCGGGCGGCACCAGGCAGCCATGGGCCTCGTCCGGGATGAATTCCGGGATCGCCGAGATCCGGGTCGAGAGGATCGGCAGACGTTGCGAGGCGGCCTCCATCAGCACGTTCGGCAACCCGTCCCGGTCGCCGTCCTCGGCGATCCGCGAGGGCAGCACGAACAGATCCGCCCCGCGCAGGGCCGCGATCACGTCGGCCTGGGCGCGTTTGCCTTGCCAGTCGATGCGGTCGGAGAGGCCGCGCGCCTCGGCCGCCGCGGCGAGGGTGCGGGCGAGTTTTCCGCCGCCGATATGGGTGAAGTGCCAGTCGAGCCCCGCGGGCAAACGCGCGAGCGCGTCGAGCAGCGTGTCGTAGCCCTTTTTCTCCACCAGCCGGCCGACGGAGACGAGGCGAAAGGGCCCGCCGGGCGCGCGCGGCGCCGGGGGCGGGGGGAACCGTCCGAGATCGAGCCCGTGATAGAGGAGCTCCACCCGAGCCTCCGGCGCGAGGGCAGCGAGTTGGCCGGCACCGGTGCCCGTACAGGTCACGCAAAAGGCCGCGTCGGCAAGCTTTTCGCGGGCTTCCCAATCGGGGAGCGTCCAGATGTCCTTGGCATGGGCCGAGATCGCGAAAGGGATCCCGTGCATCCGCGCGGCGTAGCGGGCGACCGAGGTGGGCGTGTGCAGGAAATGCACGTAGAGAAACGCGGTCTCCGCCGGCAATTCCGCCGCGAGCACCGCCGCCTGGCCGAACCGGCGGACGCGGTTGCGGCTCGGGTCGCGGCGGAGATCGGCCCACCAGAGCCGGAGCGCGGCGCCGAAGCCCGCCAGCCGCCGCGCGCTCCGCAGGCCCCGCAGCACCCGCAGCGGCGCGTCGTGCAGGTACTCGGGCAGGTATCGGGGCCGCGCCCGGATCTCCGCGTGGATCGGATGGGTGCGGTCGTCATAGGGCGCCCGAAGCGACCAGATCTCGAAGCGGAAGCCGCGGGCTTCGAGCGCGTGCAGTTCCTGGGCGATGAACGTCTCCGAGAGACGCGGATAGCCTTTGACCACAACGGCAAGCCGCGTCGGTCCGGCGGGTTGCCCGCTCTCGACTGACCGATCCCGGGTCACGGGTCCGACCTGGGTCACGGGTCCGACCCGGGTCACGGGCCCGTCCTTGGGCAGGGGCGCGTCGGGCGTCACCGCTCAGCCGCCCACGGCGCGGGCGGGCAGGCGCTCTCCGGCCGACCGGACGGCGATATTGGCGAGCCCTTCGAGCATGCCTGCAGGCATGACCTCGGAGGGGCGCGGCTGTGCGGCGAGGCCCCGGATGGCGGCGACCATTTCCTCGGCCCGGGTGCCGTCGCGCTCGGCCTGGAGCATGCGCAGAAGCCCGAGGCGCTCGGCGGCGGCGGCGCGGATCAGCTGCTCCTGGCGCGGCCGCGTGCGCGGGACGATCACGGCGGGCTTGTCCGTCGATAGGATCTCGCAGAACGTGTTGTAGCCGCCCATGGCGACCACGCCCGAGGCCTCGGCGAGCAACCGCTCCATGGTCCCGTGGAACCCCGTCGCCCGCACCCGCGGCTCGAGCGCGGAGACCCGGCGGTCGAATTCGGCCCGGAGCGTGCCCGGCAGGAACGGCCCGTAGACGATCATCGCAGGCGGTGCGAGCTTGGGGTCCGCCTCGTAGGCGCCGAGCACCCAATCGACGAGCTCCGCCCCGTCGCCGCCCCCGCCCGTGGTCACGAGAACATAGGGCCCGTCCGGGACGTCGTGGCCCGGTTCGATCAGCCCCTCGGGTGCGTCGCGGCGCAGATAGCCCGTGTAGGCGACCCGCGCTTCCATGCGCGGCGAAAGTCCGAGGCCCGCGAGCGGCGTGCACATCTCCGGGATGCCGTAAATCCAGATCTCGTCATAGAACCGCTCGATGGCTTCGACCGCGCCCTTGCGCTCCCACTCGCGCGCGAGGGCGTCCTCCTCGTCGAGCACGTCGCGGATGCCGAGGACGATCCGGGCGCCGCGGGCGCGGGCGGCGGCGAGGGTGTCGGCGAGCTCCTGGCGAAAGCCCCAGGGCTCCTTGTCGACGATCACGAGATCGGGGCCGAATTCCGCATCGGTCGCCCGGATGATCTCGCCGCGCAGGCGCACCATCCGGTCGATATCGAGGCGCAGGTTCGAGGACTGGTAGGTCCCGTCGCTCATCTTCACGACCCCGGGCAGCCGGACATGGTCCACCCGCTCGGGAAAGTCGAACCGCCCCGCGATCGGCGAGCCGGTGACGATCAGCGCAGAGAGATCCGGGTCGTGATCGACGAGCGCAGTCGCGATCGTCCGCGACCGGCGCAGATGGCCGAGCCCGAAAGTATCGTGGCTGTAGAGAAGAACCCGCCTCTCCCGCGCCCCTGGGGGACGCCAACCCGGCGCCGTCATACCATCCACTCCCCGGTGCTCACGGGTCCTCGCCCGTTGGGTGCCGTATCTCGCCCGCGTCGGCAACCCCTCTTCCACGGATCTTGGATGGCGGCCGCGGACGCGCCCGGCGCCGCACGCTCGGACGCCCTGATGACGGGCGGGCACGAATGCGCGAGCGGGGAGACTGGCAGGCGGACGCCGTGTTACTATTTCCGATAGATGAAACGCGTCTCGTTCCCGATTTCCCGCCTCGGCCTTTGGGCGCCATTCCTGGCCGTCCTCGTCGCGTTCCTGGCCGTTTGGTCCGGGCCGGCGGGGGCTCAGTTCACGCCGCTCTCCCCTGGCCTCGGTCTTTTGGGCGGTGAGGAGGAGACAGCGCCCGAGCAGTCGACGCCGCGCCCCTTCACGCCCCGGCCCTCCTTCGACCCTGAGAGCGTGCCGCCGCCCGAGGCCTACGGACAGCTCACGGATCAAGCCGCGCCAGGGCCCTTCATGCTCTCGGACCTCCGCCGTTCCGTCGAGCGTTTCCATGCCCGGCTGGTCGCGACGATGGTCGAAGCGCCCGTCGCCCTTTACGAACTCGTGACCACGCTCGAAGCGGCGAGCCCCACCGGCGAGCCGGAATACTTCCTCGGGGTCGCGGTCTTCGCACTCCTTTTGCTGGCGGTCGGGCGGGCCACCATGCGGGTCGTGCTGATCTATGTGATCCGCCCCTGGTTCGTCGGACTGCAACGGCCGGACCCGCGCGGCTTTTCCGAGAAATTGCCCGTCCTCTTCGTGCGCGTCCTCGTCACCGCTCTAGGTGCGGCGATTGCC
The DNA here is from genome assembly GCA_050331395.1 of Paracoccaceae bacterium. Lineage (GTDB taxonomy): Bacteria > Pseudomonadota > Alphaproteobacteria > Rhodobacterales > Rhodobacteraceae > Thermohalobaculum. The sequence goes on from JBHJGX010000021.1 coordinate 8,140, forward strand.
GTCGGCGTGGCCAGCGCCCTCGGCCTCGCCTATTATCAGGGGCATCAGGCGACGCTGATCACCACCATCGTCATCTTCGCGATCTATGCGGCGGGGCTGATCGTCGACACGATCTGGCGCATGGCGCTCGCGCCGTTCCTGCCCGCCTACCGGCTCGTTGCCCTCGACGACGCCGAGGCCCGGCGGCTCTATCGCTGGATCACGGTCGTCAGCGTCTTCGCCATCGTCGCCATTGCCTTCAGCTTCTGGATCCAGGCGCTCGGGCTGCCGCGGGCGGTCTACGTGCTCTTCACGATCGCGCTGTCGGGCGTCACGGTGGTGGGGCTTCTCGTGCTTATCCGGCGGAATGCGGGTGCCATCGGGCGGATCGTCCTCATGGGTGTGCCGCGGGCGGAAGCGTCCTGGGTCGCCCTCGTCGTCTTGCGGCGCTGGGCGCCGATCGGGGTGGTGGCGCTCCTCGTCTCCTGGGGGCGGCTGTCTTACGAGCTTGTGATGGGCGTCGAGACCGGACCGCTCAACCTCGTGATCCCTTATCTTCTGTTGATGGGCGGGCTCGCGACCTATGCGGTGACGGCCTATGGGATCGAGCGCATTTTCCGCCGCACACGCGCAGTCGCCGCGATCAACGCGCGCGCCCGCGCCGCACGCACGGCCGAGCAAGACGCGGCGCTTTCGGCGGAAATGCGCGGCGACGGCTTCGGCGCATCTGGTGATCAGGACAACGACGGCGAAGACGAAGGCAGTGCGATCACCGCCTTTGCAGGACGTCCGGCCGAGCGTCGGCCCGGGCGCAGTATGCAGACCTTCGAAGATCTTGCACACCGGGTCGCCAGTCTCTTCGCGATCGGTGCCGCCACTTACGGGCTGCTTTACTATTGGGGCGGGCCCGGGATTTTCGCCGAGAACATGGTGCTTGGCATCGCCGAAGACCTGATCGACATCTGCTTCGTTGGCTATATCGCCTTTCACGCCGTACGTATTTGGATGGATCAGAAGATCGCCGAAGAAGTCGGCGACGAAGACCCGAATGCCGGCATCCTCGACGGCGAAGGCGGAGGCACCGGCGCGACCCGGCTGGCGACGCTCTTGCCGCTCGTGCGGAATTTCATCCTGACGATTATCGCCATTGCGATTTCGCTCGCGGTCGCCTCCGAGATGGGCTTCAATGTCGCGCCCCTCTTTGCCGGCGCGGGGATCGTCGGACTTGCGATCGGCTTCGGCAGCCAAACCCTGGTGCGCGACATCCTCTCGGGCGCGTTTTACTTGATGGACGACGCGTTCCGGAAGGGCGAATACATCGATGTGGGCTCGGTCAAAGGCACGGTAGAAAAGATCTCGCTGCGATCCTTCCAGCTGCGCCATCATCTCGGCATGTTGCACACGATACCCTTCGGCGAAATCGGCCATCTCACGAACTTCTCGCGCGACTGGGTGATGATGAAGCTGCCTTTGCGGCTCACCTATGACACGGATGTGGAACAAGTCCGTAAATTGGTCAAAAAATTGGGTCAGCAACTCCTCGAGGACCCAACAGTCGGCGACAAGTTTCTGCAGCCGCTCAAATCACAGGGCGTGATAGAAATGGAAGACTCGGCAATGATCGTGCGGGTCAAGTTTATGACCCGGCCAGGAGATCAGTGGGTTGTACGCAAGCGTGTCTACCAAGAAATCCGAGAGCTCTTTAATCGTGAGGGGATCAAGTTCGCCCACCGCGAAGTCACCGTCCGCATCCCCGACTTGCCCCAAGGCCCGATCGCGCCCGAACAACAGACCGCCGTCGGCGCCGCCGCCCGCACCGCGCTCGACGTCATCGAGGGTGAGCAGCGGCGTCAGACCGGCACCGGCGGGCTCGTGGACGACCGCTGATGCGCGAGCGTTAACCGGCCCGAAACTTTGCGCGGCGATGGTCGGCGCGGGCGGAGAAGACGCCCGGTTGCCGAGGGAGCGCGCCCCGTGACGAGCCTGCTGACGATCCCGTCCCCCGCCGTCGAGGTCATGCCGACCGACGCGACCGGGGGCTTTCTTGCGCCCGCCCCGTCCGCAGGGCTCGTCTTCGACCTCGGCATGCACCGGGGCGACGACACCGCATTTTACCTCGCCAAAGGGTTCTGCGTCGTCGCGGTCGAGGCGAACCCGGCGCTCGTCGCGGCCGGGCGCCGGCGCTTTGCCGATGAGATCTCGGCCGGCCAGCTCGTGATTCTCAACCGTGCGCTCTGGGCCGAAGACGGCGCGCGCCTCACCTTTCATATCAGCCGGGCCAACGACGAATGGTCGAGCCTGGAGGCGTTCCGTGCCGAAGCGGGCGGGCAGGGGCGCGAGGAGGTCGAGGTTGAGACCGTGACTTTCCCAGGTCTCTGTGCGCGGTATGGCGTGCCCCGCTTCGTCAAATGCGACATCGAGGGCGCTGACCAGCATTTTTGCAAGCAACTCGTGCACGCACCGGCGCGGCCCGACTTCGTGTCGATCGAAGGCATTTCGCTCACCTGGATGGCCCTCTTGCGGGCGGCAAGCTACGACCGCTTCCAAATCGTGAACCAATCGCGGATCCGGCGCAGCCGCGCGCCCCTGCGCCTCGCGGCCGAGGGCGGCGCTGTCGACTGGCAATGGGGCCGCCATGCCAGCGGGCCTTTCGGTCGGGACCTGCCCGCTGACGGCTGGATCGATTACGACATGCTGATCATCGGGATGGTCGGCTTCTTCGAGCAGAAACGAAGGTTCCCGGAGACCATCTTCGATAACTGGATGGACGTGCATGCAACGACGGCCCGGGCGCTCGCGGCCGGGGCGGGTTAAATGGTGGCGAGCCGGGCCTTGATTTCGTCGAGCATCGCCAACCGGCGCCGCTTCATGTCGTGGAGCACGTGGTCGGCGCAGGGCTCCACATCGGTCTCGGCGCGGTGAATGTCGCGGTTCAACCGGTGATAGCTGTCGCTCAGCTGTGCGAAATGGGGGTCGCTGTCTTTGAGGGCGTGGATCGCATCGGCGCGGTCGGGGAATTCGGCGGCAAGCTCGTGGGGCGTGTGGCTCATCTGGGACCTCCTATGGTCGGGAAAGGCTAAGGCTGTGCGAGATCCGGCGATTTGCGCTATGTCAACCGGAGGAGGGGCACATTCCTCATGCGCTCCGCACAACCTCGGGCGCGGGTATTGGCTCCAGGCGCGAATACGCCGCCGAGAGATCCGAGAGCCGGCGGTCTTCCCCGGCCGCGACGGCAGCGGCGGCGGCCAGCACCTGGCCAGGACCGATCACCAGCTCAAGCTCGGCGGCGCGTCGGAGCGTATCGGCGAGCGCCGCCACCCGTCGGTCCGCCGGCGACGGCTCTGCCGGAGCGAGCGCTGCCGCCTTCACGATCTCCATTTTTTCGATGGTCTCCACCGGCTCGCGCTCGGGCGCCACATCGATCGCAACCTCGCCGCCGGTCGCATAGCGCCGTCCGTCCGGCCCGGTCACGAAGTAAAACTCCGGGCGACCGGCATATTGTCCGCCGACCCGGACATGCGCGGCCTCGTGCCGGCGCACCTCCCGATCGCGGGCCGCGAGTTCTTCGACCAACGCGCGTTCGCCCTCGCTCAAACGGCCCGGACCCGGCAACTGCGCCGCCCCCCGATCCTCCGTGTCGGACCGCGCCATGGGTCCCGTCGCGCGCGCCTTGCTCCCGGTGTCCGTGCCATCTGACGACCCGTCGAGCCGACGCGAGCCGCCACCGGGGTCGGCACCCTCGGCCGCTTCGACCCGGAGCAGGCGGTTCCGCTCCGCCTGCTTGTCCGGCCGGTCGGGAGGAAGCGTCGGCTGCGGGTCTGAACCGCTCGCCGGCCGGGCATAGAGCCTGGCCGCATAGATCGGGGTCGTGGTCACGACGGGCGTTGCAAGCATCGGCTCACCTCTCGGGTCGTCTGCCACAAACGCTTGCGCGCAAACCCGAAGATCCCGTTAACGCCGGCTGAGAATCCCGCCCCTTTACCCCGCTCGGCCCTGGAATTCGGCCCTCGGGACCGGTATGGGGTTGCAGGGCCGGCGGCGGGATCACCCGATGACCATCTATCTGCCCATCGCTGAGGTGTCGGTAAACGCGTTCCTGCTGCTCGGCCTCGGCGGCGGGATCGGGTTCTTGTCGGGCATTTTCGGCGTGGGCGGCGGGTTTCTCATGACGCCGCTCCTGATTCTGGTCGGCATCCCCCCCGCGGTCGCCGTCGCGACCGGCGCCGCGCAGATTGCCGCTTCGTCATTCTCGGGGGTGCTGAGCCACCTCCGCCGCAAGACTGTCGACCTCAAGATGGGGTCCGTGCTGCTCGCGGGCGGGTTGCTCGGCTCGGTGATCGGCGTGCAAATCTTCACCGCGCTGCGGGAGCTCGGCCAGGTCGAGCTTTTGGTGTCGCTTTGCTATGTGGTGTTCCTCGGCATCGTCGGTGCGCTGATGTTCGTCGAGAGCCTCACGGCGCTGCGACGCTCGCGACGCGGCACCCGCCGCCCGCCGCGAAAGCGCCACGGTTGGGTCCACGGGCTGCCGTTCAAGATGCGGTTCCGCGCTTCGAACCTCTATATCAGCGCGATACCCCCCTTTTTGGTCGGAATGGCAGTCGGGGTCCTCGCGGCGATCATGGGCGTTGGCGGCGGGTTCATCATGGTGCCGGCGATGATCTACATCCTCGGCATGGCGACGACGGTGGTTGTGGGCACCTCGCTTTTCCAGATCCTGTTCGTGACCATCGCGACGACGCTCTTGCATGCCTGGGTGAACCAGACGGTGGACGCGCTCCTCGCGCTCTTGTTGCTCCTCGGAGGCGTGATCGGCACGCAGATTGGCGTGCGCGTGGGGCCGCGCCTCGGCGCCGCGCAATTGCGGATCCTGCTTGCGCTCCTGGTGATCACGGTCTGCGGGAAGCTCGCGTTCGATCTCGTGCTGACGCCGAGCGAGCTTTTCACCATCGACCATACGGTGGGGGCGAGCGGGTGAGGGGTCTGCAGGTCCTTCTCGCAAGTCTCGTCCTGTCGGGGCCCGCGCCGGCCGAGGAGGTCGTCGCCTCGCTCAGCCAGGACCGGGTGGCGATCACCACGGATTTCGCGGGCTCTGAGATTTCGATCTTCGGCGCCATCAAACGCGTCGCCCCGCCGCCCGAGGCCGGGCCGCTCGACGTCATCGTCGCCGTGACGGGACCCTCGCGGCCGGCGGTCGTGCGGATGAAGGAGCGCCGCTTCGGGATCTGGGTGAACGGCCCGGGCGTCACCGTCGACGCGGCGCCGAGCCTCTATGCCGTCGCCTCGACCCGGCCGCTCGGCGAGGCGATCAGCTATACCGAGGATCTGCGCCACAAAATCAGCCTGACCCATGCGGTGCGGCTCGTCGGCGAAAGCGCGGGAGATCGCTATCCGGAAGAATATCGCCGGGCGTTGATCCGGCTCCGCCGCGCTCAGGGGCTCTATTTCGAAGTTCCGGGCGGCGTTCAATTGCTCGAGGAGACGCTGTTCTTTTCAAGGGTCGCCTTGCCTTCGCAATTGATCGAGGGCGATTACCGAGCGCGCATCTTGCTATTGCGCGGCGGTGAGGTCATCGACGTGCATGAGCAGACGATTGCGGTGCAAAAGGTCGGCTTGGAGCGCTGGCTCTACACCATGGCGACGGAGCAGGCGCTGCTCTATGGCATTCTCTCGGTGGCCGTCGGGCTCGCCGCCGGCTGGCTCGCCTCGGCGTTCTTTCGCGTGATTTTCCCATGAGCGGTCGCCTCGCGGAGCTGTGATTTTGTTTACCGTCCGGTCGTGAACATCTTGCGGGAGCGATACCGCAGCGACCCGAACGGAGGCCAACATGGACTTCACGATCCACACTCCCGAGACCGCGCCCGAGGCCAGCAAAGCTCAGCTCGAAGACAGCCAGGCCAAATATCGGTTCATTCCGAACCTGCATGGGATCATGGCTGAGAGCCCGGCGCTTCTCGAAGCCTATAAAGTGATCGGAAACATCTACGCGAAAACCGAGTTAAGCGTTCTCGAGCGGCAGATTGTACTTCTTGCCGTGAATTATGAGAATGAGTGCCATTACTGCATGGCCGCGCATTCGGTCATCGCGCAGATGGAGAAGATGCCGGCCGAGATCCTCGACGCGCTCCGGGCCGGTCAGCCGCTCGCCGATCCGAAACTCGAGGCGCTGCGGAGCTTTGCCGCCAAGCTGACGCGGAACCGCGGCTGGCTCGACCGGGCGGAGTTCGAGGCGCTCCTTGCCGCCGGCTACACCAAGCGCACGATCCAGGAGGTGATCCTGGCGATCTCCTACAAGGTCATGTCGAATTACATGAACCACGTGTCCGAGACCGTCGTCGACGAGCCGTTCCAGAAGCAGCTTTGGACCAAACCCGCGGCCACCGCGGCCTGATCCGAGCCCGATCCAGAGGCCGGGGCGCGCCCGTGTCCCGGCCGACTTGCCAGCCTCGAATGCCAACTTTATAGGCAGCCGACGCTGGCGGAGGATGAGCCAATGAAACTCGTGCGCTACGGGCCCGTGGGCAAGGAACGGCCCGGTCTTCTCGATGCCGACGGTGCGCTCCGCGATCTTTCGGCTTTGATCGACGATCTTGCGGGCGACCATCTCTCGGACGCGGGGCTCGCCCGGCTTCGTGCCGTGGACGCGGCGACCCTGCCGAAGGTGCCGGCGGCGCCGCGCTTCGGTCCGCCCGTCGGCGGACATCCACGGGTGATCGCCATCGGGCTCAACTATGCCGATCACGCGGCCGAGGCTGGCAAACCCGTCCCCCGCGAGCCGATCATCTTTCTCAAGGGGTGCCGTCCGACCGGCGCATACGACCCGGTCCGCTTGCCGAAGGGCTCGATCAAGACCGACTGGGAGGTCGAACTCGGCCTGGTGATCGGCACGGGAGGCCTTTACATCCCCGAGGCGCAGGCGCTCGACCACCTCGCGGGCTATACGATCGTGAACGACCTCTCCGAGCGGGAATACCAGCTCGAACGCGAGGGGCAATGGACCAAGGGCAAGAGCTTTCCGGGCTTCGCGCCGGTCGGCCCCTGGCTCGTGACCCGGGACGAGGTGGCGGATCCGGGCGCGCTCGGCCTCTGGCTCGATGTGAACGGAGAGCGGCGGCAGACCGGGACGACGGCGACGCTCGTTTTCGGGGTGGCCGCCCTCGTCGCCTATGTCTCGCGGTTTTTCGAGCTTTCCCCCGGCGACATCATCGCGACGGGCACCCCGCCTGGCGTTGGGCTCGGCTTGACGCCGCCCGAGTTCCTCAAACCGGGCGATGTGGTCACGCTCGGCATTGACGGGCTCGGTGAGCAACGCCAGGACATCCTGGCCTGGGAGGGCTGACGCGATGGGCCGGCCGCGGAGTTTCGATATCGACGAGGCGCTCCAGGCGGCCATGCGGGTCTTTTGGGAGCGGGGCTTCGAGCGCACCTCGATCGCCGATCTCGAAGGGGCGACGGGGCTAAAACGCGCTTCGATCTATGCGGCGTTCGGGGATAAGGCCGCGCTCTTCGACCGGGCGGTCGAGGCCTATGCGGGTGCGATGCAGTCGGGTCGGCTGAAGGCGTTGGCCGAGGCGCCCGACCCGCGCGCGGCCCTCGAGGCGCATCTGCGTGACCTCGCGGCACCCGCAGACGGCGCGCGGCCGGGCTGTTTCCTCACCAACACGCTCGTCGATCGGGCGGCCCATGTGCCGGCGACCGAGGACCGGGTCGCGGCCGCGCTCGTCCGGGTGGAGGACGCCTTCGCTGCTGCCATTGCCCGCGGTCAGGCGGCGGGGTCGATCGCCTCGCCCCGCAGCCCGCGGGAGCTCGCCCGGTTCCTCGTCGCCGTGGCGCAGGGCGTGCGGGCGGTCGGGCGATCGGCGCGCCTCGCCGGGCACGGGCCGATCGCGGTCGAGGTCGCGCTCTCCGTGCTCGACGACCCCCGCGCGTGAGCGCTCACTCGGCCGGCTGACGGGTCTCGGCCGCCGCAAGCTCCGCCTCGAGCCGCGCCGATGCGGCCCCGCGGGCCCGCGACAAGGGCGCGATCAACACATAGGCGGCGGGCGTGAGGAAAAGCGTGAAGACCGCCGCGAGCCCGAGCCCGCCGAAGATTACCCAGCCGATCGCCGCCCGCGCCTCGGCCCCGGGCCCCGCGCCGAGGATCAGCGGCAGCCCGGCGAGCACCGTCGAGATCAGCGTCATCGCAATGGCCCGGAGCCGCGCGCGCGCCGCGAGCGCCGCCGCTTCCCAGACGCGCTTGCCTTGATCGCGAAGCTGATCCGCAAATTCGACAAGCAAAATCCCGTTCTTGGCCATGATGCCGATCAGCATCAGCACGCCGATCTGGCTGAAGATGTTGATGGTCGTGCCCGTGAGCCAAAGCGCGTAGATCGCCGCGCAGACGCCGAAGGGCACGGTGATCATCACGACGAGCGCGCTCGTCACGCTTTCGAACTGGGCGACGAGGACGAGGAAAATCACCACGAGCGCGATCACATAGGTCGCAGCCAGTTCGCTCGACGTCTCCTCGAGGGAGGCGGCTTCGCCGAGGAAGAGAAGACCGATCTCGCCCGGCAGCGTCTCCTGTGCCAGGGCGCGGACCGCGTCGACGGCCTCGCGGAGCGTGACCTCGGGGGCGAGGGAGGCGTCGATTTCGATTGCGCGGCGCTGTCCGTGCCGGTCGAGCTCGGCCGCGACGCCCTCCTCCTCGAAGGAGACGAGCTGGATGAGCGGCACGAGCGCCCCGCTCTCCGCGCGCACATAAAGATTGAGGAGATCGGACGGGTTGCGAACGACGCCGGCGGCGGATTGCAAAAGGACCGGGATCGCCTCGTCCTCGACCGTGAGTTCGGCGATTTCCTCCTCCTCGATGAGCGCCCGGAGCGTGGCGGACAACTCGGACATCGGCACGCCCAGATCCGCGGCACGGGCCCGGTCGATCCCGATCGAGAGCTGGGGCTGGGTCGCCTGGTACTGGATGCGGATGCCCGAGAGGCCGGGGATGTTCTCGAGCCGATCGGCGAAGGCGTCGGCGGCGGCGGCGATGCGCGGATAGCTCGGCCCCGTCAGCGCCAGCGAGAGCCCGCCATCCGAGCCGCGGCGCAGTCCGAGGGAGTTGCCAGACGAGATCCGGGCGCGGGCGCCGGCGAGCGTGTCGAGTTGCGGCCGGAGATCGGCTTCGATCTGCTGTTGGCTGACGGTGCGCGCGTCCCAGGGCACGAGGCGGGCGCCGACTTCGCCGCGGTTGAGGTCGTAGCGTCCGGTGATCGAGTAGAGACCGTCGACCACGCCCGCCGCGGTCCAGGGCGCGAGCATGGCCTCGACCGCTTCGACCTGGCGGTCGGTATAGTCGAGCCCGGTGCCGTCCGGCCCCTGCATGCGCACGGTCACCTGCCCGCGGTCTTCGGGGGGCACGAGCTCTTCGCCGAGATCGCCGTAGACGAGCGCGGCTGACCCGGCGGCGAGCCCGAAGAAGAAGACCGCGACGAGCGGCGCGCGCAGCACCGGCCGAAGCAGCCACCCGTAAAGGCGCGCGAGCAGCCCCCCGAGGGGGCCGAGCGCTCCCCGCCCGTCGCCGAGCGAGCCGAGCCCCGCCGCGATCATCGGGCAGAGCGAGAGCGCGACGAAGGACGAGAGGGCGACCGTGAGCGCGAGGACAAAGCCGAATTCCGAGAAGAGACGGCCCGCATCGCTCGGCAGGAACGAGATCGGCACGAAGACGGCGATCAGCGTGGCGGTGGTGGCGATGACGGCGAAGAACACGTCGCGCGTGCCGATGACCGCTGCGGCCCGGGGCCCGAGCCCGTCGGCCCGGCGGCGTTGGATGTTCTCGGTGACGACGATCGCGTCGTCGACCACGAGGCCGGTGGCCAGCACGATGGCCAGGAGCGTGATCAGGTTGATCGAGAAGCCCATGGCCCAGATGCCCGCGACCGCGCCGACGAGCGCAACGGGGATCGCCACCGCGGGGATCAACGTCGCCCCCAGTCGCCCGAAGAAGAGCCAGATCACGCCGACGACGATGGCGAGCGCGAAGCCGAGCGAGGTCAGCACTTCGGCGATGGCGCCTTCGATGAAGACCGCGTCGTCCGAGGTCGTGCGGAACCGGAGATCGGGGAACCGGGTCTCGAGCCCGTCGATGGCGCGGGCGACGTCATGGGAGATCTGCACGGTGTTCGACTGGGCCTGGCGCACCACGCCGAGGGAGATCACGAGCCGGCCGTCGAGGCGGGCAACGCTCTCGGGCGTCTCCAGGCCGAAATAGACATCCGCCACATCGCCGAGACGAATCTCGTCGGCGAGCATCAGCTGCTCGATCCGGCCCGGGTCGCTGACGGTCGCGTCGGCCCGGACGAGGACTTCGAGATCGCCGGCCGCGAAACTGCCGACGGGGATGTCGAACTCGGCCGCGCGCAGCGTCTCGGCCACCTCGCCGATGGAGAGCCCGTAGGCCGCCAGCCGGTCCGGGCGGATCGCGACCCGGATCACCCGGAGCCGGTCGCCGAAGATCACGATCTCGGAGACGCCGTCGACGGCGGTGAGGGCGGGGATCACCTCGTCCTCGACCCGGCGCGTCAGTCGGTCGATGGGATCGCGGAGGCTCCAGACCGCCACCTGGATGATCGGCCGGGCGTCCTGTTCCGATTTAACGACGAAGAGATCCTCGACCCCGGCAGGCAAGCGCGGCACGACCCGCGAGACCGCCTCGCGCACGTCGTTCGAGGCATCGGCGAGGTCGCGGGTCGGGCGGAACTCGACGCGCATCCGGAAATTGCCTTCCTCGGAGGAGGACCGCACGGCGACGACCCCCGCGACCCGGGCGACGGCCGCTTCGACGAGCGAGGTGACCTCCGCATCGACGGTGGTCGGCGAGGCGCCCGGGAAATTCGCCCGGACCGAGACGATGGGTCGGTCCACATCCGGCAGTTCGCGCACTTCGATGCCGAACATGGCGCCGATGCCCGCGATGACGATGAGGAGGTTCATCACCGCCGCGAGCCACGGCCGGCGGACCGAGAGCCCGGGCAGGCCGCCGCCGCTCATGTGGCGGGCTCGGGCGCGCCGCCCTGGATCGTGACCGCGCGGCCCGGGGAAAGGCGCTGGGTGCCTTCGACGACCACCGCGTCGCCGAGGGCGAGGTCGCCGTCGACGAGCACATCGCCCGCCCGGCGGCGGATCATGCGCACGGGCACCCGTTCCGCCGCATCCGCGCTCACCCGCCAGACATGGAGCCCGCCGCGGGCGAACTGGATCGCGAGTTCGGGCACGGTCGGATAGGCGCCGCCTGGCAGCCGGAGTGCGATGGTGAAGGAGGCGCCCGGGCGCAGCAGGTCCTCGTCGTTCCGGATCGCGACGCGCACGCGGGCGGTGCGGCTCGCCGGGTCGACGCGGCTGTCGAGGGCGGCGACCTCGCCCTCGAAGACCCGGTCGGCAAAGGCCGGTGTGCGGGCCTCGACGGCGAGCCCCTCGCGCACGCGGGCGAGCACCGCCTCGGGCAGGTCGAATTCGACGAGGATCACGCTCCGGTCGTCGAAGCTCGCGATTTCCACGTCGCTGTCGATCCAGTCGCCGGGTTCGATATCGGGCAGCCCCGAGACCCCGTCGAAGGGTGCGCGGAGGGTGCGGTCGGCGAGCGCCTCGCGGGCGCGGGCGACCTCCAGACGGGCGACTTCGGCGGCGGTGCGCACTTCGTCGAGCCGGGCGGTCGAGGCGACGGCCCGGTCCTGGAGCCGGTCGAAGCGCTCGGCGACCCGGTTGGCTTCGGCGAGGCGGGTCTCGGCAAGGGAAAGCGCAAGGCGCTCGTCCGCGTCCTCGAGGCGGAGAAGCACGTCGCCCTCGGCGAAGCGGCGGTTCGGCGCGAGCGCCATCTCGACGACCTTGCCCGAGGCCTCGTTTCGCAGTGTCACCGAGCGTTGCGCGCGCCCCGTGCCGACCACGTCGAGTTCGATGTCGTCGCGGGCGAGCCGAACGGGCGCCACGATCACCGGCACGCCTGGACGGGCGGTTCCGCGGGCGGGGGTCTCGGCCTCGGCGGGCGCCAGCCCGAGGAGCGCGCGGGCGGTGTCCTGCTCCATCCAGAGGAGCGTCAACGCCCCGCCGAGCGCCACACAGAGGGCGAGTTGTTGGGCGGCCGGCAAGGGACGTCGGGTGCGCATCGGCTCTCCTCTCGCAGACCGGAAGTATAGAGCGAAACGGCGACCGAGACAGGGACCGTCGCGGCGGGCGGATCAGGCCACGTCGGGCAATGCGACCGCGCGGACGTCCTCGGCGAAAGCGTCGAGGCGGAGCGTCCAGGCCGCGCCCGGCCAACGGAGCTCGAGCCGACTTTCGCGTGGGCGGTAGACGGCCGTATAGAGCGTGCCGAAGCCCCGGTCGAAGGCGACCGAATAGAGAGGCGGCTTCAGAAACGCCCCGACGAACCGCTCTTCGGTCTCCGGGTGCAGCGTCAGCCGTTGGAGAAGGTACCGTTCACGCTCGACGGTCGCGGTAAATCGCGCATGGCTCGACCACTCGACCCGGCCTTGGTGGTTCGTGGCCACCGCCGCATGGGTGACGATCGCCTTCCGATCCGGCGCGAGATGGACGGTCGCATAGCGCCGCGCCGCGTCGAGCAGGGTGACGTTGTAGCTCATATGGCAGGGGATCCGGGCGAGCGCGGCCGCCGCGTCGGGCGCGGTCTCGCAAGTCTCGAGCACATAGCGCAGCAAGATCGGCACGCCGAAGCCGTCGCCCACAACCTGCCGCCCGCCGAAGGTGAGCGAGACCGCAAGGCCCGCATCGTTCACCCCGTCCACGAGCCCCCAGAGCCCGTCGGCGAGCCCCATCACCGGGCGAAGCCAGTCGGTCCGCAGCACGACCGCGTCGAAGGCCTGGGCCGCATAGTCGTAATTGCGCACGAGCACCGGCTCGGCCCCGGGCCAGATCGCCTGCGAACAGCCAGAGAGGTAGGGCGGCGGGCAGAAGAACGAGAGGAACCGGGCCTCGGCATCGCTGCCGCCCGTGCGTTCGCAGACCCGGTCGTAGAGCGCGAGGATCTCGGGCATGTGCTCGGCGATCGCGCCGCGCGAGGCCCACCAGGTCGGCCGGGCGCGAAAGCCTTCGCGCGTCCACCAGCGCCGGTAATCGGGCCAGAAGCGGTGAAAGAGCCGGGCGAGGGCCCGGTCTTCGGGATCGTTGGCGATGGCTTGAAAGGCGATCTGCATCTTATTCGGCCTGTGGCCTTGGCGCGTGTGGCGGGCTTTGGCGAGTGCTGCGGGCCCTAGCGGGCGCGGCGGCCGTTGGCGGGCCTTAGCGGGCGCGGCGGGCCTTGGCGCGTGCGGCTCGGGGCCGCTCAGCCCGCGTGGGGAATGCGGCCGATGACGGCGGCGGGTTCGGGCAGGTCCTCGAGGGCGGCAACCGCGCTCCGCGGATCTGCGGCGGAAAGACCCCCGCGGGTGCCCTGCGTCGGCATCTCGAGCGGTCCGAGGCTGTGCAGATAGGCATCCGCCCCCGAGTTCCGGTCATAGACGCTGAATTCGGCCTCGCGATCGCGGAAGCTCTTCAGCACTTGACCGAGGCCCTTCATGCCCGTCTCACGCTGGCGGCGGACCTGGTCGAGATCGATCTCGATCGGGAACATGTCTTCTTGTCCGGCGCATTGGTGGAGGACGAGCGCGCTCGGATCCACCACGCAGGACCGCCCGACCCCGCCGGCGCCGAGGCCGTTCACGTCGATCACGTAAACCTGGAACTGGGCGGCGGTCGCCCGGGCGATGGCGAGCTCCGCATCCCGGTCGGTCGTTCCGGTCAACACCGGGTGCAGAAGCACTTCGACGCCCTGGGAGGTGAGCTGCCGCGTCGTCTCCGGGAACCAAATATCGTAGCAGATCGAGAGGCCGAACCGGCCGATCTCGGGCACGTCGAAGACGCAGAACTCGGTGCCGGCGGCGACCTCGGTTTCATAGGGCCGGAACGGGAACATCTTCCGATAGCTCGCCACGATCTCGCCCTCGGGGTCGATCACCACCGACGTATTATAGATCTGCCCGTCCTCGCCGCGTTCGAACATCGAGCCCGGGATCAGCCAGATCCCGTGCCGCCGGGCGTCGACGCGGAACTCGTCGAGCGCATGGTTGGGGAAGGGTTGGGCGAAGCGCGGTAGCGGTCCGTAAGGGGCGAGCTCGCTGAAGACCACCATTTGCGTCCACGGAAACCGCGCCATCAGGATGTCGAGACGCTGGCGCATCCCCTCCACATTGCTGTGAAGGGCGGCCACGTGCATCTGCACGCCGGCGATCGCAAAGGGGGTCATGGCAGTCGATCCTTTCAAGACGGGTCGTCGGGCAATCTACGCCTCGCATGGCGATGGTTGCAATCGCGTTCGCAGGCGCAGCGAGAGGCTGGCGGGCTCAGCGCTCGCCGCCCCCAAGCACCCCGTCCGCTTGGAGCCGGGCGATCTCGTCCGCTGTGAGCCCCGCCTCCGCCGCGATCGCGCGGCTGTCGGCGCCGATGGCAGGCACGTCGCGTCGGAGCCCCGGGCGCCAATCGTCGAGGGCGAGCGGGATCGCCGGCGCCCCGGCCGTCTCCCCGGGGCGCGCGCTGACCGGCAACAAAGAGCCCGCGGCGGCGAGCTGCGGGTCCTCGATCAGGTCCTCGGGCCGGTTGATCGGCGCGACCGGCAGGCCGATGGCTTCGGCGCGGGCAAGTGCGTCGGCGAGCGGCAGCTCCCGGAGGATCTCGCGGATCCGCGGCAGGAACCGGGGCCGCGCCGCACAGCGCGCCGGATTGGTCCGAAGCGCGGGATCGTCCAGCAGATCGCCGAGCCCGAACTCGCTGCAAAAGGCCCGCCACTGGGTATCGGAGACAACGCCGACAAAAAGCTGCCCGTCGGCCGCATCGAAGACGTCGTAGATCGCCCAGGCCGATTGCCGCTCGGGCATCGGCGGCGCGGGCGTGCCCGTCACGGCAGCCTGCAGCATGTGCTGGCCGACGAGGAACACGCAATTCTCGAAAAGCGCACTCGTCACCCGGCGGCCCGCACCGGTCGCGTCGCGCTCGCGGAGGGCGGCCAGGATGCCGATCACCGCGAACATGCCGCCCATCACGTCGTTGACGGACGCGCCCGCACGCAGGGGTCGCCCGGACGGGCCGGTCATGTAGGCGAGGCCCGCCATCATCTGCACGACTTCGTCGAGGGCGGTGCGGTGCGCATATGGCCCCGGCAGAAACCCCTTGGCCGAACAATAGATGAGCCGCGGGTTCGCCGCCCGCATGGCCGCCTCGCCGAGACCTAGCGCCTCGAGCGCGCCTGGGCGAAAATTCTCGATGAGCACGTCGGCGCCGCGGATCAGCGCCTCCACCAAGCGAAACCCGCGGGGGTCCCTGATATCGACGGCGAGCGACCGCTTGTTCCGGTTGTACATCGGAAAGAACCCGGCTCCCGAGCCCGTCAGCCGCCGGGTGTTGTCGCCCTTGATGGGCTCGACCTTGATCACGTCCGCGCCGAGGTCGCCGAGGATCATTCCGATGCTCGGGCCCATGACCATGTGGCTGAATTCGATCGCCCGGATCCCGGAGAGCGGCAGCGGGGTGGCCTCCGCCCCGGCGGCGCCCCCGGCCTCGGTCGGCTCCAGTCGGGTCTCGGTCGGCATCACGGCTCCTCTCCGAGAGGGACATAGGGGCATTGAACCGGGCGGACGACCCGCTCACACTCAGCATCTACAGGAGCTGAGGAGAGCGCGAAAGCGCGTGCCTGGGGGCAGGAGCGCATGGCCGGCAAGATCGACGTCCTCGTGAGCGAAGTGGGCCCGCGCGACGGGTTGCAAATGGCCAAAGGCATCATGGCGACCGATGCCAAGCTCCGCTGGATCCGCGCGGCCGCCGCGGCGGGGCTCCGGGAGATCGAGGTCTGCTCCTTCGTGCCGCCAAAGCTCGTGCCGGCGATGGCGGATGCGGCCGAGGTGACCCGCGCCGCACGCGAGATCCCGGGGCTGACGGTGGCCGCACTCGCACCGAACGCCCGCGGGGCCGAGGCTGCGATCGCGGCCGGCGCCGAGAAGATCACGCTCCCCGTCTCGGTGAGCGTGTCCCACAACCGGGCCAACCTCAACCGCACGCCCGCGGAAAGCGTCGCCGAGATCGCCCGGGTCTGCGCGCTCCGCGATCGCCTGCCCGCGGGCCGTCGGCCGACCGTCGAGGCCGGTCTCTCCACGGTCTGGGGCTGCACCATCGAAGGGCCCGTCCCGGAGGACGCGGTCGTGCGGCTCGCGGCGATGTGTGCCGAAGCGGGCGTCGACGAAGTGGGGCTCGCGGATACCACCGGCATGGCGGATCCGGCCGGGATCCGTCGGGTCTTCCGGGCGGTCCGGGCCGAGATCGGGGCCGAGCGGGTCGCCGGCGCGCATCTGCACAACACCCGCGGGCTCGGTCTCGCCAACGCGCTTGCGGCGCTCGAGGACGGTGCGACCACGCTCGACGCGTCGCTCGCCGGGCTCGGCGGCTGTCCCTTCGCGCCGGGGGCCTCGGGTAACATCGTGACCGAAGACCTCGTCTATATGCTCGAGGAGATGGGGCTCCGGACCGGCATCGATCTCGACCGGTTGATCGCCTGCCGCGAGATCCTGCGGGACGCGCTGCCGGACGAACCGCTCTACGGCTTCATCGCCGAGGTGGGACCCGGCAAGGGCGGGCGGCGGCCGAACCGGGTCGCCGCGGTCACCTGACCGGGGCGGGCGCGAAAAACCGGCGCCGCCGTGCCCACGGCCTTGACAGCCCATCGACCCGAGACGCAAGCTTTTTGCGCATGCGAAGGCCGTCGGCATAAGATGCCGGCAAACGGCCAGAGCGATTGCCCAAGGAAAAAACAGGGAGCCATCCGATGCACCTCCTCAGACGTCAGATTTTGGCAGGCCTCGCGGCCATGGCCGTGCTGGCCCCGCTGCCCGCGACGGTCCCGGCCGGCGCCGAAACCCCGCCCAATATGCTGGTCCTCGGCGGGCGGATCGACGACATCATCACGCTCGACCCGGCCGAGGTCTTCGAATTCTCGGGCGCGGAGATCGCCAACAACGTCTACGACCGGATCACCACCTTTGCGCCCGACGACTTCGGCACGCTCGTCGGCGGCGTCGCCGAGAGCTGGCGGATCTCCGAGGACGGCAAGACCATCGAGTTCGACGTGCGCGAAGGCATGACCTTCCACTCGGGCAATCCGGTGCGCCCCGAAGACGCGGTCTTCTCGCTCCGCCGGGCAGTCAAGCTCAACAAGACCCCGTCCTTCATCCTCACCCAGTTCGGCTGGTCGGCCGAAAACGTGGACGAGATGGTGACCGTCGTCGATGCGGACACGTTCCAGATCACCTACACCGCCGATCTCTCGCCCGGGCTCGTGCTGAACGCGCTCTCGGCCACCATCGCCTCGGTGGTCGACCGCGAGACCGTGATGGCCAACGAGGTCGACGGCGACATGGGCTATGCCTGGCTCAAGAACAACTCGGCCGGCTCCGGGCCCTTCCAGCTCCAGGCCTGGAACGCGAACGAGAGCGTGCTGCTCACCGCCTATCCCGACTACTGGAAGGGCGGACCGGCCATGGAGCGCGTCATCATCCGCCACGTGCCCGAGCCGGCTGCGCAGCGCCTCCTTCTCGAGGAAGGCGACATCGACATCGCCCGGACGCTCACGCCCGACCAGATTGAGGGTCTCTCCGGCCGCGACGACATCGTCGTCGAGGACTTCAGCAAGGCGACCACCCTTTACATGGCGATGAACACCGCCGATCCGGTCCTCGGCGAGCCCAAGGTCTGGGAGGCGCTCCGCTATCTCGTCGACTACGAGGGCATGGCGACTTCGTTCCTGAAGGGCCAGTACATCATCAACCAGACCTTCTGGCCGCAACCGCTCTACGGCTCGATCGGCGATGCGCCTTATGCCCTCGACGTCGAGAAGGCGAAGGCGCTCCTCGCCGAGGCGGGCTATGCGGACGGCGTCACGCTCAGCATGGACACGCTCAACACGGCGCCTTTCACCGATATCGCCCAGGCGCTCCAAGAGACCTTCGGCCGGGCCGGGATCACCGTCGAGATCATCCCCCAGGACGGCTCGGCGCTCTGGCCGAAATACCGCGCGCGGCGCCATCAGCTGATCCTCGCGCGCTGGGGCCCGGATTATCTCGATCCGCACTCGAACGCCGACAGCTTCGCCCACAACCCGGACAATCGCGAAGAGGCGCAGCTCACCGGCAAGCTCGCCTGGCGGAATGCCTGGGTGGACGACACGATCACGGCGGCGACCGAGGCGGCCTCGAAAGAGACCGACATCGCCGCCCGGAAAGAGATGTATCACGAGCTCCTTCGGACCCATCAGGCGTCGAGCCCGTTCGTCATGATGTTCCAACAGAACGAGCAGGTCGCCCGCAAAGCGAGCGTCAAAGGCTTCGTCTCGGGCCCGGTGTTCGACCTGGTCTTCTACGACACCGTGACCAAGGACTGAGGGCGTGTCGGACGCGGCCCTCGGCCGGTCGGAAACCGCGGGGGCGGGGGCTTTGGCCTCCGCTCTCCGCATCGCCCGTGCGGTGGGGGGCGTGCTCGTCTCCCTCGCGCTCACCTTCATCGGGCTCACCGCGATCACCTTCTTCATCGGCAGGGTGATGCCGGTGGACCCGGTCCTCGCCATCGTCGGCGACCGGGCCCCCAAGGACGTCTACGACGCGGTCTATCTGCAACTCGGCCTCGATAAGCCTATCTGGCAGCAATATCTTCTGTTCATGGGCGACGTGCTGTCGGGCGATCTCGGCACCTCGATCCAGACCTCGCGGCCGGTGGTCGACGATTTGCTTCGATACTTCCCCGCGACGCTCGAGCTCGCCACCGCCGCGACCCTCGTCGGCGTCGTGCTCGGGGTGCCGATGGGCGTCGTGGCGGCCGTCAACCAAGGCCGCTGGCCCGATCATATCGTGCGGGTCTTCGCGCTCATCGGCTATTCGGCGCCGATTTTCTGGCTCGGCATGGTCGCCCTCGTGGTGTTCTACGCCCAACTCGGCCTCGTGCCGGGGCAGGGGCGGCTCTCGGTCTTCTATATCGGCATGGTGCCGCAAGTGACCGGCCTGCTGACGGTGGACGCGCTCATCGCCGGGGACATGACGGTCTTCCACGACGCACTCGCGCATCTCGCGCTGCCGACCGCGGTCCTCGGCACCTTCGCCCTCGCCTATATCGCGCGCATGACCCGGAGCTTCATGCTCGACCAACTCGCGCAAGAATACGTGATGGCCGCCCGGGTCAAAGGCCTGCCCGAGCGCATCGTCATTTGGCGCCACGTCTTCGGCAATGTCCTCGTGCAGCTGATCACGATCATCGGTCTGACCTATGCCTCGCTCCTCGAGGGCGCGGTGCTGACCGAGACGGTCTTCGGTTGGCCGGGGATCGGGCAATACATCACGACCGCGCTCTTCAAAGCGGACATGAACGCGGTGATCGGCGGCACCATCGTGGTCGGGCTCTGTTTCGTGGGCGTCAACATGCTCTCGGACCTGCTCTACCGGCTCGTCGATCCGCGGACCCGCACATGAGCCGGACCGCGCCCGCGGGGCTGCGCGCCTGGCTTTTGGCGGATGCACCGGCAAGCCCGGCGCAAGCGCAGGCGCAGCGGGCCTATCTCGCCTGGGTCGCGTTCCGGCGAAATCCGATCGCCATGGCCGGGTTCCTGATCATCGCCGCGCTCGTCCTCATCGCCGCGCTCGCGCCGCTCATCACCACGACCGACGGCATCGTGCAGAACCTCGGGGACCGGCTCGAGCCGCCCTCGGCACAGCATTGGTTCGGCACCGATCAACTCGGCCGGGACATCTTCGACCGGATCGTCTGGGGCGCACGGATCACGCTCTATATCGTGGCGCTCGTTGCGGTGATTGTCGTGCCGATCGGCCTCGCGGTCGGCGTGGTGGCGGGCTATCTCGGCGGCACGGTCGAGGCGGTGCTGATGCGGATCACCGATATCTTCCTCGCCTTTCCGCGGCTGATCCTCGCGCTCGCCTTCGTTTCGGCGCTCGGGCCGGGGATCGAGAACGCGGTGCTTGCCATTGCGCTCACCACCTGGGCTCCTTACGCGCGGATCGCCCGGGCCGAGGCGCTCACGGTCCGCAATGCCGAGTTCATCCTCGCCGCCCGGGTCCAAGGCGCGTCGACCGCCCGGATCATCGCGGGCCATGTGGTGCCGCTCTGCCTCTCTTCGGTGATCGTGCGGCTCACCCTCGATATGGCGGGGATCATCCTGACGGCGGCGGGGCTCGGCTTCCTCGGCCTCGGCGCGCAGCCACCCTCGCCCGAATGGGGCGCGATGATCTCGACAGGGCGGCAATATCTCCTCGATCAGTGGTGGGTGCCCACCGTGCCCGGCCTCGCCATCCTGATCGTGAGCCTCGGCTTCAACCTGTTGGGGGACGGGCTCCGCGACGTCCTCGACCCGAAATCCGGGAGCGCCTGATGCTGCTCGAGATCGAAGATCTGCGCGTCACCTTCCACACGGCCAAGGGCGATGTCGAAGCCGTGCGGGGCGTTTCGTTCGCCCTCGACCGGGGAGAGCGGCTCGGCGTCGTCGGCGAGAGCGGCAGCGGCAAGTCGCAGACCGGCCGTGCGATCCTCGGCCTCACCGATCGCCGGGCCACGGTGACCGCCCGCCGGCTCGCCTTCGACGGCCAAGAGCTGACCGCGCTCCGCCCGCGAGCACGAGCCCGGCTTCGGGGCGCGCGGATCTCGATGATCCTGCAAGACCCGAAATACAGCCTGAACCCGGTGATGACCGTCGGCCGCCAAATCGCCGAGGCGATCCGGGCGCACCACCGGGTCTCCCGCGCCGAAGCGACCCGGCGCATGCATGCGATGCTCGAGGACGTGCATATCCGCGACCCCGAGCGCGTCGCCCGCGCCAATCCCCACGAGCTTTCGGGCGGCATGGGCCAGCGCGTGATGATCGCCATGATGATGGCGCCGGAGCCCGCGCTCGTCATCGCCGACGAGCCGACATCGGCGCTCGACGTGACCGTGTCGCTCCAGGTGCTCGCGGTCCTCGACGATCTGATCCGCCGCCGGGGCACGGGGCTCCTCTTCATCAGCCACGACCTGCCGCTCGTCGCCTCCTATTGCGACCGGGTGGTGATCATGTATGCGGGCCGCGTGGTCGAGACCTGTGCGGCCGAGGCCCTCGCGCAGGCGACGCATCCCTACACCCGTGGGCTTCTCGGATGTCTGCCGCGCGTCGATGCCCGGCTCGAGCGCTTACCCGTCCTCGACCGCGACCCGGCCTGGGCCGCATGATCCGGGTCGCTGAGCTCGCCGTTGCCTTTGGCCGGGGCCGCGCCCGGGTCGCCGCGCTCAAGGGGGTCTCCTTCGAGGTCGCCCGAGGGGAGAGCTTCGGTCTCGTCGGCGAGTCCGGGTCGGGCAAATCCACGGTGCTTCGGGCGATCGCGGGTCTGGTGCCGGGTTGGACCGGACGGGTGGAAGTGGACGGCATCGCCCTCGGCCCGCGCCGGGATCTGACCTTTCGACGGCGCATCCAGATGGTCTTTCAAGATCCCTACGGCTCGCTCCACCCGCGGCACACCATCGACCGCATCCTGAAGGAGCCGCTCTCGATCCACCGGATCCCGGCCGAGGATGCGCGGATCCTCCACGCCCTCGAGAGCGTCGGCCTCGACCGGTCGTTCCGGTTCCGCTTTCCCCATCAGCTCTCGGGCGGACAGCGCCAGCGCGTGGCCATCGCCCGGGCGCTGATCATCGAGCCCGAGGTGATCCTGCTCGATGAGCCGACCTCGGCGCTCGACGTCTCGGTGCAGGCTGAAGTGCTCAATCTCCTCGCGCGGCTGCGGGCGGAGCGGGGGCTCACCTTTCTCTTTGTCAGCCACGACCTCGCGGTGATCTCGCAGATGTGCGACCGGCTCGCGGTGATGCGGGGCGGGGAGATCGTCGAGGCGATGGCCGCGGACGACCTCCGCCGGGGAACTGCGCGGCACCCCTATACGCAGGCGCTCTTCGAGGCCGCCAAGGGCTATCGCCGACCGGCGGACCGCACCCGGGACGCGGCCGAGTAGCGGTGGCGATCCGTTCCGTCGGCGCCGGCCCTCGGGGTGTGCCGAGGGCCCGGACGTTCCGGCCCCCCGGTCGATCCTCGGTGCCGGCTCAAACGAGCAGCAGCACCCCGTCATCGGTCAGCCCGCCAAAAAGCGCCTCCGCCTCGGCGGACTGGGCGAAGGCCACAAGCACGTCGCCCCGATCGAGGAGCCCGTCCTCGAGCAGCCCCGACCAGAAATCGAGGCCGGCGGCGTCTGCCGGGCGCTCGAGGCCGTCCGTGTAGAGCCCGTCGACGAACGCCACATCGCTCACCTCGGTGTCGAGAAGCCCGGTGCCGGCCGCGAGGACGGTCGCGAGCGCCGAGAGCGGCACACCTTCGGCCAGCGTCTCCACGACGGCCGAGAGCGCACCCGGGTCCGGGATCTCTCCGGTGGCGAAGTCGAAAAGCCGGAACACGTCGGCGGCGGCCTCCGAGCGGTCGATCTCGAAGGCCGCATCGGCGAGTTCGATGCGCTCGATACCGCCCACAAAGCTCGTGCCGCCGAAGGCCTCGATCAGCGTGAACCCGCCAGTGGCCGCGTCGATGGTCACGTCCTCGAACCCGGCTTCGAGGCGCACGGTGTCGAAGCCGTCGCCGCCGAAGACCGTGTCGCTCGCCTCGAGCACGAAGAGGTCGTCGCCGGCCCCGCCTTCGAGGGTATCGCTGCCCGCCCCGCCGATCAGCGTGTCGTCCGTCGCAGGGGCGAGGTCGATGACGATCTCGAAGATGGGCGCCGTCGGGTCCAGGGTGAAATCGCCGAGGAGCGGATCGATGACCGCCCCGGGCGCCGTCGTGCCGCCGAGGATGTTCTGCGGCAGCGCATCCGGCAGAGCGGCCGAGCCGTTGAAGCCCGGATGCGCTGCGACGGTCCCGTTCTCTTCCACCCCCGTATCGGGCGCGGTCTGGTTGAGGAAGGCCGCCTCTTCTTCGGTGTTCGCCTCGGTCCCGGCGTCGCGCACATCCGCCCCGGTGATCGTCAGCGTGATCGGTCCGGCGAAGCTGCCGTCGGCGTCGAAGATCGCGAGGGCCGCCGGGTCGTCCGGGTTCGACAGGAACGCGTCGTTCGACGGGATCACCATGGTCGCCCAGGTGAAAAAGCCCGGCCCGACCGCGTCCGGATCGACGAAGAGCGTGGCCGATGTGCTTTCGCCCGGATCGATCGGGCCGGGGGCGCCGTCGAACCCGAAGACGGCCCCGGCAACACCGCCCGCACCGGTCGCGTCGGCGAATTCGGCGCCGATCGTCTCGATCGTGCCGTCCTCGGCGAGCCGCTCGAGCCCGAGCGAGGCGCTCGCGCCGAAATCGAAGAGGTCGAAGGACCCGTCGTGGAAGCCGAACCACACGGGCGTGGCAAAGGTTCCGCCTTCGGGCAGAAGGTTCGTGACGGTGACGCGGACGGCCTCGCCCGCGGCCGGGTCGCCGGTGATCCGGTCGTCGCCCGCCCCGCCCACGAGCAGATTAGCGCCGTCATCGCCCGTGATCGTGTCGTCGAAGGCCGACCCCGTGACGTTCTCGAAGCCCTCGAGCACGGTGTTCCCGGCTCCGCCGGTCGCGGCGATGACCGGATCGGCGCCGGCGAACGCGATCTCGCCGAACGCGTCCTGGCTGACCTGGAGGCCCAGATCGACCGCAACGCCGGCACCCGCGGCCGAGAAAAGCGCCGTATCCACGCCGCCGCCACCCGACAGGAAATCGTCTCCGCCGAAGCCGTGGATCACGTCGTCGCCGAAATCGCCTTCGATGACATTGACCTCGTTGTTGCCGAAGAGGCCGTCATCGAACGGGGTACCGAGCAGGTTCTCGATATCGGTGAGGACCGCGTCGCCGATGGTCTGTCCGCCCGCAGCCGGGGGCGCGTCGAGGACGCCGCCCGTCTGGCTCGGCGTGCCGGCCGGCCCGGCGGAGTTCACGTCGAGATCGACGATGATGCCCGAGAACGCGCCGCCGAAGGCCCCCTCGGTCACTTGGGTGAATTGCACAAAGTCGACGCCTTCGCCGCCGTCGATGGCGTCGAGCCCGTCCGAGAGGAAGAAATCGTCGCCCGCGCCGCCGGAAAGCGTGTTCGCGCCGATGCCGCCCTCGAGTACGTCGTCGCCCGGGCTGCCGATCAGCGCTTCGAAGCCGACGAGCACATCCTCGACGACCTCGCCCGAGACCTGGAACTGGGCGATGCCCGACGCGAGGCTCGCCACCGCTCCGGCCTCACCGGTCTCCGCGAGGCTGAAGGTGTCGATGCCGCCGGCGGCCGGGTCGAAATCCTCGGGCAGCACGAAGGTGAAGCCCTGGCCGTTCAGCCCGTCGATCTGGGTGAAGACGTCGAGGAACGCGCCGCTCTCAACGTCGAATGTCAAGAGGTTGCCGTTCGCCGTCGACGAGGCGAAGAGCCGGCCGTCCGGGGCGAAGCCGAGGCCGCGAGGGGCGAGGAGGAGCGGCGCGCCGGTCCCGTCGGTGCCAGGGTCGAGGACGGTCGCCGCGCCGGTCTCCAGGTCGAAGACGAAGACCTGGCCGGGTGCCGCGGCCGCGAGCGCGCCACCGGTGAACGGGAACTCCGAGGAGACCACGAGCGCATCGCCCGCGGGCGTCAGGATCACGTCGAGGGGCGAGAAGCCCTCGGGCGCGGCGAAGACTTCGAGCGCCCGGGTCTCCGCATCGACGCGGAAGATGTTGTCCTCGCCCTCGCCGGTGGTCGGGTTCGAGCCGTTGCCGATGAAGAGATCGCCGTCAGGACCGAAGACGAATCCGCGGGGAAAGTCGATCTCGGCCGGGTCGAAGAACCCGCCTGTGGGGATCCCGTCGGAGGGCACGAAGGCGCCGGTTTCGCCGTCGAACTGGAAGACCGTGCCCTCGGCGCGCGAGCCGACGAAGATATCCCCGCCCGGGCCGACCACGGCGCCGCCCGGATCGACGAAAGCGCCCGCCTCGCCGAGATCGGCGAAGGTGCCGAGAAAGCCGCCCGCTTGGTCGAATGCCAGGGTGAAATCGTTGCCGGGCATCGCCGGGGCAAAGCCCGTGTTGACGAGGACATTCGTGGTCAGCGCGCCGAAAGGGCCATCGAGAAAGACGTCGCGGGGGTCGTTGAGGACCGGGGTGCCGGGCATCCCATCGACCTCCGGCAGGCCCTCGGTCGGGATCGTGCCGAGGAGCGCGCCGGTCTGCCCGTCGATCCGGAGGACCGCGTTCAGGCCTTCGTTGAACCCGCCCGAGGATACGAGGATGTCGAAATCGATCGTGTCGGCAAAGACCGTCTGCCCACCCGGGCCGGCGAGAAGCGTATCGTCGCCGGGCGTGCCCTCGACGGGGTCGGCGACGGCGGCGTTTGCGAAGGCGTCGGGGGTAAGCGCGTCGATCTCGGCCCCGTCACGGACAAGGATGCTCTCGAGCATGGCGGTTCTCCTGGTTGGCTGCGCGACCCTGCGGACAGTCGCGAGGTCTGGCATGAAGTGTAATCGCCGCCGCGGGTGTGAAAAAAATCACGATCGTTGGTTCTATCTACACAAATCGGCTCGAAACCGTGAGCATTGGCTCGTAGTGACAATGTTGATTTGACATGTGAACGGATCGATGACGCGCGGATATTACGCTCGACCCAGGACGGGACCGGAACGCCGTCGGCCCAGATGCAAAAAAGGCCCGAGCCGCGAGCGCGACCCGGGCCAGTCGGTCTTGCCGCCCGCGGGCGGTCGGATCAGACGTCGAGGAGAAGGACCCCGTCGTCGGTGAGATTGTCGAAGAAGGCGATGGTGTCGTCGTCCTCGGCGATCGAGAGCACCACCTCGCCCCGCGTCGCGGTGCCTGCGTCGAGATCGGCCACCAGAGTGTCGCGGCCCACATCCACGCTTTCCTCGCCGAACGCGTTCTCGATCAGCGTGTCCACGAAGTCCGCATTTCCGAGATCCGCGCCGTTGCGGACTTCGAATTCGAGGCTGTCGGCAAAAATCGACCCGAGCGCTTCTTTCGAGAAGAAGCCCGAGACGACCTCGCCGTACCAGTAGTTTAGCCCGAGCACGTCGTAGAGGCGGCCGAAGGCGACTTCGTAGATCCGCGCCAGGCAGTCGGCGAGGTCGTCCATGACCGGCAGAAGGGTGAAGTCGTTGTAGTCGAGCGTCGTCGGGTCGACCGCGGTTGTCTCGGCGGTGTCGTCCGCGAGGCGGACGGCGAACCCGTCGTCCACCGGCCGGAACCGCGTGGCGACGAGCGCGGCGTCGAAGCCCACCGTCTCGGCGTCGACCGTCTGCTCCTGGCCGAGCGTGACGTCGATCCGCTCGATCCGGGCCTCGGCCGCTTCGATGTTGCGCGGGTCGAAGGTCGCATTGCCGGGGATACCGACGAGGTCCGCGACCTTGCCGAGATCGGTGTATTTGAAGTTGACGTCGAAATTCTGTATCTCGCCGTCTTCCGGGTCGGGGAACACGTTCACCGGCTCGTTGTTGCCGTCCTGGGTGACCAGAAGGCCGTTCGGGAACGCATCCCCGAGGGGCGCGGAGAAGATGTCGAGCCCGTCGGATTCCTGCACGCCGTCGAGGCCGGCCTCCTCGTCGTCGCGGATCGCGAAGGACCCGAGATAGTCATTCGTCAGCCGGTCGAACGCCGCGAAGGTGGCGTCGCCCTGGCTCGAGACCAGGATCGCGCCCGTGCCGTTCTCGCCATAGTGGATCGAGACGCCCTCGAGGTCCGGGGTGAAAAAGTCGGCGTCGATCGGAGCGACGATTTGCACGCCCGTGCCGTCGGTCGGCTCGGCGCCGAACGCGACGAGGCCCAGTTCTTCCTCGACCGAGACATAGACGCGGCCCAGCTCGCGGTCGACGGCGATGCCTTCGGACTGGAAGTCGGCCGGATCTTCGCCCTCGGGCACCGGCAGCTCGATCGTGCGGACGATTTCGGCATTGAAGCCGCCGAGCCCGTCGGGGTTCAGCGCGAGTTGGGCAATCTGGTTGCCATCGGCCTGGGTGACGAAGATGTATTCCGTGCCGTCTTCGAGCGACGTGTAGGTTGCGAGGCCATAGGCGGTCGCCTCGCCGTCGTCGACGCCGAAGATCGTCTCAGGCACCGAAATCAGGCTGAGCTCGCCGCCCGAGATTTCCGTCAGCGTGCCCGCATCCGGGTCGATTTGGAAGAAGGCGAGCGTGTCGTTCGCCCGGTCCGAGGCGACGATCAAATCCGACGGCTCCGTAACCAAGTCGCCGACGATGATATCGTAGATCACATCGACGTTGTTATACCGGATCCCGTCTTGCTCGATCCGCGAGATCTCTTCGCCGGCGAGATCGTAGACCCGGAGGCCGCCGTTTTTCATCGAGGTCACGACGAGCGACTGGTTGGGATCGGTGGGGTGGAGATAGATCGCCGGGTCGTCCGGATCCGGGCCTTCCTCGACGAAGAGCTCATCGGTCACCGCGCGGCCCGTATCCGGGTTGTCGGTGAAGAGCCCGTCGACGCCGCTCGAGAGGAACCGTGCGTAGTTCTCCTCGGCCGTCAGATCGAGGCCCTCGCTGCCGGCACCGAGGCTCTCGTCGCGGTGGGTGTAGGCATGCACGAGAAGATCGGCCGCCTGCGCATCCTCGACCAGCGTCGTCTGCGTGGTGTCGTCGTTGAAGATCAGGCTGAGGGTCGGGCCGACGCCCTC
The DNA here is from genome assembly GCA_050331395.1 of Paracoccaceae bacterium. GTDB lineage: Bacteria > Pseudomonadota > Alphaproteobacteria > Rhodobacterales > Rhodobacteraceae > Thermohalobaculum. Next base: position 35,799 of record JBHJGX010000021.1, read on the forward strand.
GGCATAGCTCTCCGCCAGCGCGGCCAGACCCTCGGGCGTCAGGAAATCGCCCGAGACAGTGGTCTCGGTGATCAGCGGTAGGCTCGCATAGGCCGAAAGATCGCCCGCCGCCTGCGCCTGGAAAATATCGAAGGTCGGGAAGGTCGGCGCATTGAAGAGCAGCTGGACGAGCGGCAGGTCGACGCCGGCGGCCGGCATCACGGTCTCCTGCAGATCGAGGAGATTGGCCACCTCGAAGCTCTGGATGAACACCCGGTCGGGGTCGGTGAAGCCGGTGTCGACCAGCGTCTGGATCAGCGGCTCTTCGAGGCTGAGGCCGATCGCGTCGAAATAGCTCGGCTCTTTGGTCTCGGGGTAGATGCCGACGATCTGGCCGGTGTCGGCCTCGACCTCTTGGACGAGCTGGATGATCTCCTCGAGCGTCGGGATCTCGAATTGGCCGTCGAATTCGGCCGATTGCGGGCGAACATCGGGCTCGTCCTCGACGGCGCGGAGCGTCTTGATCTCCTCGAGGGTGAAGTCCTCGGCGAACCAGCCGGTCACGCTGCCGAAGAGCCCGTCGGAGGAGAAGCCGATATCCTTGGTGGTCAGGCGGTCGGCGAATTCGGGGCGGGTTGCCACATCGGTCGAGGCGAAGGTGATCACCGGATCGCCATTGTCGTCGAGCACGACATTGCCGTCCTCGTCGGTCTCGACTGTGGCGAGCCAGGGCTCGTGGCGGGCGATCAGCACGCCGTCCGAGGTCGAGACGAGATCAGGCTCGATGAAGTCGGCGCCCGCGTCGATGGCCAGCTGGTAGGCTTCGAGCGTGTGCTCCGGCCGGTCGGCCGAGAAGCCGCGATGCGCGATCACGAGCGGCGTCGGTCCCGGATAGCGGAGCTCGGACGGCGTCTCGAGATCCGGGGTGATCGTCGGCACCGTGCCGAGATCGAGGTTGATCGCGATGAATTGGTTGGCCTGCGGGCCGAAGGCCGAGAAGTTGTCGTCGGACATCACGATGAGCGGCACTGTGCCATCGGCGTTCTGCGGCCCGAGCGCGAGCGCCTCGATATTGTCGGGCTCGATGCCGAACACGCCCAGATCGACCAGGAGGTCTTTGCGCATCAGCTCATCGACGAGCGGTTCGCCGTCTTCGTCGAACGGGATCGCGTCGACGCCGGAGACGTCGGTCGCGCCCTGGATCGAGGTCAAGTAGATCTTACCGGTGTAGCCACGGTCATCGATGGTGGCGGTCTCGGGCAGCGAGAACGACCGTTCAAGGGCGAGGAACGTGCCCTCGTTGTCGATGGCGATAAGCTCGACGAGCCCCGAGTCCGCGAAGCCCTCGGTGGGCACGGCGATCCGATCGACCTCGTAGATGTACTCGGCAATCGGCTCGAGCGTTTCGGCGTCGTATTCGATCACTCGCGGATAGGCCGGCGTGTCGAAGGTCGCCCGGCCGCCGTCCTGGACGAGCCCGCCTTCGGTCGCGGTGAAGAGCCGTTCCTCGTTCGGTGTGACCGTGAGGCTTTCGAAGCCGAGATTGTTGATCACGCCGGAGATCCGGGTGCCGTCTGCGTCTTCGACCGGCAGGAATTTCGCGTCCGGCAGGACCGTGTCGGTGAGCTGGCCGGTCTCGGCATCGAAGAAATAGAGCGCCGGGTTGCCGTCGGCGTCGCGCTCAGACGAGATCACCAGCTCGCCCGCCGGTCCGAAGGCGATGCCCTCGAGATCCGGGTTCAGATCGTTCAGCACATTGCCGTCCGCGTCGGTCAGCGTGAGGACGCCGAGGATCGTAACGTCGCCCTCGTCGAGGCTGCCGTCGGAGAGGTCGATGGCCAGCTCGTAGACCCGCGGAGAGGAGGTCGGCGCGCCGGTGTCGTCTTCGAGCCCGCGGTCGTCGGAGACCGCGAGGTAGGTGCCGGTGACCGGGTTGCGCACGAGGCCCGACAGCCCGCCGAGGACGGTGCCCTCGAATTCGGTGCCCGACGGGATCTCGACGAGGCCGGCAAAGCCCGTGCCCTCGACGATCGTCCGGTTCGGGTCGTCGCGGGTGCCGTCCTCGGTGATCGCCAGATCGACTTGCACAAGGCGGTGGTCAGAGGACGGGAACGGGAAGGTGCCGACGAGGTCGAAGGTCGGATCCGTCGTCTCGGGCCAGAAGACTGCGCCGTCCACATAGTCGAAGCCCGCAACCGAGGGCAGCGCATAATCGACGCGAAGGTTCGCGACCGTGGTGTCGGGGCCGAAATCCGCCGTGTCGAAGGCCGGGTTGCCGATATTCGTATCGTTGAGCGCGCCTTGGAGGACCGCCTGTTCGGCGCCGCCCGGGCCCGCGGGCGTGATCGAGGCGTCGGTGGTTGAGCCGAGGATCAGCGGGTTGTCGAAGAATTGGTTGGCGGCGCCGTTCCGGCTGTCGCCGTCGAACGGGTCGGCATTGTAATCGCCGACGATCACGAAGCGCTCGCCCTGGTCGAGCCCGCCGGTGCGGCCCTGGTCATCGTAAATGTAGTCCGCGCCTTGGACGTAATCGTTCCAGAAGCGGATTTCGTCCGAATTGAGTTTGCCGTTACGGTCCTCCACGCCGTCGAAGACCGGCGGGGTCGGGTGCGCAGCGAGGATGTGGACCACTTCGCCATCCACGACGACCGGCAGATCCACGTGGTTCTTGGCCGAAAGGCGAACCGCGGCGGCTTCTTCTTCGGTGTAGAAGCTCGTGTTCGGGTCGTCGGGGTTCGCCGGGTCGAAGGGGCGCTCCGGATCGAAGAGCGGGCGCTCGCCCTCGGTGACGTCGAAGAGGAGCGCATCGGGCATGTCCGCCCAGCGGAACTCCTGAAACGTGCGGACCTCGTCTTCGAGGATCGGGAATTTCGAGTAGATCACGAAGGCGAACTGGCCCTCGAAAAAGCCGAAGCCGAACGCGTCGTTCGGGCCGTCGCCGACGGTGCCGCTGTTATCGAGGTCGAAGCCCGACTGAAGCCCGGTATTCGACGGGGCCACATAGACGAAGGGATACTCGACCGGGTCGACGCCGTTTTGGCCGACTTCGAGATAATTCGTGCGGAAGAGATCCGCCGCCGTGCCGTCGGCGTCGAAGTCGAACTCGTTGACGAGGACGACGTCCGGGTTGCTGCGTTGGATGATCTCCGCGACCGCCTGAGCCTGGGCGTTGTCGGGTGTCGAGAGGTCGGTGATCAGCTCGCCGGCATTCGACCGGTTGAGCGACGCATTGAAGGATGCGACACGGATCTGCGGTTCCATCGGGTCCCCCGGGGTGTTTATGGAACACATAGGATCGCTGCGCTTGGTGGCTGTCCCGCGACGCTGCCGTAACAGTTTCGCGACGGCCGATCACATTGCCGACCAGGCGGCGTCGGGGGCCTCGCCGCGGGCGCTTTCCCCGGAAGACCGGGCGTGCCACTCTGGTGCGGGTCCGGGAGATGGATCGGAGGGGGCCGCGTGAAGAAGCTTCTGCCCTATTTCGTCGGCTTCGCCGCGCTGCTCCTCGCGCTCGGGATCCGGGTGCTCGATCCGGCGCCCGTTGCACGGGTGCGGCAGATCGTATTCGACACCTATCAGCAGATCAAGCCGCGGGACTATCGCCCCGCCGGCGTTCGGATCGTGGATATCGACGAGGCGTCGATCGGGCGGCTCGGCCAGTGGCCCTGGTCGCGGGTCGTGCTCGCCGATCTGGTCGACGCGCTCCGCGAGATGGGGGCGGCGGTGATCGCCTTCGACGTGGTTTTCGCCGAGCGCGACCGGACGGCGCCCTCCGAGATCGCCCGCAGCCTGGGCGGCGGTCGGCTGACCGAGGAGGCCAGGCGCGCGCTCGGGGTGCTGCCCGACCCGGACGAGGTCTTTGCCGCCGCAATTGCGCGGGGTCGGGTCGTGACGGGCTTTGCCCCGGGCGTCGAGGGGCAGGCGACACCGCCGCCCCGTCCGGCGGGGTTTGCCCATCGTGGGCCCGAGCCCGGCCCGGCGCTCAGGACCTTCCCGCGCGCGACCGGCAATCTCCCGGCGCTCTCCGGCGCGGCGGCGGGCAATGGCAGCTTCGGCATCGTCAATGACGGCGACACGGTCGTGCGCCGGGTGCCGCTTTATCAGCGGGCGGCGGGGCTCGTGGTGCCCTCGCTCGCGGCGGAGGCGCTCCGGGTCGGGCAGGGCGCCTCGACGCATCTGCTCGCGACCGCGGGCGGAGACGGCACCCCGGTGACGATGACCGCGGCCAAGATCGGCCGGATCGAGATCCCGACGACGGCCACGGGCGAGATCGTGCTCTATGACACCGGGCCCGTCACCGACCGGTCGGTGCCCGCCTGGCGGGTGCTCGATCCTGCATCCGAGGCCCGGCTCCGCCCCGAGATCGCCGGGCATATCGTGCTGATCGGGGCGAGCGCGGCCGGCCTCAAGGACCTCCGCGCGACGCCGCTCGCGCCGTCCGTCGCCGGGGTGACGATCCATGCGCAGGGGCTCGAGCAGGCGATCCTCGGCGAGCATCTGGCGCGGCCCGATTGGGCGCTCGGGCTCGAGCTCGTGCTGCTCGCGGCGATCGGCGGGGGGCTGGTGCTCCTCTTGCCGCTTGTCGGGCCGGTGGCCTGTGCGGCGATCGCGGCGACCGCGACGGCGGCGGGGATCGGGGCGTCCTGGTGGGCGTTTTCGGAGAAGCTCTTCCTCCTCGATCCGATCTATCCCGCGCTCGGGGTGATCGGCATCGCGATCCCGACGACCACCGCGCTCTTTGTCCAGACCGAAGCGGAGAAGCGCTTTGTCCGAACAGCCTTTGCGCGATACCTCTCGCCGGCGCTGGTCGAACGGCTTGCGGCCGACCCGGAGGCGCTTCGCCTCGGCGGCGAGGACCGGCAGCTCACGCTGATGTTCACCGACATCCGCAGATTCACCTCGGTCTCCGAGGCGATGACGCCCGAACAGCTCACCCGTTTCATGAACCGCTATCTGACGGTGATGTCAAACGAGATCCTCGCCCGCGACGGTTTCATCGACAAGTATATCGGCGATGCGATCATGGCGTTCTGGAATGCGCCGCTCGATGTGGCGGACCATCCGCGGGCGGCCTGCGCGGCGGCCCTCGACATGCGCCGGGCGCTTGCCGGTTTCAATGCCGAGCGGCGCGACGAGCTTGCCGCCCTCGGGCTCCCGATCACGGCGATCTCGATCGGTGTCGGGCTGCACACCGGAACCTGCAATGTCGGGAACATGGGCTCGGAGGACCGGCTGAATTACTCGGTGCTCGGGGACAATGTGAACGTGACCGCGCGGATCGAGGGCCAGACCAAGACCTATGGCGTCGATATCCTGATCAGCGAGGCGACGCGGGAGGCGGTGGGCGAGGCCTTTGCCGCGCTCGAGGTCGACACGGTGCAGGTGAAGGGCCGACGCCAGCCGGTGCGGCTCTTTGCGCTCGTCGGCCGGACCGAGGAGGTCGCGGGGCCGGTCTGGGAGGATTTCTCGGCGCGCCACGGGACCATGATTGCGGCATGGGCTGCGGGCGACCGGGCGACCGCCGCGGAGATGGCTGCGGCGCTTGCGGCCGAGGTGGCGGCGGCTCCGGCCTGGCTGCCGGCGGGCTGTCGGCTCGCCGGGGTTTATGCGCTCTATGCCGAGCGGACCGCCGCCGCCTGAGCCTTACTCGACGGCAACCGCGTTCGGGAAATCGGTGAATTCGAGCACGCGGGTTGCCGTGCCGGTCGCGTCGATCTCGTAGGCGACGAAGGTGTTGCCGGCCCCGCCCGCGGGCGGCTCGACAAGATCCACGAGCGTGCCGTCGATCACCGTCGTCCCCCCCGGGCCCCGCCGGATCAGCCCGTTCTGCAAGAGCGCAACCAGCGCGTTCGCATCATCCGCGAGGCTCGTCGAGCCGAACTCTTGATCGGTGAAGTTGAAGACCGAGAGCCGCGTCGGACCGCCGCTGCCGAGGAAGTTCACCGTGATCACCTCGCTGTTCTCGATATTCGAGGAGACGGCACCGAGCTCGGCGAGGGGCAACCCGTTCGGTCCGGGCGGCGCGGTCTCCTGGGCAAAGAACACGTGATACCGCGAGGAGGTGCCGGGGACTGGTCCCGTCGCGTGCAGATCGAGGTCGAGATCCCCCTCCCAAGTGAGCTGCGCGAAAAAGGGCACCGCAACCACGGGCGGCGCGGACGGGGTGCCGGTGGCGACCTCTTCGATCACGTCGACGATCTCCGAGGGCGGGCGGTCGTCAATCTGGTCCGTCGACGAGCTGTCGGTCAGGAATTCGTATTCGCTGGTCACGAGCTCGAACTGGCGGAGCCCGGTCTCGCGGGTCTCGGCGACATCTTGGCCGGCGATCTGGACCGCCCCGAGGGGTCCGCCCGCCTGCCCAGGCAGCGGGCCGATCGTGCGGGTCGCATCGGCGCGCCGGGTGGCGGGGCGGAGTTCGCTGTGAAGTTGGGCGATGAGTGCGTCGGGGATGCGCTCCGGATCGCCCGGGGCCTGGCCGCGAGTAACGAAGGCGCCGAAGCCCGCCCGGCGTACCTCGGTCACGCCGAATTCGTTTCTTAGGATGCAACCCCCCGGACGGGCGAGCGCGTTGTTGGCGCGGCCGGGGCCGAGCACGCCGCAAAACCAGGTCTCGGCGCGATCGGGCACCTGGGCGATCAAGAGCGCGGTGCCCCGGATGCCGATGGTCGCGGCCGGCGTGTCGACGGTGACGTTCTCCGGGTTGACCGCGCCGATCTGGCCCGAGACGTAGCGGAGGAAGCCCGTGGTCATCTCGGCGGCCATCTCCCCCGTGCCCGCGTCCGGGTCGTAGACGAACCGGTCGATGGTCAGATCAGACCCCGGACCGACAGTGAAGACGGTCTCGTCGAGGAGAAGGACCTGCATGCGCGCCTCGGCGGCCGTGCGGATCCGGTCGTCGAGGAACATGTCCATTCCGTTCGTCGCGCGCACCGGGGCCGGTCGGGGCGGGCCCGAGACTTCGACCTCGTTCACCACGGCACTCGCGACACCCGCTTGGGTCTGGGCAAGCGCCGGTCCCGCGGCGACTGCGCCGACGAGCGCGGCCGCAGTTGCGAGGCGGCACCCGGTTGCTGCCCGTCGCGATCGTTCGATACCGGCACCCATCGCGCCCTCCCCATCGGTATTTGTGGCAAGATAACGTCCTCGGTCTGGCAAGACTGCGTCAAGTGTTATTGCGCTTTGCTACCCGTCCGGCATAGCGTTCGCGACGCAGGTGTGAGCCGCACCGCGAATGGGGGGCCGAAAACATGGCGTATAGCAACTCGGTTTTGGTCGCCGCCGCCCTCCTCGCGTCCCTTCCGCTCGGGAAGGCCGCATTCGCCCAGCCGGCCGCCGAAGCCGCGCGGATCCCGTTCTCCGCGGTGATCGAGCGCCCGGACGATCTCGAGCTCAATGCCCGCTTCGCCCGCCAGCAGATCGGTGACGGCAATCTCGCGGGTGCCGCCTCGACGCTCGAACGGCTTTTGATCCTCCGCCCCGATTGGGATGCGGTCCGCCTGACCTACGGCGTCGTGCTCTTTCGCCTCGGCCAATCCGAGGAAGCCGCTGCCGAATTCGACGCCGTGAACCCCGAGGCGCTCGAGCCCGACGACCGGGCGACGCTCGAGCGGTTCCGCGGCCTCGTCGCCCGCAGCCGGCAGCGGGTCACCGGCACGGTCGGTTTGAGCGCCGGGGTCCATTACGACACGAACCGGAACAATTTCCCGTTGAGCGGGAACTTCATCGTCGACCTGCCGGGCATCGGCGACACGATCATCGAAGGCCAGGACGGTGAGAACGCCGATCTGGGGTTCATCGGCATCGCCGATATCCGCGTGGACTACGACACCGACAGCCAGATCGTGCCGCGGGTCTCGTTCGAGGCGGCCGCGCTCACCGACCAGCAGGTCGAGGAAGACACCCTCGACGCGGTCTCGGGTTTCGTCGGCGTCTCGGCGGTCATCGATGCGGGCCCGGTCGATCTGGTGCCCGCGGCCGTCTACCGGCAAATCTTCCTCGGCGAGGAGAACTATTTGTCCTCGCCCGAGGGACGCCTTCGCGTCGAGCGCCGGATCGGGACCGATGCGCGGCTGCGCGCCTTCCTCGAGGGACGGGTCGGGTATGAGGACTATTCGGGCGTCGATGCGGATCCCTTCGCCTCCGAGGCGGATGGGCTTTTCTATGAAGGCCGCATCGGCGTCGCTTATACGCCCGTTGCCCGGCTGAACCTCGGCCTAGCCTATACCTATACCGGCAAAGAGGCGGACTTTGCCTTCGAGGCGTTCGACGCCCACGAGATCGAGGCGACCGCCCAGTATGTGGTCACTTCGGGCTTCTCGGTGCTCGGGCGCGCGTCTTATACGCGGCAGACCTTCGACGGGCCCGATCCGTTTATCTCGACGAGCCTCGTGCAGACCGACGACGAAGTGGAGGTCGGTCTCGGCGCCATCGTGACTGCGGCCGAGCTCCTCTCTCGCGCAGGTCTCGAAGAGACGCCCGCCGCCCTCGACAATGTCACGATCAATCTGAGCGTCGACTACCAGCGCGTGAACTCGAGCGTCGAGAATTTCGAGTTCGACAATTGGCGTTTTGGGTTGCTGATCACCAAGCGTCTCTCTTTTTGACACAAATCCCGTGCGCTCTGTCACGGTCCGTAAGATTGCGCGCACCGGACCATGGTGGCACCGTTGGGGGGTCCGGGCTCCCGGTCGGGCCAAACGAACATTCGGGGAACTTCGTGATGACCGCTGAGATGACCGCCGAGATCCTGTCCGTCGACGCCGGCCCGCCCGCCGAGCGGCGTCTCATTGTCATCGATCCGGGGGTCGAGGACGCGGGGCTGCTCCGCGCCGGGATCGCGCCGGGTGTGGAGACCGTGGCGCTCGCAGGCCCGGGGCTCACCGGGTTGGCGGCCACGCTGGCCGGTCGCGGTCCGGTTGCCGAGTTGCATGTCCTCGCCCACGGCGCGCCCGGGTCGATCCGGCTCGGCGGGCAGCCGGTGACGGCAAGCGATCTGCAGGCCTCGAGCGCGGCGCTTGCGGGGCTCGTGGCGGCTCTCGCGCCGGGAGCCCGGATCGTGCTCTACGGCTGCGAGACCGGCCGGGGTGCGGAGGGTCGGGCCTTTACCGCCGCGCTTTCGCAGGTGACGGGCGCGCGGGTCGCGTCCGCTAAGGCCCCGGTTGGCGCACGGGCCCGTGGCGGCAGCTGGCAGATCGCCTGGCCCGACGGCACGCTGGCTCCGCTGGCCATTCGGCCCGATGCCCGCGCAGCTTGGCCCGGCCTCCTCGTCGATGTGGAGTTTACGCGGGAGCCTTTGGAGAGCAACCCGACGAACAATGAAAACGACCTGACATTCTTCATCGATTTCAGCTTTCCGCTCGCGGTCAGCAGTGTAAACAACGACGATTTCGTGCTGAATTTGCCGTCCGGCATCGTGAACGTCCCCGGGTTCAACGTTACACCGAGGGCCTCTGGCGTAAGCGCTGAAAGATCGGCGTTCCAACTGGAAATCGACCCCTTCGTTGGATTACCGTCGAATTTTGTTGGCGAAATCGGGATCGATTTGGCCTCGGATGCCGATTTCTTCGTTGTCGGAAACGACATTACCCCTGAACCGGCGTTTGTCGTTGTCGACGAGACATACACGCTCGACTTAGAGCCCCCGCGGGTCATCTTGGTCGAACGGATCGGCCCCGAGATCATCGACGGCTCCGTAGCGCCGCAAGTGCTGGTTGGTTTCAACGAATCGATCGCCTCACTCGATAACTTTGCATTTTTCACGTTTTTCGAAGCCGGGGGCCTGGCGCGGATCGATGGGAATACGCGGGTCATCTCAAGGCCTTCATCGTCCCAGGCGATTGTCGAGCTCGATCTGACGGGATTGGCGCCTACCGCAACCGGAACTGTATCGCTCGGCATCGATAGCATCGAAGGCTCGGCCGATTTCACCGACATAGCGGGTAACAGCGGCGTCACGACCCTACCGACCGGCGCAAACTTCGAGACCTTCCAACTCGACCAAATTGCGCCGACGATCAGCGACCCGGCGATGCAAGTCGATTTGACCTCGGCCGCGATCGGCACGACGGTCTTCATCGATCTGCCCATTAACGACACGGGCGCGGGCATCGATCCGGCGAGCCTCGGGGACATTACGGTCTTTGCGGACAATATAACCGCTGAAATGCCGGTCGCGGCGCTCGTCTACGACCCGAGCCAGTCCAGCATCGATCTGCCTTTCGCTAGTCTCGGCACACTCACGCTCGCGTTCAATGTCGTCAATCCGTCTGCTGCCGAGAATGGATTTGTCGAGCTGACGATTGACGGCTTTGCAGATCTTGCCGGCAACACCGAGACGCAATTCGTTGGGAATATTTTCGTCGACTTCGAACCGCAGGCGCCTTTCATCGAGTCGATCACGCGGCAAACACCGACCGCGGAAGACGCAACAGGCGACAGTTTTACGTGGCGTATCGATTTCAGCGAGCCCGTCCAGCAGTCGGACGGCATGGATCTCCAGCCCGAGCTTTTCGAACTCGCCGAGGGGCCGGGGACGGGTTTTGATATCAGCGTGACCAATGTGGGTGGGCTTGACGAAGTCTATGACATTACGGTCAGCGATATAGATCCGACGGACGATGTCGGCTTCGACTTTTATAATGGACCGCTTGCGCTCGGTTTCGCCACCGATGCACTCGCGATAGAGGGATCGGCTTCGCCGAACTTGCTCCTCGACTTGGACCTGGGTGTCACTCCGACAATCTATCGGATCGCCGGCGCCTATGAGACGTTCTTTGTCGGGAACGCGCCGGCTGGGGCGACCTTCACGCCTGATCCTGCCGACGTGCCTGTCACGAGTGATACGACCATCGACTACTTCGTCACTTTCGGGTCGACCGTAACCAATGTGTCGCTCGACGACTTCGTGCCGGTCTTTCCAGGCGGCACGGCCACCTTGACTTCGGTCACCGAGTTTTCTGACCCGCAGCCCGACGACACAGGGCAATTGTTCGCAATCCGAGCGAATGTCGATGGCGAGGGGCCTTTTTCGGTCGCCTTTGCACCCGGCAGCGACATTTTTCCGGCCCCCGCCAGCGTCTCCACCACGCCGACCAACGTTGATACGGTGCGGCCCGAGGTGGTCTCGATCCTGCGCGCGCCTTCACAGCCCGAGTTCTTCAACGGCGCCCCGGTAGAATTCGTCGTTACATTCTCCGAGCCGGTACTCGACTTTAACGGCATGGCGATCGACGAAGGCGTTTTCGAAATTCTGTTGGACGACGGCGGTCCGTTTGGCCAGACGCTTATTTTTCCGGACGAGGTCAGCCTTATCCAGACAGGCCCGACTGACTACCTCGTGAGCGTCGGCGGGTCGTTCAGCGAGGGCTCCGAGGCGATCGCCGACGCCGAAGGGCTGTTGTCCGTGGCGGTCGTGCCCACCGAGGGCGGAGCGCTGTTCGAAGACGCGGCCGGCAATGTCGGCCGAGAGCCCGTTAGCGGAGCAGTCGAAAGCGTCACGCTCGACAACACGGCGCCCACGCTTACCCTTGTCAACATCAGCGATCCGACGATCACTGATGCGGATTTCGGCAGTCAAATCACTGTCGATTATACAATCAATGAACCGGCTACTTTTAGTGCTGGGTTCGGTGTCGATTTCAACACACCAGAAATTTCGACCATCTTCGGTCTTGCGGCTGTCGAGTTTCCGACTCCGACCCAACTCACGCTGACCTTCGATATCATGCAGCCGTCGGCGAACGTAAATACGTTCACCGATCTTTCGGTGTTCGGTGTCGAGGATCGGGCTGGCAATCTCGGCGGATTGAGGACCGCTAACGCTTTCGACGTCAACGTGACCGGGGCTGCGGGTCCGCTCCTCGTCACGGATATCTTGTCCGATGTGGCCGACGGGCTCGCGGGGATCGGCGAGACGGTCACGCTGACGCTGGTCCTCGACGAGGCAATCACGGCCGCGAATTTCGACAATGGCGAGGGCGGCGGGGTCCAGGTCACCTTCGACGACGGGCGCCAGGTGCTCTTCGACACCGTCTCGGCTCCCGGTCGGCTCTCGGGCAGCTTCACGGTGGCGGCGGGCGACGAGGCGACCGCGCTGACCGCAACCGCCGTCACGCTCGTGGGCGGGGCCGGGTTCAGCTCGGACCTCGGCGCGCCGTTCGACTTCCAGGGTTTCGCACCGGAGGCCGAGCTTGGGGTCCAGCCCGCGCTCGAGATCGACGGTATCCGCCCGGTCGTCGAGGAGGTCGTCCGCGACGATGCCGCGATGATCCTGGGCGGGGGTGTCACCTCGGTGCCCTTCGTCGTAACGTTCACGGAGGCGATCGACGCCGCAAGCGTCACGCCCGACGATTTCGTCCCGCTTGTCGACGGCGAGACCACGGGCGCCCAGGTCTCCGTCGCCATCGTCCCCGGCAGCAACGATCAGTCGGTCCTCGTGACCTTCACCGATACGGTCCCCGGCGACGGCCTGTTCCTCGACGATTACGAGGGGGCTTTCGCGCTCGGCTTCGGGACGATTTTCGAGGATCTGGCGGGAAATACGAACGCCATCGACGAGGGCGGCCAGCCGCTGGTGAACGGCCAGCAACAGAGCTACACGATCGACAACGGCGCGCCGCCGCTCAACAGCGTCACCGTCACGCCGATGCTGATCACCCAGGCCGATGTCGGCGGCACTTTCGAGGCCCGGTTTGTCTTTGGCGAGACGCTGGCGGCCGACCTGCTCTCGCAACCGGGCTTCGGATTTGCGATCACGGGCGGCAACCCGGAGGTGCTCGCGAACCTCGCGATCGCCTTCGACGGGCCCGAGACGCTGGTGCTGACCGCCGATATCGTCGCGCCCTCGGCGCCCGTTTCGGTGGCGGATCTCGATATCGAGCTCACGGGCGTCGCGGATGTGATCGGCAACACCCGCGACGTCACGGTGGCGGACGCTTTCGATGTGGTGGTGATCCCGGGCGGCGTGCAAATCGCTTCGATCGTCGCCGACCCGACCGATGCCGGGCTCGGACAAGGCGACAGCGTGGACATCGCGCTCACCGTCGAGAACCCGTCGGCGCCCGGCCGGGACATCGTCTTCGCCCCCGGGACCGGGGAGTTGGTGCTGTTGCTCTCGAACGGCGCGACGGTGGTCTTCGACACGGCCCAGTCCGGGCCATCGCCGTTGGAGCTCACGGCCACCTACACGGTCGGCGCGGGCGACGGGGAGAGTGCGGATCTGACCGTGGTCTCGGCGGCGCTCGTGGACGGTGCCCGGTTCGAGGCGGAGAACGGCGTCGAATTCGCGTTCTCGAGCACGCTGCCGGCGGGGCAGAACCTGGCGGATACGAGCGACGTTGTGGTCGACCTGACCGCGCCCATGCTGGTCGCCGGGCTCGAGAGCGATACCGGCGTGCCGGATGACAACATCACCAACGTCGCCGGCCCAGTGATCGGCGGCACGGTCGACGAGGCGGTGACGCTTTCGGTTGCCGTCGACGGCAGCCCCGAGATCGCCGATCAGCCGGTGGGTCCGGGCGCCTGGTCGCTCGATCTCGCAAGTTTCCTCGTCTTCCTCGATCCGGGCCCGAACGACATCGCCGTCACCGCGACAGATGCGGTCGGCAACACCGCGACCGAGACCTTTACGGTCGTGCGCGACACGGCCAACCCGTCGCTTTCGGTCGTGCTCCAGAGCGATACCGGGTTGCCGAGCGACGGGGTCACGAATGACGACGCCCCGCTCATCGGCGGCGAGGTCGGCGAGGCATCGACGCTGACGATCTCGCTCGGCGGCGATGGCGAGGTGGCCGACACAGTGATCGCCGACGGCATCGCGGTACCGGCGGGGGCGTGGTTGTTTGTTATAGGATAGGTCGGGGCGCCGCGCGAGGAAGGCGAGAATCTGATCACCGTGGTCGCGACGGATGTGGCCGGCAACGCGACCTCGCGGAATTTGCGCCCGACCCTCGACACGGTCGCGCCGACCATCGACAGCCTTCTGGTCCAGGGCGGGCCGGCGTTCGAGGACGTCACGACGATCGGCTTCCGGATCGTCTTCTCCGAGGAGGTGCTCGGCTTCGGGGCGGCGGATCTCACCTTGGTGGAGGGGCTCGATGTCGCCTTCGGTACCGGCCAGGACGGCGCGCCGAATGCCTTTGAGATCAGCGTCTTCGGCGACGGGTTCGTGCCTTACGACGGCCCGGTGACGCCCGCACTCGCACCCGCCACGGACGTCACCGACGCGGCCGGCAATCTCATCACCGATTTCACTCCGGCCACGTTGGCGCCGGCGAGCCTCAATACCCTCGCCCCGGTTTATCTCGGCAGTACCCGGGCCGTGCCAGCCGGCGAGACGACGGATGCGGACACGATCACCTTCCGGCTGCGTTTCAGCGAGGCGGTCACCGGTCTCGATGCGGCGGATATTGCCGTCACGACCACGCCCGAACCGGGCTTCCCCGGCATCGCGCCGAGCGATCTGGCCGTCAGCGTGCTCGCCGATCCGGTCGCGCCGCCGCCCGGCGAGTTCACCGCCCTCGTGCAACTGACCGGTCCCGGCATCGCCGAGTTCAACGGCACGGTCTCGGTCGATTTGCTCGCCACGAACGACGCCGTGGACGGTCTCGGCCAGACGACTGAGCTCGATCCCGCGCGGGTCAACCAAGCCTTCATCCTCGACAATGTTCTACCGCCGGGCGCGAGCGGCGATGCCTTTGCGGTGGCCGAGGACGGGACCCTCGTGGGGCTCAATATCCTCGGCAACGACGCGGCCGACGACGCGACGATCGTTTCCGTCGATACGTCGCTAACCACCGGGACGGTGGTCTTCGATCCGGCCGGGCAAACTGTCGATTACACCGCGAGCGGGTTCGATGCGCTGCCGGCGGGTGCGACGGCGAACGACACCTTTACCTATGCAATCAGCAATGTCCGTGGCACCTCCACCGCGACGGTGAGCATCACGGTGACGGGCGTGAACGACGCGCCCGTCGCAGCGGATGACGCGGCGACGACGGGTGAGGACAGCGCCGTCACGATCCCGGTGCTCGCCAACGACACCGATGCGGACACGCCCGCCGAGGCGCTCTCGATCGCCATGGTCGAGATGCCGGACAATGGCGGCACGGTCTCGATCGACGGGCAGAGCCTCGAATTCGACCCGATGGGCGCGTTCGACGACCTGCGAACCGGCGAGACCCGTCTGACATCCTTCGCCTATATGGTAGCCGACGGGCTCGGCGGCATGGATGTGGGCCTTGTCCAGGTGACGGTGACCGGCGTGAACGACGCCCCGGTCGCGGTGGACGATAGGGCGACGACCTTTGCAGAGACCTCGGTCGAGATCCTGCCGCTCTCGAACGACACGGATCCCGACGCGCTGCCGGGCGAGCTCACCATCGCGGCCATCGGCGTGCCGGACAATGGCGGGACCGCGGAGCTCGACGGGGCGACGGTGACCTTCGATCCGAATGGGGAGTTTGCGGCCCTCGCCGCCGGCGCGACCGCCGAGAGCCGCTTCCCGGTCAACGTCGTCGATGGCGAGGGCGCGACCTCGGTTAGCGAAATCGTCGTGACCGTGACCGGCGTGAACAATGGGCCCGTCGCAGCGGATGACGCGGCGACCACGGATGAGGACACGCCCGTCGCCATCGCGCCGCTCGCCAACGACACCGATATCGACGGCAGCCCCGCCGGGCTCTCGGTCGCGAGCCTCTCGCAGCCCGATAACGGCGGCAGCGTCAGCCTCGCCAACGGGATCGTCACCTTTCAGCCCGGCGATGCGTTCGACGACCTCGCCGCGGGCGAAAGCCGCGAGACCCGCAGCGGCTATACGGTCACCGACGGCCAGGGCGGGACCGACACCGGCGAGATCGTCGTTACCGTCACCGGCGTGAACGACGCCCCCGTTGCGGCGGACGATGCGGCCATGGCGAGCGAGAGCGGCAGCGTCCAGATCTCGCCGCTCGTGAACGCTACCGATATCGATACGCCTGCCGCAGCGCTGACCGCGAGCCTCCTCGGCCAGCCGGACAACGGCGGCGCGGCGAGCCTCGCGAACGGGGTCGTCACCTTCGCCGCGGACGGCGATTTCGAGGATCTCGCCCTCGGGGAGACCCGGCTGACGCGGGTCGCCTATGGGGTCTCCGACGGTGAGGGCGGCACGGACACGGGCGAGATCGTTGTGACCGTGACCGGGGAGAACGACGCCCCCGTTGCCGTCGACGATCTGGCCGGCACCGATGAGGCGACCGGGCTCGCCCTCTTCCCGCTTCTGAACGATACCGATGTCGATGCGGCGCCCGGGGAACTCGCGATCCTGAGCTTTACCCAGCCGACGGCGGGTGGCTCGGTCGTGCGCGCGGGCAACGGGCTCTTCTTCGACCCGGCCGGCGCCTTTGACGGGCTCGCCCCCGGCGAGAGCGGCTCCGCCGTCTTCTCCTACAGCGTGGTGGATGGCGAAGGTGCGACCGATACCGCCGAGATCACCGTCACCGTGAGCGGTGTCAACGACGCGCCGGTCGCGGCGGACGACGTGGCCACCACGGATGAGGACACGAGCGTTTCCGTCCCCGTCCTTGCCAATGACAACGACGCCGAAGGCAATGACGGTCTCACCATCGTCGGCGTGAGCGTCCCGGACGCCGGCGGCACGGCCACGATCCAAGGCGGCGCGATCCTCTTCAACCCGGTCGGCGATTTCGAGGACCTGAGCGACGGCGAGGCCCGGGTCTCCGGGTTCACCTATACGCTCCGAGACGCGGACGGGGCCGAGGCCA
Source organism: Paracoccaceae bacterium (assembly GCA_050331395.1). Classification (GTDB taxonomy): domain Bacteria; phylum Pseudomonadota; class Alphaproteobacteria; order Rhodobacterales; family Rhodobacteraceae; genus Thermohalobaculum. Next base: position 52,535 of record JBHJGX010000021.1, read on the forward strand.
TCGCCCGCGCCGAGGTGACCGTCGAGGGCGTGAACGATCTGCCCGTGCCCGGCCCCGATACGGCGACCCTCGCCGAGGGCGCGCGCATCGCGGTTCCCGTGCTCGCCAACGACAGCGATGCGGAAGACCCCCGCGCGCTTCTGTCGATCGCATCCGTGGGGCCGGTCGAGGGCGGCGGCACGGCGACCCTCGAGGGCCGCGAGATCCGCTACGACACTGCCGGCGCGTTCGAGAGCCTTGGGGTGGATGAGACCGCCACGGTCTCGGTGCCCTTTGTCGTCGCCGACACCGATGGCGGCACCGCGCCCGGGCTCTTGACGATCACCGTCACCGGCGAGAACGATGCGCCCGAGCCCGCCGATGACGGCTTTATGATCTCCGAGGACGCGGCCGCGACCCTCGACGTGTTCTTCAACGATACCGATCCCGACGGCGACCCGCTCGTGCTGGCCTCGGTCGGCGGGCCCGAAGGCGGGGCGGCGACGCGGGCCGACGGCGATCTCGCGGTCTTCGACCCGAACGGTGCCTTCGACCGGCTCGCCCCCGGGGAGACGGCCGAGAGCCGTTTTATCTACACGGTTGCCGATCCGTCGGGCGCCGAGGGCGCGGCCTTCGTCACGGTCACCATCGAGGGCGTGAACGATGCGCCGGTTGCCGAGGACGACGTCTCGGTCGCCGCCAGCGAGGGGACGAGCCTCGTCCCGGTTCTCGGCAATGACAGCGATGTGGACGGACCGGCGAGCGGGCTCCGGGTGACCGCGGTCGGGCCGGTCACGGGCGGCGGCACAGCGAGCGCGTCGGGAACGGGGGTGACCTACGACCCGGGCACCGCCTTTCTCGGGCTGAACGGGACCGCCGTCGTCAGCTTTGCCTATACCGTCGCCGACGCGTTCGGGGCCACGGACACGGCGACCGTGACCCTGACGATCGACGGCGAGAACGCGCCGCCCGTCGCGCTTGACGATACGGCCGAGACGACACCGGCCACGCCCGTCTCGGTCGACGTGCTCGTGAACGACAGCGATGCGGAGGGCCCCGTCAATCTGATTGAGATCGTCGAGACCCGCGGCGCAGGCGCCTTTTCGATCGACGGCGAGAGCGTCGAATTCGACCCGACCGGCGCGTTCGACGATCTTCTCGGCAATCAGGTCGCGGTCGCCGAAGCCGACTATCGGATCGCGGATGCGGACGGCACGACGGCGGTCGCGACGGTGACGGTGACGATCGCCGGCGAGAACCGGGCACCGGTCGCCACCGACGACACCGCGACGACCGGCGAGGATGCGGCCCTCACGGTCCAAGTGCTCGACAACGACAGCGATGCCGAGGACCCCACAGCGGCGCTCGCGCTCGCATCGGTCGGTACGGCGACGGGGGGCGGTACGGCGACCGCCGTCGGGCGCGCCATCGAGTTCGACCCGACCGGCGCCTTCGACACGCTCAATGTCGGGCAGACCGCCACGGTCGAGGTCCCCTATACCGTCGCCGACACCGCCGGGGCGACGGACACGGGCACCCTCACGGTCACGATCACAGGCGTGAACGACGCGCCCGTGGCGGCGGCAGACACGGGTGCCACCGACCCCGATACCGCGATCACACTCGATGTGCTGGCGAACGACACCGATGTGGACGATGCCGCCGCGGGCTTCACGCTCGTCTCGGTCGGGATCCCGAATGCAGGCGGCAGCGCAACGCTCGTCGATGGGCAGATCGCGTTCGACCCCGGCACCGCGTTCCTCGACCTCGGCGCTGGGGAGACCCGTCAGACGAGCTTCAGCTATGTCATGGCCGATCCGGGCGGGCTCGAGAGCGGGGCCGAGGTGGTGGTCACCGTAACCGGAGGGGCGCCCGTCAACCGTCCGCCGGTCGCCGGAGACGACACGGCCTCGACCCTTCAAGGGGTGCCCGTGGTCGTGGATGTGCTCGCGACCGACATCGACCCGGATCCGGGCGATACGCTTTCCGTCGTCTCCATCGACGAGGTGCGCCGCGACGGGGTGCCGACCGCGCTCGCGGTGACGCTTGTCGAGGGCGGCATCCGTGTGGCGGCCGGGGCGGCCTTCGTCGCGCTCGCGGCCGGGCAGACGTCGGTGGTCGAGGTCGACCACACCATCGCCGATGCGCTCGGCGCGACCGATCAGGCGACCGCCGCGGTCACCGTAATCGGCGTGAACGACGTGCCGGTCGCCGTCGACGACACGGGCGAAGTCGCTGCCGGTGCGACGGTCCAGGTCGACGTGCTCGCCAATGACAGCGATCCGGACGCGGGCGACGAGATATCGCTCGCCTCGATCGAGGGCGTCCGCCGCGACGGCACACCGGCCGAACTCGATGTGGAGATCGTCGGGGGCGAGATCCAGCTTGCCGCCACCGAGGCCTTCGCAGCGCTCGGCAGCGGTCAGACGGCGACGGTCGAAGTGGATTATGCGATCACCGATTCGCTCGGCGCGGCAGCCACGGCCACGGCGGTCATCACGGTCCGGGGCGGAAACCAGCCGCCGAACGCCGTTGCGGATGCGGGCGCGACGACGGCCGGCGTGCCGGTCGCCATCGACGTGCTGGCGAACGACACGGACGCGGACAGCGATCCGAACGGTTTCGAGATCCTCTCGGTCGGCACGCCGGATGCGGGCGGGACCGCGACCTTGGTGAACGGCGAGGTGCTTTTTAACCCTGCCGGCGCCTTTGCGGATCTCGGCATCGGAGAGAGCCGCCAGACCGTCTTTACCTACCTGTTGGCCGACGGAGACGGGGCGACCGACACGGCGACCGTGACGGTGACGGTGACCGGTGCGGCCGGGGGCGAGAACCTGCCGCCGATCGCGCTCGACGATTCGGGCACCCTCGCCGCCGGCGAGGCCCTGACCCTCCCGGTCACGCTCAACGATCTGGACCCTGAGGGTGGGGAGATTTCGCTCCTCGGCATCGAGGGGGTGCGCCGTGACGGGGAGGTCGCCGATCTCGCCGTCGCTCCGGTGGGAGACGGCATCCGGCTGTCGGCCGGCACCGCATTCCGCAGCCTCGGCGAGGGCGCAACCTCGGTCGTCGCCGTCGATTACACCATCGCGGATCCGGAAGGGCTGACCGCGCCGGGCCTCGCGCGCTTTACCGTGGTGGGCGTCAACGACGCGCCCGTCGCCCGCGACGATACCGGCAATGCGGTCGCAGGGCTCGCCGCGCCGCTCTATGCGGTGCTCGCGAACGACAGCGACGTGGATATGGGCGACGTGCTCACGCTCGCGGCCGTCACCGGACAGCGGGTCAACGGGCTCGCCATCGATGTCGGCGCGGAAATCGACGGCGCCGCGCTCAGCTTCGATGCGACCGCCCCGGCCTTTGCCGATCTGGCCCCCGGCGAGACGGCCACCCTCGAGATCGACTATGCCGTCTCGGACCTCGCCGGCGCGCCCGATACGGCCACCCTGACGGTCACCGTCGAGGGCGGCCCGGACGAGGGGCAAAACCTCGCGCCGATCGTCGAGGACGATGCCGGCACGACGACCGCCGGCACGCCGCTTGTCATCGACGTCCTCGCGAGCGACATCGACCCGGAAGGCGCGCCGTTGACGCTTGCCTCGATCGACGCGGTGAGACGCGACGGCGTCCCCTCGGAGGTCGCCGTCACCATCGTGGCCGACGGTCTGCGGCTCGCGGCCGGCAACGCCTTCGTCGCCCTCGCTGCGGGCGAGACGTCGACGGTCGAGGCGGATCACACCGTCACAGACCCCGAAGGCGCCGCCGCGACGGCCACGGCGCGCTTCACCGTTGAGGGGGTGAACGACGCGCCCATCGCCCGGGACGACGAGGCCGCCGCCGAGGAGGGGGCCACCCTCACGGTCGACGTCCTCGCCAACGACCGCGACCCGGACGACGGCGATACGCTCTCGCTCGCGACCGTGGGCGAGATCCGCTTCGCCGGCCAGCCTGTCCAGGTCCCGGCCACCGCCACCGAAGACGGCATCGAGATCGCCACCGCAGGGCTGCCCGACGTGACCGTGGGCGAGACCGCCGTGCTCGAGATCGACTACACCATCGCCGACGCGGCCGGCGCCACCGACGGGGCCACGCTCTTCGTCACGCTGACCGGCGGCTCGGAGGGCCCGATCGCGGGCGATGATAGCCTCTTCATCGAGCGGAGCGTTGGCGAAGGCACGATCCCGCTTTTCGAGAACGACACCGGCGGCGCGGGCGGCGCGGTGACCCTCTTCGATTTCGAGACCGGCCCGATCACGCTTTTGACTTTTGACGAAGCGGGCACTGTGATTGCCGAAGAGGCGCTGCCGCTCGCGCTCGTCGACATCGCCATCGGCCCCGACGGCGTGGCGAGCTACCGGCTGCTTGCGGGCTATCCGCTGCTGGCAACGCGCCAGGCGGGCGTGCAGACCGTCACCTATACGGTCCGGAACGAGGCGGGCGAGACCGCGACGGCCGAGGCGTTCTTCTCGGTCGACGGGCCGGGCTTCGACCAGGATTTCCTCAATGAAGGCACAACGATCGGCGGACGCGACGGCAATGACGGCGGCGATTTCATCGGCTCTCCGGACGGGATCGACGACAGCGTTCAAGGGGGCCGCGGCGATGACCTGATGGGCGGCGGTCCTGGCAACGACACGCTCGCGGGTGGCGCGGGCGACGACCAGATCTTCGGCGAGGACGGCGACGACGTGCTGTCGGGCGATGAAGGCGACGACACGCTCGCCGGCGGCGCGGGCGACGATGAGATCTCCGGCGGCACGGGCAACGACAACGTCTCGGGCGGCGCGGGCGACGACGAGATCTCCGGCGGAACGGGCAACGACAACGTCTCGGGTGGCGCGGGCAACGATGAGATCTCCGGCGGCACGGGCAACGACACGCTCTCGGGTGGCTGTCAATACGACAAGATCACGGGCGGGGACGGCGACGACGAGATTTCTGGCGGCGATGGCGACGACCTGCTCGAAGGCGGCCCCGGTGACGACACCATCGACGGCGGCGCGGACGACGATGCAATCCGTGGCGGCGAAGGCGATGACAGCCTCGCGGGCGAGGCGGGCGACGATCTCATCGAAGGCCAGGAAGGCGACGACACGCTCCAGGGCGGCGACGGCAACGACACCCTCGTCGGCGGACCGGGCAGCGACAGCCTCGACGGCGGCGGCGGCAACGACGACATCTACGGCGGCGACGGCCACGACACGCTCGACGGCGGCGCCGGCAACGACACGATCATCGGCGAGGGCGGCAACGACAAGCTCGACGGCGGCGGCGGTGACGACCTCTTGATCGGCGACGACGGCAACGACGTGCTCGAGGGCGGCGATGGCAACGACACGATCGTCGGCGAAGGCGGCAATGACGGCTTGATCGGCGGCGCCGGAGACGACGTGCTGATCAGCGGTCCGGGCATCGACGGCCTGATCGGCGGAAACGGGGCGGACCGCTTCGTCTTCGCCCCGGGCGACGGCTCCGGCAATCAGATCGCCGATTTCGCGCCGGAGGAGGACACGCTCGTGCTCGACGGCTTCGCGGGCCTGACCGCCCAAGGGGTGATCGACGGCCTCACGCTCGGGGCGCGGGGGCTGGTGTTTTCCGCCGAGGGCACCGAAGTCAGCCTCGACGGGCTTGTCGATCCGAGCCTGATCCCGCTTTCGGCCATCGAGATCCTGTGACACCGGCGGCGCGGGTAAAGCCGGTGGTAACCGTTTACTCCTAATGACCCACATGGTAACTCCCGTGTCGCAGGCGGGGGCCGGCACCGATAACTTGGTCGACGCGGGGTCGATACTTGGAACTTTACCGTAAAATCAGCGATCTTCTCACGCGGCCTGAGAAGATCAGGCTGATCGGCATCTTCTTCATGGTGCTGTTCATGGGCCTGCTCGAGGCGGTCGGCGTCGCCTCGATGTTGCCGTTTTTACTTGTCTTGACCGACCCGTCGCAGATCGAGGACCGGGCAACGCTCTCCGCACTCTATGCATTCGGCGGGTTCGAGGATCGCGACACCTTTCTGATCGCGCTCGGCTTCGGTGTGTTTGCGCTTTTGCTGCTCAGCCTCACCTTCAAAATGCTGACGCTTTACGTGATGTCGCACTTCGTCAATTGGCGGCGCTATCACCTAAGCCGGCGGATGCTCGAGAGCTATTACCGGCAACCCTATGCGTGGTTTCTCGACCGCCACAGCTCAGACCTTGCCAAGAACGTGCTCTCCGAGGTCGATCAGGTGATGCAGACCTCCCTGCTGCCCTCGATGCTGGTGATCGCCCATAGCGTGGTGGTGCTGTCGCTTGTTACGCTGATCGTGATCATCGATCCGGTCGTCGCGCTGACCGCGGGCGCGGTGATCGGCGGGCTCTATGCGCTCATCTATCTCGTTGTGCGAAAGATGTTGACCCGGCTTGGGGCGATGCGGGTCCAGGCCGTCAGCGAGCGGTTCAGGGCGGCGCAAGAGGGCCTCGGCGGCATCAAAGACGTGAAGGTCCTCTCGCTCGAGGACGCGTATCTGGCCCGCTTCGCCGCGCCGTCGCGCACGCTCGCGCGCTGTGCCACCCTGGCGGCGCTTGTCGGCGAGTTGCCGCGCCACTTGCTCGAGGCCGTTTTGTTCGGGGGGATGCTGGCGCTTGTCCTCGTTCTCTTGTTGCGCAGCGACGGAACGCTTGCGGGCATTCTCCCCGTTGTCGGGCTCTATGCATTTGCGGGGCTCCGCATGTTCCCGGCCATGCAGCAGGTCTATCGCTGGCTGACCGAACTCCGCTATGGCCGCAAATCGCTCGAACTCGTCCATGCGGATTTGATGGAAACACGAAAAGGCTTGGTCGCGGTGCCGGATCCGCTTCCCCCCGGCTTGCCGCTCACCCGCGAGCTCTGCCTCGAGGACGTCCACTTCGCCTATCCGAGCGCCGCGCGGCCGGCGCTCCAGGGGTTGACCATGCGGATCCCGGCGAAGACCACGATCGGCATCGTGGGCGGCACCGGCGCGGGGAAAACCACGGCCGTCGACATTTTGCTCGGGCTTCTGAGCCCGACCGCGGGCCGGCTGACCGTCGACGGGCTCGCGGTCGAGGGCGAGCGGGTCTTCGCGTGGCGCCAACGGGTCGGATATGTGCCGCAATCCATCTACCTGATCGACGATACGGTGGCAGGCAACATCGCGTTCGGCGTCCCGCGGGACGAGATCGACATGGCCGCCGTGGAACGGGTTGCCCGGATCGCGGAGTTGCACGACTTCGTCTCGACCGAATTGCCCAAGGGCTATGAGACCCATGTGGGAGAGCGCGGCGTGCGGCTCTCCGGCGGCCAACGCCAGCGCATCGGCATCGCCCGGGCGCTCTACCGCGACCCGGACGTCCTGATCCTCGACGAAGCGACGTCGGCACTCGACAACATCACCGAACGCGCGGTGATGGGGGCGGTGAACAATCTCGCCCATGCCAAGACGGTGGTGATGATCGCGCACCGGCTCACCACCGTGCGGGGCTGCGACCGGATTTTCCTGCTCGAGAAAGGCCGCGTCATCGACGAAGGCAGCTATGACGAGCTGCTCGAGACCAGCGAGACCTTCCGGGCGATGGCGCTCGGGGTCAACTGACCGGCGCGCCTCAGGCCAGTCGGGCGGCCGATCGGGCGACGAGGCGGTCATAGAGGACGTCGGCGCGGGCGAATAGCTCGGGGTCGGCGCCCTCCGGCGGGGCGGTTTCCGACGCGGAAAGCGCGTCGCCTTCGATCTCGGGCGGCACCCCGGCGAGCGCGGCAACCCGCTCCCAAACGGTGGGATCCGCGCATAACGCCTCGTAGACGACGAAAACCGTATCCTCCGGCGCCTCGGCATCGAGCCAGGCATAGGCCTCGATCCACCGCGCGACCCAGTAGTCGATCGTCATCGGATCGCCCGCGGCGGGGGCCGCTTCGCCGAACCGGAAGGGCCGGTGATCGAGGCCGAATTCGTGATGGGCGAGCCACCGCATGTAACGCTCAACGAACCGGTCGCCCCGCTGCATCTCGGTAAACCGCCGGTGCTGGCGAAGGAGCGATCCCGCATGGGAGGCCGGCGCCCGAACCGGCACGAGGAGAAGGGCGTTCGGGAATGTGCGCCGGATCGCGGGCAACCTGAGGATGTTGTTGTTGTTCTTGGAGAGATAGCGCTCGGCCGGCGGCGCGCCCTGGGCGCTGAGGATCGCTGCCACATAGGCGCGGAAACGGGCCCGGGTCTCGGCATCGGTTTTATGCGCGGCCAGGTGATCGCTGTGCAGATAGCGCGGGCCGGCGAAGATCCGCCAGAAGACCTCGTCTAGGCTCTCGGGGCTGTCCGCGTCCACTTCGAGCCGGTCGCCATGGGCGCGTTCGCCCTTTGCCACATCGCGCCGCGCCGTTGCCGAGAGCCGCCGCCAGAGATTGGGTGCCAGCACGAAGGGCATGTCGCGATAGGTGAGCGAGCGAAACGCCCCCGTCGCATGGAGCCGGCGCATGAGCACGGTGGTGCCCGCCCGCGCGAGCCCCGCGACGAAGACATGGGCGCGCTCGGCGACCCGGTCCCCGTCGGCCCGCGCGATCCGTTGATCGAGGTCGAAAATCGTCTCGGCGACGAACCGGCGATCGAGCACCAGCCGGTGCAAGAGCCGGTCGAGCGCCGAATAGTCAGACAAACCGCCGCCTCACCGCCAGATAGGCCATCGCCCCAACGACCGTCGCCAGAAGGCCGATCCAGCCCATGACAAAGGCCGCCACCCCCGGCCATGCGAGATCCGCGAGCCACACGAAGAGGGCGGCCGGCAGGATCACGGCGAGGATCATCCCGGCGAGCCGTCCGGACGTCCCGAGCATCCGCGCGGAATAGGCGAGCATCGCCTTCTCCTTCCAATGGTCCGAGATCGTCGCGCCCCGCAGGACGCGGCGGGTCTTGGCCATGGTGTCGAGGCTCCGGCGGAGCGTTTCGGCAAAGGGCAGGCGGACCGCGATCTCGACCGCGAGCGCACCGATCAGGAGGGCGATGGCGGTCTCGAGGATCATGCGCGGATCAGGCCTCGCCGTCGTCGTCCGCCCGACCCTCGGCCTTGGCGGGCGCTTTCTTGCCGCGGATCAGCCGTTTGATCGGGTACCAGAGGATCGCGACAAAGGCCATCGCGATCGCGCCGATGACGCCGAGCACCACGGCGATAGCGCCGGCCCCGACGCCCGGGCCGATATAGGCGGCGGCGGGCGTGGCCAGCCCGGCGATCATCACGGCAAACGCCGCAGGAACGAAGGTCAACGGTCGCATGCGAACTCCTCTCGGTTGAGTGCCTCGGGGGGAAGCCAGATGGCCTCGGTCAGCAGAAAGCCCTCGCCGTCGCGGTCGAGTGCGCGGCTGCGGAACTCGGCGAGCACACGCTCGGAGCCGCGCATCTCGAAGACGCGGCCCTCGCCGGGGCTGATGACGATCAGATCGCCGTTCGGCAGGATCTGATGCTTACCGCGGAACCGGGTATAAAACGACGGGTTGCCGGCGGCGAGCACGTCCTCATGCCCGAGGCGCGAGGGGTCGAGGCGGACGACGCGGCTCTCGGCCCGGGCGGTGCGGTTGTCGAAGACGGTCAGGGTGCCGTCCGGCTGCCAGTCGGGATCGTGCTGGCGCTTGACCTCGCCGATGCGCCACCAGCGGATCGCGAGGCTCTCGGGATCGAGGACCATGACGAGATTGAGCGAGCGGGCGCTGAGGACCAGATCGCCAGCCTCGAAGTCGGGGAATGCCGCGGCGATCTCGGGCTGCAGCGGTTCGATATCGTTGAAGTGAAACGGATCCGCCAGCCAATCGCCGGGCCTGCCCGGATGGTTGGTGCTGTCGGCGGCGCCATCGGCCCGGCGGATCTCGAGCGGATCGACGAGCGGGTTGGCCGCGATCACGTCGTCGAGGGCGATGTCGCGCAGGACGTCTCCGTCGAGGGAAATCTCCTCGATCCGCGAGCGCTGACCGTGCGGCATCGGCTGTCCCGGCCCCAAATCGAAGCTGCCGTAGCGGAGGGTCCAGAGCGTCTGGCGCGCCGGGTCGAACTCGACCGCGTGGTGATAAAGCCCGGGGATCGCCCAGATAAGATCGCCGCAGGGGCTGAAGCGTTGGAGCGTGACGCCCGGCCCGTGCGCGACCACGAACGAGGCGTCGGGCAGCACCGTGAGCCCGTGGGGCACTTTCTCGTCGTCGGGCGAGGGCGGGGTGCCGGGAAGGATATCCCCCTCGGAGAGGACGACGCGCCCGGCGACCGTCGCCTCGGGCGAGACGATCACCACGGCGTTCCGGATCTCGTCGTCGATGGAGAAGGCGCCCGCGAAATAGCGCCAGCCCGGCGTAAGCTCGGCGGGGGCGCCGAGGACCTCGAACCCGGGCAGGCCCGCCGCCGCGGCGCCCGGCAACGGCTCGGCCGGGCCGTCGACCAACGGGGCTTGCAAATCGACCCGGAGCTTGGGGGAGGGGGGGCGGCCCGAGAGTATCTCGCGGAGCTCGGTAAAGACGACGCGGGCCTCGCCGGGGAAGTCGGCGACGGCGAGGGCGGCTTCGCCGAAGAGCCCGCTCCGGTCGCTTCCTTTGAGGGTCGAGCGCACGGCCCAGGCGACCGATGCGGTGAAGAGAAGCCCGAGCAGCAGGACGAGTGCGATGAGCCAGACCGGTAGCGTGATCGATTTGTCCATCTCATCCTCGGTCCGGCCAGTGGTGCCGCAGCGTGTGCGCCACCACCGGTGGTGTAGCCCGAAGGCCGGCGCGGGGGCCAGCGCCTTTGCCGGCCTTGGCCGCGCACCGCCTCACCGGGGGCATCCGTCGGCGCCCATCGAGAGCGCGTCTTCCGGGACCCACAGCGCCTCGCTCAGCACATAGCCCTGGCCGGGCACGCTCGGGACGGAGTTGAGCGCCTCGAAGCGGATATCGCCGGCCGGGGCGCGTTCGAAGACCCTCGCCTGCTGGCTGCTCGCGACCAGGATCGTGCCGTCGGGCAGGATTTGATGTTTGCCGCGGATCCGCGAGTAGAAGCCGTGCTCGCGCCCGTCGAGCAGGCGCCGCGTCTCGAAGCTGCGCGGGTCGATCTCGACGATTTCGCTCCAGGCCCGGGCGAGGCGGTTGTTGTAAATGCTGAACCGGCCGTTCTCCTCCCAGTCGGGATCGTGTTGGCGGTTCCAGGCGCCGATGCGCCACCAGCGGACCTTGAGCGTGTCCGGATCGAGTACGAATACGAGGTTCACCGAGCGGGCGCTGACCAGGAGATCGCCCGGCACGAAATCGGGGAAGGCGGCGGCGAGGCGCTCGGGCAGGGGATCCACGTCGTTGATGTGAAAGGGGTTGTACTGCCAAGGGCCGGTGATGTGCGGCTGGTTGATCGCCGGTACCGCGCGGTGGTTCATGCGCAGCCGGAAGATGTCGAGATCGGGATTGGCCTCGATCACCTCGGCCATGGAGAAGACCCGCTCGACCTCGCCGGTCCGGGCGTCGATGCGCGCGATCCGATTGTCGATGGCCGGGTTCCATTCGGCGTCCGGGCTGCGGCGCGCTTCCTGGGCGGGGGTGAGGCCCTGGAGCGCCGTCCAGATCGTGCGGCCGTCCTCCATCGCGGTGATCGTGTGGTGATAGCCGCCCTCGATCGCCCAGGCCCGTCGCCCGCAATTGTCGAACGACTGGAGCGTCACCCCGTTGTCGAAGGCAGCGACCACCGCCGCGCCCTCGAGCAGCGCGAAGCCGTGCGGCAGGACGCGGTCGGCCACCTCGGGCGTGCTCTCGCCGAGGGGCTCTTCCTCGAGCCGCCAGAGATGCACGGCGCGAAGATCCGGGTCGAGGAGCACCGCCGCATTGCCGAAACGATCGCCGATCTCAAAGGCGCCGACGAGGATCCGCCAGCCGCGGGCGAGCCGCGCGCGATCTGCGCGCAGGAGAAGCCCTGGCAGCTCGACGCCCGCGACGGTCTCGACGGGCTCAAAGCCCGCCCGGTCGATCTCGGGCAGCGGCACCCGGTGCGGTGCGCCGAAGGCGTTCGGATCGGCAGAGGCCCGCAATTCGGCGACCACCTCGCGGGCGAGGCCAGGAAACTCGGCAACGGCCACCGCGGCGCGGCCGAATGCGCCCGAGCGGTCGCTGCCCTTCTCGGTCGATCGGACGGCCCAGGCGGTCATGGCCGCAAACAGCAGGGCGAGCAGGACCAGGAGCAGGATCGCCCAGACCGGCAGTCTGATGGTGCGTTCTATGGTCGATCCCCCTCGGCGGTCGCGGTCCTCAGTGGCCTCTACACCAGGCGGACGCGCCGAGGCGAGAGGATCGTCCCAGTCTGCCCCCGATCAGGGGCAGGCGAAGGTGTCGGCGGCGAACCGGTCCGGCGGGAACCAGGCCGCGTCGGTTATCACGTGTCCTTCGCCCGAAATGGCGGGTGCATCGTTCAGGATTTCGAGCGTCCGCCGACCTTCCGCGTCCGTCTCGAGCACCCGCGCTTGCTGGCTGCTCGCGATCAGGAGCCCGCCCGTCGGCAGCACCTGATGTTTCCCCCGCACGCGGGAGTAAAAGTCGTGGTCGCGGCCGTCGAGCAGCGTCTCGGTCGCGAAGGTCTGCGGGTCGATGCTGACGATCTCGCTAAAGTCGCGCATCATCCGGTTATTGTAGAGGGTGATCCGGCCCGAGGGTTGCCAGTCCGGGTCGTGCTGGCGCTGGACCGCGCCCATCCGCCACCAGCGGATCGTCAGCGTCTCGGGATCGATGACAAGCACGAGGTTGAGCGAGCGCAGGCTGAGCGCCACGTCTCCCGCTTCGAACCCGGGAAAGGCGTCGGCGAGGTCTGGGGGCAGCGGATCGACATCGTTGATGTGGAACGGGTCGTCGAGCCAAGGCCCGGCAAAGTTCAGTTGGTTCGCCCCGGTCCGGCCCGGGCCGACGGGGGGGCGGTCGAGCACGCGGATCTCCAGCGGATCGATGCCGGGATTGGCGCGGATCACCTCGCGCAGGTTGAAGCGCCGGAGCGTGCGGCCGTCCTCGGCCGCGATCTGCAGGATCACCTCCGCGGCGGCGATATCGCCCGCGGCGACGCCGGTCTCGGTGAGCGCGCCCGCGGCGGCGGCGGCGCTGTCCGTCCGCAGCAGCGTCCAGACCGCCCCGCCCTCGGGATCGGCCGTGACCGCGTGATGAAAGGCCCCCTCGCGCCACCAGAGCCGCTCGCCGCAGGCCGAGAGCCGCTGCAAGGTCACGCCGAAATCGAACGCGAACACCACCGAGCCGTCGTCGAGAAGGGCGAGACCATGCACGAGCTTGCGGTAGGACAGTTCCTTCTCCTCCACGGGCAGGTCGTCTTCGGTGAATTCCCAGACCTGGGCCACCGAAAGATCCGGGGCAAGAAGCACGGCGCCGTTCAAGGCGCGCCCTTCGCGCGTGAAGGCGCCGGAGAGAAGCCGCCAGCCGGCCGGCGGGGCATCGGGTCCGACCCGGAGCAAAAGCCCCTCGAGCCCGAACCGGTCGGCACCGTCGGGGGGCGCAAAGCCCTCGCCGAGCGCCGGCAGAACCACGCGCAGATCCCGGCCTTCGTAGGCGCCGGTGCCCTTCTCGCGAAGCGCCCGGACCACATCTGCTGCGGTTCGGGGAAACTCGGCGACCGCCACGGCCGCCTCCCCGAAGAGCCCGCTCCGGTCGCTGCCCTTCAGCGTCGATCGCACCGCCCAGGCCGTCCCGGCAGCGAACAAGAGCGCCAGCATCGCCAGCAACAGGAGCGCCCAAACCGGCAGCCGGATCGTCCGTTCCATCGCGCTAGGCTCCGCAGTCGAAGGCGGCAGGATCGAAGAAATCCGGCGGGATCCACGCAAAGTCGGTTAAAACCAAGCCGTCGCCGTCGCGACCCGGGATCGTGTTCAAGATATCGACGGCCACCTGTCCCGCCGGATCGACCTCGATCGCCCGGGCCTGATGCGAACTCGCGATCAGCACCGCGCCGTCGGGCCGAACCTGATGTTTGCCGCGGGCACGGGAGAAGACGTCCGGCGCCGTCCCGTCGAACAGGATCCGGGTTTTAAAGCTCGCAGGATCGACCGCAACGACGGCGCTCGCCGCGCCGAACATGCGGTTGTCGAGGATCGTAATCTCACCGGTTGCGTGCCAATCCGGGTCATGTTGGCGCTGGGCGAGCCCCGATCGCCACCACCGGATCGCGAGGCTTTCGGGATCGACGGCCATCACCAGATTGAGCGAGCGAAGGCTGAGAAGCAGGTCGCCCGCCTGGAACCCCTCGAAACGCTCCGCAAGCCGCGCCGGCAAAGGGTCCACGTCGTTCGTGTGGAACGGATCGAACAGAAAGGGTCCGCGGAGGTTGCGCGGATTGTCGGCGCCGCCAAGCCCGCCGGGCGGTCGATCGTCGATCCGGATCTGCAGCGGATCGATGGCCGGATTGGCGTCGGCGACATCGCGCAGCGAAAATGACCGGAGCGTCTCGCCGTCCTCTACCGCGATCTCGACCACGAAGCTTTGCGCGGCGATGTCGCCCGCTTCCGTCCCGGGCTCGTTCGCGCCGATCGCCTCGGCGGGGGACCCTTGGCGCAACAGCGCCCAGACGCTCTGCCGGTCCGGATGCGCCGTCACCGCATGGTGAAAGCTGCCGGGGACCGCCCACATCCGCGCGCCGCAGGCTCCGATCCGTTGCAATGAGGAGCCATTATCGAAGGACGCGACGACCGAGCCGTCCCGCAGCACCGCGAGGCCATGCACCAGCTTGCGATCCTCGGGCAGAACCTCCGAGCCGAGGCCGGCCTCGTCGATGGGCCAGAAATGGGCAATCCCGAACTCGGGATCCAGCAGGACGGCGCCATTGGCAAACCGCCCGTCCACGGTGAATGCGCCGGTCAAAAGCCGCCATCCCGGGCGCGCCTCGCCCTCTCCCCGGCGGAACACCAGCCCTTCGACGGGGGGTCCCTCGCGTCCGGGCAGCGGTGCAAATCCGTCGCGATCCGCAGGCAGCGGCGCGACCAAGCGTTGCCAAACCGGTGTGCCGGAGACCTCGCCCGCAACCTCCGAGAAAACCAGAACGGCCTTGCGCGGAAACTCGGCCACCGCCAATGCAAAGCTACCGAAAGCGCCGGATCGGTCGCTGCCCTTCATCGTCGAGCGCACCGCCCAGGCCAAGCTCACCGCGAAGAGCAGAAGGATCATCGTCAGCAGAAGGACCGACCAGACCGGGACCTTGCGCTCCACTCCGTCCTCCACGCTCGGTTGCGGTGCACCACATGCACTCGCGCGGTTGGTATCGAGAGCCCCGGCGGCGATCAAGCGGTTTCGCGCCGGGGCTTCAGCCCTTGACGAAGAGCGCGCGGGGATAGTCGGCCAGCGCCTCCGCCGGTCCGGTCTCGCGGATCAGCAGCGTCTCGGTGATTTCGAGCCCCCAGTCCTCGGACCAGATCCCGGGCATGAAATGGATCGTCATGCCGGGGCGGAGCTCGGTCTCGTCGCTCGGGCGGAGCGAGAACGTCCGCTCTCCCCAGTCGGGCGGATAGCTGAGGCCGACCGGATACCCGCAGCGCCCGTGCCGCGGGATCCCGTGGCGGGCGAGCACCGCCTCGAACGCCCGCGCCACGTCGCCGGCTGCGTTCCCGGCGCGGGCGGCCGACAGACAGTCGGGGATCGCCTCGCAGACCGCGGCCTCGGCGCGGCGGATCTCGGCATCGGGGGCGCCGAGGAAGACGGTTCGGCACAGCGGCGCATGATATCGCCCGACGCAGCCCGAGACCTCGAAAAACGTGGCGATGCCGCTCACGAACGCCTTATCGCTCCAGGAGAGATGGGCGGCGGAGGCGTCCTTGCCCGCGGGCATCAGCGGTGCGATCGCCGGATAGTCGCCGCCAAATGGGCCGTCCGCGTCCTCCGCGCCCAGGATCGCCGTCCGATAGATCTCGGCCGCGACCTCGTTGCCACGGATCCCGGGGGCCATGATTTCGCGAACCCGGTCGTGGATCCGTTCGCCGATCCGGGCCGCGCGGCGCATCAAGCGGATCTCGGCGGGGGATTTCACGGCGCGGCACCAATTGACGAGCGCGGTCGCATCGAAGGGCGCTCGGCCGAGCTCTTCGCTCAGGACCGCGTGGGCCTTTGCCGAGTAATAGTAGTTCTCGTGCTCGGTCCCAAGCCGCAACGCCGCCCAGCCGCGCGTGCGCAGAAGCTCGGCGAGGTGCTGCATCGCGTGGGCCGGCGGGGCCATCACATAGTCATCGGAATAAGCGACGATGTCGTCCGAGCTCATATAACACCGCCGGAGCGCACCGGCCGCGTCCATCTTCCGGCCCCAGAACACCGGGTCGCCCGCCGGTCCGACGATCACGCCCTGGTGGACGTAAAACGACCAGCCGTCATAGCCGGTGAGCCACGCCATGTTGGAGGGGTCCGAGGTAAAGAGCACGTCGATCCCGGCCGCGTCCATGGCCGCCCGGGTCTTGGCGAGGCGCTCGGCATATTCCGCGCGGCTGAACCAAAGCTCGGTCTCGCTCATGGGCGCGCCCGCGCGGCCTGCGGCGCCGCGTCCCAGAGCTCGTCGACCCGGGACGCGAGCACGAGGCTGCCGCGGGCCTCGAGCTCGAAGAGCCGGCGCGAGGGCGGCAGTGCAAGGGCTGCGTCGACCGCGCCACGGATCGCAGCCTCTAAGCGGGCGCCGTCCCCGCGCTCGGCAACAAGAACCGCCCGCCTCCCCGTCGCTCGCACCCGGGCGCGGAGGCCGTCCGGGAGGTCGGCTTCGAGGGCGAGGGGGCCTGCGCCTTGGCGGCCGTCGGGCCCGGTCACGAGACGCGCGGACGCGGCGATGCGGGCGGGCAGCCGCGGGTCGGGATCGGCGAGCGCGACCGCGAGGCCGGTGGTCTCCCGCAGCACCGCGGCGCTTGCGGGCAAGACCGCAGCGAGAGCGGCGGCGATCTCGCGGGCGGCGATGCCGAGCTTGGGATCCGAGGAGATTTCGAACCGCCAGCGGCGGTGGGTCGAGCAGGCGCTCCACGCCGAGAGATGGCCGGGCGCAAGGCTGCCGTCCCTCGCCCATGCGATCAGCGGCGCCGCAAAGAGCGGGGCGGCTGCGTCAAGAACCGGCGCGGGGGCCAAGATCCGGATTTCGGGCCGCGCGACGGCGGCATGGGGCAGCGCCGCCACCGCGGCTCCGAGGCAAAGCGCGGTCCGCCGATTGATCGCTCGATTGGCGCCGGTCATCCCGTACTCATCCTTAGGCCTTGAGTTTACGAGCCGAGCCTAGGGGCGGGCGCCGGCAAAGGAAAGTCTCAGAGGGGCGTGACCGGGTCACCGAGCGCGATCGCTCCAGGCTCGATCACCGCGGCCGTCATACCGCCGTGACCGCGGAGCGCAGAATAGCCGCCCGGCCCGAGCGTCTCCTCCATCCGCGTGCAGGGCGCACAGGGTCCGGTGATCTCTAGAACGGCCCCGCCGAGGCGGAGCTGTCGGCCGCGGAGCGCGAGCAGGTTCAGCTCTGCGACAGCAATATTGCGGCGAAGATCGGCGAATTGAGCGGCGGGCCGCCGGGCGAGGGCGGCGATCACCGGCAGATGTTCGGCCTGGATGAGGGTGACGGCGCGTTTGCCCGGACGGGCGCCTTCGATGACCCGGCGGTCGCCCGCGAGCCCCTCGGGACGGATCTCGGCCGCGTCGACCGACCGGACGGGTCCGCGCCGGACGGTGCGTAGGCCGATCCAGACGACGCGCCCCGGCCCGGCATGGCTCGAGAGCAGCCGGGCAAGGGCGGACGGCTCTGGCGGCCCTCCGCTCAGCGCGCGTGGCGCCGGCCGAGACCGAGCGCGCCCAGTGCCGCAAGCAGCATCCAGAGGCTCGCCGGCAGCGGCACGGGCGTCGTCGCTTGCGTGCCGATCTCGAGCGGGATCTCGCCGAGACCGTCGCCGAAGGTGCCCGAAATCCCGAACGGTCCGATCCGCTGGATCGTCGAGCTTTCCGCGATCGAGATATCGAGCTCGGCGGTATTGCCAAAGTCGATGGTGATCGGCGTGTCGCCATTCGACGGATCGATCACCGGTGTGTTCTTTTGGTTCACCAACAGACCGAACACCAAATAGCCTGTGTTGTTGGTCGATGTGAACTCGCGGGTCAATGACACGGTCAGATCCGAGGTCACTTCGTCGCCGAAGGAGCCTTGGAATGTCGGTGTCTGATTGGTCGACAATTGGGCATCGTCCGTGCTGACGTATTGACCGCTGCCGAATTCGAGCACCGGCTCTTCGATGCCGCTCTTAGCTTGAAGACGCTTTTCACTCGAGTTGTTCGGATCGGTTTCGACTTCGAGGCCGATGCTCGCGCGGCTGAAATCCGCCGTCGGGTTCAGACCGCTCCGGAGGGCGGCGGCGTTGACACCGCTCGTGAGCGCGTCGGTGGGGTCGGTCTCGACGAAGCCCACCGTCGCGAGCATATAGCTCCCGAGGCCCACATCGCCGATGAAGCTGCCATCGACGGTGAGGCTGAAATCGAGCGCGAGCGTTTGACCTTCAGGGATGTTTTCGATGGTCAGGAACTCGTCGAAGAGCGCATAGGCCGTGACGTTGAAGATACTCGAGAGCGGGGCCTCGTTGCTGGAGACGGTCGACGTCGCCCGGAGTTGCGTCGAATTCTGATCGACCGATGCGGTCTGGGTGCCAGTAATCGCGTTGCCGCTTAGCGTCTGATTGAAGCTGTCGATACAGTCGTTCTGGGCGTTCTCGCTCGAAATGAGCGAGATGGTCGTCCCGCAAAACGCCGTTGTCGTGGCCAGGGCCCGTCCCGGTAGCATGGCGATGAGGACGGCCGCCGAGATTGCGACCGCGCAGTTGGTAAGGTTTTGCATGGGAACCCCCGTTCGGTGTGCGCGGCCCGAACGCTGCCGCCGACGTCATTAATCACCCCGCTGCAAGCTACCGTGAACTCTCGATACAGGGAAGCCGGCCCGTCGCTCGCCAGGCCGAAAAAAAACGCCCGAGGGATCACCTCGGGCGCAATCGACAGGGAAAGCGTGGGCGGGGTGATTACTCGCCGCCGCCGAGGCTGTGGACGTAGATCGCTACCTGCGTGATCTGTTCGTCGGTCAAACCGCTCGCACCGCGGGCCTCGAGGTTCCAGGCGGGCATCACCCCGGCTCGGCCGTAAACGAGCGTCTCGATCACCGTCGCTTCGTCGCCGCCATAGAGCCAGATCGCGTCGGTAAGGTTGGGCGCGCCGAGATCCGGATTGCCCTTGCCGTCGTCGCCGTGGCAGGCGTTGCAGCCCGCATCCTCGAGATAGAGCCGTTCGCCTTCCTCGGTGCGCTCTGCGAGACCCGCAAGCGCGCGGACGTGCTGGGCGAGCAAGGCAATCTGCGCGTCCTCCATCCAGTCGAAGGCCGGCATTTCGCCGAAGCGGGCGTCGATGTCCTGCTCGTTCCGGATGCCGTGGGAGATCGTATAGCGGATCGCCTCGAGGCTTCCGCCCCAGAGCCAGTCGTCGTCGAGCAGGTTCGGATAGCCCGCCGCCTGCACGCCGGCTGCACCGCGCCCGTGGCACTGGGAGCAATAGGCGGCGAAGATCGATTCGCCCCCCGCCCGCGCGAACTGGGCGAGATCGGCGTCCGCCGCGACGTCTTCGATATCGAGCGCGGCGATTTGGTCGGTGTAGACCTTCTGCGCCTCGCGGTGCTCGGCGATCGCCTGCTCGACCGCGCCCCGGCTCGAATAGCCGAGCACGCCGGCCGTCGCTTCGGTGATCATCGGCCAGGCGGGGAAGAAGATCGTGTAACCGAGGCCCCAGACGACCGTTCCGTAGAACGTCCAGAGCCACCATTTCGGCAGGGGCGTGTTCAGCTCCTGGATACCGTCCCACTCGTGCTGGGTGGTTTCGGTGCCGGTGACCTCGTCGATCTCTTTCTTGTCATGATCGGCCATGGGTCAGTCCCTCGTCTCGTCGCACGCGGCCGCGCGCGGGGTGTCGTTGCGAAGCGGAATGTTCGCGATGTCGTCATGGGTGGCCTTCGCGCCCGGGCGGAGCGTGTAGAGCACCATGCCCACGAAAAAGAGCACCATCGCGAGCAGGAACCAGCTGTCGGCGAATTCCCGCAAGAGCTGGTAGGTGGAGTTGGCAGCGTCCATCGGTCGGTCCTCCTCTCAGCGCAAGTTGGCGTCGGCGGTCTCGTAGGTCGAGAAGTCGACCATGGTGCCGAGAACCTGCAAATAGGCGATGAGTGCGTCGAGCTCGGTGATCTCAGGCTGACCGTCAAAGTTACGGATCTGCGCCTTTGGGTAGTTCTCCAAAAGCTCGTCATAGGCGTCGTGGTCTGGGTTGACCTGGGCCTCGACATGGACGGCCGCGCGGGCGATCTGTTCGTCAGTATAGGGCACACCGACGGCCCGGTTCGCACGGAGATGATCGGCGATATAGGTGTAATCGAGCGCAGTTTCTTCGAGCCACGGATACCGCGGCATCACCGACTCCGGCACCAGCGCCTGGGGGTTGCGCATATGGTCCACATGCCAAGCGTCCGAGTAGCGCCCGCCGACCCGGGCCAGATCGGGCCCGGTGCGCTTCGAGCCCCATTGGAACGGGTGGTCGTAGATGCTCTCGGCCGCGAGGCTGTAATGGCCATAGCGTTCGACCTCGTCCCGCATCGGACGGATCATCTGGCTGTGGCAGACATAGCAGCCCTCGCGGATATAGACCTGCCGGCCGGCGAGCTCGAGCGGGCTGTAGGGACGGACCCCCTGAACCTTCTCGATGGTGTTCTGCAGCCAGAAGAGCGGCGCGATCTCGACGATGCCGCCCACGGTGACGACCAGGAGCGAGAGGACGAGGAGGAGCGTCGCGTGGCGCTCGATCGGCTGGTGCCGGTCGAGAAGCCCCTTGCGCGGTTTCTTTTCGGGTTCGTTCGACATCGGTGTTGCTCCCTTATTCGGCCGCGACGGCGTTCGCGCCGACGACCGGGGACCGTTCCTCGCGGATCTTGCCCCGGATGGTCTGGTAGAGGTTGACGCACATGATGATGGCGCCGGCGAGATAGAGGATGCCGCCGAGGCCGCGCACCAGATACATCGGGAACTTGGCACCCACGGTGTCGGCGAAGGAGTTCACCAGAAACCCTTGCGCGTCGTATTCGCGCCACATCAGGCCCTCCATGATGCCGGTGACCCACATGGACGCCGCGTAGAGCACGATGCCGATGGTCGCGAGCCAGAAGTGCCAGGAAACGAGCTCGAGCGAATAGAGGCGCGAGCGGTTCCAGAGCCGCGGCACGAGGAAGTAGAGCGCGCCGAAGGTGATCATGCCGTTCCAGCCGAGCGCGCCCGAATGTACGTGGGCGATCGTCCAGTCCGTGTAGTGGCTGAGCGAGTTGACGGCCTTGATGGACATCATCGGGCCTTCGAAGGTCGACATGCCGTAGAAGCCGATCGAGACCACCATCATCCGGATCACCGGATCGGTGCGGAGCTTGTCCCAGGCGCCCGAGAGCGTCATCAGCCCCTTGATCATACCGCCCCAGGACGGCATCCAGAGCATGATCGAGAACACCATGCCGAGCGTCTGCGCCCAGTCGGGCAGCGCCGTGTAGTGCAGGTGGTGCGGGCCGGCCCAGATATAGAGGAAGATCAGCGCCCAGAAGTGGACGATCGAGAGCTTGTAGCTATAGACCGGGCGCTCGGCCTGTTTCGGAACGAAATAGTACATCATGCCGAGGAACCCGGCGGTCAGGAAGAAGCCGACGGCGTTATGGCCGTACCACCACTGGGTCATCGCGTCTTGGACGCCAGAGAACAGCGAGTAGGACGCCGAGCCGAAGATCGAGACCGGCATCGCCAGATTGTTCACGATGTGCAGCATCGCCACGGTGACGATGAAGCTGAGCAGGAACCAGTTGGCGACGTAGATGTGCTTTTCTTTGCGGTTGAAGAGCGTGCCCATGAAGACCGCGAGATAGGCGACCCAGACGACCGTGAGCCACAGGTCGATATGCCAGGTGGGCTCGGCATATTCTTTGGAGGTCGAACCGCCGAGCAGGTAGCTCGTCGCCGCCAGCACGATGAAGAGGTTGTACCCCCAGAACACGAACCATGCGAGACCGCCGCCCCAGAGCCGCGTCGCGCAGGTCCGTTGCACGATATAGAACGAGGACGCGATCAGCGCGTTGCCGCCGAAGGCGAAGATCACCGCGGAGGTGTGGAGGGGACGCAACCGGCCAAAGCTGGTGAAGGAAAGCCCCCAGTTCAGCTCCGGAAAGGCGAGCTGAAATGCGATGTAGGTTCCGGCGAGAAACCCGACGACGCCCCAGAGCGCGGTGGCGATCACGCCCGCCCGGATGACGTCGTCCATATACCCCTCGGCCGGCAGCGCGCCGCCATCGCCGTTCGGCATCCGGTTCGGGATGTCCCAGCGCAGGATAGTGTAAAGAAAAAAGCCCACCGCGACGGCGAGCACGGTGAGTGCGTTGACCTGATAGGCGAGGTCCCGCGCGAAGTTCGCGGCGATCGCGGCGAGGATCGCGACGACCCCCAGAGCGACCAGTTTGACGATATTGCCCATGTCCTTCCCCGGATAGCAGACAGACTTGCGGTCGGACCGTGGCCGACCTTGCCTGCCTTATGGGCTCCGGGTCTCCGCGCCCCCCTTGATCTGCGTCAACGGGAGTGGACAGAGGCACGCTTCGCCGCACCTCCGCGATCCGCTATCTCGATTGTTGGAATCCGGTTTCGCGGATCCATCGGTGGGGGCGGCCGCGCAGCGTTGTGCGCGACCGTCGGGGCTGGGGGCCGAGCGCGCTTTAGCAGATGGTGGCCGTGAAGTTCATGTCCGTAAGCTCGGCATCGGTATTGACGATGATCAAATCCCCATTGCCTAAAACACCGTCGCCGGAGAAGTCGATGGCGATGACCGAATCCAAGGTGCCGTTTATCCCGGGGTCCACTTCATTGACGATCACGACTGGGGTGTCGTCCGGGAAAGCATCACCGACGCCAAAAAGTGGCCCGTCTACGAACTCGAAGCCGCTCCCGTCCGGCAGGTCGTTTACGATCAGGTTGAAGCCGTTCAGCGCGTCGACGTTGTCGACCTCCAACGCGTTCGGGTCGGTGTCCTCGAGGCCTACGGACACAGTGTCGTCAGCATCGAGGATCGCTGTGTCGCTGCCGGGGCCGAAAAAGAACGTGTCCGAACCCGGCCCGCCATTTATGACGTCATCGCCCGCACCGCCGTTAAGCGTGTCGTTCCCGTCTTCGCCGTTGAGGATATCGGAGCCCTCTCCCCCAGAGATATAGTCGTTGCCCGGTCCGCCGAAGATATTGTCGCCGTCTAGCCCCCCATAAAGCTCGTCGTCGCCGCCCATCATGGCCAAAAAGTCGTCGCCGTCGAGCAAATCCGAGCCGGCACCGCCCATGATCGTGTCGTTTCCGGCTTCGCCCACGATGAAGTCTCCGCCGTCTCCGCCGGTGAGGTAATCGTCGCCCGCTTCGCCGTTCAGATCATCGGCCCCGTCGCCGCCCGAGAGCAGGTCGTTGCCTTCACCGCCGTCCAACGTGTCATCGCCGCCGTCGCCCGAGAGCGTGTCGTCGCCGTTGTCGCCGTCGAGTTCGTCGTTGCCGGCGTCGCCCACAATTAGGTCATTGCCCGCCCCGCCGTTCAGCGTGTCCTCGCCGTCGCCGCCGGAGATGTCATCATCGCCGAGCCCGCTGTCGATGACATCGTTGCCAAATCCGCCGGAAAGGATGTCGCTCACGTCGGTGCCCGTGATCGTGTCGTCGGTCATCGAATCGACGGTCACGGTAGCTGTCGCGACGGTGGCGCCGACCAAATCGAGATTAAAGACGGTGGTCGCGGCGCCATTGAAAACACCGTTGGTTTGCAAGGTGAACTCTTGGGTCCGTTCGCCCCGCTCAACCGTGACCGATCCCGCCGGGTCAATAAACGCATAGGATGATACGACAGGCTCAAAGGTGAAAGTGGTGTCCTCCGCGACAGGTTCCGACGCTGTGATGCGGAAGTTTACGTCGCCGCCCGGGGCGACCACATTATCGACGACCTGGAAGTCATATTTGAGTGCCAAGGCGGCTGCCGCCCCCGGCGCCACCATGCCGTCTGGCGTGACCGTGCCGCCCATGCCGGTTTCGATCTCTCCGTCCTCGAGCATCGTCGGATCTGAGACGCCGGTTGCGGCGGCAAATTCCGGAAACGTCAGCAGAATGCCTGTTTCGATAGGATCGAGCGGTGAGGCGCCGAGAATAAAGTTGAACAGGTCGGCCTCGTCCGGCGTGGCGGCGAGGGCCGTTATCGTGTGGCCATCGATATCCAGCTGAAATCCCGTATTCGAAAATAGAATCCTCTCAATATCCAGAAGGGGCGGAAGGAAATAAGTCGCGCCGTCATTGTCAATTATTGTTGTACTGCCGAGCTGCTCCGGTGCGATCGTGTAATTGTCGTCGCCCGTCCCGGTCCCAGGCGAGTTGCCATCGAAATCGGAGATGATGCCGATCTGGCCGTCGACGATGAAACTTTGGTTCATGGGAAGCCCCCCCTGGATTGTTTGAGATAACTCTAGACATGCATGGGGGGCGGCCGCCGCAGATTCGTCCCCCAGTGAAACCGCGACAGTCCGCCGCGGTTGAGTAAGCCTTACCCTTCGTTTGTGACACTTTCGCTTCAATCGGTAGAGTTCCGACCGGTCGGCGGCGTCCGATCCCCGCGCGCTTTGCGGTGGGGACTGCGATGTGACAGACCAACAGGGAGTTGCCATCGGTCGACGGAACCGAGCGGGGGACGATGGACCGGCGCATCTGGAACGCCCGGATCTGGTGGGGGCTCTGGGCGATCGGCACTGGAGCCGTGCTGGCGGCCGCGCTCCGGCTGACGGACGGGCGGCTCGTCTACAGCCTCGATGACCCGATGATCCATCTCGCCTTGGCGGAGATGCTGCTCGAAGGCCATTACGGCGTGAACCCGGTCGAGCCCGCCTCGCCGGCCTCCTCGATCCTCTATCCGCCGCTTTTGGCCATCGGCCTCGCGATCGGCCTCGGGACCGCGGCGCCGCTCGTCCTCGCGCTGGCGGCCATGGGCCTCGCGGTCTGGATCGTGCTCAGGCTCTACTGGCTCGGGGTCGTGCCCGAGGGCACGGGCCTCGCAACATGGGCGCATCTGCCGGTGCCGGGCCTTCTCCTCACGCTGAATGCGGTCGCGCTGCCGCTGACGGGGATGGAGCATGCGCTGCATGTGGCGGCGGTCGCTGCGACGCTCACGGGGCTGTGGCGGGCGGCCGAGACCGGCCGGGTGCCCCCATGGCTCGTGCCGGCAATCGTCGCGCTGCCGCTCCTGCGCTATGAGGGCGTCGCGATGGCGGCGGGCGCGGTGGCGGCGCTCTCGCTACTCGGGCGATGGCAGGCGGTGGCGCTCTCGGCCGCAGCGATTGCCGGGGGCCTCGGGATGCAGGCGGCGCTCCTCACCCATTTGGGTCTGCCTTGGCTGCCGAGCAGCACCATGGTGAAATCCGATCTGGCGGCCTGGGCGGGGGCGGCAGAAGGCGCGGCCCCCGGCGCGCTCACGGTGGTGCGTCGGGTCTTCGGCGCGCTCGAGCATCGCGACGGGATCCTGCTCGGCGTTGCGCTCGCCGCCCTCCTCGCGATCCCGGACCGGGGGGACGGGCGCCTCCGCCCGCGGCGCGATCCGGCCTGGGCGCTCGGGCTCGCGACCGGAGCGGCGATTGCTGGCCATCTCGTCGCCGGGCGATATGGCTGGTTCGAGCGTTACGAGATCTATGCGGTGGCGGCCGTGCTCGTGAGCGGGCTTCTCCTGCTGCGCGGTCCGCTCGCCCCCCGCCTCGTGCGAGCGGTGCCGGCAGCGGCGCTCTTGGCGGGGCTTCTCGCGGTCAACGTGCAGATCCTGAGGGTGACCGCGCTCACGCCCTGGGCCGCGGTCAATATCTATCAGCAGCAGGTGCAGATGCACCGCTTTGCGACCGATTACTTTCCGGTACCGGCTGCGGTGACCGATCTCGGCTGGCTTTCTTGGCGGAACGCGAACCCGGTTCTCGATCTCTCCGGTCTCGGCTCGGAGGAGGTGCGCCGGCAGCTGGTAAAGGGTCCGCTCGACGCCGAGGCGCTCGAGGGGCTTGTCGCGGCCGAGGGCGTGGAGATGGCATTGATCGACGCGGGAGCCTTTTTTGGGCGGATCCCGGCGAGTTGGTGCTTTCTCGGCACGCTCAGAACGCTTCGGATCACCTCGGCGTCCGACCGGGTGCATTTCTTCGCGACCGAGCCCGCGGCGGTCCTCCCCATGGCGGAGGCGCTGACGCGGTTCTGGCCGAGCCTGCCGCCCGGCGCGCGGTTCGTACCGTCGCGCTGCGGAGACCCGGCCGCCCCCTGATGGCCTGGGCTCGGGCCCGGATCAGACGAAGTCGAAGCTCTCCGGCGCCTCGGCAAAGTCCCAAATGCCCGGCTCTTCCTCGACGAGCGTGGCGACGGCCGGCGAGAGGCGCAGCGCTTCGAAGCTCTCGGAGAACGAGAGCAGCACGTCGCTTCGGGTCACCGTCGGATCGGCGAGCCGCTCGAGCCAGAACTCAACCGCGTCTTCCTCGCCCTCTCGGCCGAAGACGTTGTTGAAGAGGAGCTGCACATAGGCCTCGTCGTCGAGATCGTCGATTTCGCCATTGGTGTTGGTAAACTCGTCGGAACCGAGGAATTCGGCCGCGATCGCCCGCTTGGTCTCGCCTGCCTCGAGGCCGTCGATCCAGAAATTGATCCCCTCGATATCGCCGAGCCGGTCGAAAGCGGCCTCGTAGAGAAGCGCGATGCACTGCGCTTCGGCGGGGCTGATCTCTGGCGCGACGATCTCGGCCGGGACGTCGACGATGCCGCGGCCGACCGCGCTGTTCCCGGCGCCGTCGTCGATCCGGTACTCGAAGAAATCGCGGCCCACGAAACCGTCATTGGCACGGTAGACCACGCGGCCGTCGTCGATCACCGCGATCCGGCCGTTGAGCGCATCGGTCTCGACCGAGACGGTGAGCGGGTCGCCGTTCGGGTCGCTGTCGGTCCCCGCGCCATTGTCGGCGAGCACGTCGAAAAGGATCCCCGCCTCGGCCGGGGCGGCGAGCGTATCCGGCGCAGCGATCGGAGGAAGCTGTGCGGCCGTGCCCGTGACGGTGATCGTCAGGGTGGCGAGCGCCGTGCCGCCTTCGCCGTCGCCGGCCACATACGCGACGCGGTCGGTGGCGGTCTGCCCCTCGGTCAGACCGGCGAAGGCCGCGCCCGGGTCGTAGAGGATCTGGGTGCCGTCATCCGACACGCGGGCCGCGCCGAGCGTCTCGCCCGGGTCGATGCCGACGATTAAGAGCGTGTCGACCTGGTCGGGATCGGTGTCGTTGGCGAGCACGTCGAAGCCCGTCTCGCCCGCATCGGCCGAGACCTCACCCGTGTCGTCGGCGGCGGAAGGCGCGTCGTTCTGGCCGGCGACCGTGACCGTCACTTCGCCGATCGCCGAGGCGAGCCCGTCCGAGATCGTGTAGCGGAAGGTGTCGGTCGCGGTCTGCCCGACCGAGAGCGCCTCGAACGCGCCTTGAGGCGAATAGCTGACGCCTGCGCCCTCGCCGGTGATCTCGGCGCGCCCGAGGGTACCGGTCTGCTCGAGCGCGATTACCGAGATCGGCCGGTCTGGCGAGAGCGCGATGTCGTTGGCCAGCACGTCGATCGCGACCGAGGGCCCGTCTTCGCCGACGCCGGCGACGTCATCGACCGGGATCGGTGCGACGGTCTGGCCCGAGATCGTCACCGTCAGCGTCGCGGTCGCCGTCCCGCCTTGCCCGTCGCTCAAGGTATAGACGACGGTGTCGGTCGCGGTCTCGCCGTCGAGGAGCGTGGCGAAGGCACCGTCGGGGGCATAGTCGATCGCCGTCCCATCGGCCGAGATCGATGCCGCGCCGAGTGTGGCGCCTGTGTCGAGCGCCGAGACCCGAAGCGCGTCGCTCGCGTCCGGGTCGCTGTCGTTGGCAAGCACCTCGACCCGGAGCGCTTCGGCATTCGAGGCGATCGCGGCGGTGTCGTCGGCGGCCGTCGGCGGGTCGTTCCGGCCGGTGACGGTGACGGTGACCGTCGCGCTTGCCGTGCCGCCCGCCTGATCCTGGATCCGATAGGTGAAGGTCTCGACCGCGCTCTCGCCCACGGCCAAGGATTGGAACGCGTCGGCATTGGTGTAGCGCACCGCCCCCGATGGCAGCGCGGCGACACTGCCTTCGATACCGTCGGCGGTGATGTCCAAAAGCGAGATCCCGCCGCCCTGATCCGCGTCGAAGTCGTTCGCGAGCACGGCGATGTCGACAAAGCTGTCATCCTCGGTCAACGAGGTCGCGTCGTCGTTGGCGGTCGGCGCTTGGTTCACCTGGCTCGCCTCGAAGGCGCCGAGGTCGACCGTGTCGCTCTGGGCGTTCCCGACCTGCGGCAGCGGGATGTCGCGGGCAAAGCCCTCGCCCCGGCCATCGGTGCGGATCACGTCGTCGGTGTCGCCGTCGCCGGTCAGATCGCGGCCCGAGGCGGCCTCGGACAAGAGGCTCGACTGGCCCACATCGAGCGCGGGGTTCGAGCCCGACGCGTTGAGCGCCACCGTCGCCCGGAGCCCGCCATTGTCGGCCAGGAGCCCGCCGCGGGCCTGCCCGGGCAGGCTCACGGTGCTGGCGAAGACCTGGCTCGCCGTTTCGCCGGCCGCGCCGAAGATGTTCTCGCCCTCGGTCTCGGGGCCCGAGAAATCCGCGCCGCCGGCGATCTCCTGGTCCTCGTCCTCCGACAGCGCGGCCGCGTTGCCGAGCACGATGCTGTTGCCGAGGGTGAGCGCGTCGCGGACGAAGACCCCGCCGCCCGCGCTCGTCGTGCCGAGCGTCGCGTTCGCGGTGACGGTCGTGTTGAAGAGCGCGGCCTCGCCGTCGACGAAGAGCCCGCCGCCCTGGGCGAGGGAGCCGGCCGTGGTGTTGGCCGCGATCGTGCTGTTGGTGACGAGCGCCGAGCCGCCGACCGAGATGCCGCCGCCGGTGGCGTTGGCGCCTGCGGTGCTGCTGTTGCCGACGGTCGTGGTCAAGAGCGTAAGCGCGCCGCCCACATCGAGCGCGCCGCCCGTCGCGGCGACCCCTGTGGTTGCGTTCTCGTCGAACAGGCTGTCGCGGATCGCCACGTCGGCTGCGCCCGAGAGCGCGCCGCCCGACGCGTCGTCGCCTTCGGTGGTGTTGCCGCGAAAGCTCAGCCGGTCGCCCTGGATCGCGCCGATCGCCGCGACCGCGCCGCCGTCCGAATCGATGCCCTCGGTGCCGTTGTCCTCAAAGATCACGTCGAGCATGGTGAGCGCGCCGCCGACGAAGAGGGCGCCACCGGCGGATTCCGATTGCGCGGTGGTGTTCTCGGCAAAGGCGACATCGCTCAGCGTCGCGTCGCCGTCGACGGCGATCGCCCCGCCGACCGAGGCGACCCCGTCGGTCGCGCTCCCGCTCGCGCTGCCGCCCGCGAAATCCAGATCGCCCCCGGCGAAGACCGCCCCGCCGAGCGACGCCGTCCCCGACGTGCTGTTGCCGCTAAACGTGACGTTGGTCAGCGCCACGTCGCCGCCGGCCGAGACCGCGCCGCCCGAGGAGTTGAGCCCGTCCGTCCCGTTGTCGCTGAGCGCGAGATCGCTGAGCGTGACGCCCGCATTCGAGAAGAGCCCGCCGCCGGCCGCGTTGGCGCCGTCGGTCGTGTTGCCGGAGACGATGCTCGCCCGGGTGCCGGAGAATTCCTCGAGGCTGCCCACGGTGATTGACCCGTCCGCATAGGCTCCGCCGCCCTTTGAGCCGTCCTGGGTGGTGCGGTTGCCGGTCAGGCTCGTGCCGAGGAGCGAGAGATCGCCGCGCGTAGCGATCCCGCCGCCGACCGAGGAGAGCCCGGTCGCGTCGTTGCCCGAGATCGTCGAGCCCTCGACGCGCAAATTGCCGCCCGCATAGATGCCGCCGCCGTTCGCATAGGTGCCGCCGGTCGCGTTGTCGGAGACGGTCGAGGTCACCACGGCGACCGCGCCCCGGGCGCCGATGCCGCCGCCGCTGCCCGAGGCGCCGGAGGTGCTGTTATCGGTCACCGTCGAGCGGGTGAGCACCACCTCACCCTCGGCAAAGACGCCGCCGCCCGGCGCATTGTCGCCGAGTGTGCGGTTGTTCTCGATCACGCTGTCGGTGATCGTCACATCGCCGAAACCGTAAACCGCGCCGCCCGATTGCCCGTCGTCGCCGGTCTGGTTGTCGCGGAGCGTGACATTCGTCAGCACCAGATCGCCGAGGGACCGGATCGCGCCGCCGTCGCCCACCCCGCCGCCGAGGCCCGTCGTATCGCCGTTCACGATGGTGAGGTCGCGGACGGTGAGGCTGGCCTGGGTATTCGTCAGCTGCAGCGCCCGCGAGATCCCGAGCGCGTCGAGCGTCACGTTGCCGCCGCCGTTGATGGTGAGCGTGTCGCTGATCGGCAGCTCGCCCTGGGTAAGCCCGAGGGTGACCGGGCTGTTGCCGAGTTCGCTGAAATCGATGACGTCGGGGCCCGGGTTCTGGTTGGCAAAGAGCACAGCCTCGCGGAGGCTGAGCTGCCCGTCGGCGATGATCCCGTCCTGTTCGGTGGTGATAAAATAGGTCGCCATCGACTACTTTCTCCTGCTCGTTCTGATCGGATGGGCCGTCGCGCTTCCCATAAACAGGCGCTTCGGGTCTGTCTGCCCCCGAGTCGACCTGAATGGGCGGATGTGATCAGGCTGCGCCGCGACGCCTTAAGACCGCGTTAACCACGACGCATAGCGGGGCTCTCCGCCGCACGCGTTGCCCGAAGATCCGTGATGGATCAAAACGTTAGCGAAGGGGCGGGCAGCGAAAGCGAGCGGCAAGCCGCCGCGCCCGGGCTCCGGCCTCAGGCGGCGGCCTGCCCGGCAAACCGCGCCGCCATCGTCTCCCGCGCCGCATCGTCGATCTTGGCAAAGAGGTTCTCGGGCACGGCAAAGGGCGCGCCCGGTTCGAGCACGGCAAGCGCTTCTCCGACGGCGTCGGGCCAGGCATGGGCATCGCCGGGGCGGCCGAGCGCGGCGAGGATCGTATCGGATGCATCCGGAATGAACGGCCGGGACAGGACGGCATAGAACCGGCAGAGATTGAGCCCGAACCGCACGATCGCGCCCGCGCGCGCGGGATCGGTTTTGAAGACGGCCCACGGCTCGGCCGCCTGCAAGTATTCGTTGCCTTCGACCCAAATCGCGCGGGTCTCTGCCGCCGCCCGACGGAGCTCGATGGCCTCCCAATGCCCCTCCAGCGCGCGCACGCGCACCTCGAGCCGGGCGATGAGTGCCGCCTCGGTGGGCCCGTAGTTGCCCTCGGGCACGGCGTCGCCGAATTTCGACCGGCAGAACTTGGTGACCCGCGACACGAAATTGCCGAGCACGTCCGCGAGATCCTTGTTCACCTGCGCCTGGAAGCTTTCCCAGGTGAAATCCGCATCCGCGCTCTCGGGCGCATTCGCCAACAACCACCAGCGCCAATAATCCGACGGCAGGATCTCCAGCGCTTGGTCCATGAAAATCCCACGGCCTTGCGAGGTCGAGAATTTGCCGCCTTCGTAATTTAGCCAATTGGTCGACTTGATGAAATCGACGAGCTTCCATGGCTCGGCGCCGTCGTGATTGGCGCCCATCAGCGTGGCTGGAAAAGAGAGCGTGTGAAAGGGCACGTTATCTTTGCCCATGACCTGGACATAGCGAACCTCGTCAGCACCGTAATCCTCCCGCCACCAGCGGAGCCATGCCGTGTCGTCGAGCCCCTGCGCGTCGGCCCATTCCGCGGTCGCGGCGATGTATTCGATCGGCGCATCGAACCAGACATAGAAGACCTTGCCCTCCATGCCGGGCCAGGGCGCATCGCCGCGCCGGACCGGGATGCCCCAGTCGAGGTCCCGGGTGATGCCCCGGTCCTGGAGCCCGTCGCCGTCGCGGAGCCATTTCTTGGCGATCGAGGTCGAGAGGACGGGCCAGTCGGTCTTGCCGTCGATCCAGGCCTCGAGCCGGTCGCGAAGCGCGGATTGGCGCAGAAAGAGGTGCTTGGTCTCGCGAAGCTCCACATCCGTCGCCCCGGAAATCGCCGAGCGGGGCGCGATCAGATCCGCCGGATCGAGCTGTTTGGTGCAATTCTCGCATTGGTCCCCGCGGGCGCGCTCATAGCCGCAACTCGGGCAGGTTCCCTCGACATAGCGGTCCGGGAGGAAGCGCCCGTCGGTCGGCGAATAGGCTTGGCGAGTGGCGACCTCCTCGATGAGGCCGGCCTCGTCGAGCCGTTTCGCAAAATGCTGGGTCAGGCGGTGGTTGCGCTCGGAGGACGACCGGCCGAACCAGTCGAAGGAGAGCCGGAAGCCGTCGGCGATCCGCTTCTGAACGGCCCACATCTCGGCGCAATACGCGGCGACCGGACGGCCCGCCTTGGCAGCGGCGAGTTCGGCCGGAGTGCCGTGCTCGTCGGTCGCGCAGATGAACAGCACCTCATGGCCGCGCGCCCGCAGATAGCGGGCATAGGCGTCGGCGGGCAGCTGCGAGCCGACCAGGTTGCCGAGATGTTTGACGCCGTTGATATAGGGAAGCGCCGATGTGATGAGCTTGCGAGCCATGACACCCTCCGTTCTCTCGCCTTGATAACGGAGCGCACCGGTCTGCGATAGGCCGGGGCCCGCGGCATGCGCAGGCCCCGATCCGGACGATGTCAGGCGGCCAGCGCCTCGAGCGCCGACAATTCGTCGCCGATCTGCTCCTCGAAGGCCTGATCCTCGGCACGGATATCCGCGGCCTCGAGATAGAGCGCCTCCACATCGGATTTCGGCGGCGGCCGGCGGGATTTGTCGACCTGAGGCACCGCGACCGCGCCGGGAGAGGTCCGGGCGACCGTGCCCCCGCCCGTGCTCGGCCGCGAGGCCGACAGGAAGCGCGAGGCCACGAAGGCCGCCGCTCCGTCGCGGGTGTCGAGCTGGCTCCAGCCGCCGCTGCCGCCGATCACGCCGACCCTCTGGCCGGGTGCGAGCCCACCGACAACTGAAAACTGCGTCCCCGGCCCCGAGCGGACATTCACGCTCGCCGTCGCGAACCGGGTCTCCCCGCCCGAACCGAGCACCAGCCGGCCGCGGGTCCCGCCCGTCGGCTGGCTGCCGCCCCGCACCACCGGCTGATAGGTGGTGGCCGTTTGCGAGACCACGATCGAACGGTCTATGCCTTGGGTCTTCGAGAGCGCATCGGCGTAGACGCCGTTGTTCTCGTCCACATCGCCCATCACCAGATTGATCTGCCGGCGGTCGTCCGCGATCCGGTTCCGCAGCACCGCGAGCTCGGCCCGCGCCGCATCGCCCGAAATCTGGCCGGTCTCGATCCGGCGGCGGAGATCGGCGACTTCGTTCGCGCGGCAGGTGTTGAGCCGGCGCACCGCCTCGCCGATCGTCGAGACATAGGCGCGGGAGCTGCGCACGTCCTGATTGATGGCCTGGACGACCTCGGCGCGGTTCTGGGCCTGCTGCGCCTTGGCATCCACATAGCCCTTGGCCGCGCCGGCGAGCCCGCCGGCGATGGCGCCGCCGATCGCACCGCCGATATCGCCGGTGATCACCCCGCCGATAATGCCGCCGATCACGGCCCCAACCACGACATTGCCCGCGATCGTGTCGTTAAAGCGCTGCTGCGCCTCGACCATCGGTTGGCGGTTTTGCGAGCACGGGTCGTTCGCCTGCACGCCTGGGCCCGTCGCCACGCAGCCCTGGAGCAAAAGCGCGCCGCCGACGAGGCAGGCAAGCGCCGCTCGGCCCGGCGTTTGCAGGCCGTCGCACAACCGGGCGAGGCGCGCCCGGATCCCCTCGAACACCATCAAATATCCTCCTTCTTCTTGTCTGGAGCCGTCACGGATGGTTCGGGCGGCGGCGGCGCGCTGCGCAGCTCGAGCCGTTTGCGATAGGTGTCGTCGAGCTCCGCCCGCCAGCGATCGATCATACCGCGGGTGACGCGCTCGGCCCGGTGGAACTCTTCGATATGAGCCTTTACCAACGGGTAAATCTGATGGAGCCGGGCGAGCCGGCGGGCTTTCAGATCCTCGGCGACGGCATCGCCCACCCGGTCGAGGCGCGACCACAGATTGCCGGCGAGTTCGGAGACGATCTCGAGATAGGCGTTGAACTCCTCGTCGACCTCGAGATCGAGCGCCACGAGCCGCCGCTCGAGCTTGGCGAGCCGGGCCTCGTATTCCACGCGGCGTTCGGAGGTGGGGCCGAGCCGGTCGATGCGCTCGCGCACCCGGCCGTATTCGCTGAAGGCGACCAGGATCGTCCGGCCGCGCAGGCGCACGCTCTCGGCAATGGCGAGCGCGGTGATCAGCCGTTCGCGGAGTTCCGCCTCCTCGACCGCGAGGCGGGCATCTCCGGGCGCGGCTTCGACGCCGGGTGCGGGGCGAGAGGCGGCGGGGGCTTGCGCCGCCGCCCAGAGCGGCGTGACGGTCAGGACGGTCGCGAGCAGCGCGAGTGTGGCGAGCGATCGGGTCATCGGGTCCTCTTCTCGTCGCGCTCGGCGCGGGTCTGGTCGATGGCATAAAGCCAGCGGTCGTACATCTCGGCGTCGCGCCCTCCGGTCTCCAGACGTTCCGCCAGATGCGCGGATTGGAGCTCGAACATCTCCGCGAGCTTCTCCAAGTCGGGCCGGTCGAAACGCTCCCGCACCTGCGCTTCGACACCGGCGAGAAGCGCGGGATCGGGCTCGCCTGCCAGGCTCTCGAGATTGTCGAGATAGGCGCGGTAGATCTCCTCGATCTCGCGTTCCCGCGCGGCGAGCGCGTCGAAGGTCGCCTCGACCCGGGCGAGCAGATCGGCGCGCTGATCCTCGGCGATGCGGGTGCTCTCCCGGATCCGGTCGCCGGCCCGCGCGGTATCGAGCAGCGCCTTGTTCACGTTCGCGCCCGTGCGGCTGATCGCGGTCGCGAGCGTGGCGCCCGAGATGAAGCGCTGGCCGAGCGCTTCGCGGGCGGCGTCTTCGCTCTCGGCCGAGGCGCGTTGGAGAAGCTGGAGACCGTTCTCGAGGAGACGCCGGGTCTCCTCTGGGCTGGCGGTGCGGCTGTCGGCCATACGGGCAATCAGCGCGTCGAGATCGTCCACCTGCTCGGTCCGCGAGACGAGTTGGCTGCGGCTCTCGGAGAGCGCCTCGTCGAGGGCGAGATTGCTGAAATCCTCGATCGGGTAGGGCGTGCCCTCCGGCGCGCCGCGCACGAAGAAAGGCGCGACGACCGCGAACCGGGCGCCGGCGGTCGGACTTCGGACCTCGCCATCCATGCCGAAGAGCAGCGCCTCGCGTCGGTATCCGAGGCTGAGATTGCCGTCGGGCGTACCGGTCGATCCGCCGCGCAGGACCGCGCCGCCGCGTTGGCCGTGCAGCCCGTCGGGCCGGGTCGCGCGGAAGGCGTCGAGGACGAACTCCTCCGCATTGCCGATCATGTCGTAAAGCCCGAGGAGGTTAGGCGCTTTGCGTCCGACGCCGTGGGTGGCGAAGTCGCCCCAGCCCTCGGTTTGCGCGATCGCCTCGAGGGCGGGGGTTTCGGGCCCTGCAGAGCCTGCGATCTCGTGGAGACGAGCGTTTCGCGCATCGCCCGAGGTGCGGCCGGCGCGGGCGGCATATTCCCATTCGGCCTCGGTCGGCAGGCGCACGAAGCCCGCGGAGCCGTCCTGCCAGGGCATCACCGGCTTGACGCCCCCGTCGATGAGGCGCCGGTCGATCTCGAGCAGCCAGAGCGTGTAGGCGCGGGAAAAATCCACCGCCTCGAACCAGGTGAGCCCGGTCGCCGGGATCACGAGATCGGCCCGCCCGCGGCCGTCGGCGACGCTTGCGCCCTCCATCCAGGCATTGTGCGCGGCGCAGACGGGGGCCTCGGCGCCGAAAGCCGCGACCCCTTCGGCGAACAGCCCCTCCCGATAGAGATGCCATTGCGGGCCGGTGATCTCGTAGGCGCCGATCCAATAGGCCCGGTCGGTCAGCTGTCCGCCCTCGGTGATCGAAAAACTGCCCGAAAGCACGTCGGACCAAGGCGCGACCTCGGAGGACCGGCGCGCGTTGGCCGAGAGCGCGTTCGGGTCGCCATAGGCCGGCCGCACCTGGCCGAGGATATGCTCGACGCCCACATCGACGCGGCGGAACACCATCACATGCCCACAGGGCATCGGCAGAACGAGCGTTTCCGGCCGGGTCGCGTCGCGGTCGATGGTCCGGCATTCGAGCACGGCCCCGGCCTCGCGCGCGGCGACATATGGCCCCGGATCGTCGAAGTGGCAGCGGTCGCCTTCGGCCGCCCCCGCGCCCGTTCCAGCCAAAAGCGCGGCCGCCGACATCGCCGCGGCGAAGATCATGCGCATGTCACCCATCCCTCAACGTCTCCGCCGGCGAGATCCGCATCGCCCGCCGCGCCGCCGCCACG
The DNA here is from genome assembly GCA_050331395.1 of Paracoccaceae bacterium. Lineage (GTDB taxonomy): Bacteria > Pseudomonadota > Alphaproteobacteria > Rhodobacterales > Rhodobacteraceae > Thermohalobaculum. Next base: position 88,924 of record JBHJGX010000021.1, read on the forward strand.
CTGGAGACCGCCGCGAGTGCGACCGTCGCCAAGAGCGCGATCCCCGCCCGGTCGACCGGCAGACGCATGAGCCCCCCCGCCTCGGCCGGGACGAGATCCTGGAAGAGCGCCCCGATCACGGGCTGCATCAAAGCGTACACGAGAAGCGCGATCAGGGCACCCGCAAAGGCGAGCGCCATGGCCTGGACGACCGGAAACCAGCGCAGTTGGCCCGGGCCGTAGCCGACGAGCCGCAGCACCGCGAGCACCTGACGCTTGCGGGCGACATTGGCCACCTGATTGAGCCCCACGGTGATCGCAAATCCCGCGACCGTCAGCCCGAGGATCGCCGCGAAGAGCCGGCCGAGATCGCGGTTCACCCGTTCGGCAAAGGCGATCTTGTCCGCGGCCGATTGCACGTCGTAGCCCTGCGAGACGAGCCAGCGCCGGAGCGGCTCGACCGTGTCGATGGAGCGGGCATAGAGGCGGAACCCGCCCCAGGCATCGGCCCGCGGATCGTCGCCCGGCCAGCCATAGCGCTCGACCCGCACCCATTCCTGGTAATCCTGGATCGCCATCAGGATCGGCAGCGGCGCGAAGGCCCGCGCCCGGGTCTCGGCGCCCGGCGGCAGCACCGCGGCGACGGTGAGCGCGAGACCGACCCGCTCCACCCGGCCCGTGGACGAGGCCCGGCGCTCGAGCACGAGGGTGACCGTATCGCCCGGATCCGCCCGCAGCGTCTCGGCGGCGCGGGCCGAGAGGACGGCCCTCTCGCCAATGGGCGCGGCGATCTCCGCATAGGCCAGCAGCGGGTCGCCCTCGGCCGTCGGCGTCAGGATCGCATCGACCGGCCGGGCGCCGTCGACCCCCCGGTGGATCATCCGCACCTGCAAATTGATGTACCGGGTGCGCGGGATCGCAAAGCCCGTCTCCGGGCGCGCGCGGATCTCGGCGAACCGAACATTCGACAGGCTTGCGAGCGGCAGATGGCGGAGCTCGAGATTGGCCGGATCCGAGGCGAGGCGCGCGCGCATGGTCTCGACCACGCCGAACCAGAGCCCGAAGAGAATGAGAAGGGGCGCGATCGCCACGGTGATGCCGAGGACCCCGACGAGCGTGCCCCGCCACTCATGCGCCAAGTCCCTAAGCGCAAGGCGCCAGATCGGAAAGCGAAAACCGCTCACCGCGCCTCTCCCGGCACGAAGGCGACCGTCGGGCCTTCGGCGGTCTCTCGGAGCGTGGCGCGCAGCACCGGCAGGTCGAATTCGGCGATGAGCGACCAGGAATGGCTCGCCATGATCACGGCCAGGTCCCGCTCGGCGGTGAGCTCGAGCAGCAATTCGAGGGTCGCGCGGGCGGTCGGCGGGTCGAGGGCCGCGGTCGGCTCGTCGGCGAGGATCAGATCCGGGTCGCCCATGATCGCCCGGCCGATGGCGACCCGCTGGCGCTGACCGATCGAGAGCGCCTCGGGCAGCCGGCCGAGCAGCTCGGATATCCCGAGCCGACGGGCGATCTCCTCGGGCATCATCGGCGGGTCGCGGTCGGGCGGCGCCGTCAGCATCAGGTTCTCGGCGACCGTCAAAAAGGGCAGGAGCCCGCCCTGCTGGAGAATATAACCGATGGCTGCCCGGCGAAGATCGGCGAGCGCGTCGAGGCGGCCCTCCCGCAGACGCTCGGTCAGATCGGCCGCAGTGCCGTCGCGGCGAACGAGCCGAAAGCGGCGGAGACCGGTCGGCGGGGCGGTCAGCCCGAGGAGGTCGAGGAGCGTGGTCTTCCCCGAGCCCGACTCGCCCGCAAGCGCGACGAAGGCCCCCCGGTGGAGCGCGAGCCCGGGCAGGTGCAGCCGGAACTCCCCGGGCGCCGGCCCGCGGGCGAACCGCAGATCGGCGATCTCGAGCACCGGTTCCGGGGCCGCGGGCTCGGGCTCTGCCGCCCGCTCCGCAGCGCCGTCCGCCGCCGCTCTCGCCAGGTTCCCGGTCCCCGCCTCAAAGCTGGTCACGGCAGCAGGCTCAGACTGACCGGAAAGACGTCCTCGGACCGCTGGCCGGCGCCCAGATCGATCCACCCCACCTGGCTTTCGGCAATATCGCGGTAAGCGCCGAGTTTGCTGCGGAGCACATCGGTCAACTCGCGCTGATAGGAGGGGCCGCCGGCCGACCATCGCGCCGCGTCGAGGGCGAGGAAGTCCGAGCGGTAAGGCAACGTCTCGAGAAAGGCCGGGAAAAGCTGCCCGGCCTCGGCGATCGGCCGGCTGCCCGCGCCTTCGACCGCATTCTGCGCCGAGAAGGTCCGCATCAGCTCGAAGAAATCGCGCCCGCCGGTCTCCTGCGCCTCATAGGCCTCGAGGATGATCTCCGAACCCTCGACGAGGCCGGAGAGCTGTTGACGGGTGAGGAACACCTTGACCTCGAGCGCGCGGGCGTCCGGGTTGAGCAGGTCCTTGTCGGCCGCCCAGGCACGATAGAACCGCGGCGGCGCCTGGCCCTCCTCGGCCCCCAGATACTCGAGCTGGGCGCGGAACACCTCGTTGACGAGCGCGTCGCCCAAGGTCTCGACGGTTTCCTGGCGGACGACCCGTTTGCCGCGCGCGGCCGTGCCGACGGCGGCCACAAGGCTCTGTGCAAAGCTCTTGATCTGGGCGGCGAAGGCGTTGGGGTTCTCCGTATCCACGCCGAAGTATTTCGACGTCGTCGCATCGCCCGAGGCGGCGATCTGGCGATAGATCTCCTCGGCCGAGGGGACGTTGCCGGCGCGCCGGGCTTGGGGCGTCTGCAAATGGATCGCGGACACCGCCACGTTGAGACGGCCTGCGGTATCGAGCACGTTGATCACGTCGTAATCGGGGATCGCCGCCATCGGGTCGTTGCCGCGCCGCGCCCCCGCATCGGTGATGAGCACGACCATCCGCAGGTCGAAGGGCGTCCAGTCCATGCCGTTGAGCGCCGCATCGAGCCCGGCGAAGGCGTCCTCGTCGAAGCCCTGGGTCGAGGCGGTCGTCGGCGCCATCAGCTCGAAATTGCGCAGGACCGTGTCCGGATCGGCGGCCGGATCGAGATACTGGTAGGTCCGGGTGACGTATTCGATGGCCGGGTTCGGGCCCAGATTGTCCCGGTAGCCGACGAGACCGAGGCTCACCCGGTCCTCGAGCCCTGCCTGGCGGAACGCCTTGACGACCGCATGCACGACCGCGCGGGTATAGTCGATGAACGGTCCCATGGACGAGGTCGTGTCGATCGCAAAGACGATGCCGAAGGAAAAATCCGCCATCGCACCGTGGCGCGCCGGGATGCCGCCCGCGCCCATGCCCTCGACGGTCTCTTGGACAGGCGCGGCGGCGTCGAGATTGAGCCCGGCGACCTGGAGCAGCTTCACCTCTTCGAGATTGTCAAAGACGGTCTCGGCGTGATCGAGCACCGGCATCAGGTAAGTCTGGTCCGGATCCACATCGATCGCGGGCTCGATCGCGACAAAGATATCGCCCGAATGCGCCCCCGCCTCGATCCGTTCATAGGCGGCGGCGGCCTCCTGGCTGACGAAGCGGTCCTGGACGAGGCCTTCGAGATCGTCCTGGCGGCGGAAGAAGAGAACCTGCCCGCGCCCGCCTTTCTCGGCGTATTCCATGACGAGCATGGTCTTCCAGTCTTCGGTGCGCTCGGCGGCGACCCAGCCCTCGAGCCGTCCGGCCGCGGACCGCCCGACCCGAAGCCAAGGGCCACCCGGCCCCTCGGCCTCCTCGTAGACGTAAAAAACCGTGAAGGCCGGCAGCTCCGCGCCCGCTGCGCCCGGCGCGGGGCTGAGCTCGGCGCCCGGAAGGGTCAGCACCCGGCGGTCGAGCTCGGGCGCGTCGGCCCGCTTCATCGGACGGGGCCCGGTGGCGAATTGTGCACGGGTCTTGTCGATCGACGGAGGCGCGACGGGAGCGTCGCCGGTGTCCTCGTCGGGCACGCCCAGATCCAGGTCGAAATCGAGCACGAGCCCGTCGATGTCGTCGGCGAGCCCGCCGGTCGCGCCGGCCTCGACCACGGGCTCTCGGGGCGCCCCGGCCGGATCGCTCGCAGATGGGCCGCCGGCGAGGCTCGCGAACGGATCGTCGCGCCGACTGGGCGCGTCGGCTTGGGGCGCGTCGGCTTGGGGCGCTTCGGGTTTGGGCGCGAGGTCCCGCTCCTCAGGCGTGTCGAACGGGCCGCCGATGCCGTCGAAGAGTCCCGCTGTCGGATCGGGGCCCGGCGGTGCGTCGACTGCGTCGGGTCCCGGGTCCGCCGCCGCAGCCGCCGTTGTCGGGGCCGCCGTTGTCGGGGCCGGGGGGCAGCCGAGCTTGGCGCGCTCCTCGGCCAGGATTTGGGCGCAATCGGGGGCCGCGCCGCCCGCCAGCGGGTCGCCGAGCACGGGCACCGGCAACGCGTCGAACGGATCGGCCGCCGCGCCGCCCGCTGCCGCATCGGTCTCGGCTCCCGGGGCGCCGAGATCCAGGTCTTGGGTCAAAGCGTCGAAGGCCGATTGCGCGCGCGCGGCGCCTCCGCCGCCCCCTGCGAGGGCGGCCGCCAAGAGAGCTGCGACCATGGCCGCCGCGAGATCGTGGATCGGGGCTCCGGACCGGCGGCGCCGACGGGCAGAGAGGCGAACGGGCATCGGGAGTTCTCCTCGACGATGGCAGAGACTGTGGGCCGGCAATGCGCGAGCCAAGGTGGTCGGGTGTCAGTGATCGGGTAACAGCGTTCGGTGGTCGAGTGTCGGTTGTCGGTGGTCAGATATCAGTTGCTACGGTTCTGCTCGAGAAACTGGAAGATCGCATTTGGGCTGCGGCCGGTTCCCGCAGGATCGTCGTCGATGCGGGGTTTCCCGGTGCGGTTGACGCCGCCTCGCTCCGCCGGGACGTGGTGAAAGCCGTGGGAGCCCGCGCGCACGTCTTCGAGCAGCCCGCGCGCTTTCGCCGAGCGGGGGGCGAGCCGGGCGAGGATCTCCGCCCCTCGGCCGGGATCCTGACGGAACCCGGGCACGGCTTCCCAGCGGGTCTCGATATTGATCAGCGCCCAATAAAAGGCGGCCTGGTCGTTGCCGCGCTCCATGGCGACCGAGAAGTAATCTGCGGCGTCGCGGATCTTGGACATGCCCGCCCAGTCGCTCTTCCGGGATGCGCCGAAGGCGGTGAGCTGCGCATTCGTCCCAAGCATCAGATTGGCCCCCGGATCGCCGGCACGGGCGGCCTGGCGCATCAGGCTGTCCCATTTGAAGAGCTGCTTGAGCTCGGGATGTTGCCTGGCCGCGAACAAGGCGAAATATCCGAGCCGCCCGAGAAGCGCCGGCGAGACATTGGGGTCGCGGATCGCCGCGCTGCAGGCCTCGCGGACCGCGGCCATGTCGATCTGCCGGAACGCTTCCGCCTGGCGGGCGCGGCGCGTCTCGTTCGGGTTCGCTTCGGCGGGGAGAGGATAGAATTCCTCAATGGCCGTCACGTCGAAGGCGAGGGCCTCGTCGCAGACCGCGATCGGGTCGGGCCGCTCGAGTTCGGCGATCCGGTCCTTGATTTGCCGAAGGGCCGGGACCGCCTTCTCGATCCCGCCACTCGCGGCAAAGCTCATTGCCCGCTCCGCCTTGCGGAGGGTGTCAAGATCGTCCCAGGCGCCGTCCTTCCGCGTGAGCAAGACGCCCACCAGATAGGCCCGCTCGGGATCCGCCTTGGCCGGGCCTTCGAGCAGGCCGACCAAGATCGGGATCTCGCATTGCTCAACGCCGAAATTCGAGCCGATGCAAAGCTTGAGGATCCAATCGAGCGACGGCATATGCCCAGCCCGCGCCGCTTCGATCATCAGCGAAATCGCCCGGTCCTGGTCGCGTGCGACGCCGCGGCCGCTGAAGGTGAGCAGACCGAGCGCGTGTTTCGCCGCGGCGAAGCCGAAATTGGCCGCCCGTTCGTAAAGCTCGGCCGCGCCCCGGTAGTCTTGGGCTCTTTCGCGCGCGGTACCGAGCCCGAAGACCACGGCCGCGTTCCCCGGCGCGCGGAGGCGTGCTTCGCGGCAGGCGAGCCGGGCGGCCTCGGTCTCCATGCGGACGAAGGGCGTGCCGTCCCCGGTCCGTGTCGGGTCGTTCGGGTCGCGGGCGAGCGCGCGGCAGCGTTCGACGGCGGCGGCGGTCGCGGCGGTCGGATCCTCGGAGCGCGGGCGATGGGCCTCGGTGAAGATCCGCGGGAGATCCGGCAGATCGAAGCCGCCGAGCGGTGCGGGATCGCCGAAGATCGGTGGGAGATCCGACGACCCCGCGGCCGCCTCGGCACGGCCGGTTTGGAGTGCAGCCGGGTAGCCCGCCGCGAGCCGTTCCGCGAGCGCTTCGCGAACCGCGCCCCGCTCGAGCGCGCCGCTTTCGGAGAGGAGGCGCGTCAACTCGGCCGCCGGCCCGGCCGCGCCGGTGCGGGCGAGGATCAAAGGCTCGAACGGGTCCGCCCGGTCGGCGAGTGCGGGCAAGGTATCCGCCGGCAGAACCGCATCGAAAAGGAACAGCGTCTCGGCCTCGACGCCGCGGGCGAGCGCGAACAGGTGCCCCAGTCTGAGCCCGTCGGCTCCGCTGCCGTCCGACGGCCCGCTTGCGCCCGCCAGCGACGCCGCATCGCCCGTGCCGAGCACGCGCCCGCGATACCAAAAGACGCGTTTGGCCCCGGCCGCCGCAGTCGCGAACAATCTCTGCGCCGCATGATGAAGGCGATAGGCGGGCGGATCGCGGAGGACGGTCACGTGGAAACCGCGCGCTTCGAGCGCACGGGCCGCCGCCTCGGCATCGGGCGCGGAGGCGGCGCCGAGCCCCGCCACCACCGCCCGGCAATCGCCGCAGGCCGCCTTCTCGTGCGGCGCCGGAAAAAACGCGGCGTCGGAGGCAGCGGCGGCCGCGCCGGTCAAGATCAGGAGCGCGCTTGTCAGAACACCACGCATCGGTCTGGCTCCTTTCAATCGATCCGGGCCGGGCGATCCGGGCCGGGCGATCCGGCCGCGGCGTCAGTTCCCGCCCAAAATATCGGCGATATTTGTCTGGCCTGTGTCGGAGGTCACACCGGAGGGACGTTCTTGCCCAGCGGCGCTGGCGGGAGGGGCAGCCGGAGCCGGCGTCGCCGGGACGGAAGCCTGAGCCGCCGGCGCGGGCTCGGGTGCCGCGGTCGGCGCGTCTTCCGGCGCACTCGGCACGCGGGCCAGAATTCGGCCGATATGGGCGTGCAACTCGTAACAAAGGGTGACTTCGCCGCCGCTCCAATAGGCCTGGGCAAAGCCGCAGGACCGGGCGACGACTGGAATGTCCGCGGGCAGGGCAAAGAGCGTAGCGACCTCGTCGGTGAAGCTCTCCAAAAGCCCCGTCTTCCGCCAAAGCGCCGCGACCTCGGCCGCCTCCGCATCCGCAGGCGGCAAATAGGCCGGCGCGATCCGCCCCCGATGCTCCGCCGGCGCCTGCCCCGGCACATGCGCGGACAAGAGGCGCACCCAGGCCGCGCTCTTCTCGGGATACTCCGCCTCGCAGCGGCGCACGTCCTTTTGCGGGATCTCGAGCCCGGCCATCACCGGATAAAACCGGTCCGGATCGCTTCCGTACATCAGGCAGACGACCGCAAAGAACCGTTTCGCATTGAAGTCGTGGGCCGAGAAATAGCGCGTGCCGTCGGCCTCGGGCGTCGCGGCGAGCGACCAGAACCGGGCGGTCGCGATCAGATCGTCGAAATGCGCCGGGTCCTGGCGGCCGAGCAGGATCAGCATCAGCGTCGAGAACTCGTCGACCGCAGTCTCCTCGGCGCCGACGACGGGAATGTCGAAGACATCGATCAGACCGTGGCCGAGCTCGTGATAAAAGATCGCGCGCATGGCGCCGAGGCTCGCCCGTTCGCCGTCGCTCAAGCCCGGGGCGGCGGTCGGGCTCGCGGGCGCTGCAGTCGCAAGGCCGATCGCCAACAGAGCTGTCGCAAACCGGGCGGCCAAACGGGTCATACCTGTCACTCCTCACTCGCTCTGCACCGCCCGGGGAATCACCCGGACGTTACCGGATCTTCCGCGCGCTGCCCATTGAAAGCCCGTGCCAGGCGGCCGGATCTGCGGCGGCGCAATGTCCCGCTCAGGGGCGGTTTTGTGCGCGGGGCGGTCTTTGGCCCTGCCGCCGCGACGCGGGAGGCGCTTTCAATTCGGGGGCCACCGCGCAATTCTCGATCTGCGCCCTGCATCGTCCGTCGCGAAGGGCGTCCGGCCGGATCGGTTGCGGGCGTCCCGGACCGAAAGAGACCGACGCATCAACCGGAGAGCACCCATGCGTAACCCGACCCTCCCAGCCGCCCGGCGCCTCGGCTTCGGCCTCGCCGTCGCCTTCGTGGCGTTGCCGGGCTTATCCCTGGCCCAGGCCTTCGATCCGTTGAGCGTCGATATCGGGCCGATCCCCGGGGAGACCGCCACCGAGACCCGCCTCGCCCAGGTCGAGAAACCGCGCGCCCAGCGCCCGGTCGAGGCCGAGGCGAATGCCCGCCAGACCGAGGATCTCTCGGACGGCGCCCGGACCGCGACGGGCCTCGGCGCTGGCGCCGGCTCGGGTGACAGGGCGGACGCAGGCTCGGGCGAGGCCGGCGGCCCATCCCCCGAACGCGTTCGCCGCCCGCAAGTCTTCTGGGATGGCGGCAGCCGCTACGTGCCGCTCGCCTGCACTCCCGGGGCCGTGCCGGCCGAGATTAACGGCGAGACCCATTGCTGCACCACGCTGTCCGACGGCAGCCGGAATTGCCTGCCGGCGCCCGTCTCGGGCGATCCGACCGAAAGCCGTCTCCGGGCGGCCGAGCGCGCCCTCGACGACAGCGCCCGGTTCCCGGCGCCGGGCCAGCCGCTCTGGTACTTCGATCGGGCGACGGACACCTATTGGTTCTATGCCGACGGCGCCTATCACCTCTATAGCGGCGACTACTGGCGCAATTACAGCTGGGATCCGGCTTATGGCTATTATCGCTGGATCGATCCGTCGGGGCGGATTCATACGGGCTATGCGGTGCCCGGGCCCTATACCTGGACCGACGCCTATGGCCGCGTCTGGTATCGGTACTACTCCAACGGCCGCTACTATGATCGCCCAGCCTATTATTATCGGGCGCCGCGGTACTACTATTCGGTGCCGCCGCGGACCTATACCTATCCCGACCGTGGCACTGTCGACGACGGCAACTCCGGTGCCCGGGCGCCCTGGTGGGTCGACTGAGCGACGGCGACCCTGAGACTGTCCGCCGATCCCTGAGGTCGGGCGTCCTGCGCCCGGCCCTGGCGCGTCAGAGGGCGCCCCGCAACCGCGCCATCACCCGGCGAAACCGGGCCTCGACGCCCGTTCGGGCCCGGTGGCGCCCGTCGCGCACCACTGGCCGCCCGGCCGACCAGACCCGGTCCACGAGCCGGTCGTCGCCCGCGAAGATCCAGGCATCGAGCAGCCCGTCCCCGGCGAGCCCGTCGAGCGCGAGACCGCCCCGCGCGAGCGCGACCAGATCCGCGAGGCGCCCGGGCGCGATGGCCCCCGCATCCCGACCGAGCGCCTGCGCGCCGCCCGAGACGGCGCCGTCGAAGAGCGTCCGGCCGACCGACCGGACCCCGTCGCTCAGCACCGCCCGCGCCCCGTCGCGCAGCCGCTGGGAGTGTTCGAGCTGGCGCAGTTCCTCCGCAAGGCCGATCCGCAGATTGGCGTCCGAGCCGATGCCGAACCGCCCGCCGGCCGCCAGGTAGCGGGCCCCGTCGAAGATCCCGTCGCCCAGATTGGCCTCGGTGATCGGGCAGAGCCCCGCGACCGCCCCGGAGACGGCGAGCGCCCGGGTTTCCTCGGGCGTCATCTGCGTCGCATGGATCAGGCACCAGCGGGCATCGACCGGGGCGATCTCGAGGAGCCGCTCCACTGGACGCCGACCGGTCGCCTGGGCGATTTCCTCGACTTCGGCCCGCTGCTCGGCGACGTGAATGTGCACGGGGTCGCAGGGTCGAAGGGCTGCCGCCTGCCCGAGCGCCTCGGCCGGCACCGCGCGGAGCGAATGGGGCGCGACGCCGAGGCGGGCATCCGCCAGCGGGCGAAGCGCCTCCGCTGCGCCCTCGACGATCCGACGAAAGCCCTCGAGATCGGCGCCGAAGCGCTGTTGCCCGCCCGCAAGCGGCCGCCCGTCGATCCCGCCCGTCATATAGAGAACCGGCAGATGCGTGAGCCCGATCCCGGTCTCGGCCGCTGCCGCCGCGATCCGGGCCGAGAGTTCTGCCGGCTCCGCATAGGCCGCGCCGTCGGGGGTATTGTGCAGATAATGGAACTCGCCGACCGCCGCAAAGCCCGCCTCAAGCATCTCGACGAAGACCTGAGCCGCAATCGCCTCCACATCCTCCGGTTCAAGCCGGGCGACGAAGCGGTACATCAGATCCCGCCAGGTCCAGAAACTGTCCGCGGCGCTTGTGCGGTGTTCGGTCAGCCCCGCCATCGCCCGCTGAAACGCGTGACTGTGCAGGTTCCCGGGCGCGGGCAAAAGCGCACCGACCCGGATGTCGTCAGGTGCAGGCGCAGGCGCGGCGGGGGCGACCTCGGCGATGCGGCCGGATGCGATGCCGACCCGGACCCCATCGGCCCAGCCTTCGGGCAAGAGCGCCGTCTCCGCCCAGATCGTCGTCTGCATGCCGGTTTGTCCTTGCGCGCCGCCCGCCCGTGGCCGAATGCTAGCGCGCGGAGGGCCCGGCCGATAGGGCCGAGGGCGCGCAAGGAGACGCGATGACCGGACGGGTGCTCTCGGAGCTGACGCTTGCCACGCTCGCAGCCGGTCCGGGCGATCCGCTCGGCCTCGTCTCCGGAGGGGCGGTCGCCATCGAGGACGGCCGCATCGCCTGGGCGGGCCCGCATGCGACGCTTCCCGAGCTCTACGCCCTCTGGCCGGAAGAGCGCTTTGCCGGGCGCCTGGCGACACCTGCGCTCGTCGATTGTCACACGCATCTGGTCTTCGGCGGGAACCGGGCGCGGGAATTCGCGCTCCGCCTCGAGGGCGCCACCTACGAGGAGATCGCCCGCGCCGGCGGCGGCATCCGCTCGACGGTCGCCGCAACGCGCGCCGCCAGCGCCGACGCGCTTTTGGCCGATGCGCTGCCCCGTCTCGACGCGCTCTTGGCCGAGGGCGTGGCAACTGTCGAGATCAAGTCGGGCTACGGTCTCGACCTCGAAACCGAGCTCCGCCAGCTCCGGGTGGCCCGCGCGCTCGGCACGCTCCGGCCCGTGCGGATCGTCACCACCTGCCTTGCCGCCCATGCGGTCCCGCCCGAGCATGAAGGCGACCCGGACGGCTATATCGACCGGGTGGCCGGGGAGATCCTGCCGGCGATGGCGGCCGAGGGGCTCGTGGACCAGGTGGACGGCTTCTGCGAGGGGATTGCGTTCAGCCCCGCCCAGATCGGCCGGGTGTTCGACGCGGCCCATGCGCTCGGCCTGCCGGTCAAACTCCACGCCGAGCAGCTCTCGGCCTTGGGCGGCGCAGCGCTCGCGGCCCGCCACGGGGCGCTCTCGGCGGACCATCTCGAATATCTCGACGCCGCCGGGGTCGACGCGCTCGCTGCCGCCGGGACCGTCGCCGTGCTGCTGCCGGGGGCCTATTACACCCTCCGCGAGACCCGGAGCCCGCCGGTCGCGGCCCTCCGCGCCGCCGGCGTGCCGATGGCGGTCGCGACCGACTGCAACCCGGGCTCCTCGCCGATGACCTCGCTCCTCCTCGCACTCAACATGGCCGCGACGTTCTTTCGCCTTACTCCCGCCGAGGCACTCGCCGGCGCCACCCGCGAGGCGGCCCGGGCCCTCGGGCTCGGCGCCGAGACCGGCCGGATCGCCCCCGGGCTCTCCGCCGATATTGCAATCTGGGAGGCGCACGACCCGGCCGAGCTTGCCTATCGGATCGGCGGCACGCGGCTCCACCGGCGGCTTTTCCGCGGGGTCGCGACGTGAGCGCGCTCAGCCATCTGTTAGTGCCGGGGGCGGCGACGCTCGCAAGCCTCGAGGCGGTCTGGCGCGACGACCGCCCGCTCCGTCTCGATCCCGCCTGCCGGCCGGCCGTCGAGGCCGCCGCCGCCCATGTGGCCCGGGCCGCCGCCGCCGAGGCGCCCGTTTACGGCGTGAACACGGGCTTCGGCAAACTGGCACAGGTCCGCGTCCAACCCTCGGCAACCGCCGCGCTCCAGCGCAACCTGATCCGCAGCCACGCGGCCGGGGTCGGCGTGCCGCTCGCCCCCGAGATCGTCCGTCTCGCCATCGCGCTCAAGCTCCTTTCGCTCGGCCGGGGCGCCTCGGGCGTGCGCTGGGCCGTCATCGAGGCGCTCGAGACCCTGACCGCGCGCGGGATCGTGCCGGTCGTCCCCGCGCAAGGCTCGGTGGGCGCCTCCGGAGATCTCGCCCCGCTCGCACATCTGACCGCGGCCCTCCTCGGCGAGGGCGAGGTCTTTCACCACGGCTATCGGGTGCCTGCGGGCGATGCGCTCCAGGCCGAGGGCTTCCGCCCCCTCGCGCTCGGGCCGAAGGAAGGCCTGGCGATGATCAACGGCACGCAGATCTCGACGGCGCTCGCGCTCGCGGGGCTTTTCGAGGGCTGGCGGCTCGCGAGCGCATCGCTTGCCACCGGCGCGCTTTCGACGGACGCGGCGATGGGCTCCTCGACGCCCTTCCGGGCCGAGATCCACGCGCTCCGCGGCCATCGCGGCCAAATCGAGGCGGCGCGTGCGCTCCGTGCGCTCATCGCGGGCTCGGAGATCCGCGAAAGCCACCGGGAGGCGGACGAGCGTGTCCAGGACCCCTATTGCCTGCGCTGTCAGCCGCAGGTCGCCGGCGCGGCGCTCGATCTGCTGCGGGGCGCGGGCGCCGTGCTCGAATGCGAGGCGAACGCGGTCACCGACAACCCCCTTGTCCTTGCTGACGGATCCATCGTTTCGGGCGGGAATTTCCACGCCGAGCCCGTGGCTTTCGCCGCCGACCAGATCGCCCTCGCGCTTGCCGAGACCGGCTCGATCGCCCAGCGCCGGGTCGCCCTTCTCGTCGATCCGACGCTGAACTTCGGGCTGCCCGCGTTCCTGTCGCCCGATCCGGGCCTCAATTCCGGCTTTATGATCGCCGAGGTCACCTCGGCCGCGCTCATGTCCGAGAACAAGGCGCTAGCGACGCCGCGCTCGACCGACTCGACCCCGACCAGCGCCGACCAAGAAGACCACGTCTCCATGGCCACCCACGCCGCCCGCCGGCTCCTCGAGATGGCCGGCAACCTCGCGCAGATCCTGGCTATCGAGCTCATGGCGGCCGCCCAAGGCGTGGGGTTCCGTGCGCCGCTTCAGACCTCTGCGCCGCTTCTGCGGGTGACCGCGCGGCTCCGGCACGATGTGCCTCCCCTCGAGGCCGACCGCATGATGGCGCCCGACATCGCCGCCGCGGCCCGGATCGTCGCCAGCGGCGCGGTGCAGACGGCGGCAGGTCCAGAGCTCTTTCCCGTGCTCGACACGCCTTGATCGGGCGGCCGCATTTCGGCGCCTTGGACCACGAACCCGGCGCCGACCTCATCGATGTGCCCGACCGGACGGTCGCCGGCCATGCGACGCCGCAGGCGATCCGGATCGAGGAGGCGGTCGCGCCCCTGTCGGAGGCCGCGCTCAGGACGGCCCTCGACACCGCTGCGGCGCTCAACTTCCAGCTGGCGCCTCAGCAGATCCGCCAGGACGACGTCTTGGCGATTACCCTCGGCCCGGACGGCACGGTCCTCGACAGCGCCATCGTGGGCTCTAGGCCGCCGCCGCCCGATCCCGCGCGCCTTGCCTGCCGGGCGGGTTTGGGCCAGCCTCCGGAAACACCCTCTGGAGGCCGCCCATGACCCACCCGCGCCACAACACCCGGATCGTCCGAGCGCCCCGCGGGCCCGAGCGCACCTGCCGCTCCTGGGCGACCGAGGCGCCTTATCGCATGCTGATGAACAATCTCGACCCCGAGGTCGCGGAAAACCCGCATGAGCTCGTGGTCTATGGCGGGATCGGCCGGGCGGCGCGGACCTGGGACGATTTCGACCGGATTTGCGCCGCGCTCGAAGGGCTGCCCGAGGACCGAACGCTCTTGGTGCAATCCGGCAAGCCCGTGGGAATATTTCCCACGCATCCGGACGCGCCCCGGGTGTTGATCGCCAACTCGAACTTGGTGCCGGAATGGGCGACTTGGTCCCATTTCCACGAGCTCGACCGCAAAGGTCTGATGATGTACGGTCAAATGACCGCGGGGTCATGGATCTACATCGGCACGCAAGGGATTGTCCAGGGCACCTACGAGACCTTTGTCGAGGCCGGCCGCACCCATTACGGCGGCGACCTGACCGGGCGGTGGATCTTGACCGCGGGCCTCGGCGGCATGGGAGGCGCGCAGCCGCTCGCCGCGGTCTTCGCCGGCGCGTCCTGCCTCGCCGTCGAATGCGACCCGGATCGCATCGAATTCCGCCGGCGCACCCGCTATGTGGACGAAATCGCGACGACCCTCGACGACGCGCTCGAGATGATCGCCCGCTGGACCGCGGCCGGCGAGGCAAAATCCGTGGGGCTCGTGGGCAATGCCGCCGACGTGGTGCCCGAAATCGCCCGGCGCATGGCCGACGGCACCGGCCCGCGCCCTGACATCGTGACCGACCAGACCTCGGCGCACGACCCCCTCAACGGCTATCTCCCGGCCGGCTGGAGCCTCGGCGAGTGGCGGGCCCGGCGCGAAAGCGACCCGGCCGCCGTCGAGACCGCCGCGCGGGCCTCGATGCGCCGCCATGTGGAGGCGATGCTCGCATTCTGGCGGGCGGGGGTGCCGACGCTCGATTATGGCAATAATATCAGGCAGGTCGCCAAAGACGAGGGGCTCGCCGACGCGTTCGATTTCCCGGGCTTCGTGCCCGCCTACATCCGCCCGCTGTTTTGCCGGGGCGTCGGGCCCTTCCGCTGGTGCGCGCTCTCGGGCGACCCGGAAGACATCTTCCGCACCGACGCCAAAGTGCGCGAGCTCATGCCGCAGGACACGCACCTCCACCAATGGCTCGACATGGCGCGCGCGCGCATCGCGTTCCAAGGCTTGCCGGCCAGGATCTGCTGGGTCGGCCTCGGCGACCGGCACCGGCTCGGCCTCGCCTTCAACGAGATGGTCGCCTCGGGCGAGCTTTCGGCCCCGGTGGTGATCCGCCGGGACCATCTGGATTCGGGCTCGGTCGCCAGCCCCAACCGCGAGACCGAGGGCATGCGCGACGGCTCGGACGCGGTCTCGGACTGGCCGCTCCTCAACGCGCTCCTGAACACCGCCTCGGGAGCGACCTGGGTCAGCCTGCACCACGGCGGCGGGGTCGGCATGGGCTATAGCCAGCATGCGGGGATGGTCGTCGTCGCCGACGGGACCGAGGCGGCGGCGCGCCGGATTGCCCGGGTCCTTTGGAACGATCCGGGCACGGGCGTCATGCGCCACGCCGATGCGGGCTATCCCGAGGCGGTCGACTGCGCGCGTGCGCAGGGGCTCGACCTGCCGTTCTTAACCGACTGAACGGGCAGTCAAAACGGCTCTGACATCGTGAGCAGCGGGTGGTCCGCGGCGACCTCCCAAAGCCCGCGCGCCAGCGGCCTCACCACGCCTTGCAGCTTTTTCGCATGCAGGATCCGGGCGACCGTCGCCGGCGAAGCGGGAAACCCGAACGCCGCGATCGCGTGGCTGACGTCCCGATTGGTGATCCGCCCCCCGAGCTGGCCGAGCAGGACCGCATGGACCGCCGCCATCCGGCTCGACGGCCGGCCGCGGGGGGTGGCGAGCCCCGTTGCGGCGGCCGCTGCGGTCGCAAGCCGGGCCTCGACCGCAGCGCGCGCCTCGGGCGGCATAACCGCGAGGACCCCGCCGATCGCCCTGCGGAGCGCACGGATCTCCGCCTCGGCCGACCGTGCCTCCCGCATCAGCTCGGCCCGCCACGCGGCCGCCATTGCCATCTTGGCGAGAAGCGCCTCGCAGGCCGGGACGAGCGTCGGGTCATCGGTCACGGGTCGGGGTCCCTTCGTCCGGCCCCGATATGCGAACGGAGATCCGGGCCGAGATCGGGGCGGATATTCGGCTCGGACCTACCGGATAGCGTTTCGGAGATAACGCCCGGTTAACCCCGCATGCGGCAGGGTGCGACACGGGCTGTTCGCGGCCCACCGCGCGGGCTAGGGTCGTGCGACCTGACCGCAAAGGAGTGCGCCCCATGACCGAAGTCGACTGGTCCCGCCTAAAGGCCCAAGAGCTCCGTGCGCGCGCCGAACGAAACGCGGTGGTGATCCTGCCCGTCGCCTCGATCGAGCAGCACGGGCCGCACCTGCCGGTGATGACCGACACGCGCCTCGGGCACGAAATCGCGCTTCGGGCGGCGCGCATCGCCTATCCCACGCGCCCGACCGTGGTCGCCCCGGTCGTCTGGTCCGGGCTTTCCGAGCATCACATGGCCTTCGGCGGCACGCTCTCGGTCAGCGCCGACACCTTCCGCGCCCTCCTCGTCGACCTAATCGAGTGTCTGATCCGCCTGGGGTTCCACGACATTCTGATCTCGAACAGCCATGGCGGGAACATCAACACCATGAAGGCGACCATCGACGAGATCGCCCCTGGGCTGCCGGCAACGCTGGTCGGCACCACCTATGTGGATGAGGCCGGGGCCGAGATCGGCGGGCTGCTCGAGGACCAGACCGGCATCAGCCACGCCTGCGAGGCGGAGACCTCGATGATGCTGGCCATCGAAGCCGCGCTCGTCGACACGGGCGATCTGGCCGCGCTCGGCCAAGGCAACGACGGCAACATCACCGGAACCGGGATCGCCTCGCACCGCTGGCGGCCGATGCAGGACCGCACGCCGACCGGGGTCACGGGCAACCCGACCCGGGCGACCGCCGAGAAGGGCGCGGCGCTTCTCGACGCAGCGGCCTCGGGGATCGCCCGGCTGATCGTCGATCCGCAGACCTGGGCTCCGCTCGAGGACCGGCGGCTCTGAACCGCTCAGCGCCACCAGGCGTCGACGGCGGCGATGTCGTCGTCGGACCAGCCGAAATGGTGGGCGATCTCGTGCACCAGCACATGGGCGACCAGGTTGCCGAGGGGGACGTCGCCCCGCTCGGCCCACTCGTCGAGGATCGGCCGGCGATAGAGCCAGATCTCGTCGGGCAGCGTGCCCCACTCCGCGACCGAGCGCTCGGTGAGCGCGAGGCCCCGGTAAAGCCCGGTGATCTCGATCGCCTCGGCGTCGAGCTCCGCCAGCGTCTCCTCGTCGGGCCAGTCGGCCACCCGGAGGACGCAGCCCGCTGCCGCTTCCCGCACGACCGCGGGCAGCCGGGCAAGCGCGGCTTCGGCGATCTCGGCGAGCGCGTCGAGCGAGGGGGCCGTGCGCTCCGCCCAGGCCGCCACGGGGGAGGTCCTGCCGGTCACAGCGGTCGCCGGGCCGAGAAGGCGGCCGTTAGCGTGCCCTCGTCGAGATAGTCGAGCTCGCCGCCGATCGGCACGCCTTGGGCGAGGGAGCTCAGCCGGGCCTGCGTGTCGACCAGGTAATCGGCGACCACATGCGCGGTCGTCTGCCCGTCGATGGTCACCGGCAGCGCGAGCACCACTTCGGCGATGTTCGAGCGCGCCACCCGGTCGGCGAGTTCGGGGATGCGCAGGCTTTCGGGCGTCACCCCGTCGAGGGCCGAGAGGACGCCGCCGAGCACGTGGTACTGGCCGCGGAAGACGCCCGCGCGCTCGAGCGCCCAGAGATCCGAGACGTCCGCGACGACGGCGAGGAGGGCATGATCGCGCCGCGGGTCCTCGCAGATCTCGCAGCGCTCGGCGGTGGCGATATTGCCGCAGACCGTGCAGGTTCGCACGCGCTCGGCCACCGCGGCGACCGCTTCGGCCAAGGGCATGAGGAGCCGTTCGCGCCGTTTGACGAGCGCAAGCGCCGCCCGCCGCGCAGACCGGGGCCCGAGGCCCGGGAGCTTGGCGAGCAGGTCGATCAGGGTCTCGATCTCGGACTTGCCCGCCATCGGCGCCCCGCGGCGCGTCAGCCGAAGGGCAGTTTCATGCCGGGCGGCAGGCCGAGCCCTTCGGTCGCCTTGGCCATCTCCTCGCGGCCCATTTCCTTGGCGCGGGCGACCGCGTCGTTGACGGCGGCGACGATCAGGTCCTCGAGCACCTCGCGTTCGGCCTCGGCACCGAGGAGCGAGAAGTCCACAGAGAGGCGCCGGACGACGCCCTCGGCGGTGGCGGTCGCGGTGACCAGGCCCGCGCCAGAGGTGCCCTCGGCCTCCATCTCGGCGATCTTCTCCTGAAGCGCCGCCATCTTTTCCTGCATCTCCTGGGCTTGCTTCATCAGCTTGCCCATGTCGCCGAGCGCTCCGAGCCCTTTGAACATCCTCAGTCCTCCTCGAATGGATCCTCCGGGTCGAAGACGTCGCCGTCCCCGAGCCCGTCTGCCTCCCCGGCCGGCTCCAGCCCGGCAGCGTCATCCCAGGCTGGCGCGTCCCAGGCGGGGTCGTCGGAGGCCCGGTCCCCCGCTCCGGCCCCGCCCGGCGCCGGCACGTCTCGGATCGGCAGTAGCGTGGCGCCGGGAAAGAGCGCAAGGGCGGCGGCGACCATCGGTTCTTCAGCCGCGCGCGCGAGGCGGGTGTCGCGGGCGGCGCGGGCGGTCTCGGCGGGGGTCGGCAGGCCCGGGGCGCCGGAGACGGCGACCTGCCAGGGCTGGCCGGTGAGCGCCCGCAGCGTCGCGCCGGTGCGGCCCGCCAGGTCGGCCGGCGCGCCGGGGGCGGGGTTTATCTCGAGTGCGCCCGGGCGATAGGAGACGACCCGCGCGAAGCTCTCGAGCGCTTCGAGGAGCACGTATTCCCGCGCCTCGGAGAGGAGCGCAAGGACGTCCTCGAAGGCCGCGAGGCGGGCGAGCGGATCGGCGGCGGCGGCGCTGTCTCGCGCCTCCACATGCCCGGGCACGGGCACGGGTTTGGGCACGGACACGGGTTCGGGCACGGGCGCCGCTGCCATCCGGGAGGCGGCTGCGGGTCCTCCGTCGACGGCCCGGAGCCGGGCGGACGGCCCGCCCCGACCTCCGGTCCCGCCCTGGCCGCCTGCGCGCGGCGGGCCGGTCCCCTCGTCCGCGGTCAAGCGCCGGACCAGCTCCTCGGGCGGCGGCAAATCGGCCACATGGGAGAGCCGGATCAGCGCCATCTCGGCCGCCATCATCGCATTCGGCGCGAGCGGCACCTCCTCCATCGCCTTGAGCAGCATCTGCCAGGTCCGGGTCAGCACCCGCATCGACAGCCGCTCGGCGAGCTCGGCCCCGCGGCGGCGTTCCTCCGGGCTCGCGGTCGGGTCCTCCGCCGCCTCGGGCGAGATCTTCAGCACCGAGATCCAATGTGTGAGCTCGGCCAGGTCGCGGAGGACGAGGGCCGGGTCCGCCCCCTCGGCATACTGCCCCGAGAGCTCGGCGAGCGCACCGGCCGCATCGCCGCGCATCACCGCCTCGAAGAGATCGATCACCCGTCCCCGGTCGGCGAGGCCGAGCATCGCCCGCACCGCCTCGGCGCTCGCCTCCGCCCCCGGCGCAATCGCCTGATCGAGGAGCGAGAGGGCGTCGCGGACCGAGCCTTCGGCCGCCCGTGCGACCAGCGCGAGCGCGCCCGCCTCGAGCGCGGCGCCTTCGGCCGCGGCGACCGCCGCGAGATGGGCCATCATCGCCTCGGGCTCGATCCGGCGCAGATCGAAGCGCTGGCAGCGCGACAGCACGGTCACCGGCACTTTGCGGATCTCGGTGGTGGCCAGGATGAATTTCACATGCGCCGGCGGCTCTTCGAGGGTCTTCAAGAGCGCGTTGAACGAGGCCGTGCTCAGCATGTGGACTTCGTCGATGATATAGACCTTGTAGCGCACCTCGGTCGGGCGATAGCGGACCGCCTCGTTGATCTCGCGAATATAGTCGACGCCGGTATTCGACGCCGCATCCATCTCGAGGACGTCCACATGGGAGCCGCGGGCGATCCCGGTGCAGGCGGCACAGACGCCGCAGGGCGCGATGGTCGGCCGGTCGTGCGCCAGGCAGTTCAGCCCCTTGGCGATGATCCGGGCGGTGGTCGTCTTGCCGACGCCGCGCACGCCGGTCAGCACGAAGGCATGGGCGATGCGGCCGGTCTCGAAGGCGGCGGTCAGCGTACGGACCATGGCCTCCTGGCCGATCAGCTCGGAGAAATCGGCCGGCCGGTATTTGCGCGCGAGCACCTGATAGGGGCCGGCGTCGGGGGTCTCGGTCATGCGCACTCCGTCGGATCTGGTCGCGAGCCTAGGCGCTGGCGGCCGACCCGGCAAGGCGCCCACGGGGCTGGGCTGGGCTGGGCTGGGCTTGACGCGGGGCGAGGCACAACCGCTCGACAGACACCCCGATTGGCCGACCCGCCCCGCGCGCCGGAGGCCTGTCTGCCGGGATTGCGACACGGACGCTGCGGCTTCGGCCGCACCGCCGTTGCCGCTCCGGCCCCCCGCCCCCCCCCCCCCCGCGCGGGGCGGCGCCCCGCGCCGGGGGCGGGGGGGGGGGGGGGG
>JBHJGX010000022.1:0-22075 GCA_050331395.1 Paracoccaceae bacterium
GGGGCGCTCGCCCCCCCCTATCCCGATCTCGCGATCGCGGCCGGCCGGCGGGCGGCGCCGGCGCTTGCGCGGCTCGCGCGTCAGGGCGTGCGCCGCGTGCAGATCCTGAATGCGGGGCTTGCGCGGCGGTCGGCCGATCTCCGCGTGGTGCCCGAGCACGACCGGCTCCGCGGCGAGGGGGTGGTGACGACCCTCGGCGCCATCGGCCGGGTGACGGTCGAGCGTATCCGTGCCGAGGCGGCGATCTGGCGGCCGCGCCTCGCTGGGCTCCGGGGCCGGCGTCTGGCGGTTCTGGTCGGCGGTCCGGGACCGATGGCGGGCTGGGCCGAGGAGGACGGCCAATTGCTCGCCGAGGATCTCGCGACCTTGGCCGAGACCGGGTGGAGCTTGCTGATCACGCTTTCGCGGCGCACGCCGCAGCCGGTCGCAGAGCGACTGGCGCGTGTGCTCGATCCGGGGCGGCATCTTCTCTATCGGGGCACGGGCGAGAACCCCTATCCCGGGATCCTCGGGCTTGCCGAGGCGGCGCTCGTCACCGAGGACAGCGTCAACATGGCGTCCGAGGCCGCGTCGGCGGGGCTGCCGATCCACATCTTCCCCGTCGCCCGACCGACAGCGAAATGCCGCCGCTTCCACGACGCGCTCGCGCTTCGCGGGATCGCGCGCCCCTTCGAGGGACGGATCGAGAGCTGGCGGTATCCGGCGTTGGCCGAGGGCGACCGGGTGGCGGAGATCGTCCTTGCGCGGCTCTTCGCCGGGCGCCTGCCGTCGCAGACGACGTCGCAAAACCGGCCGTGAGGCTGCTATAGTCGCAGGGAAACCCTCCGAGGAGAGCCCCCATGCGTGCCATCGCCCGTCTCGTCGCCATCTGCGTCCTCTCCGTGCTCTTCGCGCCCGGGATCGCCGCGGCCCAATGGGAGCGGACCTATACGATCCTTTTCAAGGAATGCACGCAGCCGAGCCTCGCGACCTTCGATGCGGAGATGAACGCCTTTCCGGGGCGGATCGATCTCCGCCCGATCGAGGCGCGGAGCACGTCCCGGACCGTCAGCTATACCTCTATGCTGTCGCCGAACGACCTTTTGCGCAATCTCTACGCCATGGTCGAGCGCACCGGCTATCGCGCCCGGATCGGCGTCGAGGGGCTCCGCTATGGCGTGACCTGCCTGCCTGGGCGGCGGCGGCATCCGCTGGCGACGGTTGCGGCACCCCCGCCGCTGGTGATCTACGACACGGCATGCGGGGCGGTCCTCGAGATGACCGGCGATGTGCTGTTCGATTTCGGCCAGTCCTATGTGCGCGCGGATGCGGTGCCGACCCTGACCGCGGCCGCCACCGAAATCGCTGAGCTTCGCCCGCTCGTCGTCGAGGTCACGGGCCATACGGACAGCATCGGCAGCGTCGCCGCGAACCAGCAGCTCTCAGAGCGCCGGGCGCTTGCGGTCATGCGGTATCTGCAGGGGATCCAAGACCTTCGCGGGCAGCGCTTCGTGATCCGCGGCGCCGGGGAGCTTGCCCCCCGCGTGCCGAACGTCACGCCCGACGGACGCGACGACCCCCGCGGCCGCCAGCTCAACCGGCGCGTCGAGATCTTTCTGCGCACCCGCGACGGCGGCGTCTGCGGCTGAGACCCTCGCAGCTCCGTGACACCGCTTGGGTTCGCCCCGTCCACCGGCTAGATAGGCACGACAAGGAGAGGAGAGCGACCATGCCCGACACCACCTCCGCTGCGCCGCGCCACGTGCGCGTGCTCATCATCGGCTCGGGGCCGGCAGGCTACACGGCGGCCGTTTATGCGGCGCGTGCGCTCCTCGAGCCGGTGCTCGTCCAGGGCATTCAGCCGGGCGGGCAGCTGACGATCACCACCGATGTGGAGAACTGGCCGGGCCTCGTGACCACCCAAGGCCCTGAGCTGATGGTCCAGATGGAGGCCCATGCCCGGGCGGTGGGTACCGAGGTCGTCTCGGACATCGTGACCCGGCTCGATCTCTCCCGGCGGCCCTTCGTCGCAACCGGCGACAGCGGTCAGGTCTGGGAGGCCGATGCGGTGATCCTGGCGACCGGCGCCCAGGCCCGCTGGCTCGGCCTCGAGAGCGAGGAGCGGTTCAAGGGCTTTGGCGTCTCCGCCTGCGCGACCTGCGACGGGTTCTTCTATCGCGGCAAGGAGGTCCTGGTCGTCGGCGGCGGGAACACGGCGGTCGAGGAAGCGCTCTATCTCGCCAATCTCGCCTCGAAGGTGACGCTCGTGCACCGGCGCGACAGTCTCCGGGCCGAGGCGATCCTGCAGAAGCGGCTGTTCGCCCATCCGAAGATCGAGGTCGTCTGGGACCACCGGGTCGACGAGATCCTCGGCGAACGCCCGGCCGGCGTCACGGGCGTGCGTCTCGCCCATACCCGGACCGGAGAGACGCGCGAGCTCGCCGTCGAAGGGGTCTTCATCGCGATCGGCCATGCGCCGGCCTCGGAACTGGTGCGCGACCAGCTCGAGACCCATCACGGCGGGTATGTGGTGACCGAGCCCGGATCGACCCGGACCGCCGTGCCCGGCGTCTTCGCGGCCGGCGATGTAACGGATTACATCTATCGCCAGGCGGTGACCTCGGCGGGGATGGGCTGCATGGCCGCGCTCGAGGCAGAGAAATTCCTCGCCGAGAGCAGCGACAGCGCCGCCGCCCAGGCGGCCGAGTGACCGGCGGCGGTCACTCCCATTCCCGTTCGCTGAGAAACCGCACCAGCCGCTCTGCGGCAGGCGGAAGGCGTCGCCCCGCAACGGTCGCGATCTCGATCACACGGTCATAGACGAGATCCGGCAGCGGACAGCTCGCGACGCCGGGCATCACCACTTGGTCGCGGGGAATGATCGTAACCCCGCGCCCCGCCGCCACCGCCGCGAGCACCCAGTCCTCGGGCTCGCTCCGCATCGACACCCGCAGCGGGATCTGCCGACGTCCAAGCTCGGCCTGGATCTCCGCGCGATATTCGCAGCGAAGCCGATCGAGATAGGTGAGGCCGGCAAGCTCCGCGGCTAGGACGGGACGTCCGGCCCACGGATGGTCCGCCGCGATCGCCAAGACCATCGGCTCGCGATAGAGCGGCCGCGCCGCGATCCGCTCGGGCAGGGGCCCGTGGCGTGCGACGATCGCTGCCTCGAAGGCGCCGGAGAGCAGCAATTCATAGGCTTTCGGCCCCCAGACGTCGTGAATGACAAGCCGGACCTCGGGCTCGGTCGTCTCGAAGGTGCCGATGGCCCCAGAGATCGAGCGCGGGCCGATTGTCGAGTAGACGCCGAGCGCGACCTCTTTCCCCGGATCCTCGAGGAGCGCCCGCGCCGCCTCCCGAGCGGCCCGTCGGGTCTCGTCGATCCGCGCGAGATGGGTGCGCATCTCGCGGCCGAGATCGGTCAGCACGAGCCCGCCGGTCTGGCGCAGAAAGAGCGGTCCGCCCAGTTCGTCCTCGAGCTTACGGATCGCGACGGTCATCGCCGGTTGCGAGACGCCCGCCGCCTCCGCTGCAGGGGTAAAGTTAAATTTATCGCTGGCCGCGATAAAATAGCGTATCTGGTGAAACTCCACGGCCCGTCCCCCATAACGGCGCTCTATGGTTGCCATCAGCATATGGTAGTGGGAAGCCCCACGCGTCGCCTCCATGCTCCGGTCTCGTTAGGCAGTCAACCGGAGGGATCCATGCCCAATACCCGCACCATCGCCGCCGCTGGCGTGGCCGTCATCGCGCTCGGCGCAGGCGCCACCGCCCAAGAGATCACCCGCGCGAGTTTCACCGCCGAAGGCGCCGTCGAGCGTCCGGACAACTGGCGGTCCTGGATTTTTGTCGGCGCGCCGCTTACGCCGAACGCGATGAACGGCGGCGAGGCTCCGTTCCCCGAGTACCACAACGTCTATATCGAACCGACCGCCTTTGCCCATTGGAGCCGCACCGGCGAATGGGCCGACGGCACGCAGTTCGTCAAAGAACTCGTTCTGTTGCGCGCGGCCGCCGATTGTGAGGCTGACCCGGCCACCGGCGCCTGTTTCCAGACTTCGGGGCAGGGATACTTCCAGGGCGCGTTCGCCGGTCTCGAGCTCAAGGTCAAGGACGCCGAGCGCTTCGCCGACGAGCCGGGCAATTGGGCCTATTTCTCGTTCGGCCACACGCCGGAGCCCTATGCCGAAACGGCCGAGGCGTTCCCGGCCGAGACCTGCAATGCCTGCCACGAGGCGAATGCAGCGGACGATTTCGTCTTTACCCAGTATTATCCCGTTCTCCGGGCCGCAAAACCCTGAGGGGCGTTGCCCTCGCAGGCGTCCTCTCCGCCGAGAACCCGAGGTGGGCGCCCGCAAAAACCCCGGATTGCACGAGGAGCGCAGCCGCCAAGCCGTTGATTACATTGAGAGCAGGAACGCCCGATCCGGGGTTTTTGCGGGTACCCAGCTGCCGCCGCCAGGGGGGACTGGACGGCGGCGGCCCCGTCACACGCACACAACACGACTGGGCACGCCGCCACGCACGCAACACAAACAACAGCGGGCGGTGCCCGTTACGCTACGAGTGAGGTTTTGCCTTCAGATCGGGTCGGAATTAGGGCGTGATTTGGCCGAAATCATTGTTTTCTCGGGCCAATTACGACCGGATCGCAACTCGGATCGGTTGGAGTATGACTTTACTCAACCCCTTGGGGAAAGTGTTTCAAAGGAAACCAAGCGCGGGCTGTGCATTCCGTTCGGCCAGCCTCAGTCGGAGAACCGGTTGCTCCGCGGAAAGCCCCGCGGGGCCGTTCGGCCAGCGGTGGCGCGCTTGCCGAGCCATTCGCGGAGATCGGGCTCGCTGCGTGTCCGCCCGTCCGGCATCGGCCAGGAGAGCCCGTCCGCAAGGCGGAGCACGATCGCGTCCGACAGTCCGCCGTCTTTGTATTTCTGAAGCCGCACGCCTTTGCCGCGGGCCATCTCGGGGAGTTCGTCGAGCGGAAAGACCAGCAGCTTCCGGTTCTCGCCGATCACCGCGACATGATCGCCCTCGGCCGGGCGGCAGACCCGGGCAGCCGCCCCGTCGCGCAGGCTCAGCACTTGTTTGCCGGCCCGGGTCTGGGCGACGAGGGCGTCCTCGCCGACCAGGAACCCGTCGCCCGCCGAGGAGGCGAGGAGCCGCCGCCGTCCCGGGACATGCACGAAAAGCGCGGCGATACGCTCCTCGTTCGGCAGGTCCATCATCAGCCGCACGGGTTCACCGAGGCCCCGCCCGCCGGGCAGCCGTTCGGCCGCCAGCGTAAAGACCCGCCCGCCATCTGAGAAAGCGAGCAACCGATCCGTCGTCTGAGCATGCAGAAGGATCTGCAGCCCGTCGCCGTCGCGGAATTTGAGCTCGCTGTCGAGCGGCAGGTGGCCCTTCATCGCGCGGATCCAGCCCTGATGCGACAGGACGACCGTCACCGGCTCGCGTTCCACGAGCGCCTCCACGGGCACGGGCTCGGACTGGGGCGCCTCGTCGAGCGCTGTCCGCCGTGCCCCCAATGGCCAGGGATCGTGCTCGGCCCGGGCGGTCCGAAGCGCCTCGACCGAGCGCAGGCCGCGCAACGCCGGCGGTGCGCCGAAGCGATCCCGGATCCCGCGGATCTCGTCGGCGATGCGATCCCATTGCGCGCCTTCATCGCGCAAGAGCGCCTCGAGCCCGGTCTGCTCCGCAATCAGGTCGTCGCGCTCCCGGCGCAGTTGCATCTCTTCGAGGCGCCGGAGCGACCGCAGCCGCATGTTGAGGATCGCCTCCGCCTGCACCTCCGAGAGCCGCACGCCGTCGCCCCAATCCTCGGCCATCAGCGCGGGCTTCGGCTCGTCCTCGGCGCGAATGATCTCGATCACCCGGTCGAGGTTCAGATAGGCGACGATGTAGCCGTCGAGCACCTCGAGCCGGTGGGCGATCTTGGCGAGCCGATGCCGCGACCGGCGGATGAGCACCGCGCGCCGATGATCGAGAAAGGCGCGCATCACCTCCTTGAGCGAGGCCACCCCCGGCGTCCGCCCGTCGATCAGCACGGTCATGTTGAGCGGAAACCGGCTTTCCAAGTCCGAGAGGCGGTAGAGCGTCTCCATGATCATCGCGGGGTCGAGCTTGCTCGATTTGGGTTCGAGCACCAGACGCACGTCTTCGGCGGATTCGTCGCGGATATCGGCAAGAACGGGCAGTTTCTTTTGCGTGATCAGGTCGGCGATCCGTTCGATCAACTTGGACTTTTGCACCGCATAGGGGATCTCGGTGACGACGATCTGCCACTGGCCGCGGGCAAGGGGTTCGACCTGCCAGGCGGCCCGGAGCCGGAACCCCCCGCGGCCCGTCGCATAGGCTTCCCGGATCGCCTCGGCCGGTTCGACGAGGACGCCGCCCGTGGGGAAATCGGGCCCCGGCAGATGTTCGAGCAGGGTCTCGAGCCCGGCCTCTGGGTCTTTGATCAAATGCAAAAGGGCGGCGCAGACCTCCCCGGCATTGTGCGGCGGGATCGAGGTGGCCATGCCGACCGCGATGCCGGTCGAGCCGTTCGCGAGGAGGTTGGGAAAGCCCGCTGGCAGGATCTCGGGCTCGGACTTGCGCCCGTCATACGTCGGACGGAAATCGACCGCGTCTTCCTCGAGGCCATCGAGGAGAGCCATCGCGACGTCGGTCAGTCGAGCCTCGGTATAGCGCGCCGCGGCGGCCGCATCGCCGTCGATATTGCCGAAATTGCCTTGCCCGTCGACGAGCGGATAGCGCTGGGCGAAATCCTGCGACAACCGCACGAGGGCATCGTAGATCGCGCCGTCGCCGTGGGGGTGATAATCCCCCATCGTATCGCCGACGATCTTCGCGCTTTTGAGATACCGCCCGTTCGGCGCGAGGTTGAGCACGCCCATGGCATAGAGGATGCGCCGGTGCACGGGCTTGAGCCCGTCGCGCGCATCGGGAAGGGCGCGCCCCATGATCGTCGAGAGCGCATAGGTGAGGTACCTTGAGCCGAGCGCGCGGGAGAGCGGCTCGACGAGATCCCGCCGCGTGTCCTCCGTCTCGGCGTCGGGATCGTCGCTCATGCCCCCGGGCGTATCATCGCCGCCCGGGAGCGTCTAGCCGGTCAGTCCTGTGCATCGTGCGGGTCGCCATCGGCGGCGAGGGCCGAGGGCTTGGTCCGGCCTTTGAGCTGTTGCATCCGACGGACCTGGTAAATTCCGAACGCGACGATCAGCAGAAGCGTTGTCGCGGAAAGCGGGTTGATAAACGCGTCGTACCACATTGAGGGGCTCCTTTCTGCGGTCAGCATCGGCGAGCGGGCAGGCGTGCCCGCCCGCTCACGCCAGCACCTAACTGACGTGCAAACGGCGGCAAGCGTTCTCCCGGGATGCGAAAACGCGCCTAAAAGATCAAAAGCCCGAGCGCGAAGACCGCAGCGATGGCAACCAGGATCCCCCAAACCCGCCAAAGGAGGCCGACCGCCCGCCGGATATCGGCCGCGGTAGCCTCTCGCCGACCATCGGCGTTCATATAGGGGTCGTCGACGATCTGGCCGCCGTAGCTCCGCGGCCCGGCGATCGCGATGCCGAGGCTCGCAGCCATTGCCGCCTCGGGCCAGCCGGCATTGGGCGAGGCATGGAGGGGGGCGTCCGAGCGCATGGTCTCGATCCGGTGGGTTGGGTCGTCGCCCGGCACGATGCATAGGAGATAGCCGGTGATCCGCGCCGGGATCCAGTTCATCAGGTCGTCGAGCTTGGCGGCGGCATAGCCAAATGCCTTGAGCCGCGGGGTCTTGTGACCGATCATCGAGTCGGCCGTATTGACGGCCTTATAGACCGCGATCCCCGGCAATCCGGCGATCACGAACCAGAACGCCGGCGCGACGACCCCGTCCGAAAGGTTCTCGGCGGCCGACTCGATCGCCGCCCGCGCGACGCCCGCCTCGTCGAGCGTCTCCGGATCGCGGCCGACGACCCGGGCGACGGCTTCGCGCCCGGCGGTGAGGCTCTCCTCGAGCCCCTCGGCGACGGCGGTGATGTGTTCCACGAGGCTCCGCTGCGCCAGGAGCACCGCGGCGATCAGCGCATCGGGGATGCCGCCGAAGATATCGAGCGACAGGAAAAGGGCGGGTGCGAGGACCGCGACTATCAGGATGCCGAGCGCCACCCCGCCCTTCACGCCCCGCATGGCGCCTTTGTTGAGTTCGGCCTCGAGCCACTCGATCAGGTCGCCCATCAGAACCGCCGGATGGGGGATCCGCCGCCAGAGCCAGGGCGGCTCGCCGAAGGCCGCGTCGAGAAGGAGCGCCGCGAAGAGCACCGTCGCCTCCGGGTCAGCCGGTCAGTCGGCGTCGCCGAGGCGCACGGCTGCGCCGCTCGCCTGTCCCTCGCTGGAGAAGTCGACAACATCGAGGATCGCATAGGCGCCCACGGAAATCACCGCCATCGCGAGGATCGAGAGGAGGAAGGCTTTCATGGGCGCGCGCTCCGGTCGCTGTCGGGCTCACCCGTGGTAGTCCGGCGGAGATAGGCGATCAAGTCCGCACGGTCCTCGGGGCGGGCGATCTTCTGCACGGGCATCTTCGAGCCGGGCGTGACCCGGTCGGGGCCCAAGCGAAAGAGCGCGTCCACGCTCTCATCGGTCCAGACGATCGTCGAGCCCGCGAGCGCGTCCGAGTAGCGATACCCCGCGACGGCACCGGCCGGTCGACCGAAAAGCTTCCAAAGCGTAGGCCCGGCCTTGCGCGCGCCGTCGGGCGTCACGCTGTGGCATATCGAGCATTTCCGCACGAATTGGCGCTCGCCATTGGCCATCTCGTCGGGTGGGGTCTGAAATCCCCGCGCCTCGGCAAAAAGCGTCGCCGTACCGCCGCCGAGGGGCCAGAACACGGCCTCGTCGGCGATCCCGCCCGCGAGCAACCGGTCTCCGGCGAAGGCGAGCGCCCAGATCGGCCCGTGCTTAGCAGCGCGGAAGTCGCGGATGAACGTCCACCCGGCGGTCTCGACGACCGAGATGTATCCCTGTCCGTCGCCGACCGCGAGGCGATCCCCATCGGCGGAGAGGGCGAGCGCGAGGATCGGCCGGCGGTCGGCCGAGAGGTCCGCGCGGGGCGCGCCGTCGGCGATCCCGACGACCCGGATCGCGCCGTCGACCCCGCCATAGGCGAGCCATCCCGCCGCTTCGTTGAGGACGAGCCGGTTGACGCCGAACCCGTGACTGACGAGCGTGCGGATCTCGCGCATCTCCGCCACGTCCCAGACCCGGATCGTCCCGTCATAGGACGCGGAATAGAGCCGCTGCCCGTCCTCCGAGAACGCGACATCGTTCACATTCGCCCGATGCCCGTCGAGCCACCCGACGCGGACGCCGGTCTCGAGATCCCAGAGGCCGATATCTCCGTCCCAAGACGCCGTCGCGGCGCGCCGCCCGTCCCCGGTCGTCGCCACGCCCACGATCTTACCCCGGTGACCCTCGAGCCGCCGGAGGAGGCGTCCCGTCGCATCCCAGAGGATGGCGGCGAAATCGTCCCCCGCCGAGAGGAGCCGCCCGTCCGGCAGAAAGACGACCGCGTTTGCGCCCGCCTCGTGACCCTCGGCCCAGCCGGCATGGCGGCCGTCCGACGTCGCCCAGAGCCCGAGGCTCGTGTCGAAGCTCGCGGTCGCCGCTTGCCGCCCATCGGGGGAGACCGCGACGCCGCGGATCGGGCCGCCATGGCCCTCCAGCGTCAGATAGCCGCCCGCCGCAGCCGGGACCGCGACGAGCCCGCAGACGAGCCCGAGGAGGGCGCGGCGCATCACTCGGCCGGGGTCGCCTGGGCGTCCGCAACCGCCGAGCGCCGCCCGGCCGCAGCCTTGGCCTCTTCCTCTTCGACCCAGAGATTGTGGTGCTCCTTGGCCCAGTTGCGGTCCACATAGCCGGAGCCCATGGCCGCAAAGGCGCCCTGCATCCCCACCGAGCCGATATAGATATGCGCAACGATGATCACGATCATCGCGACCGCCACGATGGTGTGCCAGACTTGGGCGTACTGCATCTCCTCGATCATCGTGAGATCGGTGGCGAGCGGCGCGCCGAGAAGGAGCTCGGAGATCCCG
Source organism: Paracoccaceae bacterium (assembly GCA_050331395.1). Taxonomy (GTDB): domain Bacteria; phylum Pseudomonadota; class Alphaproteobacteria; order Rhodobacterales; family Rhodobacteraceae; genus Thermohalobaculum. The sequence goes on from JBHJGX010000022.1 coordinate 10,062, forward strand.
AACGCGTTCAGCTTTTCGAAGGTCGGCCCGAACATCGCGAGCTCGTAGGGAAAGAGCAGCGACAGTCCCGAGGCGGAGACCGACGCGCCCAGCACGATGGTCGACCAGAAGATCAACTTCTGGCCCGCGTTGAACTTGCGGCTCGGCGGGTGCACGCCCTTGGCGAAAAGACCGCCCCCCTTCGCGAGCCAGATCAGATCCACCCGCGAGGGCAGATTGTGCAGGACCCAGGCGACGAAGATCCACACGAGCGAGACCATGAACGCCCAGGCGACGTTGTTATGGATCCACTTGCCCGCGATGCTGAATTGGGCAAAGGCCTCCTTGCCGATCGCCGGCATCAGATAGTCCTTGCCGTAGAGAAGGTTGAGACCCGTGAGCGCGAGCAGGATGAAAGATGTCGCCAGGAGCCAGTGGCCGAAGCGCTCCCAGCCTTTGAAGCGCTCGATGAGTTGGCCCGAGAAGCCGCTGTCGATCCGGATCCGGCCGCGCAGTAGGAAAAAGAGCACGAGCAGCCCGAAGATCCCGGCGAGCGCCCAGGAACTCCAGACCTGAAGCGCGCCGTCGCGGGCCCGGAGCGCCTGCCAAGCCATGCCACCGTCCTGCACGAGAAAGGCGGTGTTCGGCCCGGGCGCCTGCGTGGTGAACGTCTCGCCGTGGCGGATCTCGCTCCACATGGTGGCGTCCGAATTCACGCCCTGCGTCCGAAGCGCATCGACGAGCGCCGCTTCTCCGGTTTGCCCGAAATCCCGCGGGCGCGTCACGCCCGGCTCCATGGGCGCGTTCGTCACCGCGTTATCCGGCGGGCGGACGGAGGATTGGGCATGGGCGGCGGTCCAATCGCCGAAGAGCACGAGGCTCGCGAGGAATGCGAAGACGCCGATGGCGAGCACGCGGGCGAACAGGGCGCTCTGCCGGCGGGAAGGGGACAAACGGGTGTACATGGGTCGCTCTCCCTGGGTTTTGTTCTTTTGAAAAGCCTGCGGAGGGGGAGCCGGGGTGTCAAGCGGAGAGGCCGGCCTGCGGCGGTAGCGACCTTCGCGCGGCCTCGCTTCGGCGGACGGTCCGAAGCGCATGGCTTATCGATCGAGTGAACGCCAAGGGGGTTGCCTGTATCCGGCACCTTCAAAGTGACGCCGTGTCGCGACCTGGGTCCGATCGTTCACAATCAGGTTCCCAGAATTCGTGCGTGGGCGCTTTTGAGACAATGAAAATCGCCCCGGGATCGCTCCCGGGGCGTGGTTCCGTCCCGTCGGGCAGGGAGCGATCCCCGCCCGTCCGGTCAGTTCGCCTTTTGCTCGTAGGCGGTGCCCCAGCCCCACGCGCCCGAGCCGAAGCCGCGGGCCACCACGCGCTCGCGGTAGATGTCGGCCACCTCGTCGCCGTCGCCGGCGAGCAGTGCCTTGGTAGCGCACATCTCGGCGCAGATCGGCAGCTTGCCCTCCGCGATACGGTTCCGCCCGTATTTGGCGAATTCGGCCTCGGACATGTCCGCCTCGGGCCCGCCGGCGCAAAAGGTGCATTTGTCCATCTTGCCGCGGGAGCCGAAATTGCCGGCCTGCGGATACTGCGGCGCGCCGAAGGGGCAGGCATAGAAGCAATAGCCGCAGCCGATGCAGAGATCCTTGGAGTGGAGGACCACGCCGTCGTCGTTCTGGTAGAAGCAATCCACCGGGCAGACGGCCATGCAAGGCGCGTCCGAGCAGTGCATACAGGCGACCGAGATCGAGCGCTCGCCCGGCTGGCCGTCCTGGATCGTCACCACCCGGCGGCGGTTGATGCCCCAGGGCACCTCGTGTTCGTTCTTACAGGCGGTGACGCAGGCATTGCACTCGATGCAGCGCTCGGCGTCGCAGAGGAATTTGGCGCGTGCCATAGGTCTCTACCTCCCTCAAGCTTTCATGATTTTGCAGAGCGTGGCTTTCGTCTCCTGCATCTGGGTGACGCTGTCGTAGCCATAGGTCTGCGCGGTGTTTGTGCTTTCGCCGAGAACGTAAGGGTCGGCGCCCTTCGGATATTTCGCCCGGCGATCCTCGCCCTGGAAATGCCCGCCGAAGTGGAACGGCATGAAGGCGACGCCGGCGCCGACGCGCTGGGTGACCATTGCGGCCACTTTCACCTTGCCGCCTTCGGGGCCCTCGACCCAGACCTGCTCGCCGTTCTTGATGCCGAGATTGTTGGCATCGCGCGGGTTCATCTCGACGAACATCTCCTGCTGAAGCTCGGCGAGCCACGGGTTCGAGCGGGTCTCGTCGCCGCCGCCCTCGTACTCCACCAGACGCCCCGACGTGAGGATGATCGGGTAGTCCTTGGAATAGTCGGTCTTTTGGATCGAGGCATAGAGCGTCGGCAGGCGATAGTCCTTGCGGTCGTCATAGGTCGGGTAGTCGGCCACCAGATCCCGGCGGTTCGTGTAGAGCGGTTCGCGGTGGAGCGGCACCGGGTCGGGGAAGGTCCAAACCACGGCGCGGGCTTTGGCGTTGCCAAAGGGCGCACACTCATGGGCGATCGCCACGCGCTGGATCCCGCCCGAAAGGTCGGTCTTCCAGTTCGCCTTGTCGCCGCCCACCGCTTCGATGGTCGCCCGCTCGGCCTCGGTGAGCTCGCCGTCCCAGCCCAGTTCCTTGAGCATCGCCATGGTGAATTCGGGATAGCCGTCCTGGATATCCGAGCCGGCCGAATAGACGCCCTCCGCAAGCAGGTTCTCGCCGTCCCGCTCGACGCCGAACCGCGCCCGGAAGGTCAGGCCGCCCTCCGAGACGGGCTTCGACATGTCGTAAAGGTTCGGCGTCCCCGGGTGCTTCATCTCGGCCGTGCCCCAGCAGGGCCACGGCATCCCGTAGTAATCGCCGTCCGCCGGGCCGCCCACTGCCTGCAGCGTGGTGCGGTCGAAGGTGTGCTGCTGCTCCATGTGGAGCTTGATCCGCTCGGGGCTCTGGCCCGTATAGCCGACCGTCCACATGCCGCGGTTGAACTCCCGCGTAACGTCTTCGATGTTCGGCTCGACCTCGGTTTCCATCGAGATGTTCCGGAACATCCGGTCTGCAAAGCCGAATTTACGGGCAAAGCGATAGATGATCTCGTGGTCGGTGCGCGAGGCGAAGAGCGGATCGACGACCTTGTCGCGCCACTGGATCGAGCGGTTGGAGGCGGTCACCGAGCCGCGGGTCTCGAACTGGGTGCAGGCCGGCAGGAGATACACCCCGTCGGTGCGGTCGTGCAGGATCGCCGAGACCGTCGGGTAGGGGTCGATGACGACGAGTTGGTCGAGTTTCTCCATCGCCGTCTTCATCTCGGTCAGACGGGTCTGCGAGTTCGGCGCATGGCCCCAAAGCACCATCGAGCGGACGGGCGCGGGCTGGTCCATATTCTCCGGCGCCTCGAGAACGCCGTCGATCCAGCGGCTGACCGGGATCCCTTTCGCTTCCATCAGATCCTTCGAGCCGAACTGGCTGAGCAGGAATTGATACTCCTCCTCGGCCGCGTCGCCCGTGTCATTGGCCCAGACCCGCGCCCAATGCTTCCACGAGCCGGTCTTCAGCCCGTAATACCCGGGCAGCGTGTGGCTGAGCACGCCGAGATCGGTCGCCCCCTGCACGTTGTCATGGCCGCGGAAGATGTTCGTGCCGCCCCCCTCGACGCCCATGTTCCCGAGCGCGAGCTGCAGGATGCAGTAGGCGCGGGTGTTGTTGTTGCCGTTGGTGTGCTGGGTGCCGCCCATGCACCAGATCACCGTACCTGGACGGTTGTTGGCGAGCGTCCGCGCGACGCGCCGCATCTGGCTGCCGGGAACGCCGGTGACGCGCTCCACCTCGTCCGGTGTCCATGCCGCGACCTCTTCGCGGATCTGGTCCATGCCCCAGACGCGGGTGCGGATGAACTCCTTGTCCTCCCACCCGTTCTCGAAGATGTGCCAGAGCAAACCCCAGACGAGCGCCACGTCCGAGCCCGGCCGGAACCGCACATACTCGTCCGCATGCGCCGCCGTGCGTGTAAAGCGCGGGTCGCAAACGATGAGGGGTGCGTTGTTCTCTTCCTTGGCCTTCAGCACGTGCAACAGCGAGACGGGATGCGCCTCGGCCGGGTTGCCGCCAATGATAAAGATCGCGCGCGATTTGTGGATATCGTTGTAGCTGTTCGTCATGGCGCCGTAGCCCCAGGTGTTCGCCACACCCGCGACCGTGGTCGAGTGGCAGATCCGCGCCTGGTGATCGACGTTGTTCGTGCCCCAATAGGCGGCGAACTTGCGGAAGAGATAGGCCTGTTCGTTGTTGTGCTTGGCCGAGCCGAGCCAATAGACGCTGTCAGGGCCGCTTTCCGCGCGGATCTTCAGCATCTGGTCGCCGATCTCGTCGATCGCCGTGTCCCAGTCCATCTTCTGCCACTCGCCGCCGACGAGTTTCATCGGATATTTGAGCCGGCGCTCGCCATGGGCGTGCTCGCGGACCGCCGCTCCCTTGGCGCAGTGGGCGCCGAGGTTGAAGGGGCTGTCCCAGCCGGGCTCCTGGCCGACCCAGGTGCCGTTCGCCACTTCGGCGATCACCGTACAGCCGACCGAGCAGTGGGTGCAGACCGTTTTCACGTTTTGAAGCGCACCGGTCGCGGGCGTCGCGGCCTCGGCGCGGGTGACGGTGCCGCCGGCGGTGGCGACGGCGGCGAGCCCGCCGATCGCGAGGCCCGAGCCCCGCAGAAAGGCGCGGCGGTCGACCGATTGTTCGGCCGCTTGGCCGAGAGGCGACGCGCTCCGGGGGCGGTGCGCAACCCCGTTCGTCTTTTTCCTCAGCATTTTAGTCTCCCAGGATGGCTGGCGCGTCCGCAGACGGCCTTTTTTTTATCGGGCCTGGCAACGCGAGAACCGGGCAATCGCAACCGGTCAGGCAGGCCGGGCCACGGCGGCGACCGTCAGAAGCGGGCGCTCTCGAGATATTTCCGGACGTGCTCGGTCTTGCGCAAGCCGAGCGCGGTCGGCTGAGCCGCCGACGCCTCCTCGGCCGTACCGCCGGCCACCGCGGCCACGGCTGCGGCGGGTGCCGCGGTCGTGGCGAGCTTGAGGAAATCGCGCCGGCTCGCGGCTTTCGTTGTGTCCTCCATGCGATCCTCCTTGATCGGGTTGCAGATAATGGCGCTTACGCGCCCAGTCGAAACGCGTCGCGCTCGATTTCGATGAAGTGCCGACCGACGGCGCCGACCGGGGCGTACAGGACCGACTGCTCCGCGCCCTCGAGGTCGCCGAAGAAATGGCCCGCCCATGGGGCAATGTGGCTATTGAAGAAGTCACGCTGCGTCGCGAGATCGGCAATTCTGCCAAAGCGACCGCGAATGAGCCCGGCCATCATCTCGCAGAGACTGGCGATATTGTCCTCGGGCTCATAGACATTCGGGGCGCGTTGAATGCGCAATCGATTCATGTCTTGGCGAAGGAGTGCGAGCGGCTTCTCGTGCAGGAAACCGGTCATGTAGTAACTTGCATAGGGCAGCAGTTCGCCGCGGGAGAGCCCGATGAAGAGCGCGTGGAACTCCCGCTCGGCCGCTTGTTCGGTGGTCGCCCGCGCCACTCGGGAAAGCGCCCTAATTGCGTCGCCGAGGGCCGTGCCGCCGCCCGAAAGCTCCGCCATCCGGTCGAGCAAGTCCCGCGATGGCGGCCGCGCCAGCACGAGCCCGAGCAAATCGTAGAGATCGGCGCGGAGCCGTTCTTCCTCCGGAAGCGTGTGGGGGGGGAGCGTGTCGGTCATGGCGGCGGGGTCGGCCAACGGGCGAACTCCGGATCAAGTTGCGGTGCAAAAAGAGGCAAGCTGCCTTGAAAACCAGCGTTGCAGATCACTCAGACCTGGTCAAATCGTTTTGCCGCGTTTGGCACGGCTGCGACACCAGCGGCGCTGACGCCCCGCTTGTATTTGAAAACGAAGAGAAATTTCTGTGAGATGCCGTTGCGAGATGTGCTGTGGCGTCGATCAATCCGGAGAAGGTCGCGGGCCGCGCGCGCCGGAGCAGCGGTGGGAATGCCGCTCGCAAGTGCAAAAACTTTCGCCTCTGCGTCCGGAAATCGTCGTCCCGGACAGGACGTGCCGGACAACCGCGCGCAGGCTAGTCGCCGTCGGGAAAGGTGAACCGCATGCGCCGGCGCAGCGCTGGCCCAACCTCGGTGGGTTCGGCCGCGGCCGTTTCGGTTGGCGGCGAGGGCGCGTCCGACTGCGCGTGTGCGCCCGGATCCGGCCCATGATCGGGTTCCGCATCGGGTCCCGCGCGGGTCTCGGAGGCGAGCGCGTCCGGGTCCCGCTCGAGCTCGGTTGGCGGCTCGGATTGCGGCTCCGGCTCCGGCTCCGGCTCTGGCCGGGCATAGCCGCGGCCGACTGCCCAGGCGGTGGCGAGGTTCTCGACCACCTTGGCCTTGTCGGTGAAATCCTCGCCGTAATCGAGCAGCTCATCGAGATTGGCCAACACTGGGTTGCCGCGCCAGAGCATCCGCAGCGCGCGATTTCGGAGCCGCGCCGGCACGGTCTTGGCCATGAACCCGCGGATATCGTCGCCGGGCGCGAGCGTCTCCGGGTCCGGCAACCCGTGCTCGGCCAAAATCTCCGCATCGGTCTTCTCGGGCGGGGCCGTCGGGTCGGCGACGGGGTTCGGCTCGGCGCCGGGGTTCGGGTCGGCTGGCGCCGGGTCTTGCCGCTCGGGCCTCGTGAGTTTCCGCTCGGACCAGCGGGAGAGGAAATCCCGCTCGCTCACTGGACACGCCCTCCGCCGCGCCGGCCGGCCGGGCTGAGGAACACGTCGTCGCCGCGCACCCGCGGGTCGCCGCGGCCGTCTTCGTGCCCGTCGATCTCCACCCGGTCCCGGCGGCGTTTGACGAAGGGCGCGTCCACATGGTGCCGGGCGACGAAATCGGCGACCCAGGCGACGAGGGCGGGCGGCATCGGCACCGCCTCGACGATCTCCTCGCCGCTGTCGAGATAATCCTGCGCGTCGAAGGGCGAGGCGGTCACGCCGAAGACGACGATCTCTTCAGGCGTTGCGGCGCCTTCGTTGGGGCGGAGCACCACATAGACCATGGGCGGGTCGTTCGAGAGCGCGACCCGGTAGGCTTCGGTCTCGGCGCGGTGCAGCTCGAGCGGGCAGGTGGCGGCGTGGTACTCGACCGTCTCCCCATCGCGGCGCAGTACCCGCCAATCCGCAGGGCCCGCGCCCGGCAACACGGCGACCGCGCGCCAGATCCATTTGGCCCAGCGCGTCACCCCAAGGGTTTTCCGCAGGACGATGCCGAGCGCCAGGGTCTCGGCGGCGGGGGAGGGGTCTGCCATCGGCGGTCTCCTGTTGCGCGGATCGTTATATTGGCCAAGACCCGGGCCGGTTGCCAAGCGCCGCCGGGGCGGTATCGTGGCGTATGTGCTCGCCCGGCGTGCCCGGGATGGCGTGCCCCCCGAATTCACCTCCGACCGAGGATCCCATGGCCGAGACCGCGCCGACCGATGCACCGACGCTCTTTCTCTGCGACTGCGGCGGCTCGATGGCGCCCGACCGCGCGGCGATTGCACGCGGGACGGGGCTTGGGTGCGACCGGATCGCCACGGCACTTTGCCGCCGGGAAGCGGGCAGGGTCGCGGCGGCGCTCGAGGCGGGCGGACCGGTCTTGGTGGCTTGCGCGCAAGAGACGCGGGTCTTTGCCGAACTCGCCGAGGAACGGGGCGCAGCCGATCGGCTCGCCTGCATCGACATCCGCGACCGCGCGGGCTGGGGCACCGGGGATCCGGGCCCGAAGATGGCCGCGCTCTTGGCTGAGGGGCGGCTCGCTCCGCCCGCGGTGCCCGTCATCGACATCGAGAGCGAGGGGGTCTGCCTTGTCTATGGGCCGGCGGAGATCGCGCTCGCGGCCGGAGCGCAGCTCTCTCAGGCGCTCTCGGTCACGGTCTGCGTCAGCGATGGCGCGCCCGGCGCCCTGCCGGAGGCCGATCTTGACGTGGTCGCGGGGCGGATCGTCCGGATGGCGGGGGCGCTCGGACGGTTCGGCCTCACCCTCGACGGGTTCGCCGAGCTCGCACCGGAGGGCCGGGGGGCGCGCGGTTTCGGGGCCCGGCGGGACGGGGCCGAGACCGAGTGCGACATCGTCCTCGATCTCTCGGGGGGCGCGCCGCTCGTGCCGGCCCATGAAAAACGCGACGGTTATCTGCGGGCGGATCCCGCCGATCCGCCGAGCGTGGCGCGCGCGCTCTTCGAGGCGGCCCAACTGGTCGGCGGCTTCGAGAAACCGCTCCATATCCGCTTTACCGAAAGCCTCTGCGCCCATTCCCGCGCCGGTCAGACGGGCTGTACGCGTTGCCTCTCGGTCTGTCCGACGGGCGCGATCCGGCCAGCAGGCGAGCATGTGCAGATCGACCCCTATGTCTGCGCGGGGTGCGGGGCCTGTGCGGCGGTGTGTCCGTCCGGCGCGGCCGCTTCCGACGAGATGCCGACCGCGCACCTCTTTCGGCGGATGCGGGTGCTGGCCGAGACCTTCCGTACCGCCGGCGGCGGGGGGCCGCGGCTCCTCGTCCATGACGGCCATGGGGCCGAGATGATCCGGCTGGCCGCGCGGTTTGGCCGCGGGCTGCCGGGGGATGTGCTGCCCATCGAGGTGCCGGCGCTTGCGGGCTTCGGCCATGCGGAAGCGGCGACGGCGCTCGCGCTCGGCTTCCTGACGGTCGAGATCTTGCTCGCGCCCCGGACCGATCGGCAGACGCTGTGGGCGGAGACCGACCTCGTCCGCGCCATCTTGTCGGGGACCGGGCACGAGACGACCCGGGTCCGGCTCCACGATCTCGCGGACCCGGATGCGCTTGTCGCGGCGCTCGAGGCCGAGGCGCCGGCGCCTGTCGATCTCGAGCCGATCCTGGCCGCGGGCGGCCGGCGGGAGACCGTCCGCCTCGCCGCGAAAGCGCTCGCAGGCGGCGTGCCCGAGGCGCCGCTGCCCTTGCCCGACGGCGCGCCTTACGGAGCGGTGATCGTCGACACCGGGGCCTGTACGCTCTGCATGTCCTGCGCAGGGCTCTGCCCGACGGGCGCGCTCGGGGACAATCCCGACCGACCCGAGCTCAGCTTCCGCGAGGAGGCGTGCATCCAGTGCGGCCTCTGTGCGGGGCTCTGCCCGGAGCGTGCGATCCGTCTCCTGCCGCGCCTCGATCTCTCGGACGCCGCGCTCCGACCGCGGGTGCTCCACGAGGAAGAGCCCTTCGCCTGCATCTCCTGCGGGAAGGAATTCGGCGTGAAATCCACCATCGAGGCGATCACCGCGAAACTCGCGAGCCATGCGATGTTCCAGAATTCGGACAACGCCCGGCTCATCCAGATGTGCGACGACTGCCGTGTGCGCGCCCAGTACCACGCGGATGCTCAGCCCTTTGCCACGGGAACGGTGCCGCGGGTGCGGACGACCGACGACTATGCCGACGGCGAGGGGTGACGGCAGAGGCGCGCGGGCGCGGACCTTGACAGCGCGCCTTTGCGCCGTGACCTATCGCCCGTGGCAAAAACCTTAGCGAAGAGGTCGGTGATGAGCGACGACGACTTCAACATGTCGATGCGCAAGTTCTTGAAACAGGTCGGCGTCACCGCTCAGCAGGAGATCGAGCGGGCGATGCGCGCGGCCCCTCCCGAAGGCGGTACCGTCAAGATCCGTGCTGTCGTCAGCGCGCCTGAGATCGGTCTCGAGCATGTGGTCGAGGGCGAGATCGCCGCGCCCGGTCCGGGAGAGACGCCGTGAGCGTGACCCGCGAGGACGTCGTCGCCGCGCTTGCCCGCATCGTCGATCCGGGCCGGGGCACCGATCTGGTCTCCGCCGACATGGCGCGGGCGATTTCGGTCAAGGATGGGGCGGTCAGCTTTGTCATCGAAGTCGATCCCGCCCGGGGCCGCGAAATGGAGCCCGTGCGGGCCGCCGCCCAGGCCGCCGTCGAAGCGCTCCCCGGCGTCGGCAAAGTGACCGCGATCCTGACCGCCCATTCGGGACAGCAGGCCGAGGCGCCGACCAAAGGCCCGCCGCCCGATCTCGGCGGCGGCGCGCGGCGCAAACCGTCCGCCCCCGCGGACAAACGCATCCCCGGCGTCGAGCGGATCATTCCGATCGCGTCCGGCAAAGGTGGGGTCGGCAAATCGACCGTCTCGGCCAATCTCGCGGTGGCCATGGTCGCCCAGGGCATGCGCGTCGGGCTTCTCGATGCGGATGTCTACGGGCCTTCGCAACCCCGGATGCTCGGGATCAGCGGCCGGCCATCCTCGCCGGACGGCAAGACGATCCTGCCGCTGCGCAATCACGGGGTCACGGCGATGTCCATCGGCATGATGGTGCCCGAGGGCGAGGCGGTGATCTGGCGGGGGCCCATGCTGATGGGCGCGCTCGAGCAGATGCTCCGTCAGGTCGAGTGGGGCCGGCTCGATGTGCTGTTGATCGACCTGCCTCCCGGCACGGGCGATGTGCAGCTGACGCTCAGCCAAAAAGCCGAAGTCACGGGCGCAGTGATCGTCTCCACACCCCAGGATATCGCACTGCTCGACGCGAGAAAAGCGCTCGATATGTTCAAGAAAACCGAGACGCGCGTGCTCGGCCTCATCGAGAACATGGCGAGCTATATTTGCCCCAATTGCGGGCACGAGGCGCATATTTTTGGCCGGGGCGGTGCGCGCGCCGAGGCCGAGCGGATCGGCGTGCCGTTCCTCGGCGAGGTGCCGCTCGATCTGGAGATCCGCGTCGCGGCCGACGGCGGGGCGCCGATCGTGGCGAGCCGGCCGCAGAGCCCGCAGGCCCGGGCCTTCCTCGATATCGCCGGCCGGCTCGTCGAACAGGAGGCCTTTGCGTGAGCGCGGACGGGACGACCGGGGCGCCGAGTTTTCCGCCGCTCTTCCGGGGCCGGGCGGTCGCGGCCGGGCAGGATCCGATGGCGAAGGCCGTGGCGGAAGCTGCGCTCGGCACCGATCCGGGCCTCATCGTCTATGCGGAGACGCCGGATCGGCTGAGCGCGGCGTTGGTGCTTGCCCCCGAGGAGCCGCTCTGCCGGGCGATCTCGGTCGTCTTTGCGGTCGAGCTCGGGCTCGGCGACGCGCTCGGGGCGCTCGCGCCGCCCGAGGTGGCGGTGCACTACGATTGGCCGGGCGGGATCCGGGTGAACGGGGCGGTCTGCGGCGGGCTCGCGGCAGATGCCGCAACCCGGGATCCGGAGGCCGTGCCCGATTGGCTGGTCGTCGGTCTCGAGATGCCCTTTGCGCCCGACCCGGACCCGGGACGCGACCCGGCCCGCACGGCGCTCTGGGCCGAGGGGTGCGCCGAGCTCACGCCGGCCATGCTTCTCGAGAGCTGGTCGCGGCACACGCTCCATTGGGTCAATCGCTGGCTCGAGGACGGCATGGCGCCCGTGCACGAGGCCTGGCGGGGGCGGGCCTGGGCGCTCGGCGAGCCGCTCGCAGGTGGCGGCGTCTTCGTCGGGGTCGACGAATGGGGCGGCAGGCTCGTCAAGCAGGCGGACGGCACCCGGCTCGACCCGCTGACCGCGATCCTGGGGCGGCCGTGAGACTGGCGCGCACCCTCCGTTTCGACGAGAGCGATGTCCGGGTGTTCTCGCGGCCGGCCGAGCCGGGGGAGTGGGCGATCTCGGGCGGCTTTCAGTTCTCCAACTGGACGGATGCGGAGATCGTGGGCCAGGCGCGGCAGGACTTTGCGAATGGCTGGCTCGGTCTCGAGAGTTTCGGTCGGGCGACCTTCGTCGCCGTCGCAGAGATCACCGAAGCGGAATATGCGGGCCTCATCGATGCGCTCGCGGCGCATTTCGTGGTGGCCTATGGGGCGCCGACGCTCGAAGCGGCCCGGCCGATCGCCGAGGAAGAGCTGCGGTTCATGCGCGAGATGTGCGACGATCACGATCCGAACACGCTCCTCGCGGTGGAGCGCAGCCTGGTCGCGTCGGGGGTCTCGGAGAGCTTCCGGGCGATCCAGCCGACCGAGGCCGGGCTCGACATCGTTGCGATCCACGGCGATCGGGGCGACTGAGGCATCG
>JBHJGX010000023.1:0-24746 GCA_050331395.1 Paracoccaceae bacterium
CCCCCCATCGGCCCGGCCGGGCCGCGCGCACCCGCCGCGAGCCCCACGATGCTGCACTTGCGAAATCGTCGCCGCTCTGCCAAGCGGGCTGAAAGACGCGTGGCGGAGGGACCGATGGCAGCGAGCGAAACGACGACCAACAAGACCGATCCGGGCCGATTTTTCGAAGATTACCGCATCGGCGAGACGCTGCGCCACGCCGTCCCCCGGACCGTGAGCGAGGCCGACCGCACGCTTTACGGTGCGCTTTATCCGCACCGCTTCGCGCTCGGCTCGTCGGAGATGCTCGCGCGCGCCTCAGGGTTCCAGACCCGCCCGCTCGACGACCTCGCCGCCTTTCACATCGTCTTCGGCAAGTCGGTCCCGGACATTTCGCGAAACGCGGTCGCCAATCTCGGCTATGCGGAGGGCCAGTTCCTTGCACCGGTCTATCCGGGCGACACGCTCTCGGCCGCGTCCGAGGTCATCGGCCTCCGCGAGACTTCGAGCGGCAAGACCGGCGTCGTCTGGGTCCGGACCACGGGCACGAACCACCGCGGCCGGCCGGTGCTGCGCTATTGCCGTTGGGTCATGGTCCAGAAGCGCGACCCGGAGAGCCCGGCGCCCGATCCGGTCGTCCCCGACCTCGCGCCCGCCGTGGCGGCCGAGAGCCTCGTCGTGCCCTACGGCGTGCATTTCCGTGGCTATGACCGGGCCGCGTCCGGCAGCCCGCATCTCTGGGGCGACTACGCGGTCGGCGAACGCATCGACCATGTGGACGGTCACACGATCGAGGACGCCGAGCACATGATGGCCACCCGGCTCTGGCAGAACACCGCGCGGGTGCATTTCGACAGCGCCGCCCGGGGCGGCGCGGCGCGTCTCGTCTATGGCGGCCATATCATCTCGATCGCCCGCGCCCTTAGCGTCAACGGCCTGGCGAACGCCCAGCTGATTGCCGGGATCAACGGCGGCAGCCATGCGGCGCCGTCCTACGCAGGCGACTGCATCTATGCCTGGTCCGAAGTGCTCGACAAAGCCGAGACGACCGAGCCCTCGGCGGGCGCGCTTCGGCTGCGCACGGTGGCGGTCAAGAACCGCCCGGCGGCCGAGTATCCGCTGAAGACGGCCGATGGCAGATACGAGGACGGCGTCGTGCTCGATTTCGATTATTGGGTGCTGATGCCCCGCTGACGCGCTTGCCCGGGAAGGGTCGTTGCCGTCCTGCGGGAAATCCGCCGCCCCGACCCGCGACCCGTCCCCAAGCCCCCCTCACCCGCGCGGGTGCGTCAATTCCGATGGTGGCACGCCCTCGGCCACGGGCCTAGGGTCGCGGCAAGTTACACAACAGAGAGAGAACCGATGGCCGACGTCAACCGGGGTAATCGCCCGCTCTCGCCACATCTGACCATCTACCGCCCACAGATCACGAGTACCCTGTCGATCCTTCATCGGGTCACGGGTGTCGCGCTCACGCTCGGCGCGCTCTTGGTCACGTGGTGGTTCCTCGCCGCGGCGACCGGCCCGGCCGAGTTCGCCTTTATCGACGGGCTGCTGACCTCCTGGCTCGGGCTTCTGGTCCTTGTCGGATCGGCCTGGGCCCTCTGTTATCACCTGGCGAACGGTGTCCGGCACCTCTTTTGGGATATGGGCTACGGGTTCGATCTCGAGACGGTCACCCGGTCGGGCCAAGCCGTCGTGGTCGCCTCGGTCGTGCTGACCGTCGTCATCGTCGCAATGGCCTGAAGGAGGACCCCATGAGCTTCCGCACCGCAAAGGCCCGTGTCACCGGCCTCGGCTCGGCTGGAGAGGGCACCCATCACTGGTGGGTCCAGCGCGTCTCCTCGATCGCGCTCATCCCGCTCACGCTGTTCTTCGTGCCGCATTTCGCCGGCGTGCTCGGCGAGGGGCACGAGGCCGTCCAGGCGCTTTATGCCAAGCCCTTTCACGCGATCGTCGCCGCCCTTTTCATGGCCGTGACCTTTCACCACCTGCAACAGGGCTTGCAGGTGGTGATCGAGGATTATGTCCATGCCAAAGGCTGGCGGACGAGCCTTCTGCTCGGCAACACCTTCCTCTGCGCGGTTGCCGGGTTCGCCAGCGTGTTTGCGATCCTCAAGCTCGCCTTCGCCGGCTGAGCCCCTTCAGGAGATCCGCCCATGAGCGCCTACAGCTTTACGGACCACACCTATGACGTCGTCGTCGTCGGCGCCGGCGGCTCTGGCCTGCGCGCCACGCTCGGCATGGCGGAGAAGGGCCTCAAGACCGCCTGCGTGACCAAAGTGTTTCCGACCCGCTCGCACACCGTGGCGGCCCAAGGCGGCATCGCCGCATCGCTGACCAATATGGGTCCGGATCACTGGCAGTGGCACATGTATGACACGGTCAAAGGGTCGGACTGGCTCGGCGACATGGATGCGATGGAATATCTCGCCCGCGAAGCGCCCGCGGCGGTCCTCGAGCTCGAGCATTACGGCGTGCCCTTCTCGCGGACCGAGGAGGGCAAGATCTACCAGCGTCCCTTTGGCGGCCATACCACCGAATTCGGCGAGGGTCCGCCCGTCCAACGCACCTGCGCCGCTGCAGACCGGACCGGACACGCGATCCTGCACACGCTCTACGGCCAGTCGCTCAAACAGAATGCCGAGTTTTTCATTGAGTACTTCGCCACCGACCTGATCATGTCGGACGACGGCGAGTGCCAGGGCATCATTGCCTGGCGGCTCGACGACGGCACCATGCACCGCTTCTCGGCCAAGATGGTGGTGCTCGCGACCGGCGGGTACGGCCGGGCCTATTTCTCGTGCACCTCGGCGCATACCTGCACCGGCGACGGGGGCGGCATGGTGGCGCGCGCCGGCCTGCCGCTCCAGGACATGGAGTTCGTGCAGTTCCACCCGACCGGCATCTACGGCGCGGGTTGCTTGATCACCGAAGGCGCGCGCGGCGAGGGCGGATATCTGACCAATGCCGAGGGCGAGCGCTTCATGGAACGCTACGCGCCGACCTATAAAGATCTGGCCTCCCGCGACGTGGTCTCCCGCTGCATGACCATGGAAATCCGCGAGGGCCGCGGCGTCGGCTCCGGCAAGGATCACATTCACCTCCATCTCAATCACCTGCCGCCCGAGCAACTGGCGCTCCGCCTGCCGGGCATCTCAGAATCCGCTCGGATCTTCGCGGGCGTCGACGTGACCCGCGAGCCGATCCCGGTGCTGCCGACGGTGCACTACAACATGGGCGGCATCCCGACGAATTATTGGGGCGAAGTGCTGAACCCCACCGCCGACGACCCGGATCGGATCGTTCCCGGATTGATGGCGGTCGGCGAAGCGGCCTGCGCTTCGGTCCACGGCGCGAACCGTCTCGGCTCGAACTCGCTGACCGATCTGGTGGTCTTCGGCCGGGCGGCGGCGATCAAGGCGGCCGAGGTCGTCGACCCGGATGCGGCGAACCCGACGCCGAGCGCCCGCGCGGTGGATATGGCCATGGATCGCTTCGACCGGCTGCGGTACGCCAAGGGTCAGGTGCCGACGGCAACCCTGCGGCTCAATCTGCAGAAGGCGATGCAGGAGGACGCGGCCGTCTTCCGCACCTCCGAGACCCTCAAACAGGGCTGCGCGCGGATCTCCAAGGTCGATGCGGCTTTCGACGATGTGCGCACGACGGACCGCTCGCTGATCTGGAACACCGATCTCGTGGAGACGCTGGAGCTGTCGAACCTGCTGCCGAATGCGCTTGCGACCGTCTATTCGGCCGAAGCGCGCAAGGAGAGCCGGGGCGCCCATGCGCATGAGGACTATCCCGAGCGGGACGACGCGAATTGGCGGGTCCATTCGCTCGCCTGGGTGAACGGGACCACCGAACTCGGCGCGCGGCCCGTCAAGACGCAGCCACTGACACCCGAGAACTCGGGCGGCATTCCCATGCAGCGCGTCGCCCCCAAGGCCCGCGTTTACTGAGTGGCGGCGTCGGTCGGTCATAACTCGGAAAGGCCCCGGAGCATGTATGCGATCACGTTCGACATGGACACCGCCAGGATGCAAGAGCTCGATCCGAATGAAAGCTGGAAGAATGGCTATGCCGAGATCCGGCGCATTCTGAGCGAGCACGGCTTCGAGTGGCAACAGGGCAGTGTCTATTTCGGGAACGATCGGGTGAACGCGGTCACTTGCGTGCTCGCCGTCCAGGATGTCACGAAGCGGCTCGACTGGTTCAAGTCTTCGGTTCGGGACATCCGCATGCTTCGCATCGAGGAATTCAACGACCTCGGCCCAGCGTTGGGTGCGGGTTGATCATGGTCGCGCGGGCAGAGCGGTGGCCCGACTGGTCTGCTCCCGGCACGCGGGAAGCGGACGAGATTGCCCGGATCCTCGCCTTCCGGGCCGACCGGGCGCTCGCGCAATTCGAACGGCTGGCCCGTCGCGGGCCGGCGTTCACCTGCCCGATCTGCGGCTATGTGGGGCCCTTCGCGCCCAAGGGGCACAAACCGTCTGTGTGGTGCCCGCAATGCGACAGCCGGCCCCGTCACCGGCTGTTGCGGCTCTGGATGGGGCGGGAGATGGGCCCGGTCGAGGGCGCGCGCGTGTTGCATTTCGCCGCCGAGCCCTGGGTCCGTGCGCGGCTTGTCGCCGCCCGCGCGGTCTATGCGTCCGCCGACTTGATCCCGGGCTTCGATCTCGTCCGCGACATCACCCGGATGGAGGATCCGGACGCCAGCTGGGATATGGTGATCGCCAACCACGTGCTCGAACATGTGGACGATCGGGCGGCGCTCGCCGAGCTTCGCCGGGTGCTCGTGCCGGGCGGACGCGCCGTGCTGAGCGTGCCTCTTGTGGAGGGGTGGGACGCCACGTATGAGGGCGCGTATCTCGACGCGGAGACGCGGAGCCGGCGTCTCGTCGATCCGGATCACCGGCGCTTTTACGGTCGCGACTTTCGCGATCGGCTTCGGGACGCGGGCTTCGAGATATCCGAAGTCGCCGCCGTCGAGCCCGACGTCTCGACCCATGCGCTTCAGCGGGGCGAGCGGATATTCATCGCCAGGACGCCCGAGGCTCGCCCATGTTCCGACTGACCCGTTCCGCGTCCGAGACGCCGCCGAAGGCTACCGACGAAAATCCAACCGCCGCAACCGCGGCCGAGCCGGACCCCAAGGCCGAGGCGGCGGCGGCACTCGAAGCGAACCACCGGTTCCTCAATCGCCACGTGCTCGGGCCGCCGCTCCACATTGACGTGGATGCAACCCCCGACCAGATGGCCGGCCTTGTCGCCCGGATCGAGGAGAACTGGCGCCGGTTCGGCGAAACCGAGCCCTATTGGTCGGTGATCGCCAATCCCGCTTTCCGCGCGCAGCGGATCGAGGAGACCCGGGCCGATTTCTTTCGCACCGGCGAGCAGACCGTTGAACGCGTCGAGGCGGCCCTCGCCCGCGCTGCGATCCGGCTTCCCGAAGACGCGCGCATCCTCGATTACGGCTGCGGTGTGGGCCGGGTCTCCGCCGCCTTCGCGCGGCGCGGCTATCGGGTGACGGGCGTCGACATCTCGGCCGAGCATCTCGCGCTCGCCGCCGAGCATTGCCAGGGGCTGCCGGTCGATCTGGTGCGTATCGAGCGCCTCGCCGAGATCGACACACTGCCCGAATGTGATCTCTTTTTTTCGACCATCGTGCTCCAGCACAACCCGCCGCCGGTAATCGCCGAGATCCTCGCCCGGGCGCTCCACCGTGTCGCACCGGGTGGCGCTGCCTGGTTTCAAGTCCCGACCTATCTCACTGGGTATCGTTACGATCTCGAGCAGGATCTCGCCGCCACCGAGGCCGGGCAAATGGAGCTCCACGTGCTCCCGCAGGCGGCCGTCTTCGACCGCCTCGCCGCCGCGGGCTTCGTGCCGCGCGAAATCCGCTTCAACAACGCCGTCGGCAATGCGGCCTGCGAGAGCAGCGTCTTCGTCGCGACCCGCTCCGCCGTCCGACCGCCGGCCCCCGAGACCGAACCCCGCTGAGGAGGCATCCATGGTCGAACTCGCCCTGCCGAAGAACTCCCGGATCACCAAGGGCAAGGAATGGCCCGCACCCGACGGCGCCAAGAAACCGCGGCAGTTCCGCATTTATCGCTGGGATCCGGACAGCGGCGAGAACCCGAGGGTCGATACCTATACGATCGACGAGGCCGAGTGCGGGCCGATGGTCCTCGACGCGGTCATCAAGATCAAGAACGAGGTGGATCCGACGCTCACCTTCCGGCGCTCCTGCCGCGAGGGCATCTGCGGCTCGTGCTCGATGAACATCGACGGGACCAACACGCTCGCCTGCACGAAGGGCCTCGACGAGATCGACGGCGCGGTCAAGATCTACCCGCTGCCGCACATGCCGGTCGTGAAAGACCTCGTTCCGGATCTCACCCATTTCTATGCGCAGCATGCCGAGGTGAAGCCCTGGCTCGAGACCGAGACGCCGACGCCGGAGCGCGAATGGCGCCAGACCCCCGATGACCGGGCCAAGCTCGACGGGCTTTACGAATGCGTGATGTGCGCGTGCTGCTCCACCTCCTGCCCGTCCTATTGGTGGAACGGCGACCGGTATCTGGGGCCGGCCGCGCTCTTGCATGCCTATCGCTGGCTGATCGACAGCCGGGACGAGGCGACAGGCGAGCGGCTCGACGATCTCGAAGACCCGTTCCGGCTCTATCGCTGCCATACGATCATGAACTGCGCCAAAGCCTGTCCCAAGGGTCTGAACCCTGCGAAGGCGATCGCAGAGATCAAAAAGATGATGGTCGAGCGCCAACTCTGACCGCCGTCATTGGGGCGTCAATTTTGGGGGCGCGGAGAGCGCTCCCGCCCGCCCCGCGCCCTCCGCGCCCGGGCGACCCTCGACATTGCGGATGGGGTGCCGACCGCTGTTTTGCCGGCACCCCACCCTTCCGCCGCGGCGCGCATCCCCCCGGACGCGCCCGTCCGTCGGCCTCGGTCAGCCCCAGTCCCGCTCGGACCCACCACAAGCGGAACGGGATCGGCCGGACCGGATCGGCGGCGGAACCCTATCGCCTCCGTGCCTCGAGCCGAGACACGCAGCCGTCAGCGTCTTCGGTGCAGGCCCGCCATCGTCATCAAGGCGACGCTCATCTCGAATACCCGAGGACGACACGCGGGGGTTCCCGGCTCACCGCGGCAGATCGGGTCTGCCGGGTCGAACCCAGTCACCCGGCGGTGGAACCGTGCGTCGGTCTTCGAGCCGCGAAGCCCACTCATAACGGCGCCTGCAAAACGAAACATTCTCGTGTCTCCCAAGTTCGGCCGATGATCCGGCGCGTTTCATAAAAAGAAGATGCGCGTGACGGACGGCCCCCCGTGTGATGCCCATCACAGCACCGTTACTTTTGCGAAAGCCGTCGGGAAATTCCGGCGCCGAACGAAAATCGCGCCCCCGGAGCCCTCCCGGAGGCGCGGATCACGGGCCGGGCCGAACTTCAGCGGCGCGCGGATCGCCGGCAGAGAAACGAAAGGGCGAAGAGCGAAGCCGCCAGGAAAGGCAGCCCTTCCGGCAGCGGGATCCGCGTCGCGACCGCCGGCTCGGCGGCGAGATCAGCCACCAATTCGGGCACGGGGATAGTGCCGATTTCACTGAACACGAATTCCGGCTCGCCCGAGCGGATGATCGGCCCCGAGAATGTGTCGAGCGCCGTGCAGAAAAAATTCGGGCAGGTCGTCTCGCGGATGACTTGAATGCCGATCGCGTCTCCCTGCGCCGGTGTGGCGGGCAAGGGTTCGGAGAAGCGAACCGCGAGTGCCGGTTGACCGCCCAGATCCTGTTGATCGATCGGCTGGGTTTCGTCCACCGGGACGAACAACACGAAGAATTGCGGATCCGAGACATAGTCGGGCGCCGTGAGACGGTAACGCTGGCCCGGCACCGTAGTCGTGGATTGAATTTGATTGCCCGCCACCGTCTCGATGTCGAAGTTTGCGTAGAGATTTGCGACACCGTCATAGTCGAACCTGCCGGTGAGCAAAGTCCCGTCAGTGAGAACGACGTCACGGAACTCCCACGTCACCGGGGCCGCCCCGGCCGTACCGGAAGCGACCGAGAGCGCGGTCAGAGCCGCAAGCCCGCCGCCGACGGAGCGAAGAAAGATCATCTGCCTCATCGCCAAAACCACCCATGCCGGACGCATCGTCCTTCGGTGCTGACCCAACATCTAGACAGCATGGAGCGGTCGGGCGTGACACGGATCACACCGCCCGCGGGATCGGCGCGCCAAGCCGCTGCAGGCGCTCAGGGTCGGCGAAGGAGACCGAGCAGTCGCTCTGCGCTGAGAAAAGCCGTGCGGCGGTCTGCGGCGTCTGCCGCGGCCTCGGCATCCTCGCCCCATGCCTCGGCATTCCAGTCTTCGTCGATCCGGCCGGCCCGCCAGCCCTCTGCCGCGTCGATGCGGCCCTCGGCGACGGCGAGCCCGATGACGAGCGAGCCGGAGAGCGCGACGAGATCGTGGAGCGCGGTGAGGCCCCAGGCGTCGAAGGCCTCAACTGCGTTGCGGAGGCGGTCGAGCGCGCCGTCGTCCTGAGTGACGAACATGACGCCTTCGCCGAGGCGGAGCCGGGCACCGTATCGCTCTGCCGCCCAATCGAGGAGCGGATCCCAGGCGGCCGCCTGACGGGCCACGAGCCGCGCGGGCTCGGGCGCCCGGTAGCAGACGAGATCGGACCGGCCGAACTCCGCGATCCGCGCGGCGATCTCGGCCTGGCCCGGTCGGACCCGGTCGATGGCCGCGTTGGCGGCGCGGGTGAGCGGCATGGAAAGCGGGTCGACGCGGTCGCCTTGCGCCTGCCACTCGGCCGCGATGCCATCGGCGAGCGCACGCGTCGGCACGTCAAGCGGCGCGCGGGCCGGGGTCATCAGCGGGCGGTCATCGAGCCGGACGGCAAAGCCCGTGGCGACGGGGACAACCGCCGTCTCGCTCCAAAACCGCTTCACGGCCGACCCACCAGCGTCTCGACGGCCGCGTCCACCTCGTCGAAGCCGGCGATCACCCGCTCGGCCCCGCCCGAGAGAAGCCGCGCCCGGTCGTGATAGCCCCAACCGACACCGATCGCTCGGGCTCCGGCGGCCCGCGCCATCGCCATGTCATATTCCGTGTCGCCGACGACAACCGCATCGGCCGGCGCAACCCCGGTCAGAGACAGACAGTTGAGCACCATGCCCGGATGCGGTTTCGACGGGGCATCGTCCGCCGTCTGAGTGGCCACGAAATGGCGGCGGAGGCCATGCGCATCGAGGGTGTAATCGAGCCCCCGGCGCGCCTTTCCGGTCGCAATTCCCAGGAGATAGCCGGCCGCGTCGAGCCGGGCGATGCCTTCGCGCGCGCCCCTGTAGAAGGGCGCGTCCGCCTCCCCGCCGGCCTCTGCCCGAAGCGCGACAAAGGCGGATTTGTACCCCTCGACGAGCGCCGCCTGCCGATCGGCAGCGAGATCCGGCGTGAGCGTCCGGATCGCCTCCGGCAGCGAAAGCCCGACGATGGAGAGCGTGGCGGTGGGTTCGGGCGGTCGCATCCCGACGGCGGCAAAGGCCCGTGCCATCGCCGCGAGGATCGCCGCCTGACTGTCGATCAGGGTTCCGTCCACGTCGAAGATCACGAGCTTGAGCATGGGCCCCCTCTGCCCGGGGCGCGGCGAAAAGGCAAGCGGCCGAGGACGCCCGGTCCGGGCAGACGAATTGACAGCGAAAAGGCGAAGGCGCAGGCTTTCCGGATAGCGAAAAAACAGACGGAGGAAACCCCATGAACGTGAAGCAAATCCTGCGGCTGAAAGGCTCCGCCGCCGTAGAAACCGTGCACCCCCAGACAACCGTCGCCGAAGCGGCCGGTCGGCTCTCCCAAAAGCGCATCGGCGCGCTCGTCGTCTTGCAATCCGACGGTGCGATCGCGGGCATCTTGTCGGAGCGCGATCTTGTGCGCGGGATCGGCGAAGCGGGAGCGGCCGCCCTCGACAGGCCCGTCGCGGCGCTGATGACCGCCCGGGTCGAGTGCTGCGTGCCGACCGACACCGGCGTCTCGGTCCTCGAGCGGATGACCGCGGGCCGGTTCCGCCACATGCCCGTGGTCGATCACGGGCGAATGGTCGGCCTTCTGTCGATCGGCGACGTGGTCAAGGCGCGGATCGGCGAGATCGAACATGAAAACCATCAGATGGCCAATATGCTCCACGGCTGAAGCCGCGCGCCCAGGGAGATTGGATGTCGGTACTTGCATCGGCCCTTGCCGCTTGCCTCGCCGGACCGGTTCCAGGGCCGGCCTCGACCGTGCCGGATCCGGCATGGCAGCTGGCCGCTGTGACCTGCTTCCGAGACGGCGAAGAACGCTCCGGTCTCTACAAAATCTGCTATTATCGGTGCCCCGGCGGCCGGGTCGCGACCACGATCCGTGCGGCCGAGCTCTGCCCGCAGACAGTGGCGTGGCCAACGCCATAACATCGCGCTTTTGACCATCGGGCCCTGCGCCCCCTTGACCCCCGCCGCGCAAGATTGTTGCCTTGCGAAAACTGCGCTCCGGCGGGGGCAAGGGAGGGACCATGCGGAAGGCGCTTTATCCGGGCACATTCGACCCGGTCACTCTCGGACATACCGACATCATCCGGCGGGCGGCGAAGCTCTGCGACCATCTGACCATCGGCGTTGCGATCAATCGGGACAAGGGCCCGCTCTTTTCGCTCGAAGAGCGGGTGGCGATGATCGAGGCGGTGGCGGTCGACGTCTCTCGCAAGAACGGCACGATCATCGAGGCGCGGCCGTTCGAGAACCTGCTGATGGATTTCGCCGAGGATCTTGGCGTCTCGATGATCGTGCGCGGCCTCCGGGCGGTGTCGGATTTCGAGTATGAGTTCCAGATGGTCGGCATGAACCGCGCGCTCAACGACGAGATCGAGATGGTGTTCCTGATGGCCGAGGCGCAGCACCAGGCGATCGCCTCTAAGCTCGTCAAGGAGATCGCCCGGATGGGCGGCAATATCTCGAATTTCGTGTCGCCCGCCGTCGAGGCTCAGGTGCGAGCCAAATTTCCGTGACCCCACCCGGTTGCATTAACGAAACCTTGTTTTAACGCCTCGGGCCTAAGCGTTTTTGCAGTTAGCTAGTTTCAGGGTGTTCGCTGATGCCATCGACCCAATATGATTTCGAAATCCTCGTCCCAGCCACCGGCGATGTTCTGACCGCAGAATTGCAGATCGATTTGGATGCAGTCCCTTTCAGTCAGTTCGCCGACCGATCGAGTTATCGCGTCGAAGGCTTCGCGCAGTTCCGAGGCGAGAGATACGAGATCAACGTACCGTCAAGTGTCGTCGGCGTTGGCAACGACGAATTCAGCCTACTCCCGACGCCGCCAGACATCTTGTTCGTGACGCTCATTTTTGCGCGTGACTTTCAGACTGTTCGCACGGATTTTCAATTGATCGACACATCGGGGACCGCATTCGACGACTCGCGACCGCCAACTGACCTGTCTCTTGCGGATTTCGATCAGATTGGTCAACTCTCCGTCTTCTCCGGCAGTCGATTGCTGAACGGAGAGTTCCAATCCTTCTCGGTCACTCTCGCACCCGAAATCGGCGACGGGCTCTCGGTGGAGGAGGCGCAGGTGGTGGCCTACCTCTATGCGACGGCGCTCAACCGGAACGGGCCGTTCGAGCTCGGCGGTCTCAATTTCTGGATCGACGCCCGCGAAGACGGCCTCTCACAGCGGAACATGGCCGAGCAGTTCCTCGACAACCCGGAGTTCCGCTCCCGCTTCGGCGATGTGAACACGCTCACCGACGAGGAGATCGTCGACACCTTCTATCTGAACGCGCTCGACCGGCCCCGCGGCCCTGGCGAGGGGCAGTTCTGGGTCGACCGCCTCGCCGCACCCGATGTGGAGACGGGCGACGTGCTGCTGGCCTTCGCGACCGCGCCCGAGAACATCCAGAGCCTCACCTTCGTCGAAGATCTGGCCGAAACCGCGCCCGGCTTTTGGGAATTCGTCTGAGCCGTCCCGAGGAGGGGCCTGCGCGCCCCTCCGCCTCGGATTTGACCGCAAGCCGCCGAGCCGTTACCGACACAGCGACCCAATGTGGAGGAACCCATGCTCAAGACGATCGGACTTGCAGTCGCCCTCCTGACGCTCACTCTGACGGAGGCTTGGCCCGTGGATATCAAAGACCCCGAGAACACGCTGATTATCGAGCTTAAATCCGGCGAAGTCGTCGTTGAGATGTTGCCCGACACTGCGCCGCAACACGTCGCGCGGATCAAAGAACTCACCCGCGCCGGCGAATACGACAACGTCGCCTTTCACCGGGTGATCGAAGGGTTTATGGCTCAAACCGGCGATGTGCAGTTCGGCGATATGGAAGACGGTTTCGCCCCGGCCCGCGCCGGCACTGGAAATTCCGACAAACCGGACTTGCCCGCGGAATTCTCGGCGGTGCCGTTCGACCGGGGTGTTGCCGGTATGGCGCGGACGAACGATCCGAACTCGGCGAATTCCCAGTTCTTCATCATGTTCGAAGACGGCCATTTCCTCAACGAGCAGTACACCGTCTGGGGCCGGGTGATCGCCGGCATGGAGCATGTGGACAACATTAAGCGGGGCGAAGGCCGCTCCGGCTCGGTCGCCGATCCCGACCGGATGATCTCGGTCAAAGTCGCGGCCGACCGCTGAGGTGACGGCGCCCGGGCGCCGGATCCAAGACGTCCCCGGGCGCGCTGCCGCGCTCGGGTTCTCACGGCCCGCTCGACCGCGATATCGGGCGCGTGAACCGGCTTGACCCCGCACGGGGGCGCGCGGGTGATATCTGGACCGGGTCCGTTGCTGTAGGAGCCCGCCCATGTCCAGGACCACCCCCATCCTCGCCACCATTGCCATCAGCGCTGCGAAAGTCGCCGGCCTCGTCGCCCTGACCACCACGATTTCCGCTGCGGAGCTGCCGGACCGTTGGCTCAAGGAGTGGCCAGAGACCGATTTCTCCGTTGTCGATGTAAACCCCGAGCAGATCGTCAATGGCGGCGTGCCCCGCGACGGCATCCCCGCGATCACCGGGCCCGACTTCCACACCGTCGCCGAGGAGAACGCCCTAGACCCGCGCGAGCCGGTGATGGTGCTCGAGCGCGACGGCGAGACCCCGCGGGCGTATCCGCTGCGTTACCTCCTCTGGCACGAGATCGTGAACGACGAGGTCGGCGGTGTGCCGGTGGCTGTAACCTTCTGTCCGCTCTGCAATTCGGGTGTGGTCTTCGACCGCCGGCTCGACGGCCGCACGCTCGAATTCGGCGTCTCGGGGTATCTGCGGTTCTCCGACATGATCATGTATGACCGCGAAACGCACACTTGGTGGCAGCAATTCAACGGCGATGGCTTGATCGGCACCCTTCCCCACGAGACGCTGATCGCGCTGCCCGCCTGGCTCGAGAGTTGGCAAAGCTTTGCCGAGCGCAACCCCGACGCGCTGGTGATGTCCGCGCCGGTGGGGCGTCTGAGGAGCTATGGCCGCAACCCTTATGAGGGCTACGACGCGCGCGCGCCGTTCCTCTATCAAGGCGAGGCGCCGCCCCATGGCATCGACCCGGTCGCCCGCGTGCTCCGTGTCGGCAACCGCGCCTGGCCGCTGACACGCCTTCAGGAGACGCGTGAGCTCACCGAGGCGGGCTATCGCATCACCTGGCGGCCCGGACAGGCCTCAGCGCTCGACACCGGGGAGATCGCCGAAGGACGCGAGGTTGGCGATATCCGCGTCTTCGATGCGGAGACCGGCGCGAACGTGGTGCACGAGGTGATCTTCGCCTTCGCGTTCCACGCCTTCAAACCGACCGGCGAATGGATGCTCGGGAACTGACGCGGGCGGGGGAACCGGCGCCTCTCTGATGGGATCGAGGGTTGGCCCGGTCACCGGGAAAGCCCTAGACTGCAGGAGATCGTCATCCCATCAGATGTGCGCCATGGACCTAAGCGATTTCGACTTTTCCCTGCCGGAGCATCTCATCGCGCTGCGGCCGGCCCGACCCCGCCCGACCGCCCGCCTCCTCGTGGTGACCCCTGGCCGCCTCGAGGACGACCGGATAGACGGCCTCGTCCAGCGGCTTCGCCCAGGGGACCGGTTGGTCTTGAACGACACCCGGGTGATCCCGGCGCGCCTCATCGGCGAAAGGCGGCGCGAGACCCGGTCAGGGTCGGGCACCGCCCGGATCGAGGCCACGCTGATCCGCCGGGACGGGCCCGAGACCTGGGGTGCGCTCGCCCGGCCCGGCAAGCGCCTTGCCCCCGGCGACATCATCCGTTTCGGGCCAGAGGACGCGCCGCTTTCCGCAACCGTCACCCGGCGCACGGGGGCCGAGGTTACGCTGGCCTTTCCCATCGGCGGGGCCGAGCTCGACACCCGCATCGCCGAAATCGGCCTGATGCCGCTGCCGCCCTATATCGCGCAGCGCCGCCCGCCCGATGCCCAGGACCGCGAGGACTACCAGACCGTCTTCGCAGCGCAGGACGGCGCTGTGGCCGCGCCGACAGCCGCGCTCCATTTCGACGACGCGCTCCTCGACCGGCTGAGCGAGGCCGGCATCGGCCTCACCCGCCTCACCCTCCATGTGGGCACCGGCACCTTTCTGCCGGTCAGCGCCGAGACCCTGGCCGGCCAGGAGCTCCACGCCGAGCGCGGGCAGATCGCCGCCGCCGCCGCCGACGAGATCAACGGGACGCGCGCCGCCGGCGGGCGCATCATCGCCGTCGGCACCACGAGCCTCCGTCTTCTCGAAACTGCAGCCGACGAGACCGGCCGCATCGCCCCCTTTGCCGGCGAGACCCGGCTCTTCATCAAACCCGGCCACCGGTTCCGCGCCGTCGACGGGCTGATGACGAATTTCCACCTGCCCCGGTCCACGCTGTTCGTCCTCGTCGCCGCCTTCATGGGCCTTGAGCGGATGCGCGCCGCCTATGCCCACGCGGTCGCCAAGGGCTACCGGTTCTACTCCTATGGCGACAGTTCGTTGCTGCTCCCCGACGGCTGACGGAGAACGTGCGTCTGCTCGACCGAGGGCTGTCGGAAACGCATAGCGGCTTTTCTCTCTTGATACTTCGCCCGCGACATTGCGCGGCGCAAATAGGCAACCTCCAACGGCCCCGATCTGGCAGCGGGGCCGGGACCAAAGGAGGCGTCTATGTTCGCAGTGATCCGGCAGACCTGGGCCCTGCTCTTCGGGATGTTCCTGCTGCAGCTCGGCAACGGCATGCAGGGGATCGTGCTCGGCGTGCGCGGCGATATCGAGGACTTCGGCAACACCACCATGGGTTTCGTCATGGCGGGCTATTTCCTCGGCTTCATCTTCGGCGCGCAGATCACGCCTCTGCTTCTGCGCCGGGTCGGCCATGTGCGGGTGTTCGCCGCCTTTGCCGCCATCACGTCGGCGGCGCTCATCCTCTATGCCTCGCTCGTGCACCCGCTCGCCTGGGTCGCCATGCGTGTCGTGGTCGGCATCGGCATGGCCGGCGCCTATGTGGTCGCCGAGAGCTGGCTGAACGAAGGCACCCCCAACGAGCAGCGGGGACAGGCGCTCTCCGCCTATCTGATCATGCAGATGCTCGGCATCGTCATCGCTCAAAGCTTCATCAACGTGGCGGATCCGGCCGGATACGATCTCTTCGTGATCATGGCGGTCGCGGTATCGCTCGCGGTCGTGCCGATCCTTCTGTCCGCGAGCCCGGCGCCCGTCTTCGAGACCACGCGGCGCATGGGGCTCGCCACGCTCTATCGGAGCTCGCCGCTCGGTTGCGTCGGCACATTGCTTCTCGGCGGGGTCTTCGCCTGCATCTTCGGCATGGCGTCGGTCTACGGCACCCAGTCGGGGCTGACGGCGGCGGAGATTTCGATTTTCATCTCGACAGTCTATGTGGGCGGCCTCGCGCTCCAATACCCCATCGGCTGGATCTCGGACCGGGTTGACCGGCGCTGGCTCATCGCGCTGACCGCGCTTCTCGGCGCGCTCGCGGCACTCGTCGCACTGATCCCGGGCCTGCCCTTTCCGGCGCTCGCCGCGGCGGGTTTCGTGATCGGAGGCATCGCCAACCCGCTCTATTCGCTCTTGATCGCGCATACCAACGACTTCCTCGAGCGCGAAGATATGGCCTCGGCGTCGGGCGGGCTCATTCTGCTCAACGGTGTGGGCGCGACGGCAATGCCGATCCCGATCGGCTATGCGATGGACATGGCGGGCGCCCCGGCCTTCATGGTGGCGATCGCGGGGCTGATGGCGATGATCTCGGCCTATGCCGTCTTTCGGATGACCGTGCGTCCGGCGACCCCGGTCGACGAGACCATGCCCGTGGCTCAGATCGCCATGGGAACCGGGCCCGTCGCCACGACGGCCCTCCAGGAAGCGGTCTACGATCAGTACGAAGCCGATCAGGAGGCCGAGGCCGCCGAGGTCGACGAATTGCTCGCCACAGCCGAGAGTGGGAGCGAACGGGGCGGCGACCCTTGGGACGGCCGCGGGATCCGCCCCCCCGCATCGACCCCCGTGTCGACCTCCGTGCCGACTAAAGTCGAGCCCGCAGAGTGAGCGTGTTACGTCATGGCTGAAGAGACCGGACGCCCGGAACCGCGGGGGCGCATCACCCTACAGACGCTCGCCATGCCGGCCGATACGAATGCGAACGGCGACATCTTCGGCGGTTGGCTGATGGGGCAGATGGATCTCGGCGCCTCGGTGCTCGCCCGCGCCCGGGCGCGCGGTCGGGTCGCGACCGTCGCCGTCGAGGCGATGACCTTCCATCGGCCGGTCAAAGTGGGCGACGTGGTCAGCATCCATGCCGAGATGCTGCGTGAAGGCCGGTCCTCGATGCGGATCGGCCTCGAGGTCTGGGTGACCCGGCAACCCTCCGGCGAACGGACCCGGGTGACCGAGGGGATTTTCACCTTTGTCGCGATCTCCGACGAAGGCGGAAGCCGCCCGCTTCCCGCGGACGGCACCGAGCCCACTCACATGGTGTAGAAAAACTCCTCCCGCACGATCTTCCCGTCAGCGACGGTATAGAGCCCGATCTCCTTCATCTGCATCCGCTGGCCGCTCGTCTTGTCGGTCGCATCCGCCTCGAAGATGACGGCGAACCGGTCGGGTCCGTGCACGAAGGCGTCGGAGGTGCTGCCGCCATGCACCTCCATCGTGCGGTTCCACCAGTCGTGCTTGGCCTTGATCGCCTCGAGACCACGCGCCTCTCGGCTGTCGGTCCCGGGCATCGGCATGGGTTCGACCGAGACGGCATCAGCCGCATAGAGCGTGGCGAGCCCCTCTGCCTCGGTATGGTTGCGGCAATGGGCGACGAGCTGATCGGCAATGGCTTTGAGTTGGTCCGACATGGATCTCTCCTCGGTGAGTCGATGCCGCAGAGATAGCATCAAATTGTCGAGACTGTGAGAATAAAATGCGAACATTCGCGCTGCTCGGATGCGGAGATACCCCTCTCTCTGCCGACAATTTTTCGGTAAGGTGAACGGGCTTTTTCCCAGCTGGAGACCTCCGTATGCCCTCCTTCGTCCCCTCCACCCTGGCCGCGATCGCTTCGGCCGCGCTCCTCGCCGCCCCCGCCTCCGCGCAAAGCCTCAAAGAACGCCGCGCCATGCTTGCGGCCGAAAAGGCCTATGCCGAAGCCGCCGCCTCGGTGTCGGACGCCTGCGAAACGACCATCGTGTCTGGCTTCGACTGGGACGCTTTCCGGTCGGAAGACTTCGAGAGCAACAACTCGATCCACGGCTGGTGCGGCGCACCGCTCGACGTGATGCGCTCCCTGTGCACCTCGTCGATTGACGACGGCCTCGGCAAGCAAGCGGTCCAGAGCACGATCAAGGGCGTCACGTGCAGCCGCGGCGACGAGCGCACCATCGCGCTCGGAGAGGACGGCATCGTCACCTATACCGTGACTTTCGAAAGCTCGAACGACTATTATTGGGTCGAGGAATGGTTGCTCAACAATCTCTGAGCACATGAAAAACGCGGCCCACCCGGGGCCGCGTTCCGTCGTTTGGCGCGCCGGACCCGATCAGGTCGGCTGCGGCTCGGGCCCTTCGAGGCCCCCATCGCCCCGTTTCGGCTTTCCGGCCTTCGGGATCGACGACACCGCACCGTCCGCCGGCGGCGTGGGCGGCGGCAGATCTTCGGAGCGGTCGAGCTTCTCGCCCGCCAGCACCTGCCGGATCTCGTCACCCGTCAGCGTTTCATACTCCAGGAGACCGTTCGCCAGGCGCTCGAGATCGTCGCGCCGCTCATTGAGGATGCGCCGCGCGGTCTGATAGCCATCGTCGACAAGCCGGCGGACCTCCCCGTCGATTTTCTCCTGTGTCTCGGGCGAGATGTTCGATTGCCCCATCTGCGGGCCGAGATAGAGGTCCCGCTCATTCGCGTAATCGATCGTCCCGAGTTCGTCCGACATGCCGAATTGCGTGACCATCGCGCGGGCGATCCGGGTCACCTGCTGGATGTCCGATGCGGCGCCGTTCGTGACCATCTCCTCGCCGAAGACGATCTCTTCCGCCACGCGGCCACCCATCGCCATGGCAATCTTCGAGGTGAGCTGCTGCCGGGTCTGGCTCAGGTGATCCCGCTCCGGAAGCGACAGCACGAGGCCGAGCGCACGTCCGCGGGGGATGATCGTCGCCTTGTGGATCGGATCGTGGCTCGGCACGTTGAGCCCGACCACCGCATGTCCCGCCTCGTGATAGGCGGTCAGCTTCTTCTCTTCCTCGGTCATGACCATCGAGCGCCGCTCGGGGCCCATCATGACTTTGTCTTTGGCGAGCTCGAAATCCTCCATGGTGACGAGGCGCTTGTCGGCTCGTGCCGCCATCAGCGCCGCCTCGTTCACGAGGTTCGCAAGATCCGCCCCCGAGAAGCCGGGCGTGCCGCGGGCGATGACCTTGAGGTCCACATTGGGCGCCAGCGGCACCTTGCGGGCGTGGACATGCAGGATCTGTTCGCGGCCTTTGATGTCCGGGTTCGGCACGACCACCTGACGGTCGAACCGGCCGGGGCGCAGGAGCGCGGGGTCGAGCACGTCGGGCCGGTTGGTGGCGGCGATCAGGATCACGCCCTCGTTCGCCTCAAACCCGTCCATTTCGACGAGGAGCTGGTTCAGCGTCTGCTCACGCTCGTCATTGCCCCCGCCATAGCCCGCGCCACGATGGCGCCCGACCGCGTCGATCTCGTCGATGAACACGATGCAGGGGGCGTTCTTCTTGGCCTGTTCGAACATGTCGCGGACCCGGCTGGCACCGACACCGACGAACATTTCGACGAAGTCCGACCCAGAAATCGTGAAGAACGGCACGCCCGCCTCGCCGGCGATGGCCCGCGCCAGCAAGGTCTTACCGGTGCCCGGCGGGCCGACCAAGAGCGCGCCTTTCGGGATTTTGCCGCCGAGCCGCGAGTATTTCTGCGGGTCGCGCAGAAACTCGACGATCTCCTGCAGCTCCTCCTTGGCCTCGTCAATCCCGGCCACCTCATCGAAGGTCACGCGCCCCGTGCGTTCCGTCAGCAACTTGGCTTTGGACTTTCCGAAACCCATGGCCCCTCGACCGCCCGACTGCATGCGGTTGAGGAAATAGATCCAGATACCGAAGATGATGAGCATCGGCAGCCAGAAGCCGAGCGTCGAGAGGAACCCGCCCTGTTCTTGCGGGACGACTTCGATGGCCACGTCCGCGGCGCGCAGGTCCTCGATCACATCCGCGCCCTGCGGTTGGATCGTCGAGAAGCGGTCGCCGCCGATGGTCTCGCCGGCGATTTGTTCGCCATCGATGGTGACCTTCGTAACCTCGCCGCGATTGACCGCGCTCAGGAACTCGGAGAACGGCATTTGCCGGCCGTCGCCATTGCGCGCGCCGTCCTGAAACACGCTGAAGAGCGTGACGAGGAGGAGGATGAGGATGGCCCAAAAGGCCAGGTTCTTCGCGTTGCCCAAGGAATGTCTCCAACCCGGTGTGTCTTGCCCCCGCCGGGGGGTGTCTCACTGTAATTAAGCCGCGAGGCCGAGAAGTTAAGCCCGACCAAAGCGGCGAAGGCGCGCGCCCGGGCGACCTTTCCGGCTCAGATGCCGACCCAGCGAACGCGGATCTCCGGCCCTTCTGCGGTGCGGTAGGCCGCGAGCGGAACGGCGAGGAGGGTCTCGCCCCGCCAGAGCGCCGGCGTGGTTGCCCGGGCTGCGCGCGGCGCTTGCGCCCACGCCGTCGGCGGACGCCAACCCGCAGACGCCGCCTCCGCGAGGCATCTGAGGCCCGCCTCGCCGAGCGCACCGATCTCGAGGTCTCCCGGATCGCCCGAGAGCCGGATCTCCCAGCGCCCGTCCCAATGGCGGGCATCGCCGGGGACCGGGTCCGATACGCGCGCGGGCTCGCGGAGAATGTCGACCCGCTCGGGCGCGATCTCGCAAAGGCAGCCGGCGAGCGTCGCCCGGCCCTCTTGGCGCGAAAGGCAGGTCGAGAGGAGCCGGTCGGCCGCCTCGTAATCCGGACGATAGGCACCGCCGCCCACCGCAAGGAGCGCGCGGGAGAAAAGGCGAAGCGCGGTCTCGCGGCCGCCGGGGCCCTCGGCTGCGGTCCGGGCGAGGGCGCTACGGTCGAACCGGACATAACCCTCCGGCTGATGCGCGGCCGCAGTCGTCGCAAATGCATCGACAGCCCGGTCGAGCGCGGCCCGCTGAGCGCGGAGGCGGTCTGCGGTGCGCACCAACCCGTCCGCATCGAGACCGAGGGCACCGAGTGCGGCGAGTGCCTGACGCGCCCTGACCCGGTCGAACCGGGGATCGGCGTTCGACGGATCCTCGGACCAAGTGAGCCCACGGGCGATCAGCACCTCGCGCAGCGCGGCGCGCGAGACGCCGAGGAGCGGGCGGAGCCAGAGGGTCCCGGCGATCTCCACCCGCTCGGCCATACCGGAGAGCCCGTCGATCCCCGAGCCGCGGGCGAGGCGGAGAAGCACCGTCTCCGCCTGGTCGTCGCGGGTATGGCCGAGGAGCACGGCTGCGAGCCCCGCGCGGCGGGCCCAGGCGCCGAGGAGGCGGTGGCGGGCCGCCCGGGCTGCGGCCTGGAGATTGCCGGAGGGCTCCGCGTCCCAGCGCAAACTGGCGTGCTCGACGCCGAGCGATCGGCAAACCCTGCCTGCCGCACGAGCCTCTGCCGCGCTTTCCGGGCGAAGGCCATGATCGACGGTTGCGGCTGCGAGGCGCGCGGAACCGAGAGACGCGGCTGCGAGCACGAGGAGCGCGATCGAGTCCCCGCCTCCCGACACCGCGACCCCGAGCCGGCCGTCCGGCGCCAACCGCTCGAGCGCCGCCCGGACCGCGGCGACCGTCTCCCCCTCAGCCGCAGGCGAGGGCGTCGGCCTCGGCATCGGCGGCGTTCATCACCTCGGCACCGCGGCCGGCGAACTGGTTCTTGACCTCCCGGAGCGTCAGGCAAGCTTCGCGCCGTTGCCCGAGCCGCCCGAGGGTGATCCCGAGTTGCAGGAGGTTCTGCGGGGCCATGGCGCCCTGGCGGTCGGTGTTATAACCCTCGAGAAAGCGCCGCGCCGCGTCCGGGTAGTTTCCACGGACGAAATGGCTCCGGCCGAGCCAGAAATGCGCGCGTGCGGTCAGCGGACTGCCCGGATAGTCGTCGAGGAAGCGGCGGAGGCGGTCCTCGCCCTGGTCGAAGCGGCCCTGCTCGATATCGGCGATCGCCCGGTCGAGGTCACCCTCTTCGCTCACGCTAACGGCGGCCTGGGGCGACACGGCAGGCTCCCCGGCGCCGGCGGCAGGGGGGGCAACCACAGCCGCCCCGCCGAGCGGTTCCTGAGGCGCGAGGACCGACACGTCCCCGCCCTCGAGCTCGGTCAAGCGGAACTCGATATCCCCGAGCCGGCGCGCCGCGTCCTCGGCGATCTGACGCTGGGCAAAGGCCAATTCCTCGACCTGCCCGGTCAGACGGCGGATTTCCGCCTCGAGCCGGTCGATGCGGAGGCCAAGCTCCCCGGCCCCGCCCGCAGCCGGTGCAGGCAGGCCCGATTGGCCGAGACGCGCACGGATATCGGCGAGCTCCGCATCGATGACGCCGAGCCGGAAGCGGAGATCCTCGACCGATGCGCCGGGGCCGAGCCCGGTTTGCGCCCCGGCCGCCGCCGCGAGCGCCGCGAGGACGAGCCCCGCGGCCGCGCTCAGTCTCCGTGTCATCAGCTGCCCGCCGCGCCCGAGACGACGCTGACGCCGCGGCGGTTCTGCGACCAGCAGCTCTCGTTCGAGCAGAGCGAGACCGGCCGCTCCTTTCCGAAGCTCGCGGTGTCGAGCCGCGCAGCCGAGACGCCCTGGCTGACGAGATAACTGCGGACGGCGTTCGCGCGGCGGGCGCCGAGCGCGAGGTTATAGTCCCGCGTGCCGCGTTCGTCCGCATGGCCCTCGATCACCAGCGCGGTGCCGGGGTTTTCGTTCAGCCAGGCGGCCTGTTTGGCCAGCGTCGCCCGTGCCGCGCCATCCAGGTCGAAACGGTCGGTCCCGAAGAACACGCGGTCGCCGACGACCACGTTGAAATACTCCACAGAGGTGATGTCGGCGATCCCGCCGGCACCTGCGCCTGCGCCGGCTCCGGCACCTGCGCCGGCCGTGGCGCTCGGATCGACGGCGCCGGCGCCGTCGGTTGCATCGTCGCTCGCACACGCGCCCAAAAGGAGCAGCGCGGCCAGTAGGGAAAGGGGTTTCATGCTCATCTCGGCTCCTTGCCTGTCACGCCGGAGACCCTGCTCTCGGTCCGCCGGATCGGTCTGCCTCATGCCGGGCCGGCCGTCTCGTGCGGCGGTCCCGAGCGGTGACGTCGTCTGCCCTGCCGCGGCCCGCGTCCCGATGACCGCCGAAGGCCACAAGCCCGGCGGCGCCACGCTCACTGGCGGAGCGCACCCCAGGCCGGGTCGGACGCCGCGTTCGGGGTCGGCATCGTGCGCAAATTCCGGCCCGTCACATCGACGCTCATCACCTGGGCCCGTCCCTGCTGCCCGGGTGATTCGCGATAGAACGCCAACACGCGGCCATTGGGAGAAAAGCTCGGGCCTTCGTCAAGAAAGCTCGTCGTTAACAGCCGCTCGGCCGAGCCGTCGGGCCGCATCACGCCGATATGGAAGCGTCCGCGCAGGATCTTGGTAAAGGCGATCAAATCCCCCTTGGGCGACCAGACCGGGGTGCCGTAGCGCCCGTCGCCGAAGCTGATCCGCGTCGCCGGCCCGCCGGAGCGATCCATAACATAAAGCTGCTGGCTGCCGCCGCGGTCGCTCTCGAAGACGATCCGGCTGCCGTCGGGCGCGAAGGAGGGCGCGGTGTCGATCGCCGGGTTTTGCGTCAACCGACGAAGCCTGCGGTTCCCGACGCTGAGGGCATAGAGGTCCGTGTTGCCGTCCTGGGAGAGCGAGAGCACCACCTCGGTCCCGTCCGGCGACCAGCGCGGCGCAAAGCTCATGCCCGGGAAGTCCCCGAGGCGGGCACGGGTGCCGCTCGCCACATCCATAATCAGGATCTGCGGCTGCCCGGTGTCGTAAGAGATATAGAGGACGGAGCGGTTGTCGGGCGAGACCCGCGGCGTCAGCACGATGTCCGAGCGCGTCGGCAGGAACCGTAGATTGGCGCCGTCCTGGTCCATGATGGCAAGCCGCTTGCGCCGGGCGCCTTTGGGCCCGGTCTCGTCGACGAAGACCACCTGGCTGTCGAAATAGGCGCTTTCCCCCGTCAGCGCGGTATAGACCCGGTCGGAGACCTGGTGGCCCGTGCGCCGCAGGCTCGCCGGGTCGCCGAGGAGCTGCATGGCCTCGATCTGGCTTTCCGCGACGGTGTCGAAGACCCGGAATTGGACCGCGATCCGGCCATCGGGGAGGCGGTCGATCCGGCCGGTGACGAGCGCATCGGCGCCGATCGTGCGCCAGTCCTGATAGGCGGGTGCCGTGTCGAATGGCAGCCGGGTGCTGAGAAAGGCGTCTGGCGAGATCAGCCGGAAGAGCCCGGAGCGTTCGAGATTGCCCTCGAGGACGGCGGAGATCTCGGCAGCCTGGGCCGCAAGCGCCGGGGTACCGGGCTCGAAGGCCAAAAGCGCGATGGGCACGGGCTCGAACTCGGCGCCGGCGACGGTGA
Organism: Paracoccaceae bacterium; assembly: GCA_050331395.1. Taxonomy (GTDB): domain Bacteria; phylum Pseudomonadota; class Alphaproteobacteria; order Rhodobacterales; family Rhodobacteraceae; genus Thermohalobaculum. The sequence continues at coordinate 24,129 of JBHJGX010000023.1, forward strand.
TCTCGAGCGGGTTTTGCGCGCGGGCGGCCGGTCCGGCGAGAGCCGTGGCCAAAACGCCGAGCAAAATCGCGGCGAAGACCCCGCCCCCTGCCGCAATTGGTGCCGCGAAGGGTGCCACGACGGCGCGCCGGAGCCGGGAAAGGGCGGAGAGGTCTCGATCGGTCATGAGGAGAACCCGATATCGTCTGGGGTGAAGGTTACGTGGATGTACCGCCAGCCGGCGTATTTCTGAGGCGGCAGTTGTTCGAAGATCCCGTCGTGTTGCGCCCGGATCAACGCGCGGCGGCCCGCCTGAGCAAGCGCGTTTCGAAGCGCGGCGTCCCCGCCCCGCTCGTTGACGACGACAGGACCCTCAACGATGCGGCCCGCTTGCGACAGCTGGATACCGAGGGTCACGCGCACCTCCGGGTCGCGCCGCCCGGAAAAGCTGAAAAAGCGCTTGATGCCGAGGCGGAGTGCATTGCGCTCGCCGCGGGTCACAATGACGGAGAACTGGCTGGGCGCACGGCCGATCGGCTGGCGCTCGGGCGCGGCCGCGGTCCGGGTCTGGGCCGGTTCGGGCGCGGGCGGCGTCGGTTGCGCGTCGGGCGTCGGCGCAGGCTCCGTCTCGGGCTGGGG
>JBHJGX010000024.1:0-8446 GCA_050331395.1 Paracoccaceae bacterium
GTGGGTGGGCACTTGGGTCATCCGCCCCACCGAGCGGAGACTGCCTGGGAGCCCGCGGCGCGCCCGGCTCACGTCCTGAGCGTGGCCCCCGTCGCGCGACCGACTGCAACGACCACGGCGGCCGAGACCCGCTCGATATCCTCCTCGGTCAGTGTCCCGGTCTGCGGCTCGAGCCGCACGGTCACGGCCACCGATTTCAGCCCCGAGCCCAGCTGGTCCGCCGCCTTGGGCCCGTCGAAGACATCGAAGACCCGCGCTTCGGCGATCAGTTTCTTCTCCGCCGACCGCACGGCTTTGAGGATCGCCTCCGCCTCGGTCTCGGCCTGCACCACAAAGGCGAAATCCCGTTCGACCGGCTGGTAGTCGGCCGTCACGAGCGCCGCTTTCGCGGTTCCCTTCCGCTTCGGTTCCGGCGCCGCTTCGAGGAACACGGTCGCCGCCACGGCGGGGCCCCGCACCTCCATCGCCTCGAGCACCCGAGGGTGGAGCTCGCCGACGACCGCGAGCGTCGTTTTCGGCCCGAGCTTGAGCGCCGCCGAACGGCCCGGATGGAACCAATCGGGTGCCTCACGGACCGATTGCAGCTTGGCCGGATCGACGCCGAGCGCCGCGAGGACCGCTTCTGCATCGGCCTTGGCGTCCCAGAAATCGACGGGCCGCCGTGTGCCTGCCCAGTGCCGCGGGCCGGTGGCACCGATGCGCAATGCCGTCGCCTGCCGCGCCTGCTCGCCCGGCTCCGCGCCCCAAAACGCCGGACCGACCTCGAAGAGCCCGAGATCCCCGAACCCGCGTGCCTGGTTCCGACCCGCTGCCGCCAACAATCCCGGCAACAGCGACGGGCGCATATGGCTCATCTCCGAGCTGATCGGGTTCTCGAGACGCATCTCTTCGCCGCCGCCGCCGAAGTGGCGCGCCTCCGCCTCGGCGACGAAGCTGTAGCTCACGCATTCGTTGAGCCCGAGGCCCGCCAGACGCCGCCGGGCCCGGGTCTCGCGCGCTTGCAAGGGCGTCTGGGTCCGCGGCGACACGCCCACAATCGCCCGCGGCAGCGGCTGGGCCGGCAATGCGGTCAGCGAATTGACCCGCGCGATCTCCTCGACGAGATCCGCCTCGCCGCGGATGTCCGGCCGCCAGGACGGCACCCAGACCTCGAGCGTCTCGCCCGTCCCCGTGGCGGAGAAGCCGAGCGCCGTCAGGATCCGCACCTGTTCGTCCCGTGGGATCTCGAGGCCGACGAGACGCGAAACCCGTCCCGTATCGAGCCGGTAGGACCGCGCCCACGCGGGCACCGCCCCCGCGACAGTGACCTCCGACGCCTCGCCGCCGCAGATCTCCAGGATCAGCCGCGTGGCGAGATCGAGCCCCGGACGGGTGAACTCCGGGTCGATCCCCCGCTCGAACCGATAGCGCGCATCCGAGTTGATCTTCAGCTTGCGCCCTGTCTCGGCGGTCCGTTTCGGGTCGAAAAAGGCCGCCTCGATCAGCACGTTGGTGGTCGCCTCGGTGCAGCCCGTCGCCAGCCCGCCCATCACGCCGGCGATCGACGCGGGCCCGTTCGCATCCGAGATCACGGTCATTCCCGCTTCGAAGCGATAGGATTTCTCGTCGAGACCGGTCAGCGTCTCGCCGCCCGCCGCGGCATGCACACGCAGATCGCCCGCCACCTTGTCGGCGTCGAACACATGAAGCGGCCGCGCGCGGTCGAAGGTCAGGTAGTTGGTCACGTCGACGAGCGCCGAAATCGGCCTCAGCCCGATCGCCCGGAGGCGCCGTTGCAGCCAGTCGGGCGACGGCCCGTTCCGCACGCCGCGGACCAGGCGGAGCGCGAAATGGGGACAGGCGCGCTCGGCGACCTCGGAGGCGAGGGTCACCGCGACCGGGCAGGGATAGGCCCCGGGGAGGTCCGCGACCTCGGGCGTGATCGCCCGGCCGATCCCGCGCGCGGCCAGATCGCGCGCGACGCCCGCGATGCCGAGCGCGTCCGGACGGTTGGGCGTGACGGCATATTCGATGACCGGATCGTTCAGCTCCGCATAGTCGATATATCGCACGCCCATCGGCGCGTCCTCGGCCAGATCGAGAATGCCGTCATGATCGTCCGAGACCATGAGCTCGCGTCCCGAACAGAGCATCCCGTTCGATTCGACCCCCCGGATCACGCCCGGTTTCAGGTCGACGCCGGTGCCGGGCACATGGGTTCCGGGCGGGGCGAAGACGCCGACGAGCCCCGTGCGCGCATTCGGCGCGCCGCAGACCACCTGGATTTCTTCCGACGCCCGGTCGGGTCCGTTCGGCCAAGTCTCGACCCGACAGACCCGGAGCCGGTCGGCATTCGGATGTGGCCCCGCTTCGATCACCCGGCAAATCGTAAAGGCGCCCAGCGTCTCGGCCGGGTCCTCGATGCCTTCGACCTCGAGCCCGAGATCGGTGAGCGCTTCGGCGATCTCCGACACGCGGGCCTCGGTCTCGAGATGCTCCCTGAGCCAGGAGAGGGGGAGTTTCATGCGCGGCTCCTGCGGATCGGACGGCAAGGGACGCCAGGGGCGCCCGGCGCCCGTGCTTAGCCCAGGGGCGCGCGCGCGGGAAGGCCCCCGTCGCCGAGGCGCGTCAGGCGAGCTTAACCGGGCGTTAGGATTGAGCTGGCATTCACGTTTCCAGTTGGTAGGTCGTAAAGGGTGTCGGTTCAGTGGCGTGTAAGATCCGTGATTTCTTCTCCGATCAACGGGGGGCGGTTGCCCTCGACTGGGTGGCGCTGACAGGCGGCGGGCTTCTTATGGCGATGGCGGGGGCCGCGGGGCTTCAGGGACCGCTCTCGGATGTGGCCGACCGGATCACCCGCGACACAGCGGTCTCCTCCTTGGCTGCGGCGCACTCGCCGGTCTTGGCGGCCGTGCGAGGGCGGCAAGACGGCGAGGTGCGGCACAGCACCGACCCGGATGTTTGGGACGGGGCACCGGGACCAGCGTCGACCGGGAGGGAAAAGGCGGGCGACTGAGTCCGGTTTCGACGGGCAAGGGAGCCCCCTCAACCAGCCCAAAGCGCGGCGCTTCGCCACGCATTTTCGTCAGGCGATTGAAATTCCAACGGTTTTCCCGTTGATCCTGATCAATGTCCGCAGACCCCAGGCTGCGGAAAGTGCGCAAAGTCGAATCTCCCATCGAGGTCTTGCGCATGTCGAACCCGGATGCCCTTCAGGAGCCCGCGCCGCTCTATGCGTCGCGCGAGCCCGTCTTTCCCCGCGCCGTCCAGGGCTGGTTCCGCCGCTTTAAGTGGTGGATCATGGCGCTCACTCTCGGTGTCTATTACATCACACCTTGGATCCGCTGGGATCGCGGCGCCGGCAATCCCGACCAGGCCGTGCTCGTCGATCTGGCCAATCGGCGGTTCTTTTTCTTTTGGATCGAGATCTGGCCGCAGGAATTTTACTATGTCGCCGGCCTTCTGATCATGGCTGGGCTCGGTCTCTTTTTGATGACGTCTGTGATGGGGCGAGTCTGGTGCGGCTATGCCTGCCCACAGACCGTCTGGGTCGACCTCTACCAGCATATCGAGCGGTGGACCGACGGCGACCGAAATGCGCAGCTCCGCTTGTGGAAAGCGCCTTGGACCACCGATAAAATCCGTAAACGCGCGCTCAAATGGTCGATTTGGCTCCTGATTGCGGTGGCGACGGGCGGTGCGTGGATCTTCTATTTCGCCGACGCTCCGACGCTCTTCATCGATCTCTTCACCGGTCAGGCGCACTATGTCGCGTATGCCACTGTCGGTGTTTTGACTGCGACGACCTTTATCCTCGGCGGCTTCATGCGGGAGCAAGTGTGCATTTACATGTGCCCCTGGCCGCGTATCCAAGCCGCGATGATGGACGAAAACTCGCTCGTCGTCACCTATAAGGACTGGCGCGGCGAGCCCCGCGGGCGACACCGTAAATCTGCTGCGGCGGCCGATCTCGGCGACTGCATCGACTGTAACGCTTGCGTCAATGTTTGTCCGACGGGCGTCGATATTCGCGAGGGACAGCAGCTCGGCTGCATCACTTGCGCGCTCTGCATCGACGCCTGCGATGAAATCATGGCCAAGATTGGCAAGCCCCGCGGTCTGATCGACTATTGCACACTCGCCGATGAGGAGCTCGAGCGCAAAGGCGCCACGCCGGTCCCCGTCCTCAAGCGCGTCATCCGACCGCGCACAATCCTCTACACGGTGCTCTGGTCGCTGATCGGTGTCGGCATGGTCGTCATGCTGTTCATCCGCACCGACCTCTCGATGACTGTCGCGCGCGACCGTAATCCAATCTATGTGACGCTGTCCGATGGCACGATCCGCAATGGCTACGACGTCAAAGTCCAAAACATGACGCTCGAGGACCAGACATTTCAGATGTCGATCAATGCGGATTACTTCGTCCAAGCAGAGATCCAGGGCGAGGACGATTTGGAATTCGAGGTCAGGGGCAACGAGGCGCGGCGGTTGCGTCTGCTGCTTACTGCGCCGCCCTGGTTCGACATGCCCGAGCGCTTCGATGCGCGGATCTGGATCGAAAACATCGCCACCCGCGAACGCACCTACCGCGACACCTTCTTCCAAGGCCCCGAGAAAGGAGCGACCCCGTGACCGACACCACAGAGACCCGCGCGAAAGAGCTCACCGGCCGGCATGTCCTGGCCATCTGCCTCGGCGCTTTCGCCGTGATCCTGACGGCGAACATTTCCATGCTGGTCGCGGCAACCGGCAGTTTCCCCGGCCTCGTCGTCAAGAATTCCTATGTGGCGAGCCAGGGATGGAACAATCGTACTGTGGCGCAGGCAGCGCTCGGCTGGCAAACTGCGCTCGTCGAGACAGACGGGACCGTGACGCTCACGGTCCGCGATGCCGAGGGACGGCCGGTCCGTGGGCTTGCGCTCGCCGCCACAATCGGGCGCCCAGCGACGGATGCGGAGGATCGGGCCCACGCGCTGGCCGACACGGACAACGGTTATCGGGCGGACGCCGCCCTCGCTCCGGGCCTCTGGCGCGTCGCGGTGACGGGTCAGACCGCAGACGGCACCCCTTTCGAGACCGCAGGTGAGATCTTTGTCCCCAACCGCAACTGACACCAGCGCCCGCTCCGCGCCGTCCCCGGTCCCAGCGCCGGCACCGTCGTCGATCGGCTGTTGTGCGGCCGGCGCGGCGGCCCGGCTCGCCGCCGAACGCTTGGCCGTCCCCGACGCCAAGGCGAGCGCCCGGGCGGCCTCCGGCGGCGCGGCCTCGGTCGATCTCCTCGTGCCCGGCATCCGCTGCGCCGCCTGCATGGCCGCTATCGAGACCGGGCTCGGCAAGCTCGGGGGGGTCGCCTCGGCCCGGGTCAACCTGACCAACCGCCGGGTGCACGCGCTCTATGATCCGGGGGTCACCTCGGAGGAGGCGATCACCGCGCGCCTCGCAGCCCTCGGATACGAGGCCAAACCCTACGACGCCGCCGCGATGGCCGAGATCGAACGCGACGCGCCCGGGCGGGATCTGCTCGCGCGCCTCGGCGTGGCGGGGTTCGCAGCGATGAACGTGATGCTCCTCTCGGTCGCCGTCTGGTCGGGGGCCGAAGCCGCGACGCGGGACCTCCTGCACTGGATCTCCGCGCTGATCGCGCTGCCGGCCATCGCCTTCGCGGGGCAGCCCTTCTTCCGCTCGGCCTTCGCAGCCCTCTCGGCGCGCCGGCTGAATATGGATGTGCCGATCTCGCTCGCCGTGCTGCTCGCCGCCGGGACGTCGGTCTACGAGACCGCCCAGGGCGCCGAGCATGCCTATTTCGATGCGAGCGTGAGCCTCCTCTTCTTCCTCCTGATCGGGCGGTATCTCGACCATAGGACCCGGGCACGCGCCCGGTCGGCGGCGGCGGAACTCTCGGCGCTCGCCGTTCGCTCCGCGACCGTCATCGAGGCGGACGGGCGGCGCCGAACCATCCCGGCCGAGGACCTCGCCCCCGGTCTTCTGCTCGCGGTGGCTGCCGGCGAGCGGATCCCGGCCGATGGCCGCGTCGAGCGCGGCGAGAGTGACCTGGACCGCTCGCTCGTCACCGGCGAGAGCGTGCCCGAACCGGTCTCGGCGGGGGCGGCGGTCCATGCGGGCATGCTCAACCTATCGGGTCCGCTCGAAATCCGGGCGACGGCCACGGGCGACGGGACCCTCCTCGCCGAGATCGCCAGGCTGATCGAAGCGGCCGAACACGGGCGTACGAAATACGACCGCTGGGCGGACCAGGCGGCGCGGATCTATGCCCCGGGCGTCCACCTGATCGCGGCCATCGCCTTTCTCGGCTGGCTTTCCGCCACGGGCGACTGGCGGCTCTCGCTGACGATCGCGACGGCGCTTCTCATCATCACCTGTCCCTGTGCGCTCGCGCTCGCGGTGCCGGCAGTGCATGCGGTCGCCGGCGGCCGCCTCTTCCGCCACGGGATTTTCCTTAAGGATGCGGGCGCGCTCGAGCGGCTGGCCAAAGTCGATCTGGTGGCCTTCGACAAGACCGGAACGCTGACCGACGGGCGCGCCCGGGTCACCGGTGGGCCGGCGGCGGACGACCCGGCCTGGCCGGTCGCGGCCGCGCTTGCGGCAAGCTCGCGCCACCCGCTCGCCCGCGCCGTCGCGGAGGCGGCAGAGGCCCGCGGTATCGCCCCTGCGCCGGTCATCGCGATCCGAGAGCATCCGGGCCGGGGCGTCGAAGGACATCTCGACGGGCGTCGGGTCCGGCTCGGCGCGGCCGCCTGGGTCGGGGCGCCCGAAAGCGGAGACACGGCCGTCTGGCTCGACCCGGGAACTGGCACGCCGGTTGCTTATCCAATGGCAGAGTGGTTGCGTGAGGGTGTACCCGGCCTGTGTGAGAGCCTGTTTGGTTTGGGGCTCGACGTTGTTTTGCTTTCGGGTGACGGTCCGAATCCGGTGGCTCGTGTTGCCGAGGCCACCGGCATTCGGCGTTTCAACGCCCGAATGACCCCACAAGATAAGCTCCGATGCCTGTCTGAGGCCAAAGAGGCCGGGCTGACCGTGCTGATGGTCGGCGACGGCCTGAACGACGCGCCGTCCCTCGCCGCCGCAGACGTCTCGATGTCTCCGGTCTCGGCCGCCGATGTCAGCCGGACGGCCGCGGATATGGTCTTTGTGGGCGAACGGCTCGATCCCGTCGCCTTTGCGATTTGCACAGCGCGCACCGCTCGGCATCGCGCATTGCAAAACTTCGCCCTCGCCGCGGTCTATAACGCCATCGCGATCCCGCTCGCCCTCGCGGGGCTCGTCACACCGCTCGTCGCTGCACTTGCCATGTCGGGCTCGTCGATCCTTGTCACCCTGAACGCGCTCCGGCGCTGGAGGTGCCCATGAACATCCTTGCCGTCCTGATCCCGATCTCGCTGCTGCTCGGCGGGATCGGCCTCGCCGCGTTTCTTTGGGCGCTCCGCACCAATCAGTACGACGACCTCGAAGGGGATGCCGCACGCATCCTGTTCGCGGAGAAAGACCGTCCCGAGGACTGATCGTCCTGCACCGAGATCCGCGTTCTGCATTGCATTCCGCAACGCGCGCCAGGGCTCACGGGGCCGATCCGGCCGCCGCCACCTCGATCAGCACCGCGGCATAAAAGACGAAGCTCGCCACCAGGACGAAGCCGTGCCAGATCGCGTTCTGAAACGGCAACCGCTCCCAAAGGTGGAAGATCACGCCCACGCTGTAGAGCGCCCCGCCCGTCACGATCAGGACGAGCGTCGGGGCGGAGATCCGCGCGAGCATCGGCTCGCCGATCAGCACCACCGCCCACCCCATCCCGAGGTAAAGCGCGATATGCACCCATTCGCAGCGGTCCGGAGCAACGATCTTGAAGACCGCGCCGAGCACCGCTGCCGTCCACATGCCGCCGAGGATCGCCCAAGCGTGCTCCTCGGCCAGCAAGACCGCAAACGGCGTGTAGGTCCCCGCGATTTTGAAGAAGATCGCCGCATGGTCGAGCCTGCGGAGCACCGCCTTTGCCCGGGACGGGCGCACCAGGTGATAGCCGGCGGACGCAAGGAACATGGCGATCAGCGACACGCCATAGACCGATGCTGCCGCAACCGTCGGCGCGTCGCCGTGCCAAACCGCAGCGAGGGTGATCATCACCGGAACAGCCAGGAGCGCCGCCGTCACGCCCGCCACATGCACCGCACCGTCTGCCAGCGCTTCGGCGCGGCTATAGACGGGCCAGGGCGTCCCGTTCGTTCGCTCGATCATGACCTCTCCCGTTCGTCGCTCCGATTGACCCTCTCCCCTTCGAAGACGTAACACCCGGCGACCGGACGCCCAAGCGCTTAGCGGCGCAGGGCCCGGCCGTGGGGGCCGGGGGCCGCCCGCCCGGACGAGGCGGCGCCCCGGATGTGCCCCTCCCCCCGGGCCCGCCCCGGCCCCCCCGCCCGCCCGCCCCGGCGGGCGCGCGGGTGCCCCCGCC
>JBHJGX010000025.1:0-71357 GCA_050331395.1 Paracoccaceae bacterium
GCCGCGCGGGGGGGCGGCCAGCGGCCCACGGCCGCCGCGCAGACCCAACCGCTCACCATCGTCAACGGGCCCGACGCCGCGAGCCGCGTGGGCGACGCCAACAAACGCGACCGCTTCTATATCTCCGTGCCCGCCGACGCCGAGGGCCGGTTCTATGTCCGGCTCTACGATCCGGATCTGGGCGGCGCGCATGATACGCTTTATGCCCCGCTCACGACCGAGACGACGCGCTTCCAGATCAAGGGCGGCGAGGGCGCCTTTACCGCCTCGGCGCGCCCGGGTCCGCTCGCCGACGGGGCCCGTGCGCTCGGCACGCCCGAGGACGACGATGTGGGCGGCGAGGTCCTCGTCGAACGCGATTTCGGCGACGGCCCGCTCGGCAACGAGGCTTGGGTCGCGCTTGCACCCTTCGAGGCGGCGCAAGGCGAGATCGTCGGCGACCGGGCCTATTTCCGGTTCGACGTGCTCGGGATCGAGGGCAACGACGGCAATGTCTTCGCCTTCGAGGTGAGCCGGTCGGCCGACGCGTCGGTGAGCGATCCGGATGTCCGGATCCTCGCCTATTCGCCCACGCTCCGCTGGCCCGACAACACCGACGGCGTCGTCGAGATCCCCTTCGAGGCGCGGGAGGGCATGGCGCTCACCGTGCAGAATTTCGATGCGGCCAGCGCGGATATCGACCTGGTCTCCACCTTCGAGACCCTGCCGCTCGCCTCCTCCGGCCAGGACCGCTGGGCGTCCGACACGGTGACCGTGCCGCCCGGGCGCACGACGATCCAATTCGGCGGCGGCCAGGAGCGGCCGAACGATTTCACCATCACGCTCTTCGACGATGACGGGGTGGCGCAGCCTTTCCTGCTGCCCGCACGGCTAGTCTCCCGGGCCACGCGGCCGAGCGTCACCGGCATCGCTCAACCGCTCGCCAATTGTCGCTCGGTCGCCTTCGACGCCGCCGATGCGGAGGGTCCGGGCCGGCTCTCGGTGCTTTGGAGCTTCGGCGACGGCACCACCTCCGACGAGGCGGTGATTGTGCACCAGTACGAGACGCCGGGGCTTTATACCGCGACGCTCGACGTGACCACCGATGCGCCGCAAACGGCGCGCGCCGCGCGCTCGACGGTCGAGGTTCTGGTCCGCGACGCCCCCGTCGCCGCGCCGGGCGAGGATATCGTGGCCGCTCCGGGCGACGAGATCGTTTTCGATGCGGCCGGCTCGGTGCCCTCGGACCAGCCGATCGCCCGCTATCTGTGGTCTTTCGGCGACGGCGAGCGGGCGGAGGGCGCGCTCGTCACCAAGACCTATGAGCGCTCGGGCCTCTACCGGGCCGTCCTGCGGGTCGAGGACGATGCCGAGCATCCCTGCAACTTCGGTATCGCCCAGCGGCTCGTGACGATCAACGCGCCCCCGGTCGCCGAAGCCGGCGAAGGCCGCTCCTATGCGATCGGCGAGGAAGTGACCTTCCGCGGCGCGGCCTCCTACGACGTGGACGGCGAGATCACGCGGTACGACTGGGACTTTGGCGACGGCAACGGGGCCGAGACGGCGACCGCGACCCATGCCTTCCAAGAGCCCGGCATCTACACGGCGCGGCTGACCGTCACGGATGACTCAGGCGTCGGCAACGCGACCGACAGCGACACCGTCACCCTCGTGGTCAACGCCCCGCCCGAGCCGGTCTCGACCCGGCCCGAGCGCGCGATCGCCGTCGGCGAAGTCACCGCCTTCGACGCTCGCGAGAGCACCGATCCCGATGGCGAGATCCTGTCCTATTTCTGGGAGTTCGGCGACGGCGCGGTCGGCGAAGGACCGCTCGTCGACTATGCCTATGCCGCGCCGGGGACCTACCAGGTGCGCCTCACGGTGCGCGACGACAGTGCGACCCGGTCGGACACCAGCGTCGCCGAGTTCGACGTGGTGGTGAGTGCCGCGCCCGTGGCCGATGCGGGCCCCGACCAGCTCGTGACCGCGTCCGAGGTGCTTTTCGACGGCGGCGGTTCGCGCGATACGGACGGCGAGATCACCGTCTACGAATGGGACCTCGGCGACGGGGCCACGGCCACCGGCCGGACCGTCCGCCACGCGTATGCGCAGCCCGGCGACTACGAGATCACGCTGACGGTGCGCGACGACTCGGGCGCGCCCCTCAATGTGGACAGCGACACGACGGCGCTGCGGATCAACGAGACCCCGATCGCCGATGCGGGCCCCGACGACCGCTTCACCGTCGGCGAGGAGTTCGTGCTGGACGGCTCGGCCTCGCTCGACCCGGACGGACGGATCGCTGAGTACATCTGGCGCTTTGAGGACGGCACCGAGAAGACCGGCCAGCGGATCGTCCACGCTTTTGCCGAGCCCGGGCTTCACCGCGTTGCGCTGACTGTGATTGACGACACGGGCCACGACGCCGCGCGCGACACCGACGAAGTCGCGATCCGCATAAATGCCGCGCCGGTCGCCAATGCGGGTCCCGATCTTCTGACCGAGCCGGGCGCGGAGATCGTTCTCGACGGCGGCAATTCCTTCGATCCGGACGGCGAGATCATCTCGTACCGTTGGGATTTCAGCGATCTGGGCGCGCCAGTCTTCGAAATCGCGCCGACCCGCGTCTATGAGGTCGCCGGGACCTACACCGCGCAACTGACCGTGGTCGACGACTCGGAAACCCAGGACAGCCTGGCGACCGACGTCGTCTCAATCCGCGTCAACCAATCTCCGACCGCCGAGGCCGGACCCGAGATCCTGTCCGACCGGCTGCGTGTCAGTCTCGACGGCAGCGCGTCGTCGGACCCCGACGGCGACGCTTTGGTTTATACTTGGGATCTCGGCGACAACAGCCCGCCCAAGAGCGGCGCCCGGATCAGCCACACCTACCCGTTCGCCGGCGTCTTTCCGGTCACGCTTACCGTCGACGACGGCACCGGTCTCGGCAACGCGACCGCGGTCGACGCGACACAGGTCGTCATCGGCTCGCGGCCGATCGCCGAGGCGGGCGGCGCGGAGCGGATCGAGGTCTGCTCGGGCGAGACGGTGATCTTCGACGGGTCGGACAGTTTCGACCCGGATGGCGGTCCGCTCAGGTATTCCTGGGCCTTCGGCGACGGGGAGACCTCCGATCTCGTCAACCCGACCAAGATCTACGAACAGCCGGGCAGTTATCAGGTGAGCCTGACCGTGCGCGACGAGTCTGGCAGCCCGCGCGGCGTACATACCGACACCGTCGCCGTCATCGTCGAAGAGGCGCCGATCGCCGATGCGGGTGAGCCGATCACCGCCTGCACCAACGAGACGGTTCGCTTCGACGGCTCGGGCTCGACGGATGCGGACGGCGCGGTCAATCTCTTCTCGTGGAATTTCGGCGACGGCTCGACCGCCGGCGGCGAGCGCCCCACGCATATTTACGAGCGGCCCGGGACTTATCGGGTCGAATTGCGGATCACCGGCGATACGCTCGGCAGCTGCGACACCGTCGATACCGACGAGACCACCGTGACCGTCATCGAAGCGCCGCGCGTGCGCGTCGACGGGCCGGCGCGAGTGGCGACCGGTCAGCCCGCCACCTGGCGCGCCGATTTCGCCGGCGCGGGCGGCACCGACGCGGGCGACGTGACGTTTCTTTGGGACTACGGCACCGGCGAGACCGATTTCGGCGAAGAGGTGTCCTATGCCTTTATCGAGCCCGGCCGCTATCAGATCGCCCTGTCGGCGGTCCGGGACATCGCCGATACCTGCGCCGAGGTCGGCACCCGGCTCAACGTCGTGGTGAATGCCGAGCCCGACGCGGTTCCCGATTTTCCCGCCGAGGTTTCGGTCGGCGAAAGCGTGCTCTTCGACGGCTCGGCCTCCACGGACCCGGACGGGGCGATCACACGCTATGACTGGGCGTTCGGCGACGGTGCGACGGGCACGGGCGCCCAGGCGCGCTACCGCTTCCCCGAGGCCGGAACCTACACCGTGCGCCTCAACGTGACCGACGATGCGGGCGTGGCGAACTCGACCGCCAGCCGCGAGGCACAGATCACCGTCAATCCGACGCCGACGGCCGGGCTCGAGCCGCCCGCGCCGCTCTGTCCTGGCGCGGCCCATCGCTTTGCCGCCAGCGGAGCCGGGACGGCCACCTGGCGGTTCGGCGACGAGGCGACCGCCGAGGGCGTCGAGGTCAGCCACAGCTTCGCGACACCCGGCATCTACCCGGTGAGCGTTACCCTCGACGATGGCCGCGGCCTCGCCAACAGCGTCAACGTCGAGACGGTGCCCGTGCGGGTCAACCGCCCGCCGGTGGCCGAAGCGGGACCCGACCGGCTGCTCTGCCCGGGCGATGCGGCGGTCTTCGATGCGCGGGCCTCGACGGATCTCGACGGCCGGATCACGGCCTATGAGTGGCGTTTCAGCGACGGCGTCACGATGTCCGGGCCGCTGGTCGAGCGGGTTTTCGAGCGGCCCGAGACCGTGACCGCCGAGCTCACCGTGACCGACGACAGCGGGGCGGCCTGTGCGGTCGCGTCGGATACCGCCCGGATCCGGGTGAACGCAGCGCCGATCGTCGATGCAGGGCCCGATCTCGAGGGCTTTGTCGGCGCGGCGCACGACGTGTTCACCTTTGCGCCCCGGCGCGCCGAAGACCCGGACGGCGATGGCGTCGCGCTGCTTTGGGACCTCGGCGACGGGGCCGAGCGCACGGGTGCAGAGGTCAAGCACCGCTACGAGGCGCCCGGGTCTTACGGCGTTCGCCTGATCGCCCAGGACGGCACGGGCCTCGACTGCGGTATCGCCAGCGACACGCTCCGGGTCCGGGCGGAAGGCCGGCCATGAACCCGAGGGGCTGGCGATGCGGGTGACGCTCCGCAGCAAGGTCATCCTGCTCGCGGTCCTGATTTCGCTCGTCCCGCTCGTCCTCGTCGGCCGAAACTTGATCCGGATCGCCGAGGACGAACTGATCAGCGCCGCGAACGACCGTCTGCTCGAGGCGGCCGTGCAGATCCGCAGCCAGATCGAGGCGGTCTATGACGGCACCTGGATCTCGCCGCTTCTGCTGATCCGCAACGGTATCGACAACACCCAGCTCGGGGTCCGGCAAAAGATCTCGCTGATGACCCAAGGTCTATCGGACATCCCCGGCACCGTGGCGCTCCAGCTCAATGTGGGCGACCGGGACGTGCCGGTGATCGTGACGGATACCGGCTATACGAGCCGGCTCGAAGCGGCCGGGCTCGATCCGACGGCTCTTCTGCGGACGCCGCGGGCGCGCCTCGTCGAGATGCTGGAGACGCGCAGCTCCGGCCTCGGCGCCATCGTGCATGTGCCCGAAACCGGCGATTGGCTCGCGACCATTCTGCTGCCGCTCCAGAGCACCTTGCAAGGCCAGCCGCTGCTCTTGTCGGCGCGGATCGAGCTCTCGGCACTTGCCACGCTGATCGGCGAGCATCCGCTCGCGCGCCGCGGCGAGATCGTTGCCATCGACCCGACCGGGCGCACCGTCCTCGAGGCCCGCCCGCGCGACCTCTCGGATCGGGCCATCGTCGCCCGCGCGGCGGCGCTCGCGGGGGCCACGGCCGGGCTCGCCAGCATCGAGGGATATACTCGACCCGACGGCCGGGAGATGCTCGGCGCCTATGCCGCGCTCGGCCCGTTCCCCTGGACGGTGGTCACCGAACTCGCGGCCGCCGATGCCTATGCGATCGTCAATCAGATGATCCGGGAGCTCGTCTTCTGGATCGGCGTCGGCTTCGTGGCAGCGGTCGCAGCCTCGGTGCTCTTTTCCTATCGCCTGACCCGACCGATCCTCGCCATCGGCGAAGCGGCCCGCCGCGTCGGCCAAGGCGATTTCGCCACCCGCGTCGGCATCCGGCCGTCGAACGACGAGTTGGGCGATCTCTCCCGGCGGATCGATGCGATGATCCGGGAGCTCTCCGAGCGCTTCGAATTGATGAAATTCGTCAGCCGAAGTACCGTCTCGGCGGTGCAACAGTCCGAGACGGGCGTGACCCGCGGTGGCAGCCGGGTTCCGCTCGCCATGCTGTTCTCCGACATCCGCGGCTATACGGCTTTTGTCGAGCGCTCGGATCCGGATCGGGTGATCGAGATGCTCAATCTTTATCTGGACGCCCAGGCCGCGGTGGTCGCAGCTCATGGCGGCGATATCGACAAATTCGTAGGCGACGAGTTGGTGGCAATCTTCCAAGGCCCGGAGAAAGAACGGCAGGCGGTGGCCTGCGCCCTCGGCATCCAGGCGGAGATGGCGCGGCTCTTCGCGCAATTCCCCGCCGACGACCTGCATGTGGGGATCGGCATCCACGCCGGCGAGGTCGTCATGGGGGCCATGGGCGCCCGGGACCGCATGGACTTCACCGTGATCGGCGATGCGGTCAACCTGGCCGCGCGGCTCTGCTCGGCGGCCGCAGGAGACGAAATTCTGGTCACTCCCGCCGTTGCCGAGCGCTGCGACGCCGACCGTCGCGTCCGCTTTGCGCCGCTCGCGCCTCTGCAGGTGAAGGGCAAACGCGCGCCTGTCGAGGTCTTGCGCGCCGAGGCGGTCGATGAGAGGGACCCGATCAGCTCCGAAACCGACCCGACCGCCTTGTCCGTCAGTTAAGCGCGCCGGGCCGGCAGAGCACCGGATCGGCCCGAAGGACCGCATATGAAGTTCGTCCATGTCACCGATTTGCATCTGACCCCGCCGGGCGAGTTGCTGCTCGGCATCGACCCCTTGGAGCGCGCCCGCCTCGTCTTTGCCGACATCGCCCGGATGGCCCCCGACGCGGCCGCGATCGTGATCACAGGCGATCTGAGCCAGAACGGCGACGCCGCCGCCTATCATGCGCTCAAGGAGCTGCTCGAAGGGGCTGCCGCCGCGCCGGTCAAGCTGATGCTCGGCAATCACGACGATCGGGCGACGTTCCGCGCGGCTTTTCCCGAGCGGCCGGTCGACGCGCACGGCTTCGTGCAATGGGCCGAGGACGTGCCCATCGGCCGCTTCGTCTATATGGACACGCACGAGCCCGACAGCGCCGCCGGCAGCTATTGTCCGCGCCGCCAGGCTTGGCTCGCCGAGACGCTCGAACGCGCGGCCGGTGACGGTCGAGCGGTCTATCTCTTCATGCATCACCCGCCCTTCACCGTGCTGAGCCCGCGCATGGACGAGGCGCGGCTCCGCGACGGCGACCGGGTCTATGAGATCATCAAAGGCTCGGGCGCCGAGATCCGGCATATCTTCCTCGGCCATTTGCACCGGCCGATTTCGGGCGCCTGGCACGGGATCCCCTATACCGTGCAGAATTCGATCGTTTTCCAGGCGACCGAGGCGCTCGAAGGCTCGGACGTGGTGATGCGCGAGGGACCGGCAACCTATGCGATCGTGCACCTGCTCGAGGACCGGACGGTGATCCACACTCACGATTTCCTCTACCGCTATCACGCGATCTCCTACTGAGCGCGCGGATGACCGAGGCGCCGCCCGCTCGCCGTATCGACGATGCGAGGGTCCTGCCCCCGCCCAAGGCGCCCCGTCGCCTCCGCGGGATCTATGCGCTCGAGGATCTCGAGGATCGCGCGCGGCGGTTCCTCCCCCGGCCGATCTTCGCCTATGCCGCGGGCGGGACCGAGCGGCGGGTCTCGCTCCGGGACAACGCCTCCGCCTTCGACGAGATCGGCCTTATCACCCGGGTCCTGCGCGGCGTCGCCGAGCGATCGACCGAGACCGAGCTCCTCGGCCGCAGCTATGCCCAACCCTTCGGCATCGCACCCATGGGCATGGCCGCGCTCATGGGCTACCGCGCCGATACGGCGCTCGCTGCCGCGGCCCGCGAGGCCCGGATCCCCATGGTGATCTCAGGCTCTTCGCTCACCGCCCTCGAGGAGATTGCCGCCACCTATCCGGATGTCTGGTTCCAGGCCTATCTGCCGGGGGAGCCCGAGCGGATTTCCCCGCTTCTCGCCCGGGTCGCGCGGGCCGGCATCCGGACCCTCGTGGTGACCGTCGATCTTCCGGTGGCGGGGAACACCGAGCACTATCTCCGCGCGGGCTTCTCCTCGCCGCTCAAACCCTCGCTCCGGCTCCTTTGGGACGGCGCCGTGCGCCCGGCCTGGTCGGTCGGCGTGTTCCTTCGCACGCTCGCGGCCCGCGGAATGCCGCATTTCGAGAACTCCTATGCCGAGCGGGGAGCGCCGATCCTGGCGCGCCACGTGATGCGGGATTTCGGTCGGCGTGCGCATCTGTCCTGGGACCACATCGCCCAGATCCGCGCCGAGTGGCCGCATCACCTCATCGTGAAGGGGATGACCCACCCGGCGGACGTCGCCATCGCCCGCGAGACGGGCGCCGATGCGGTCTGGATTTCGAACCATGGCGGGCGGCAACTCGACGGGGTTCCGGCGCCGATCCGGCTCTTGCCCGAGGTGATGGCGGCCGCGCCCAGGCTGCCGGTGATCCTCGACAGCGGCGTGCGCCGGGGGACGGATGTGCTCAAGGCTTGCGCGCTCGGCGCCGCTTTTGTCTTCGTCGGCCGGCCGTTTCTCTATGCGGCCGCGCTCGGAGAGCGGGCGGGGGTCGCCCATGCGATCCGGATCCTCGGCACCGAGATCGACCGGGACATGGCGCTCCTCGGGATCCGACGGCTTGCCGAGATCGGCCCAGACCGGCTCCGCCTCCCGGCCGCGTTCACCATTCGGTAAGATCCTGAGTTAAAAGCGTTTTAAGCTGATTGAGGCATGCCTGTTCCCGGGTGACACAGACCGGGAGCGTGCGATGGCGTTCACGACATTCGACGATTATCAGTTGGTCCATTCCGAAGCAGCGGGCTGCGTTTGTTCGGGCTGCTGCGGCATGGGCGCGCCGGCACCGGTCGAGGACGATCTTTGCGGGCTCGACGACGGGGCGCCGGTTCGCCCCGTCGAGCAAAACGCCGGGCGCCGCTCGGTCAGCTACGACAGCGACACGGGCGATGCGGATCAGGGCCCGGACGCGCTCATGTCCGGTGGGGCCTGGAACACGACGTCCCTCACGTTTTCCTTCCCCAACAGCGCCAGCGACTATGACGGGGGCAATCCGAATAATGAGGCGAACTCTTTCCAGCAGCTCTCGGCGCTGCAACAGACGGCGGCGATCTCCGCGCTGTCGGACTTTGCGGCGGTCAGCGGGCTCGACTTCACTCAACTGACCGGCTCGGCCGATGCGGATGCGGATCTGCGCTTTGCGATGTCGAGCGTGCCGAGCACCGCCTGGGCCTATTATCCCTCGGGCGGCGACTGGGGCGGTGACAGCTGGTATAATAAATCCAGCTTCAACTCCCCCGATATCGGCGATTACGCCTACACGACCTTCATTCATGAGATCGGCCATGCGGTCGGGCTCAAGCACGGACACGAAACTTTCGGGCCTGGCGCAATCCCGTCGGCGAGCGACAGCATGGAATTTTCGGTGATGACCTACCGATCCTTCGTCGGGCACGATCTGGACAAGTATTCTTACTACACGAACCGCAGCGACAGCTATGCGGAGAGCCTGATGATGTACGACATCGCGGCCGTGCAGAGGCTCTACGGTGCGAACTTCGATTACAACTCGGACGATACGACCTACAGCTTTTCAACCTCGACCGGCGATCTGCTGATCAATGGGGTGAGCGACGCGGCAAGCCGCGGCTTCGGCCGGGCAGGCAACACGATCTTCCGCACGATCTGGGACGGGGGTGGCACCGACACCTATGATTTCTCCAACTATACGACCGACATCGCGCTCAATCTCGCCCCCGGGAACCATGTGGATCTGGACGTGGGCGGTAACTTTCAGCGTGCGGACATTGGCCGTTTCGGCGGGAGTACGGCGCCCTGGTCGCGCGGACACGTCTTCAATGCGCTCGAATTCGAGGGCGACAGCCGCTCGCTGATCGAGAACGCGGTCGCCGGCAGCGGTAACGACACCCTCTGGGGCAATGCGGCGGACAACCGGCTCTCGGGCGGGGCGGGTGACGATCGCCTGCTCGACAGCGCCGGCTCGGACACGATCGAGGGCGGCGCCGGCGCGGATACGGCGGTCTTCGCAAGCCCCTTCTCCTCCTACAGCTTTGCGCTGTCCGGCAATTTCCTGCGCGTGATCGGCACGGCCGTCGACTGGGTCGAGGACACCGTCGAGACGTTGATTTTCGGGCTTGAGACGACGACCTTTGACGCCATCGTCGAGGGGCTGGGCGAGCCGAACGGCGCGCCGACCGCCTCCCCTGACAGCGCGACCGCCGTCGCCGGCGTGCCAGTGACCCTCGACGTCCTCGCCAATGACAGCGATCCAGAGGACGATCCGCTGACCCTCCTCGCGCTCGGACCGGTCAGCGGCGCATCGGCCGCTATTCTCGACAACCGCGTCGTGTTCACCGCCGACGCGACGACAAGCGGCCCGGTCGTCTTCACCTATACGCTCGGGGACGGCCAGGCGAATTCGGCCACCGGCACCGTAACCGTCATGGTCTCCGCAGGGCCGCAACAGATCAGCGGGACGCAAGGCGCAAACGGCCTTGCCGGCGGCGAGGGCCGCGACACGATCCTCGGCCTCGGCGGCGACGACACACTCGTCGGCAATGGCGGCGACGACGTCATCGAAGGGGGCGACGGCGACGACCGTGCGTCGGGCGGCGCGGGCGCCGATTTCGTCACCGGCGGCCCCGGGCGTGACATCGTCCGCGGGAACGAGGACGACGATCTCCTTTACGGCGAGAGCGAAGGCGCCGAGACCGGGGCGCCCGACAGCCTCTACGGCGGCACGGGCCGTGACACGCTCGACGGCGGCCAAAGTGCGGACCTCCTCTATGGTGAGGACGGGGACGATCTCATCATCGGCGGTCAGGGGACGGACACGGCCTTCGGTGGTCCGGGCGCGGACACGATCCTCGGCGGCTCCGAAGCAGACGTGCTCCAGGGCGAGGGCGGCAACGACAGTCTGACCGGCGGCTCGGGCGGCGACCGGCTTGCGGGCGGCTCGGGCGCCGACACGTTGCGGGGCGAGGGCGACAGCGATCGGCTCGACGGCGGAGACGGCAGCGACCTTCTCGACGGCGGGGCGGGGGACGACATCCTCCTCGGCTACGGCGATGACGACACGCTCGAGGGCGGCGCGGGCGCGGACACGCTCCTCGGCGAGGCGGGGGACGATCTGATCCGCGGCGGCGACGGCCCTGACCGGTCCTTCGGCTGGCTCGGCGCCGACACCATGGAGGGCGAAGGCGGCGACGACATCTTCTTCGGCAATGACGGGGCGGATGTGATCTCCGGCGGCGCGGGCAATGACCAGGTCGTCGGCGATGGCGGCGACGACACGGTCTCGGGCGATGCGGGCGACGATCTCGTTGCGGGTCAGGCGGGCGCCGACAGCCTCTCGGGCGGCGACGGCGACGATCTGCTCGACGGTGGGTCCGAGGGCGACACGCTCTCGGGCGGCGACGGGGCAGACGTGCTCTTCGGGCGGATCGGCGACGATCTCGCGCGCGGAGAGGCGGGGAACGACACGCTTTGGGGCGGCGACGGCGCGGACACGCTCGAGGGCGGCGCCGACCACGACCGGCTCTATGGCGAGACGGGCGACGATGTGTTGAGCGGCGGCGAGCGGGCCGACTCGCTCTACGGCGGCCGCGGCGACGATACGTTAACGGGCGGCGGCGGGGTCGACGTCTTCCGCTTCGAGACCGGAGATGACCGGGACCGGGTCACGGATTTCGAGCTCGGGATCGACCTGATCGGCTTTTCCGGCCCTGGCTCCTATGCCGCGCTCAGCATCGTCGACGACGGGCTCGGCAATGCCCTGATCCTTTACGGCTCGGACGACTGGGTGATCCTCGAGGGGGTTCGGGCCACGAGCCTCTCCGACGATGGCACGTTCTTCTTCGTCTGACGGCCCGGGCGGCGCGGGCCTTTCGCTCGGCCGCCCCGACGCCTAAGCTCGCCAGCGCGGGGCGCCCCGGCCCCGCCCGAGCGAGCCCCGAATGCCCGTCCCAGCCGCCATTGCGCTCAGCCTCACGGGCGTTTTCCTCCTCGATGTGATGGCCGTGATCGTCAAGCTGCTCTCGGATCGGTTTCCCGCCTGGGAACTCGCCACGTTCCGCAACCTTTTCGGCCTGATCCCCTGCGTGATCCTGCTCACGCTCACGCCCTCGTGGCGCGGCAGCGGGCGGGTCTGGCGGTTCCCCCGCTGGCCGCTCGCGTTCTTGCGCGGCGGGTTCGTGATCGCGGCGCAAGTCTGCTTTTACCTCGGCCTCGCCCGCCTCGAATTCGCGACCGCCGCCACGCTCGCCTTTGCGATGCCGCTCTTCGTCACGCTGCTGTCGGTGCCGGTCCTGGGCGCGCGGGTCGGCGCCTGGCGCTGGGCGGCCGTGGCGATCGGCTTTGCGGGCATCGTCCTGGTGATGCAGCCCGGTACCGACCTCTTCACCTGGGCGGCGCTCTTGCCGGTTATGGCGGCGCTCGGCTACGCGTCGGCCACGATCACCGCCAAGGTCTTCGACCCGTCCGTGCCGAGCGCGCTCATCAACCTCTATTCCACATCGACCGCATGCCTCGGCGCGACGGCCATCACCATGGCGAGTGGCGGCTTCGTTCCCGTCGAAAGCCTTGCCGAGGCCGGTTGGATCGTGGCCATGGGCGTCGTCGGCGGCAGCGGCGTCCTTTGCCTCATCACCGCCTACCGGATGACCGAGGCGTCGAACCTCGCCCCGTTCGACTACTTCGGCATCCTGTTCGCCATCGGCCTCGGCTGGGCGATCTTTGGCGAGGCCCCGTTCGATCGCCTTTTCCCCGGCGCCCTCTTCGTTGTGGCAGGCGGTCTCATCATCGTCTGGCGCGAGCGGCAACGGGCCCGGACACCAGCCCCGCCCAAGCCCACGGCGATCGCCGAATGACCCTCAAATCCCGCCGCGCACTCGACGGAGATCGAGGGTGACCTGATCTTCGGGCTGCGCCGCGCGGCGGATCGCGACCCGTCCCGGGCTGTGGGCGCGCGGGTCGAAGCGGTTGAGCCGCCGCCCCTCCGCCTCGAGTGCGTTGACCGGGCGCGTCTCGTAGGACCGCCCGCCCGGATGCGCGACCCAATAGGTCCCGCCGCCGCGGCTCCAACCGGTCTCGCGCTCGACGATATCGAAGACCAGCGGATCGTGCGCGGGGATCGTCGGGTGAAGCGCGGCCCAGGGCTGCCAAGCGCGAAAGCGGATGCCCGCCACCTGCTCGGGCCCGTGGAGCGGCACCTCGACCCCATTCACCGTGAGCGCGGTCCCGTCGGGCAGGCGACCGTCGAGGCGCACCTGCAGCCGCTCGAGCGAGCTGTCCACATAGCGCGCCGTGCCGCCGCCCGCCTGCTCCTCGCCGAGCACGTTCCAGGGCTCGAGCGCCATGCGAAGGTGCAAGAGCCCGTCACCGGTTGCGATCGTGCCGATCTCGGGAAAGCGGAATTCGTACTGCGCGGCGAACCATTCGGCATCGAAATCGATCCCATGCGCGGCCGAAAGCTCGGCCAACACCGCCCGGAAATCCTCCCAGACGTAATGGGGCAACAGATACCGGTCATGCAGATCCCGGCCCCACGGCTTCAGACCGCCGACATGGGGCGCGTCCCAGAACCAGGCGAGGATCGCCCGCATCAGGAGCGATTGCGCAAGGCTCATGCGCGGATGGGGCGGCATCTCGAAGGCGCGGAATTCGACGAGGCCGAGGCGTCCGGCCGGCCCGTCGGGCGAATAGAGCTTGTCGATGCAGATCTCGGCACGGTGCGTGTTGCCGGTCACATCGACGAGGAGGTGCCGGAACAGCCGGTCGACCAGCCAGGGCGGCGTCTCGGCGCCGCGCGGTCCGAGTTGGGCAAGCGCGATCTCCATCTCGTAGAGCGTTTCGGTGCGCGCCTCGTCCAGCCGGGGCGCCTGGCTCGTCGGACCGATGAAGGTGCCCGAAAAGAGATAGCTGAGCGACGGGTGGCGCTGCCAATAGCGGATGACCGAGGCGAGCAGGTCCGGGCGCCGCAGGAACGGGCTGTCCGGTGGGGTCGCGCCGCCGACGACGATATGATTGCCGCCGCCCGAGCCCGTCGGCCGCCCGTCGAGCAGAAAGGACGACGCTTCGAGCCCGCAATGCCGCGCCTCCTCGTAGAGCGTCTCGGTGATCGCGACCTGATCGCGCCAGCTCGTCGCCGGGTGGATGTTGACCTCGATCACGCCCGGATCCGGCGTCACCTTGATCGTGTTGAGGCGTGCATCGTCGGGCGGCGGATAGCCTTCCACATGCACGGGCTGGCCGAGCGCCGCCGCCGTCTCTTCGATCGCCGAGATCAGATCCACATAGGCGTCCGCCGAGCCGACCGGCGGCAGGAACACGCAGAGCGTGCCGCCACGGGGCTCGATGGTGAGCGCCGTGCGCACCGCGTCGACCAGCACGTTGACGGTCGCGCCAGGGGCGATGTCCTCGAAGCCGGGCGGCGTCGGGTGCTCGTCCATGCGCTCTGCCGTTCGAGGATCCTGAACCTGCGGGATCGGCACCGGACCGGGCCCCGGTCCGAGCGCGGTGACCTGCGGACCCTGCTGGATGAGCCGCGTGGGCAGGGGCTCGTAGGGCGCGAAAGGATCCCGCTGATACTGCTCGGGGCGGAGGCGTTCGGGCAGATAGCTGAGCGATTGCAGCGGCAGGCGGAACCCGGCCGGACTGTCGCCGGGGAGGAGGAAAAGCCGCCCCCGCCGGGTGCGCCAGCGCTCGGACCGCCAGCGAAAGCGCCGCCTGCGGCCGTCGCGGGCCTGCGCCTCCTGGAGCGGAAGCACAAAGGCGGCCGGCGTGCTCAGTCCCCGGTCGAACACCCGCGCGAGCCGGGCACGCTCCTCGGCATCCTCGAGCTTGCTGTCAAGCGGGTCCACATTCTCGGGCAGCTGCTGCTCGCGGAGGAGGAACGCGGCCGTGTCCTCATAGGCGGGCGCCGCATAGTCGGGTGCGATTTCGAGCGCGTCGCAGAGCGTCGCCATGAACCGTTCTGCGTCTTTTGCGGTTGCCCCGGACCCATGTTCGGGGGCGATCAGCGCAGGCTCCTCCCAAAGCGGCGTGCCATCGCCCCGCCAGTGGAGCGCGAAGGCCCAGCGTGGCAGCTGCTCGCCCGGATACCATTTGCCCTGACCGAAATGCAGAAGCCCCCCCGGCGCAAAGCGGCGCTGCATCCGGCGGATCAGGTCCTCCGCATGGGCGCGTTTCGTCGGGCCGACCGCGTCGATTGTCCATTCGGGTGCATCCCGGTCGAAGGCCGAGACGAATGTGGGCTCGCCGCCCATGGTCAGGCGCATATCGCCCGCACGCATCCGGGCGTCGATGGCGTCGCCCGCGGCGAGGATCCGGCTCCACTGCGCGTCCGAGACCGGCTTGGTCACCCGGGGCGTCTCGTGGATGCGCCGCACGGACATCTCGAAGTCGAAGGAGACCTCGCATGGCTCGAGCCCGCCTGCAATCGGCGCGGCCGACCGGGGTTCGGGCGTGGCGGCGAGCGGGATATGCCCCTCGCCCGCGAAGAGCCCCGAGGTCGGATCGAGCCCGACCCACCCCGCGCCCGGGAGATACACTTCGGCCCAGGCATGCAGATCGGTGAAATCCGACGCGGGGCCCGCGGGGCCGCCGTCGATCGGTTTCTCGTCCGCGGTCAGCTGGATCAGATAGCCGGAGACGAAGCGCGCCGCATAACCCAGATGCCGAAGCGTCTGGACGAGGAGCCAACCCGAGTCGCGGCAAGAGCCCTCGCCGCGGGTGAGCGTCTCCTCGGGCGTTAGCACACCGGGCTCCATGCGCACGATGTAACCGACGCAGCTCTCGACATAGCGGTTGAGGTTGACGAGCCAGGTGTTGGTCTCGCCCTTCTGCACGGGCACGCCGCGCAGGAATGCCCGAAAGGCGGGGGTCACCGTCGGCTTGACCAGATAGGGGCCGAGATCGTGCCAGAGATCGGGCGCGTAGGAGAACGGCACCTCGGTCGCGTCCTCCTCTAGGAAGAAGTCGAACGGGTTGATCGCCTCCATCCGGGCGATGAGCTCGATCGTCACCTCGAAATGATCGACCCGATCCGGAAACACGAGCCGCGCATTCCAGTTGGAGAACGGATCCTGCTGCCAATTGACGAAATGTCCGCTCGGCAGAACGCGCTGAGTATAATTCAAAACCGGCGTGCGGGCATGCGGAGCCGGCCGCAATCGCACAACCTGTGGGCGCAAATGGATCAATCTGTCGTATTTGTAGGACGTGCGGTGGGTGAGTGCGACAGTGATGCTCATCGAACGGCCTTTTTTGTGGACGACCCTCGCCACACACACGATTATCTGCTCTAAAACAACCCAAAAGCGGGGCTGGTGGCGGTTCCTGAGGCGACGACAATGCGAGAGACCGGTGACCGAATTCTATGACGAAATGCGCCCCGGCCACGGGGTCCGGCCGGAATACGACCGGGTCGCCGCCTGGATCGAGGATCAGGGTCTCAGCCGGCTGCTCGAGCGCCGCGCCGAAGCCGAGGCCTTCTTTCGCCGCGTCGGCATCACCTTTGCAGTCTATGGCGAGGGCGGCGATCCGGACCGGCTGATCCCGTTCGACCTGATCCCGCGGGTCTTCTCAGCGGCGGAGTGGGCGCGCATCGAAGCGGGCTGCGTCCAGCGCACGCGTGCTCTCAACGCGTTCCTCGCCGATGTGTATCGCGATCCCGAGCCCGGCCGCGCCGAATTCGTGCGCGCGGGCCACATCCCCTCGGATCTCGTCTATCGCAATGCGGCCTACACGCCCGCCATGCAGGGCGTGACGCCGCCGGGCGGGGTCTTTTCGCATATCTGCGGGATCGACCTGGTCCGCACCGGGGAAAACGACTTTTGGGTGCTCGAGGACAATTGCCGCACACCCTCCGGCGTCTCCTACGTTCTGGAGAACCGCGAAGTGATGGCGCGCATGTTTCCGAGCCTTTTCGCCGACGGTTTGATCAGACCGGTCGATACCTACCCCGACATGCTCGCCGACGCGATGCGCCAGGTCGCGCCCGAGGGCGTGGCGCCGCCGCGGCTCGCGGTGCTGACGCCGGGACAATTCAACAGCGCCTACTACGAACACAGCTTCCTTGCCGACGAGATGGGCGTCGAATTGGTCGAGGGGCCGGACCTCTACGTCGAGGACGGCCGGGTGTGGATGCGCACGATCCGCGGGCCCGAGCGGCTCGACGTGCTCTATCGGCGGATCGACGATGCCTTCCTCGATCCGCTCGCCTTCCGACCCGACTCCGTCCTTGGTGTGCCCGGGCTCTTCGAGGTTTATCGGCAGGGGCGGATCACGCTGGTGAACGCGCCCGGCACGGGTGTCGCCGACGACAAGGCGGTCTACTGCTACGTGCCCGAAATGATCCGGTTCTATCTCGGCGAGGAGCCGATCCTCCCGAACGTGCCGACCTATCGTTGCTCGGACCCGGGGGAACGCGCCGAAGTGCTGGCGCGCCTCCACGAATTGGTCGTCAAGGAGGTGCACGGCTCGGGCGGCTACGGCATGATCATCGGGCCGAAGGCGACCGAGGCCGAGCGCCGCGCCTATGCCGACCGGGTCCAGGCGGATCCGGGCGCCTTCATCGCCCAGCCGACGCTCCGGCTCTCGACCGCGCCGACGCTGACGGATGCGGGGATCGCGGGGCGTCATGTGGATCTCAGGCCTTTCGTGATCACCGGCCGCGAGACGCGCCTGATCCCCGGCGGGCTGACACGGGTCGCGCTTCGCGAGGGATCGCTGGTCGTCAATTCGAGCCAAGGCGGAGGGGTCAAGGACACATGGGTGCTCGCGCGTTAAGCAATGTTGTGCGGCCGATGCCGCGGAGGGCGGATGCCATGGGGCACGCGATGCTGAGCCGGGTGGCGGAGGGGCTGTTCTGGCTGTCGCGGTATATCGAGCGGGCCGAGACCGTCGCGCGGCTCCTCGATGCGGGGCGGCGGCTCGACACGTTGCCGGGCAGCGCCGAGACCCGGGCGGCCGAATGGGGCTCGATCGTGATCGCATCGGGCTGCTCGGGGAGCTTCCCGCGCCCGATTGCCGAAGCCGACGGGCCGTCGGTTGCGCACCACCTGATCCTCGACGACGACAACCCCTCTTCGATCCGGTCGTGTTTTCGCCAGGCGCGCGCGAATGCCCGCGCGATCCGGCCCGAGATCACCTCGGACGTATGGGATGCGGTGAACGACGCTTGGTCGGGGATGAAGCGCGTCTCGGCGGCGAGTGTGGTCGGAAGCGATTTCGCCGAGTTTCTCGACTGGACGAAGACGCAAGGCCACCGATTTCGCGGCGCGATCGACGACACTTTGCTGAGAACGCCGGGGTATGATTTTATCGAGCTCGGGAAATTCGTCGAACGCGGCGATGCGACCGCGCGGCTCCTCGATGTGAAATCGCACCTCATCGGCATTGCCGATGAAAGTGCGGTTGCCCGCGATCAGCTGCTGTGGGGCCAAATCTTGATGGCGGCTCAAGCGCTTCGCGCCTATCGTCATGTTTATCGTACCGAGGTCACGGGGGACGGGGTTGTCCATTTCCTCGTGCTCAACCCGATTTTGCCGCGCTCGCTTTCCCATTGCGTGCAGAAAACCGTCCGACACCTTGGCGAATTGCGCAGCGGTCTTGGACAGACCCACCGGGCGCACGCGCTTGCCGACCGGATGCAGGCGCGACTCGAGACACTGACCGTCCGCGCGATTTTGGATCAGGGGGTGCATGAGTTTCTCACGGAATTCGTTACCCAGAACCATCGTCTCGCGCTGGAGATCGCGTCCGCCTACGGTTTTGGCGGCGCTACGGTGGCGTCGCAGAGCCAGTCGCAAGGCTGACCGAACGACGGAGGGTGGCCTCCAAGCCACAGCAGTTCGGATAGGCCGGCTGCAAGAGCACACGCTGCAGCTTTCTTAGATAGCGGATCTCGGGCGGACTGCTAAAGACTTGAATTGTGACCGGGTACCTTGCGGTTGGTCTATACTGGCTCGGCAGTGCAAGGGCTCCCTCCCCCAGATCTCGGACCGGACCTAATGACCTACTGCGTCGCGATAAAACTGAACGAAGGTGTCGTTTGTCTCGCCGACACGCGAACAAACGCCGGCCTTGATAATATTGCGAAGTACCGCAAGCTTTTCACATGGAGCGTTCCTGGAGACAGGGTCATCGC
Source organism: Paracoccaceae bacterium (assembly GCA_050331395.1). GTDB lineage: Bacteria > Pseudomonadota > Alphaproteobacteria > Rhodobacterales > Rhodobacteraceae > Thermohalobaculum. The sequence continues at coordinate 19,157 of JBHJGX010000025.1, forward strand.
GATGATGACGTCGGGTAACCTTGCGATTACGCAAGCGGTCATGAGCCAAATTCAAGAGGCAATCGATCGACCGGTCGAAGGTGCGGAGACCATTTTTACTGCGCCGTCGATGTTTCGCGTAGCCGAAGTCGTCGGTACGGCCATGCGCAACGTGCAGGTGCAATACGGTCCGGGTCTGGCTGCTTCCGGACAGTCCTCGGACAGCTCGATCGTACTCGCCGGCCAGCGCGCCGGCGGTGAGGTGCGACTTTTCCTCATTTATTCCGCCGGAAATTTCATCGAAGCGACGGACGACACGCCCTTCTTTCAGATTGGCGAACACAAATACGGCAAACCTATACTCGACCGCGTTATTCAACCGCAGACACCTCTTGAAGATGCAATCCTCGCTGCGCTCTTGTCGATGGACTCGACCCTTCGCTCCAACTTGTCGGTTGGCATGCCGCTTGATCTTGCTGTGATCAGAACCGGGAATTTTGTGTTTGATCGCCTCCATCGCATCGAAGATGATGATCAAGACTTTCGGGACTTGTCGCAAATGTGGTCCACAGCGCTCCGCCAAGCCTTTACGGATATTAGATCTGCAATCGGAAAAAAACGTACTGCAGCGTTTCAAGCAAACGCGGCACCCGAACATTTTGACGACTTCGATCATGATGATCATTGAAAAATTTTTCAAATCAATTTTGCAATTCGTCTTCTGCAATTTTGACAGCTAGGTTAGCGATGTCGTTGGACAGAGGTCTATCTTCGATCAGTGGCGATACGTTCTCTCTTACTTGAGATACCAAGGACTGCGTTGCCGGCGAGAACCCAGACTCCACGATGTCTACCCCCTCGGCGACGGCAATCGCTAATATAGACAGGATTTTCGCCGCCTCGCCGACCTGTCGGGCTGCCAAGCGCGCAGCGATCGTACCTAGGCTGACCACATCCTGATTGGCACCATTTGTCGAGATAGAGTGAATGGACGCAGGTCCCGCACCCGATCGCATCTCTGCGAGAACCGCTGTCGCCGTCACCTGTGCTCCCATCAATCCGCTGCTGAGCCCCGCCTCTCCCCGACAAAGAAAGGGCGGCAACCCGCCATTGAGCCGTTCATCCGTGAGCCGTGCGAGTTGCCGCTCGGCCAGGCCCGCAAGCATTACAAGGGCGATCGACAGCGCATCGGACGCGTGGCCGACGTGGCAGCCCATGAAATTACCTCCATGAAGGGCTGCCGGCCCGTCCGTGGGAAAAATTGGGTTGTCGGTCGCGGACAGCAATTCTTGTGCAACAATGGTGTTGTGATAGGAGAGCGCGTCGCGGACGGCACCCAGGACTTGTGGCACGCAGCGAATGGAGTATGCGTCTTGATGTGGTTGTGTATCTGACCCACCGGCTGAGTTGGGCTCAAGACGTTGGGCCGATGCGGGCTCGGCCACCAGCCGTCGCGAGCCTTCTGCCGCCGCCAGCAGCGCCCTCATAGTTGCGGCTTGACCCGGATGTCTGCGCGCCGATGAAAACGCGGGATGCCAGGCCTCCCGACGTCCTGACAACAGCTCCGCATAGCCGACACTCAGATGCTCCGCCCAACGTACCAAACGCGCCGCGCGGTCGGCATTCAAGACGGCTATCCCCGTCATCGCCGAGGTTCCGTTGACAAGTGCCAGTCCATCGCGTGCTTCGAGGCGAAGCCAAGGCAATCCTGTCGACGCTCGAACGCGATCTGGCGACACCGCACTACCATCAATGGCAATGAACCCGCCTTCCCCAGTCAGCGACAGCGCGAGATGGGCAAGAGGGGTCAGGTCTCCGCTCGCCCCGACCGTCCCCTGCTCGGGAATGCGTGGGGCGAACGGGCTGGCGAGGAGCGCCTGCATGAGCAGAACGGCCTCCGGAGAGGCTCCGGAAAGACCGTGCGAGAGCGACACCAATCGCGCGAGGAGGACCGCCCGCGCCTCGGCCCAAGGCAGGCACCTGCCGAGGCCCGTCGCCAGGTGGGAAATGAGGTTGCGCTGTAGAGTTTCTGCCTCTGCCGCTCGAACCAACCGGTTCGCGAGCGGTCCAAACCCCGTGGTGACGCCATAGATCAGTCGCCCGTCGCGAACCGCCTGGAGCAGTCGCTTGTGACCGGCCCGAATTCGCGCGTGCGATTGGTCTGTCAGTGTTGCATGCGCCCCACGCGCAATTGCATTGGCAGCCGACAAATTTGGGCACCCTTCAATGGGATCAATTGCCATGACTTGCTGCTGGGTCACTGATGACTGCATGCAGTCGCCCTTTCGACAAATTTCTCCCGCAACATCCGTAACGAAATCATATGAACAAAGCATGAAGAAGGATTCCCGTCATTTTGCGTCAACCTGGCGGATAATTGCGCAGAGATCGCTCTGCCCGAAAAGTCTTTCTTAAGATGTGAGGGGCTAAAGCCGACACGAGTGTTACAGCACGGCTGCGCCCACGCGATGGTGCGCCGATCCTACGGCTCCGACCGGGCGGATGGTGCGCCGGCCCTACGGCCCCGACCGGACGGCAGAACAGACGCGGGACGTGGCCTTAACGAAGGAGAGATTGATGACCGAGGAAGTTGGAACGCTGAGGGAAGACGGAGAGAGTTTCGAATTCCAATTTGCCGATATGGGACTGAGAATTCGCGGTGCCTATGCAGAATGGGTACTGCAGGCCGCCGGCGAAGTCATCGCGAAAACGGCCGAACTGTCGTCGAAGGGCGACATAGACGCGCTCGAGACCATGGTTGGCTTCGGCGAGGCGAGCGAAATTGATCTCGATATTGCGAAGCACGACGCGAATACCCGCTTTGAAGCCATTCCGCAGTGCCTCGTCCATATGGGCTCCCTCGACTATCACTGGATTGCACCCGAAGGTCGGGAGGACAATGATCCCCTCGGTGGTATGCTGAAGCGCATTGTGATTTTGTCGAAAACCCGCAATGGCAGTTTTTTAAAAAATATCGACGGCGTCGACACGACCAACTCTTAATTCTGCCAGTACAGGCGCATAAGAAAGGACTGTAAAATGGAAATCGTCCCCTTTGGCTCGAATGACATCGATAATATTCTACAAGCTGAACCCCGACGGGCAGAGTACTTACCATTCGGCGCGATCCTCATCGATCGCACGGCCAAAATCCTGAAATATAACAAGGCTGAAGGATTGATCGCTGGACGCGACCCGGCGAATGTCCTTGGACGAAACTTTTTTAACGACATCGCCCCCTGTGCGAAAGGAAAAAGATTCCATGGTGAGTTCCTGAAGTTTGCAAAGACAGGCCAGGTTAATACTCTGTTTGACTACCAATTTGCGTACAAGGGCGCGAACGTAAAGGTACGCATTCACTTAAAATCTCAATCGGATGGTAATACATGCTGGATTTTTGTCAAACGAGCCTGAGCGAGATATGACCGACATGCCATCTCTTGTGGAAAATGATCGCTATCTTTTCGGGGAAATGACGGTTGTCGCCACAGATGAAATGACAGCCCTGTATCAGGCGCGCCGAGGAGTACGGCCGCTGGTAATAGCCACCAAAGATCCAACAATATCTTTTAGAGAATGGCCCAACCCCCGTTCAATACCTCAAATATCTCGAATTTCGCTTCGGCGTGACGGCGCGCCGCCGCTTACATTTGACGGTTTTAAACTTTTCGCCCGGGCCTCAGTAACTCCAGTCAAAAAGCCTCAAAGCTTTCACGTACGGCAAGTCTTTGAAATCTACCTTACCGTTGAGGCCGCGCTCGTCGCTAGTCTTGCATCGGTTCCTTCCGATGCACTTTCGGCTCGCCCCGTGCATTCGTCTGCTCGACTCGTGACTGATGATTGCCTTTCACGTTTTCTAAGGTCGCACGATCCGGCAGCCGGGTGGGCCTGGCTTTCAAACGTCCCGATGGCATCATCGAACGACTTTGCCACCCGGCTCCGCCGTGATCTTCAGGCTCTAGTAGCCGCTGCCCTGAGAGCGGCGCCCCTTACCATCAGTTTCGAGAGTGGTGATAAATGAACCAGATGCAACCAATCGACATGCAAGGCCTGCGGGTCGATCAGCGCGATACTCAGACCCATGATCAAGCTCCGTCAACAAATTCGATGAGTGAATTTCTTATCAAGAGGAGTGGTCAGCGCCCGCTTCAATTCGATGGAATTGAACTCTGTATGGCCATGAGTTACATTCCAAACTCGGAATACTGGTATGAGATAAATGTCTATCGACGATCTGAACAAGATTTTGTACTAGCAATTCGTATATTTTTCGAATCTGTCGACGAACGAGATCGAGTGCGCGCCTGGGAGTGCGCAACATTCGATGAGGTATTGAAGCGGCTTGAAAACTATGATGCGGCTGAAGACATCCGGGTCGAAATTTCTGCTGACACCACCGCGCTGTCTGTCCCGGATCTTGCCGCACAAAGCTATTTCTGGCGGGCTCGTGCCACAGCAGCGCGCCAACAATTTGCAGGTCTAGTTGGTGAGATCCTCCACGAATTGAGCAGCAGTTAACAAGCTTTCGAGGTTCCGATTGTGCCTAACGGGGACAAAGCTCCACTTGACCAAGCGTCGATCCTCCGCATCCTCGTCGCACTAGCCGCTGACGAACTTGGCCGTGAACGCAGACGCCCAGTTACCCCGGATCACTGGTCCAGCTGGGTTGCTGAAACGACCGTTGATGAGGACGGATTGGGCGTCGATAGTTTAGGCCGCCTAAATCTGGCGGCCCGAGTTTCGCGCGCATTTCAGCTCCAATTTACTGGGTTCGAGGATTATTTGCTAGTTAATCGCCGCCTAGGAGATTGGAGCGAAATCGTCTCGGGGGGAATGACGGTCAACGCAAAAGCGGGAAATTTATGCTTGGCATTTGAAACCTCAGGGGCGGCAGGTGAACCAAAGACGGTATTACATCAACTGTCGAATCTGCGTCGCGAAGCTCGGGCCTATCCTAAAATTTTTGGCAATTGTAATCGCGTGCTCTCCTTGGTTCCGCCTCACCATATATTTGGATTTTTGTTTTCAATTCTTGGCCCCATCGAGGCGAGCTGGACGGTTTGCGATTTACGCACAAAGGGGTCGAGTGCCCTACTGCGCACTGCCCGAGCTGGCGACGCCTTAATTGCGACGCCTTTTCTTTTGGGGCTATTTGCGAAACAGGGACTTGTTTTACCGACCGATATCACGACGATTAGTTCCACCGCTCCTTTGCTTGAACCGGACTGGACGCGGCTGAAATGCTTAGGCATGTCGCGCATCGTTGAGTTTTATGGCTCGACTGAAACAGCCGGCGTCGGTTGGCGGAAGGGGCCCTTCGAGCCCTTTACCCTTTTCAGCTATCTCTCGCTCACGTGGACGGCAACTGGCCAGGTGGAGATTATAGATGAAGACGGGCGTAGGTTGGCCGTTCCTGATCGAGTTCAGGCCGAAGGATCCGATGCCCTGCGGGTTTTGGGCCGTCTCGACGAGGCGGTGCAGGTGGGGGGCACAAATGTCTTTCCCGACCGTGTACGAAGTGTTTTGGCGAGTGGTCCTGGCGTCGCCGATTGTGTGGTCCGACCTTACGAAGATGGGCGGCGGTTGCGTGCATTTATCGTACCACTTGATCGTGACATTCTGGCCGATAACGCGTTGATCGAGCGCTTCATTGCCACGATCCGACGTCATGCAGCCAAGACGCTAACGCCTCCAGAGCGTCCTGGAGAATTGACGGTGGGCGCCGCCGTTCCGCGAAATTCGTATGGCAAACCCATAGATTGGCGCTGATACCGGCGTTAATCATTCAAAACAGTAGCGAGACAAGATGAATACATGTTTGGCGTCTTGAGTGCGATTGCGATATTTGGCGTGATTTGCGCGATCACAGCTATCGGAACTATAGTTTTGCTCCAGAGGACACGGCGGGCTCGAAACTTCGTACAGGAGCTTGTCAAGAAAATTGAAAATGTTGAGATGAAAGTCGCGATAATCGGGCGCCTCGCCACGAAACTTGAACCAGCGATCCAGTCGGCTCAGGAGGATGGCGTACACGACCGATTGAGGATTGCAGCGCTCTTACGCAAACTCGCACAATCGCAGCATGCGCTCGCGAGACGCGCTGCCGCCGGTGCCGCCGTTCGTGAAGCAGAAATTCACGAACGTCTTAAGAATTGCGAAATATCGATCCGATCCTTCGCGCACGATGTAGAGACGGCAAGTACTCGGATTGAGGCTGCGGAAGCTTTCGAGGCGCGGGCGTCAGCCCGGGTCGTTGAGCTGATGACACAAATTGATGAGTTGACGACACGGCTCACGGCGCTGACGGATCCGACCCACCCGGGACTTGCCCGCACATTGACCGTACAAGAGACTAAATGCCGAGAGCGTTATGAGGCTGCACAACGGATCGCCACGCGGATCAATGACGCGGAGCTCCGCCTTGCTGGGCTCCCCTCCAGGTTCGCCATGTTCGACCGTCGTTTGGAGGAGTTGAGCCAGGCCTTCGAGGGCAAAGTGGCACAGCGAATCTCCGAAATTTCGGAATTGCGATTGCTGATTTCCAAGCTTCAAGACGATGTTGCCGCTCACGCCTGCGCACCTGAGCAAAGAGCCCTCATCGAGAGTGTAGCGGCTTTAAAAGGCAGCGCCGAGCATATCACACAATATGTGGATCCTCACGAAACGCCCTTTACCATTCCATTCGAAAAGAAATTCTATATCACAGATATTCGGAATTGCCAAAGTCAAATCGCAGAAAACACAAGAGAGTCAGACGACCACGTTGCTCAACAAATCCATGATATGAAAAAATTGGCAACAACTGTATGTTTATCTGGGGCAAACCCAAATCTCCTGAACGAAACTGAATTCGTTACGACCGCTCCGTCGGCCGTTTCTTCAATTCTGGGCGATACCGTCGCTGAGGCGGTGAAACAGCCTGAGCGGGTGATCTCGCTTGTCCCTCGTTGACAGGCTATTCGGAGGCTCCGTTGCCAACTTCTCTTATCAACCCGTTCCCATCACCCGAACGCAAACCATTCCACCTTGCCGCCCTCGGTCGTTCGGGCACGACACCGCTTCGCTTTAGAGGCATTTGTCTGTCACGTTATCAAAGTGACGAGGCTGGCGCGACGCTAGAGGTTAGCCTTTGGCAGAGGGAGGCAGGCGGCCTTGTAGTTCGGGTTGTTGTCGACGATCCACCGCATCGCGATGCGCGCGCCTGGGTTGTCGATGAGATTGAGGCGGCAATGGAAGTGCTAGAGCGTTTCGATCCAGTGCCGTCGCCCAACTGCCGCCGGCGTTGGACGTCTGCGTCGACGGCTGCCGATTTGGCGAAGCGTGCCTGCCAGGCACATCTGGTGCGCCGGTGCTGGGAAGGGCTCTGCGGCGAGGCTCTTGCAGAATGGGCGGCGGCTACCTCCCGCTGAGCCTTCAGAAATTTATAACCCTCTCTGTCTATGACTAAGTGCCAAACGAAAGGAATGGAGCGGACTTTTGACACCGGAGAAAGTAATTGACACGAGAAAAGCTTGCGACGCAGGTGCGGCACCGACCGATGAGTGGCAAGCAGAAGCGCCCTGGCGCTTTTCTCAGAAGCCATCTTTCGACAAGTCGGCAAACGCGCATGGAGATGCTCAAGGTGATCCGATTGAGTTTCCCGCACCCGCAAATCTCTACCTCGATGCTGAATTGAAGTCGCTGAAGAGCCGAGCGCTCGCCTATTTGAAAGCTGGCGTACCGATCCATTTCCGTGGTCGGGCTGGCATGGGTAAGACGACCCTTGCGATGCATCTGGCGCAGGACCTTAGCCGGCCCGTAGTTTTCCTTACCGGCGACCATGGATTGGATAGCAAGGATCTGTTCGGCCGCGAAATCGGTCAAGATAGCCGCAGCGTCCACGACCAATATGTAAACCGGGTCAAGCGCACCGAGTCCTCCACACGAATACTTTGGCACGACGGCATTTTGACACGCGCCATGATTGAAGGACAGACCCTGATTTACGATGAGTTCACGCGAACCCCACCGGAAACAAACAATGCGCTGCTCGCAGCCCTTGAGGAACGATTGATCGTGATCCCAAATCCGCTGCGGGGGACGCGTGTGGTCAAGGCACATTCGGAGTTCCGGGCAATATTCACGTCAAATCCTGATGAATATGCGGGCGTAAAATCGGCACCAGACGCTCTTCTCGACCGGATGATTACATTTGATATGTCAGGGGCAGCGCCCGACACCGAGGCTGGTATTGTTGCCACCCGAACCGGGATCGGACTTACTGACGCCCGAATGATTGTTCAGATCCTGCGTTCGGTGCGCGAAGAGATCCCCGGGGACAATCCACCATCCCTACGGACAGCCGTGATTATCGGCCGGATTGTCAGGCTTCTTGACGTTCCAGCTTCGGCAAGAAGTGAGACATTTGTCCAGATTTGTCTGGATGCGCTTGAGGCCCGCGCACCATCACGTACAGGGGCAATCGAGCGCGAACGCTATGTCGCCCGGTTGCGCGCCCAAATTGTCGCCGTACTGGCCAACCGATCGTCTCGCACCGACCTAAGCGCCAAGGGCTTACCCTCATCCAAGCCACACAACGCTGTCATCACCAAAGAGGCTTGCCGATGAACCGGCCGAAGAACTTTACACCGCCTCGCCCATTTCGCCCGAACAGAAAGGTTCCGCGCTGCGGCGTTGGCGCTGCTGTCGCCCTTGTCCGCATCGAGTTCGAGCGATTGCGGCACGACCGCGACATCGCCCGCCTCGGCGACCGCATCCAGGCGTCGCAAAATGCGCTGCACGAGCTCGATCGTCGGTCAGCTGAACTCTGCGATGCCATAGGCGCCATCCGCTGGGCCGGCCGATGACCATGGCCTCGGCTCCCGATACTCAGACGGCCGCGTCGATCGCGTCCTCAACAACAAAGCCGGGACTTATGGACGTGGTTGCTCGAGCGCGGACAACCGTGGCCTTCTTGACAGAGCTGCCCGTCGACGCGGTTGCCGCGTGCTCGCGCACACCCGAGGGCTGGCGTCTCGTCATCGACGTGCTCGAAGCGAAGGCCCGTTCCGGGGAGAACGACCTACTAGCAAGCTTTGCCATCTCGCTCACAACCGACGGAGATATCACTGGGATTGAACGCATCCGCCGTTATCACCGTGAGGAGGCGGAGCTATGAGCTTCGAAGTGCATAGCGCGATCCACGCAGATAGTCTCGCCGATATTCTAGAACGCGTGCTTGATAAAGGCATTGTCGTTGCGGGCGATGTCAGCGTCTCACTCGTGGGCATCGAACTATTGACGATAAAGCTTCGTTTGCTTGTGGCCAGTGTCGATAAGGCCAAAGAATTGGGCATCAACTGGTGGGAACATGATCCTGCTTTGACCGGGGGCGGGCGTCCCGGCGCGGTCGAACAAGGACTCGAAGATCGGATCGCCGCGCTTGAGGAACACTTTGGCTTAGATCCAGCGAGCGGTATCCGTGGAGGTGGCGTATGACCAAACGAGACAACCGTTCCTCGCGCCGGCCGCCGTTCCGAACGGCAGCAGAAGAATTGAAGGGGCAAGATGCTATCCGTGCAATTGAGGGGCGGCTAGACGCCTTGCTTGGCCGGCTTGGAGAGGCTTTGTGGCCGAAAATTCACACGAATGATACCGACGCCAACGGATCCCTCCATTCCAGGTCTCAGATCAGGGTAAAAGTCACAGGTCGCGATTTGGCGTCCAATACGACGTCTGACGATTTCGAGATCCGATTTCCAGATACCGCGGGCGGCGCAGAAGCCGGAGCTAGATGCCCGGAATTCGAACTGCATGAAGAACCCGACCACGTTGCGATCCTCGCTGAACTACCGGGCGCGGATAAATCGACAATCAAGATTACAAAAACGACCACAGCGCTTCACGTCCACGCCGATGGGTCGAGAACCTTTGATGGAGCAGTTATGCTACCAGCCAATGCCTGTCGACTCCGCGAGTGGACATTTGTCAACGGCATTCTGACGATCATACTTGATCGCAAAGATTTGGCGAAGTAACGTACTTATGGAGAATTCGATCGCCCACTACGTGTATGGATTAGCTCGCGATCGCGATGCCAAAGTCATCACGGACGCTCTATCTCGCGTTGCGCCACCACCGCATTTTGGACCGTTTTCTTTATTCCCGCACGACTCCGTGACGTTGATCGCAAGCCCTCTTTCCGCGGCGGCGTTCGATGGTGACCGAGAGATAAGGCCCGCGCGCCGGACGATGCTAAGCCATGCCCGCGTTCTGGAGGCAATCGTAACCTGCGCCCCCGTTCTGCCTATGCAGTTCGGAGTAGTTTGCCCGAACATCGCCGAAATCAAATCGGTTTCCATGAAATCGGAAGACGCATTGGCAGAGCTCGATCGCCTCGAAGGTCGGGCCGAATGGGGCGTTCGGGTCGCCGCCGACCGCGATGCGATGATTGCAGTCCTGGCATCCGAACGCCCAGAACTTCGGCAAGCTTACAGACAGGCCGCAGATAGGGGAGCGGCAGGCCACTACGATCGCGTGGAACTCGGCCGTCGGGTAGGTCGGCTGTTGAGCGAACGCCGGGCGCAGGCGGAAACCGCACTTCTCCGCCGTCTTGCCCCGCTTGCCGATGCGCACAAGCGAAAACCGCATGAAACAGACGGCGAAATCCTTCGCGCCGAATTCCTCCTCCCACTCAATCGAGAGGAGGCGTTCGCCGAGGCTGTCGCCGCGGCAGGTGCCGAACTGGCCACCTGCGACGGCGTCGCGCCGAACATCCGCATCGTCGGTCCGGCGCCCGCGTCACACTTCGTTAATCTCCGGATCGATCTTGCGGCATCGGCCTCTCGTCACGGGACGGCTTAAGCGATGGGCCTCGTCACTCGACTTCTTACGCTTCCCATAAGCGCCCCTCTGATCGGCGCTTGGTGGATCGCGCAAAAGCTTGCCGAAACAGCAGAGGCCGAGCTCACGGACCCCGCCCGGCTGAAAAAACGGCTTGCCGAACTCGAAGGCAGACTGCTCGCTGGCGAGATCGACGAAGACCAATACGACACCGAAGAGGAACAGATTCTGGCACTTCTTCGCCCGGCGGGAGACCGCATATGAGCGATGCCGGGCTGAGCGACCTCACAGAAGCGACACTGCGGATTAAGGGAGCGAGCGGCGCGCGCGCCCATTCGGGCCTGCGCCTTCCCGCTGCAGCCATGCGCGCGCTTCGTCTCGGGCCGGGTGATGCGGTAGCACTTCGCGGCGCTGGCCTCACCCATGCGATTGTCCGTCCAGGGAGTGGACCCGCTGTCGAGGCTGATCCGGCGACGCTTTCGAATGCTGGGCTGGTCGCTGGCGATCTGGCAACGGTCACTCCGGCGCATCTGTCGGACGCGGTGAGGATCTCATTCGACCAGGGAACGGTCGAGCGGGAGGTTTTCGACGCGATGACCGACCGACCCGTCACGATCGGCGATTGCCTTGTGATCGGGCCGAAGACCGCCCGGGTCACCGACCTCGACCCGGCGCCTGCAGCGATCATGCGCACCGCGACCCAGATATCGTCTCGGCCCGCCCCGCGACCCTTCCCGAAGATCGGCGGCTTGGCTGCACAAATCGCCAGCCTCCGCGAGATGGTCGAAATGCCGCTTCAACGTCCCGATCTGTTTGTCCGCCTTGGGATCCGGCCACCGAGAGGCGTGCTCTTTACCGGACCGCCGGGGTCAGGAAAGACGGCACTGGCCCGCGCGGTGGCTGATGCAACCGAGGCTCGGTTCTTTAGCATCGACGGCCCTGAGATCATTTCCAAGCATTATGGAGACAGTGAGGCGCGCATTCGAGAGGTTTTTCGAAAAGCCGAGGCGGAGGCGCCATCGATCCTCTTCATCGATGAGATCGACGCCATTGCGCCCCGTCGCGACGGGCTGTCCGGTGAAAAGCAACTTGAACGACGGGTAGTTGCTCAGCTGCTGACTCTCATGGACGGATTGTCGGATCGTTCCAATGTTGTGGTGATTGCCGCGACAAACCTGCCACATACTATAGATATGGCCCTCCGTCGGCCCGGACGCTTCGACCGGGAGATCGCCTTCACCCCTCCAGATCCAGAGGAGCGGCGACAAATCCTAGAAGTGCATACAAACGACATGCCGCTTGCCGAGTGTGCGGATCTTGGTTCGATCGCTGCCGCCACGCATGGGTATGTGGGCGCAGATCTGGCCGCTCTCGTCCGCGAGGCCGGATTGGCCGCGGTCCGCAGGGCGGCGGTACCAGACGGTTTAGAACGGATCGAAGTGGACGCTCTAAAGGTCACACAGCTCGATTTGGACGCGGGCATGGCCGCGACCGGTCCGAGCGCGCTTCGCATTGCCGAGATGGAGGCACCACGCACCGCTTGGTCGGATGTCGGAGGGCTCGGCCGCGCGAAACGGACGCTGGCGGAGGCGTTCCTCTGGCCTTTGAAATACCCGGCAGCGCATCGCGCGTTGGGCCTCGATACAGTGCCCGGCGTCCTGCTCGCCGGCCCGCCAGGCACGGGCAAGACGCTGCTGGCGCGAGCCGTTGCGACCGAAGCGCAGCTTAACTTCATTCCAGTCCGGGGAGCTCGGCTTTTGGCGCAGTATCTCGGGGAGGCCGAGCGACAATTCGCCGACCTCTTTGCCCGCGCCCGTCACGCGGCGCCGTGCATTCTGTTCTTCGACGAGCTCGATGCCCTTGCGCCGTCGCGTCGATCAACCGACCCCGCGATGGCGCGCGTGGTCGCCCAACTCTTAACCGAGATCGACGGTATCGAGGGGAGCCGCGGCGTCGCCCTTCTCGGCGCAACCAACCGGATCGACGCCATCGATCCGGCGCTCCGTCGGCCCGGGCGCTTTGACCTGATCGTCGAGGTCGATCTGCCGGACGATGCGGATCGCCTCGACATCCTACGCGTGTTGACCCGGGCTCTCCCGCTGGCAGCGGAGGTCGATTTGGACACCATCGCTGCCCTGCTTTCCGGAGGGACCGGCGCCGATCTCGCCGCTGTCTGCCGAGGAGCCGCACGATGCGCGCTCCGACGCCATCTCGCGAACCACGAACCAGATGGAGTTCCGCAGATCCGTCCAGACGATTTCACCGAGGCCGCCAAGGCCCATCTCGCGAGCGGGCCACTTAGGACCCAAACCTTTCAAGCAACCGGAGAACCCGACCTATGGGAGAGCCCCACCCTGCCGATCTGATCGCTTTCCTGCCCGAGGCGGCCTGCGCGGACGCCCTTGCCGCGGGTCGCCAGGTGTCGCCGGATCTTCATACCGTGGCCGGCGCAGGCTGTGTGGCAGTTCTCGACCCGTCGCGGTCGGATGGCGGTGGAGGACCGCGGGCCGCTAGGCTTGGGCGGGCTTTGGTTCACCGGCAGCGAATTTATGAGGCGATGCTCGAAGCGGCTCCGATCCTGCCGGTGTTGCCGGGTCCGGACGCGACGGAAGCAATGGCGCCCGCGGTACTTTGCGCACATGGCCGCAGAATTTCCGATGCTGTCGATCTCATTCGCGGGCGCAGACAGTACCAGATTACCGTGCGCAGCGCGCGGCCGAATGCCTGGTCGGATGGGGGCGCCAAGATCGCGGCCGCAGCACTCACTGCGCTCGATCCGGTACTTGACGACAGTATTCGCCTGCCGTCTGACGGGCCGGATCTCGCGCTCAACTTGGTCGTGCTTGTGCCGGCTGACGCCGAAGCCGCGATGGAGGCGGCGATCAATACTTTCGACCGCGACGTGGGCGGGCTCAAAATTACGTTGCTGGGACCTTTGCCGCCAATTTCGTTCCATGCCGCCCGGATCCGAGCCCTCGATGCGAAAGTATTGGCTCGTGCCGCGCGCCGCCTCGGGGTCGAGGCCGGATCCCGCCTCGATATCGGGGTGGCGTTTCGCCGGTTTGCCGGAGCCCGTCACCCGGATCGCGGCGGCCCGGACAAGATCGATTTCGCCGAACTGGTCGCGGCACGCGACACCATGCGCGAAGCCGACAAATTGCGGGCCGCCCTTCGGGCCGCGGGATGCCCGGAGCCGGACGCGGGCTTACCGGCCCTCGACATCGTGCGCGACGGCGGCGCAGGCGGCGTCAGCCAGATGGCCGACCGACCGAGGGCCGCATGATGCAAGACGCCCTTTTTTTACATGGTGTGGCGGTGACCCTGCCGATCGCAGGCGATTTGCGTCCTGTTTCGGCCGTGGGTCTCACTGCGGTAGCAAGCTCGGCTCATCGGCTCGAGACCGACACGCTCGCGGGTGCCGAGGCTGCGCTGCGGTGGCACGATCGCGTGTTAACTCGGCTGGCAGAGACGACCGATGTTGTGCCGTTTCGCTTTGGCACCGTGGTCTCGGATGTTGAGGCGGCGAGGCGCCTGCTCGAGGACCGGGCAGTGGCCTTTCGAGACGCGCTTACGCGGATTGCCGGGCGGCGCGAATTTATTGCACGTTTGACCCGGTCCCCGCAGGGGCACCGCGATTTGGCGGCCGAGGATGAGCCGGCGATCACCGGGCGGGTCTATCTGCAGCGCCGCGCCGCTGGCCGAAGCCGGGTGCGCCGCGAACGTGATGCCGAGACTGCAATCGCGGACGAGCTTAAGAGAGCGCTCGGTGCGCTCGGACCGGTTCGTCCGACCGGGCAACGGAAATCGGACACCTGTGCAAGCTTTGCCTGCCTCGTCGCTCGAACTGCGGAAAAGACGATCGTCGATACCCTTGCCGGTCTTGGCGAACGCGCGGGCCGAACCGGGCTCGCCCTGCGTCTGATCGGCCCGACCGCCGCCTACCATTTCTCAGGCGAGGACCAATGAGCAGCGGCGAGACAGACACAGCGCTTATCGAAGTCCTGGACCGATTGCTGGACCGCGGCGTCGTTCTGCGTGGCGAGATCTGGCTGACGGTGGCCGATATCGAGCTGGTGTTCATCGGCGCCGAACTGGTGATCGCCGGGGCCGAGCGGATGCGGCAGTCCCGCGCTTCGGGCCTGAGGTGCCCGTGAGAACGCTTCTCGCCATCGTGCCCGCGGACGCGACTGCGCCGCCTGCCGGGGTCATAAAGCGGTCGGTGACCGCGCGCCTCGCCGTGTTGACCGGTGCCCCAACGGATCGCGACGCACGACACAGGCAAATCGCCGGGCTCGCCGAGACTTTCCCGGCCTTGCTGCCGGTGGCCGGGGGCGCCGCCGACACCGATGCGATGCACGCCCGTATCGCGCGGGAGGAAACCGCTCTGCTCGCCGCGCTTGCGCAGCTCGCGGGACGCGTCGAAGCGGTGTTGACCGCCGATGCCCCCGCACCCGATGCGCTGCCCTCAACGGGGGGGCATTTGCGTGCCGTTGCACGCCGAAAACGGGCGGACAAGGCGCTTTGCTCCCGCCTAACCGAACAGCTCGAGGCAGCTGTCGCTCGCGCCGAAGTGATTGGAGCGGACCGCCGCGTGAATGCCTTTGCATGCCGGGGTCGTCTCGGTGTCGATCTTTCGCTGCTGCTACCGGCGATGGGGGCTGCTTCGGCAATCCGCCGGCTCACGTCGTCGCTTGCCGACGGTGAACTCGCTCCGCCGGTTGCCGTCCGCGCGTCTGGCCCCTGGCCCTGTTACAGCTTCGTCCCTCGATTGGACCTTCGATGACCGATCCGATGTCCCCCGACGCGACTGCCGCCGCGCTCGCCCGTCTCTTGGAGAGCCATCTCGACGACGCGGGCCGCCTCCCCCTCGATCCTGGTCGGGTCGAGCGCGATCTGGCGCGCCTCGTCCTCGCGATCGTTGAACTTCTCCGCCAACTGCTCGAGCTGCAAGCGATCCGCCGGGTCGAGGCCGGCAGCCTGAGCGCGGCAGAAGAGGAGCGCTTGGGTGCAGCGCTGCTCGCGGCGCGGGACCGGATCCGAGAACTCGCCCGGGCTTTCGGCGTTGAGGAGGCCGCGCTCGACATCGACCTTGCGGGCTGTGCGTGACCCTGCCGTGTGGAGAGGATATGCCGATGTTAAGAGAACGCCCGATGCCGGATGCCCTCGACGCGCTCGCCCGCGCGGGCGTGGTGACGCATGTTGCCGCGGTCCGGGAGCAGGCTGGCTGGCTCGAGCGGAACGTCGTCGATGCGCTCCTCGCCGCCACCTCGGGACCCGTCTTTCGGCTCTCGGCCTTCTCCTACGGGTTGGAGCTGCAGCCCGGGACTGAGACCGACGTTGCGGCGCGCTTGGCCGATCAATTGGGCTCTGGAACGGTGGATCTTACGACGGCACCGGGCGGCGCGGCCGATGGTGACAGGCATGCACCTGCCGTCCGGCTGTTGCGAGCGATGGCCGGCTCGGTCACTCAATCGCTGGCCGAGGAGGGGCCGATGTTGCGCGCGGTGATCGATGCGCGGTTTGCGGTGGCGGCGGCCGAACTCACGGTGGAGGGGCTGACCTCGCTCGGACCCGCGCCCGGACCCATGATAGCGGATCGGCTCGATCAGTTGACCGCCGCGGTCGAGGCGATGCGGACCAGAACGGAGACGCTGACGACCGCCTCGGATGCGGTCGATCTGGAGGAGGTGCGCGACCGGCTCGGTCAGATCGAGGCCGGTCTTGCCGCCCTTACTGACCGCTCGGACCTTCCGCCCGACGAGGGAATGGCCGGCCTTTTGGACCGGCTGGAACGGATCGAACACCGGCTCGCCGCCGCGGCAGACCAGGCGCGCGATGCGCCGTCGCAGCTTGCGCTCCTTGCCCGTCTCGATCGTCAGGTCGCGGCGATCGAAGCGCTTTCGGAGCGGCTGGCGACGGATCAGCGAAACTACGAGGAAATCGGCGCGCGCCTCGACGCGATCGAGACCGGGCGCTGGTCGCCGGACGCCGGTTTCGACGCCCTCAAGGACAGGGTCGAGACGCTCACGGCCGAAATTGAGACCCGGGACCGCGGACAGACCGAAGCCCTCGCACGGATCGGCCATACGCTTGCGGAATTTATCGCGCTATCTCAATGGTCATCGCATAGTAATTAGGACTTTGTTTCGATAAACGCGCGGCAGGTCAGACGTCCGAAGATCCCTTTTGAGCCTTGGCCGTTCACTATTTATTTTCCCAGACATCATAATCAAAGGGCGTCGCGCGGGACTGGGAACCTTCTTTGGCCGACCGGCGACCATTCGGAAAAGCCTTGAGAAGGAGCTAAAAAATGGCAGTCGAAAAGAGCCTCGCCTCCACCAGCCTGGCAGAAGTCGTAGATCGCATCCTCGACAAAGGCGTTGTCGTCGACGCTTTCGTCCGCGTCTCTTTGGTCGGCATTGAACTGTTGGCGATCGAAGTGCGGGCAGTCATCGCTTCGGTTGAAACATGGCTGAAATATGCCGAGGCGATCGGTCTTACGGTCGAACCTCAGGCCGCGTGACGTCGAAGCCGAGGCTGGCGCCGTGTCAGGTGGCGCGGCGCTTGCCTCTTCCGTTGTCGGGGACCGAAAGCGCCGCTGGAGTGCCGTAATGACAAAGAGTTACCGTGCGAAGTCAAAGGCTGTCCGGTCCGAAGCCCGTTCCCATCTCGAGGCGTTGCGCGCGGCGCGGATCTCGAAACGTCGTCAATCAGAGACACCGACACCGTCCGAAACGGCATCGGGAGACCCCGCGGAACCAAGCCCACCACTTACGATCGCCGTCTCGACGAAGGCTGTAGGGCTCTCGCGTGCGGCTCTTGGCTCGGCTGAGCTCCCCGAGCCACCCGATCATTGCAGGGAACCTTTTGTCCGGGATAGTGCCGAAAACACTGACGCGATTGCCACAATTGCACTAGACGGTGCGCCACCGATCGAAATTGAGAACACCCCTCGCGGGCACGCCCCTTCGCAGCCTGATCTCTGTTCGGCGAACCCGTCATCGGACCTCAGTCGCCTGCCTGGGATCGGCCCCGGACTGATCTGGCTCTTCGGCACGGCAGGGATCCACACGCTCGAGGATCTTGCCGCTGCTGAACCGGAAGCGCTTCGGACGCGCCTCGGGCTTGCCGGCCAGTTACTCGACCTCGACGGATGGATAGCGGCGGCCCGGGATGGCTGATTTCGGCCTTCGGCTCGCGGATCGATGCGCCCCCGCCGCAGACAGGATCGCGGCGCTTTTCGACTGGGTCGACACGCAGATCACGGCTTTGCGTCTTCTTGTTCTTTTTGCCTGCGTTGCGGTTGTACTCGATCTATTCATGGTGGGCCAGATCATTGAGATCTTTGCGCAGAGCGGTGTAGCGGCATCTGGATGGATGGTGCGATCGAGCGTCTGGCCAGTACTTTTGGTCGTGATCGCCTCCACGACCTGCGTTGCATATCTAGTTATACGTCGCAATACTCGGCGAATTGTACGCTTGGCGGCCACGATTCGTGAAGTAATGTCCTCAGACAAGGAACCGAGCCTAACGATCTTGGTGGAGGACAGCCGGGTCGGGGACCTCACGCGACAGATCAACGATTTACTGATCTCAATCGTCCAACAACACGCCATTCTCGCCGAAGCGGCGGAAGGACGCCTGGATCGCCGAGTGTCGGAAGACGGAGCCGAAGCGCCATTCGCCCGAGCGTTTAATGCGCATTTTGACGCGGTTTGCGCGGTGTTCGAGAAGGTGAAAGCACATATCGAGCAGGTGGAAATGAATACCTTCGAACTTAGCGCGAGCGCCGAAACGATATCAGCTCAGGCCGAAATCCAGCTCTCCGGAGCTGGCGACGCCGCCAATCGCGCAGTCGAAGTGTCGAAGCGGATCAATGACTGCGCCGCCATGACCGAAATGAGCGACGGCATTTCGAGCAGGGTCGCGATTGAAGCGCGACGAAGTGTTGAGGGCGTAGCAGAAGCGCTTGATTTCACGAAGCAAATTGCTGGAAAGAGCGAGATTGTGCTCGAGATCGCGGAGCGCACAGAACTGCTTGCGATCAACGCGGCGATTGAGGCAGCCCGCGCCGGAGTACATGGGCGTGGCTTCGCTGTGGTTGCTCAAGAGGTCCGCCGCCTTGCTGAACGATCTCGGACGGCAGCCGACGAAATTACCCATCTTTCGAACGCGACGCTGCGATCATCGGACGCCGCGGAACGCGCTCTCAAGACTTTTTTGCCGCAAATTGAAGAGTCGGCCAGCTTGGTCCGCAAGGTTTCAACGCGAATGCGCGCCGAAGCCACATCAGCGGATGAAATTAAAGCGCAGCTTGAAGCTTTTCGACATTCGATCTCTTGGGGCAAAGTGGCTGCCGAGGAAACTCAGCGGACCGCGAGCCTATTGGCCGACACTGCGAGCGATCTAAATACAATTTTAGGGACATTTACGTTACCCAACCCGTCCACCGCAGGATCGGCGAGTAATCTCGGGGAAACCGCCGACGACCTACCGCCCTGGGAGGAGACCGAACTCGCCGGCGACATGCCTTCAGTCGAGGAGGCCAATCCATTGGACAATTCACAGCCCGAGAACGCTTCACCTTATGACGAGGATCCCGACCTCGCGCTTCGGCTGGCGACACCGCCTGGCGCGGAGCCGACGACCGAACGCGTCTCACGCTGAGCATTTGCGGGAAGTTAAACATGGCGTTCTCATGCGTTATAGCGTTTTCCGCTCAGTCTGGTTCACAGCCGGTGGCCGTGAAGAGGTTCCTGCACTCGCTTTTCGTGACGGCGTCGAGGAGCAGGCCGACGGTAGTCCAAAGCGCATCGCGGGTGCGGGCGGCTGCGGCGCGGAGCAGGCTCTTGAGCTTTGCGAAGGCGAGCTCGATTGGGTTGAAGTCCGAGCTGTAGGGCGGGAGGAAGAGCAGACGCGCGTCCGCCGCCTCGATCGCATGGCGGACCTTCGGGCTCTTGTGGCAGCCGAGGTTGTCCATGATCACCACGTCGCCCGGGCGCAGTGTCGGCACCAGAACCCCTCGAACCTAGGCGAGGACGGCGTCGCCAGTCATCGGCCCGTCGAGCAGCATCGGCGCGTCGAGCCCATCGAGGCGCAGCCCGGCGACGACGTCGCGAAGCGGCGCGCTCGAAGCGTGGAACCTCTCGGGGTCGAGCTCCTGCTGGGCCTCGAACCAGGCTTCGCGCGACGCCCAGACGTCGTGGCGCTCCTGCTCGGTCGCGTGTCCGGACTTTTTTTGGTCGTCAGCCCGTGGCAGCGGCAGAACCGCCAGACCGTGCTGTTGCTGACCCGGACCCCGCACTCGCGCAGGAGTAGCGCGCGCAGCTCCTCGGGAGTGCGGTCGGGCACGGCTTCGATCGCAGCGAGCAGGAAAGCGGCGTGGGCCTCGATCCGCCGCGACAGCCGGTCGCCACCCTGATGCCACGGCGCGGTGCGCCCGCTCTTGCGCCACTCCCGCACCCGGCGGACGGCGCTCGACGCGCTCACCCCAAAACGGGCGGCTGCCCCCCGGCACGACATCCCGCCCTCGACGGACGTGATCACCCGCCCGCGCAGATCCTCCGATAGTCCCTTGCCCATCCATGCTGGCCTCCCTCCCCAGCAGGAAGGGTGACTCAGATCCGGCCACCCGATGGAGACCCCAGCGGTTCAATCCGCGCGGAGAATGCTCTAAAGAACGCCAAAAACAGAAACGCAACAATCGTCGGAAATAGATTTCAAAAAAAACAAAAAAATGAAAAATAACGTCAATATTTTGGAAATTGCAAACTTCTACTTACTGAAAATTTTCAAATAAAAAAATTGAGATTTTGACAAAATACTCTTGTCCTGCGATGATCTCTTACGCATCGTCGCAATTCGTGAAACCCGCATCGGATCGAGATCGACGTCTGCAGCGGGTTGCTTCAAGGCCGGATACTGCGATCGCTACAGGCGGCGCCGCCGCGGCCTCGAGGGATTAAGTCAAAAATTTCCGGAGATCCTGGCAAGCTTGTCGATCCGATCAATCCCAGAAGCAAGGCGGGCAGCGGCCTGCCCTTTCCTTCCACTGAAGGGAGATCGCGGAAGCGAAAAACGCCGATTGGGCGTAGAGCCCCATCTTGCAGATCGCCTGCACTCTCTTCCGAAACACCCAAATGCATCGCCGAAACCGAAGCGGTCGGTGACGCGCCCGTCTTACCCACAAACATCCGTGTGGGTGTCGGCCGCCCCAGCAGGTCGCAAGAGAGCCTTTCGACGGCACACCATGCCCAAGCATTGCTCACATGATGGGCGAAACGGAGTTTCGACATTAGAATTGGGCAAACAGGCCCCTCGACACTCGGTTGTGTAAACTCCAATTTTCGATGGTCGGTGGATTTATCTGAGCCGGGAACGGACGCGTGCACGAAGAGATGTTTTTCGTCCGCCGCGATCTCGGCGTCGGGCTCCAGCACCAGATCCGCGAGCGCGTGGCCTCCGCCGTGCTCGCCGGCCGTCTGGTGCCCGGCGATCCGCTCCCCTCTTCGCGACGGCTCGCGCAGCATCTCGACGTGTCCCGGATCACCGTCACGCTGGCCTATCAAGAGCTCGTTGCCGACGGCTATCTCGTGTCACAGGCGCGCTCGGGATACTTCGTCGCCGAAGCGCCCCCGGTGCCCCGTCTCGCCCGTCCTGTCGCGGGCGGCGATGCGGGCAAGGTCGACTGGAACCGGCGCCTCGGCCGGCCGTTCTCGCGGATCGCGCAGGTTCCGAAACCGCTCGACTGGCGCGACTACCCCTTCCCGTTCGTCTATGGCCAGGCGGACCCGACGCTCTTCAACCATGCCAGCTGGCGCGCCTGCGCCATGCTCACCCTCGGAAGGCGGAGCTTTTTCGACCTCTCCGGCGACACCGCCGAGGCGGACGACCCGGCGCTGATCGACCACATCGCCAAGCGGTCGCTCCCCCGTCGCGCCGTCGCCGCCGACCGGACCGAGATCCTCGTGACCGTTGGGGCGCAGAACGCGCTCTGGCTCGCGGCGCGGCTCTTTGCGCGGCCGGGGCTCCGCGTGGCGATCGAAGATCCGGGCTATCCGGGGCTGCGCGCCCTGCTGGCGTCCCTCGGGCTCGACCCGATCGCGCTGCCGGTGGATGCGGACGGGCTCGACCCGGCAGGCCTGCCGCGGGAGTTGGATCTCGTTTTCGTCACACCGTCGCACCACGCGCCGACGGCCGCGACCATGCCGTTCGAGCGGCGGATCGCGCTTCTCGAGCGGGCTGCGGCGGACGATTTCATTGTGGTTGAGGACGACTACGACTTCGAGACGAGTTTCGTGTCCGCGCCGCGGCCCGCGCTCAAATCGCTCGACCGTCAGGGGCGGGTGATCTATGCGGGTAGCTTTTCGAAATCGGTCTTCCCGGGGCTGCGGCTCGGCTATCTGGTGGCGCCTGAGCCGGTGATCCGTGAGGCCCGGGCACTTCGGGGTGCGGTTCTGCGCCATCCGCCCGGGCACACTCAGCGCGCGCTCGCCCATTTCCTCGCCCTCGGCCACTACGACGCGCTGGTGCGGCGCCAGCGCGAGGCCTTCGCCGCGCGGCACGAGGCACTTTTTTCTGCGGTTCGGGCCGAGGGTCTGACGGTCGCGGGCAGTTCGGCGTCGGGCGGGGCGAGTGTCTGGATGCGGGCGCCTGCGGAGGTCGATACCGGTCTGCTGGCCGAGCGGCTTGCAGCCGACGGGGTCCTCATCGAGCCGGGCGCGCCCTTCTTCGCAGCCGACCCGCCGCGGCACTTCTATCGCCTCGCCTATTCGGCGATCCCGGCCGAGCGCATCCCCGAGGGCGTGGCGCGGATCGCCCGAGCCATCGCTGCGGGTGCCGCCGCGCGCCCTCTGGACTGACGGGTTGGGGCCGACTGGCCCTAAGGCCCACCCACGCACTGGGACAAGCACGGAACAAAGGCCACAGGGCCAAGCCGCCAGATCAAGGGAGATATACATGACCCGAATGACCGCCTCCGAGGCGATCGTCGAGACCTTCGTCGCGCAGGGCGTCGAGAAGGTCTTCGGCATCGTCGGCTCCGCCTTCATGGACGCGCTCGACATCTTTCCGGCCGCAGGGATCGAATTCGTGCCCGTCGTCCACGAGCAAGGTGCGGCGCATATGGCCGACGGCTATGCGCGGTCGAGCGGCAAGGTCGGTGTCTGCATCGCGCAGAACGGACCGGGCATCACCAATTTCGTCACGGGCGTCGCTGCGGCCTTTTGGGCGCACACACCGGTCGTCGTCTTCACGCCCGAGACCGGGAGCAATACGCAAGGTCTCGGCGGTTTTCAGGAGGCTGAGCAGCTTCCGTTTTTCGAGACGATCACCAAGTATCAGGCGCATGTGGAGAACCAGAAGCGGATCCCCGAGCTGCTGTCCCGATGCTTTGATTATGCGCGGCTCGACCGCGGGCCGACGCAATTTAATATCCCTCGCGATCTGTTTTATGGGGAGCAGGATTTCGTCATCCCGAGACCGGTCGATGTGGAGCGCGGACCCGGCGGACCCAAAAGCCTCTCCGAGGCGGCTGATCTGATCGCGGGCGCGAAATTCCCAGTGATCCTCTCGGGCGGGGGCATCGTGATGGGCGGCGGCGTGCCCCAGGTCATCGAGCTTGCCGAGCGCATGCAGGCGCCCGTCGTGAACACGTATCTTCACAACGACAGCTTCCCTTGCGATCACCCGCTCTGGGTCGGGCCGATCGGCTATCAGGGCTCGAAGGCGGCGATGAAGCTCCTGGCGCAGGCGGATCTCGTCCTTGCCCTCGGCACCCGGCTCGGACCCTTCGGCACGCTGCCGCAGCACGGGCTCGACTATTGGCCGAAGGACGCGAAGGTCGTCCAGGTCGACGTGGACGCGCGCAAGATCGGCCTCGTCAAGGAGGTGGGCGTCGGCATTGCGGGCGATGCGGCGGCGGCAGCGACGGATCTGCTCGACCGGCTCGCGAACCGGGCACTGGCGGCCGACGGCAACCGGGAGGCCCGGCTCGCTGAGATCAAGGCCCAAAAGGACGCCTGGGAGGCCGAGCTCGATATCTGGGGTCAGGACGCGAACGAGCCCGGCCATGTGGCGCCGCGCCGGGCGCTCCGCGAACTCGAGCGGGCGATGCCCGAAAATGCGATGGTGACCACCGATATCGGCAATATCTGCTCAGTCTCGAACAGTTATCTGCGCTTTAGGGCACCGAACTCGTTTTTTGCGGCGATGTCCTTCGGCAATTGCGGCTATGCCTATCCGACGGCGATCGGGGCGAAAATCGGCCGGCCCGACCGTCCGGCAGTGGCCTATGTGGGCGATGGCGCGTGGGGGATGTCGATGGCCGAAACGCTGACGGCGGTTCGCGAGAACGTGCCCGTCACTGCGGTCGTCTTCAATAACGAGCAGTGGGGCGCCGAGAAGAAGAACCAAGTCGATTTTTACGGCGACCGGTATGTGGGCTCGAACCTCAAGAACCCGCGCTGGTCGGATGTGGCGACCTCGATGGGCGCGCGCGGCGTGTTCGTCGATCACCCGGATCAGGTGGGCGACGCGCTGCGGGACTGCGTGGCCTCGGGCGTGCCGAGCGTGCTCGAGATCATGATGACCAAAGAACTCGGCGACCCGTTCCGCCGCGATGCGCTCAAAAAGCCGCACCGGCTTCTCGAGAAATACGCCCACACCAACATGGCCTGAGCGCGGCGGCCCCCCGTCGGACGCGGGGGGCCTTTTGGCTCAGGCTTGCCTCAGCCCTCGAGCCAGGCGTTCTCGGCGATCCGGTAGCCATCGCCCTCGCCGAGCGGGTGACCCGTCCACCCCTGGAGCCGCTCGGAGCGCGCATCGAGCCAATCGGTGAAGACCGGCACCAGCGAGCCACCGTTCTCGTTCACGATCCGCTGGGCGCGGCAATAGATTTCCTGGCGTTCAAAGCCGTCCTTCATGCCGCGTGCCTGGCTGATCAACCGATCGAGCTCTTCCGAGCCCCAGCGCCCCTCGTTCCATTTGGCGTCCGAGAAATGCACGAGCGTGAAGCGGAGATCCGCCGTCGCCCGTGGCATCCAGTTCGACATATGGAAAGGCCGCTTCATCCAGATGTTCGACCAATAGCCGTCGGATGGTTCGCGCTGGATGTCGATGGTGAGGCCCGCATCCGCCGCGCTCTGGGCCAGATGGAGAGCGAGGTCGGGGCCCTGCGGTCCGCCGGCCGCTTCGGAGGCGTGGAGTTTCACGGTCGCGCCGAGCATGTCCGCCCGCTGCAGGTGGAAGCGTGCGCGCTCCAGATCCTGCTCGCGCTGGTCGAGTTCGTCGCAAAAGTAGCGGTCCGACGGGCCGATCGGGGTGTCGTTGCCGAGCGAGCCGTAGCCGCGCAGAACCGTCTCGAGCATGCCGCGGCGGTCTGCCATCAGCTTGATCGCCATCCGCAGGTCGGGATTGTCGAAGGGCGGCGCGTCGGCCATCATCGGAAAAGTGATGTGGCGGCTGCCTTTGGCCGCGGCCATCTCGACGCCGGGCGCGCGCTCGACGAGCTCGACAAGCTTCGGGTCGACCCGCACGGTGTAGTGGATATCGCCTGCGATGAGCGCGTTGATCCGGGCGGCCGTGTCCGAGATCCCGATCGAGGAGACGCTGTTCACATGCGGCGCACGGCCGTAGAAGGCGTCATAGCGCTCGGCCAGCATCTCGACGCCCGGCTCGAAGCGGCTGAGCTTGAAGGGCCCGGTGCCGACGAAATTGTTCCAGTCGGTGAACCCCTCCGGCACGATCACGGTGTGCGTGTCGCCCACATACATCGGCAGGTCGCCGTTCGGCGCCTCGAGTTCGATGACGAGAACGTCGTCGCCGTCTTTGCGTATGTCTTTGACGGGGGTGAAGAACGATTTGATCACCGAGTCCGTATCGTCGCCCCGGTGCAGGTTGAGCGAATAAATCACGTCGTCGAGCGTCATCGCCTTGCCGTTGTGGAAGGTGACGTCGCCGCGCAGTTTGAACCGCCAGACGGTCGCGTCGGCGTTCGCCTCCCATTCCTCGGCGAGATCGGGCCGGGGGGTCAGGTCGGCGCCGTATCGCACGAGCGTGCTGCCGACCTGCATGCTGCGGACATAGTCGGTGGTCGATGTTTGCCGCGTCGGCTTCAGCGTGTCCGACGCGCTCGAGGTGTACCAACCGAGGATCAAATCCCCGCCCTTCACCGGCGTCGCCGCCCGGGCGCGGTCGCCGGCGGCGAGCAGCGTCTGTGCCGCCGCGGCGGTCAGGCCGAGCGCACCCGCGCGGCCGAGAAACTCGCGTCGGTCGATCCGGCGATGCGCGTATGCGCCGGCCCAAAAGTCCACTTCGGTGCGTGTCATGGTCTGGCTCCCTGCGCCGTGGGTCTTGTTGTTCAGCGGATGTTGTCGTTCAGCGGGTCTTGTCGATCGCCGCCCCGGCGCGTCCGCGCCTCGGCGCGCGAATGATAAGGGACCGCCCCCGATCCGAGCAACGCGAAAGCGGCCCCTGCGGCGGCAGTTGCGCGTCGCCGGGCCGCGTGTGACAGTTGCCCGGCCGTTACCCGAGGGGACTATGCTCGCAACGCTGATCCTGAAGCGCCTCGCCCTCGGCGTGGTCACCCTCCTCGTGGTCTCGCTCATCGTCTTCGGCGGGACCGAGGTGCTGCCGGGCGACGTCGCCGAAGCGGTGCTGGGCCAAGGGGCGACGCCCGAGACGGTGGCGGCGGTGCGTGCGGAGCTCGGCCTCGACCGTCCGGCTTGGGAGCGTTACGGTGAATGGCTGATCGGCCTTGCGACCGGCGATCTGGGGAACTCGCTCGCCTCGCCCCGGCCGGTCGTCGAGATCCTGGCGCCGCGGCTGCCGAACACGCTCCTCCTCGGCGGGGTCGCGGCGCTCATCGCGGTGCCGCTCGCCGTCGGCCTCGGGCTCTGGGCAGCGATGCGCCCGGGCGGCGTGCTGGACCGCTCGCTCAACACGGGCGCGATCGCGATCATCTCGGCGCCCGAATTCCTGGTGGCCACCGTGCTCGTCCTCGCCTTCGCCGTGCAACTCCGCTGGCTTCCGGCCATCTCACGCCTGCCGGCCGAGGGCGGCATCCTAGACTATGCGGCGCCGCTGGCGATGCCCGTTCTCACGCTCGTCGCCGCCGTGCTCGCGCCGATGATGCGGATGACCCGTTCGGCGATCCTCAACGTGCTCTCGCAGCCCGCGATCGAGATGGCGATCCTCAAGGGCGTGCCGCGGCGCACGATCATCCTCAAACACGCG
Source organism: Paracoccaceae bacterium (assembly GCA_050331395.1). Lineage (GTDB taxonomy): Bacteria > Pseudomonadota > Alphaproteobacteria > Rhodobacterales > Rhodobacteraceae > Thermohalobaculum. The sequence goes on from JBHJGX010000025.1 coordinate 46,190, forward strand.
TTGCCGAACGCGATCGCGCCGATCATCAACGTGATCGCGGTCAACCTCGCCTACATCATCGGCGGCGTGGTCGTCGTCGAGCAGATCTTCTCCTATCCCGGCATCGCGGTGCTGATGGTCGACGGCGTCGCCTCGCGCGATCTGCCAGTGGTGCAAGCCTGCGCCATGGTCTTCTGCGGGCTCTACGTGCTCTTCAACCTGACCGCGGATATCGTCGCGATCCTCGCCAATCCGCGCCTGAGGCATCCGAAATGAGGCTGGCCGAGCTCGGCATCGCCGGCTGGCTCGCGGTGGCCATCCTGGTCTTCTGGGCCGTCGTTGCGATCGGCGCGCCCTGGATCGCGCCCTACCCAGAGAGCCGTCTTCTGACAACCGACACCTTCGGTCCGGGCACGGCCGAGACGCCGATGCTCCTCGGCTCGGACAAGCTCGGCCGCGACGTACTCTCGCGGCTCATCTATGGCGCACGCATGACGCTCGGGCTTGCGCTCGCGGCGACCCTGGTCGCTTTCGTCCTCGGCGTGACCCTCGGCTTTATCGCCGGTATCCGCGGCGGACGCACCGACGACATCATGAGCCGCATCAACGACGCCTTCGTGTCGTTCCCGTCGATCATGCTCGCCTTGATCCTGGTCTCGGCCTTCGGCTCGTCGCTCTGGATGCTGGTGGCGGCCATCGGCTTCATCGAGGCGACGCGGGTCTACCGGATCGCCCGGTCGCTCGCGCAGAACATCATCGTCATGGATTTCGTCGAGGTCAGCCGGGCGCGCGGCGAGTCGATCTGGTGGATCTTGCGCCACGAGATCGCGCCGAACGCCTTCGTGCCGCTGTCCACCGATTTCGGCCTACGCTTTACCTATTCGATCCTGCTGCTCTCGTCGCTGTCCTTCCTCGGCCTCGGCGTGCAGCCGCCCTTTTCCGACTGGGGCTCGATGGTCAAAGAAAACATGGCCGCCCTCAACTACGTAATTTTTTACGGGCCAGCGGTTGCGGCGGCGCCGATCCTGCCGGCGGTCTGCATTTTTTCGGTGACGCTCGCCAACAATCTGCTCGTCGACTGGAACCTGGCACGCAGCCAAGCGGACATCTCGTCGGAGCTCGTGCGATGAGCGCGCTTCTCGAGGTCGAGGATCTCCGGGTCGAGGGGCGGCGCACGCGCCGGGGCGCTTTCGTGCCGATCGTGCGCGGGGTCTCGTTCGCACTCGCGCGCGGCGAGGTGCTTGCGCTCATCGGCGAGTCGGGCGCAGGCAAATCGACCATCGCCCTCGCGGCCCTCGGCTATGCGAAACCCGGCTGCCGGTTCGCGGGCGGCACCGTCCGCTTCGAGGGCGCGAGCGTGCTCGAGATGTCGCTCGAGGAGAAGCGCGCGATCCGCGGCGCCCGGATCTCCTATGTGGCGCAATCGGCCGCCGCGGCCTTCAACGATGCGCTGCGCCTCGATGACCAGATCACCGAGGTCTCGCTCGCCCACGGCGGCACCCGGGCCGAGGCGGAGGCGCGGATGCACGCGCTCGCCCGCCGCATGCGGCTGCCGGAGCCCGAGCGGATCGTGCGGAAGTATCCCCATCAAGTCTCGGGCGGTCAGCTCCAGCGGCTGATGGCGGTGATGGCGATGAATGCGGGGCCGGATCTATTGATCCTCGACGAGCCGACGACGGCGCTCGACGTGACCACCCAGGTCGAGGTCCTGGCCGCCTTCAAGGACACGCTCGCAGCCTCGGGCGCGGCGGCGGTCTATGTCTCGCACGATCTGGCGGTGGTCGCCCAGGTCGCCGACCGGATCCTGGTGCTAAAGGACGGGGCGGCTGTCGAGCACGGCCCGACCGAGCGGATTTTGCACGACCCGCGAGAGCCTTACACCCGCGAGATGATGGCCGCCGTGCGCCCCCCGCGGCAGCGAAACGGGGCGACCGGGGCGGAGACGGCTCGGGCGTCCGATCCGGTGCTCAGCCTCCGAGGGGTGTCGGCGGGGTTCGGCGGGCGCCCGGGACGGCCGGCGGTGACCGTGCTCCATGACATCGATCTGGACATCCCCCGCGGCGGCACGGTCGGCGTGATCGGCGAATCGGGATGCGGGAAATCGACGCTCGCCCGCGTGATCGCCGGGCTTTTGCCGGCCGCTGCGGGAGAGATCCGGCTCGACGGCGAGATCCTTCCAGCCGATGCGGCCGCGCGCCGCCGCGACGCGCTCCGCCGGGTGCAAATCGTGATGCAAATGCCGGACGTGGCGTTCAACCCGCTCCGGACGGTGGGCGAGGCGCTCGCGCGGCCGCTGGCCTATTTCCATCGCCTGCCGACGGCGGCCCGGAAGCGGCGGGTGGCCGAACTGCTCGAGATGGTCGAGCTCCCGTCCAACGTGGCAGATCGCCGGCCGCAGGCGCTCTCGGGAGGGCAGAAACAGCGGGTGAACCTCGCCCGGGCACTCGCGGCCGAGCCCGAGGTGATCCTCTGCGACGAGGTGACGTCCGCCCTCGACACGGTGGTGGGCGCGCAGATCATTCGCCTCCTGAAGCGGCTGCAAACCGAAACCGGCGTCACGTTCGTCTTCATTAGCCATGATTTATCCACGGTGGCGAGCTTTGCCGACCGGATTGCCGTGCTCTATGCGGGGCGGATCGCCGAGGAAGGCCCGACCGCACGCGTGCTGTCCCCGCCGCACCACCCCTACGCCGCGCTCCTTTTACAGTCGGTACCAGAGCTCCGGCGCGGCTGGCTCGAAGCGACCCGGCAGAGCGCGCGCGCCGAACGGGCCGCCGGCTCGGCGGTCGAGATCGGCAGGACCGGATGCCCGTTTCATCCGCGGTGCCCGGCGGCGCGGCCAGGCGTCTGCGATGTCGACCGGGCGCCCGTGCACCGGCTGGCCGATGGCCACCGGATCGCCTGCCACCGGGAGCTTGCCGCCCTCGTGACGTGACCCGGGCGCCTGCCGGTTGCCCGCAACCGGCTCCCGCGGACGGCTCCGCCGCCCTTTGGGCCGGGCGCCGCGCCGGGCCGCGCACAGGCTGGACGATCCCGCCCGCGGCGGGTGGCCGGTTGAGGCACGTGATCGGAGATCGGCGGGGCCAAGCCGTGCAATGGGAGCCATCCGCCGCGGGACGGAGACGCGCCAAACCGTGCGAGAGCGGTCGCGGCGCCCGGCCCAAAGGGCGGCGGAGCCGTCCGCGGGAGCCGGGTTTGTCGGATCAACCGCGCGGTCGGATCTCCGGCGGATCGGCCGGGGTGGCCAGCGGCGCCGGTCGGGGGGACCGCAAAAGGATCACCGCCGCCGAGACCGCGATGAGGCACGCGCCCGCGAGATCCGCCGCACCGAGCCGGTCCTGCCAGACAATCCAGCCGAGCCCGGCTGCCCACGGGATCGAGGTCAGCTTGAGGCAGGACATCACCGGCGCTTCGCCATGGGCGAAGGCCGCGGTCATCAGGATCTGCGCGAGCGTGAGCAACACCGCGGCGGCGAGGATCCAGCCCCCATGGCGAATCTCGAGCGGGTCCCAGCCGGCGGGCAGGCTGAGGAGCCCCAAGGTACCGACCGCCAGATGCAGCGCCGCGACGAGGGCGAGAGGGCTCTCGCGGGCGATATAGGCGCGGGTCAGGACATCGCGGAGCCCGACGACGCCGGCGACGAGGACAGGCAGCGCATAGGCCGGGTGAAGCGCCGCCCCCTCAGGCGCTACGACGAAGGCCGCGCCGGCGAGGCCGAATCCGACCGCCCCCCAGCGCCTCCAGCCGACCCGCTCGCCGAGGATAAGCGGCGAAAGTGCCGCTACCACCGCGGGGGAGAGATAGACGAGCATCACCGCATCGGCGAGCGGCACGTATCGGAGGCTGAGCGGGAAGAGGAACATGCCGACGGTCAAGAGCCCGGTCAGCCAGAGGGCGGCCTTCGCGCTTCGCGGCACGAGCGCCCGCACCCCGCCGAGCCAGGGCGACAGCGCAAGCAGGAGGGCAAGCCCCGTCAGGCTCCGCAGCGCAACCGCCTGGCCGAGCGGCAGGTCCTCCACCAAGAGCTTGATGAAGACGTCGTTGACCGTGAGCAGGAGGCTTCCGGACAGCATGAGGACGACGCCGAGCGCGGGCCCGGAGAGGCGCATTCAGCCGGCCTCGCTCACACGGTAGGCGGAGCGGGCGAGCCAGTCGGGGGAGATCTCCACGCCCCAACCCGGGGTGTCGGTCACGCGGACGCGGCCGTCCTCGACCGCATAGGGCGAGGCGACGAAGAGCCCCTCTTGCCACGGATAGTAATCCGGGCCCTCGATGGAGAATTCGAGATAGGGCCCGGCCGCATCGCCGATTGCGCGCAGAAGATGCATGGTAAAAAGCGTCACCATCGAGAGGTTGGCCGCATGCGGCGTCACCGGAAGACCGGCCTCGCGGGCCATGGCGACGACCCGGAGCGTGCGCGCGATCCCGCCGAGATAGAGGATATCAGGCTGCACCACGTCGACGGCGCGCATCTCGATCATCCGCCGCCAGGTGCCGAGGTCGCAGTCCTGCTCGCCTCCGGCGACGTCGATCGAAAGCGCGTCGGCGACAGCCTTGGTGTCCTCGAGCCGCCAATACGGGCAGGGCTCTTCGAAGTGGCAAAAACCCTCGCCCTCGAGCAGGCGGCCGACCTCGATGGCGCGGGGGACCGAGTAGCAGCTGTTGGCGTCGATGAGCAGATCCGCATCGGGCAGCGCGCGCCGGAGCGCCGGGACGATCTCCTCGGTCCGGCCCGGCCATTCGTCCCGATCGCGGCCGACCTCGGCGCCCGCGCGCACCTTGGCCGCGGTGAACCCGTGGGTGTCGGCGAGCCGGCGCATCCGCGCGGCTTCGTCCGCGGGCGCGATGTCCCGTTTCATCGAGGACGCATAAGCCCGCACGGGGCCAGGCGTCCCGCCGAGAAGCGTCGCGACCGGCACGCCGGCGGCGCGTGCGCGCAGGTCCCAGATCGCGGTATCGACGCCCGCCATTGCCCGGCGGAGATAGCTGCCGGGGAATTTGTGCTCCCGCTCGGTCACCAGATCGAGGGCGTCGTCCAGATCGGCGGCATCGCCGAGCTCGACCCCGAGCATCCAGGGCGCGACCTGGCGGTGGAGAACCGCGACCGTGATATCCGCATTGTAGGTCGAGACCTGCCCCCAGCCGATCGCGCCGGTCTGGTCGGTCACGCGGACAAATCCCAACATCTCGGTGGCGAAGGTCTCGATCCGGGCGAGCTTCATGCGACCGCGCCGAGGGCCGCGTCCTCGCGGATAAGCTCGGCGCCCCGTTCGCCGACCATGATCGCCGGCGCGTTCGTGTTGCCGGTCGGGATCGTCGGGAAGATCGAGGCATCCACAACGCGCAGCCCCGCCACCCCGTGCACGCGAAGCCGGTGATCGACCACAGCACCGCTCTCGGCACGGCCCATGCGGCAGGTGCCGCAGGGATGGAAGACCGTCGAGGCATGGTCCCTGGCAAAGGCGCCGAGCTCGTCGTCGGACTGGCATTGGTCGCCCGGGGTCACCTCGGCGTCGATTACCTCGGCGAGCGCCGGCGCGGCGGCGATCCGGCGCATCAGCCGGACGCCCTCGCGGATGAGCGCCCGGTCGTCTTCGGTCGCCAGATAGTTCGGATGGATCTCGGGCGGGTCGGACGGGTCGGCCGTGCGGATCGCCAGATGCCCGCGCGAGGTCGGTTTCGTCGGGTTGAACCCGAGGATCAGCCCGGGGAACGCGTCGGGCTCCATCAGCGCGCGGTAACCGGGCGTCGTCACGCTGTAGCTGAGCGGCGAGAAATAGACCTGGATGTCCGGCCGGTCTGCCTCTGGGCGGAGGCGCAGGAAGCCGCCGCCTTGGTTGACGCTCATCGAGAGCGGCCCCCGCCGGCGGAACACGTAGTCGAGCCCGCAGCGGATCCGCCCGCTCCAAGGTCGGAGCACCTGATTGAGCGTGGGCACGCGCGTCCGGTAGATGTTGCTGAGCCCGAGGTGGTCCTGGAGGTTGCGACCGACCTCCCGCATGTCGCGATGGACGGGAATGCCGAGGCGGGCGAGATGCTCGGCTGGGCCGAGGCCCGAGAGTTGCAAGATCTTCGGGCTGCCGATCGCGCCGGCGGAGAGAATCACCTCGCGCCGTGCACGGACGCGGGCGAGGCGGCCATTGCGACGGAACTCGACGCCAACCGCGCGGCCGCCCTCGATGAGGATCCGTGTGACCTCGGCATGGAGTTCGAGGCGCAGGTTCGCCCGCCCGAGCGCGGGGCGGAGGTAACAGCGCGCGGTGGAGGCCCGGAAGCCGCCCTTGGTGGTGATCTGGTAGATCGACGCCCCCTCCATCGACGCCCCGTTGTAGTCGTCGTTCCAAGGGATCTGCAGCTCGGCCGCCGCTGCCCGGTAGCGGGTACAAAGCGGGTGCACCTCGGCGGTGATGTCGCGCACCGGCAGCGGCCCGCCCGCGCCACGATGGTCGTTCGCGCCGCCCGACCAGTCCTCCATGCGCCGGAAGACGGGCGCGACATCGGCCCAGGACCAGCCCGGCGCCTCGCGTGCCCAGTCGTCGAAATCGGCCGGATGCCCGCGCACCCAGACCATCGCATTGATCGACGAGGAGCCGCCCATCACCTTGCCGCGGGGCCAGTAATTCCGGCGGCCGCCGAGGGCGTCGCAGGCCTCGGTCTCGAGCCGCCAGTTGAGCGCGCTGTGGAAGAAACAGCGCCCATAGCCGAGCGGGATCTGCACCCAGACGTTCCAGTCGCTGCCGCCGGCCTCGAGCACGGTCACGGATCTGTGTCCGTCCTCGCTCAGGCGGTTGGCGAGGACCGCGCCGGCCGAGCCCGCGCCGACGACCACATAGTCGCTTTCCGTCTCCGGGATGGTCTCAGCGGCTGCCATATCGCCCTCGCGCGCATCCGTTTTTCCCAACGAAAGCGCTAGCCTATCTCTGCGGCGCGGCCTAGGGGGGATCGCACGCCAGTCGAAAAGGCGTGCCCGCCGGCCGGTCGGACAAGCGCCTGCGGGCGAATGGAACCGACGCGCGGCTCGGGCGTTTTCGTTAGTTTCCCGAAATACGTATGTACTCGAACGTCGCTGTCGTGAGGATCCCGCCGGGTTGACTTCTCGAGAAAGCTCGACATTTTGTCACATCGAAATCGTTATTGAGCGGCATCAAAGCGCCTTCGCAGGTGTCGGCCGCTCATTGCCCGCACTTTGCTTCGCGACTGCCATGGCGGGTCCACACGCACCGAGGCGGGCATAGTCGTTCCCGCCGCAGAGCGAGGAGATGCGCGATGACGCCGCCGCTCGAACCGATAGATACCCCCCGACCGGCCGAGACCCTGCGCGCCCGGTGGCCGCAGCCTCCCCGGCCAAACCGCTCCGACGGCGCGCCGCGCCGCGTCGGCGTGGAAATCGAATTTGCCGGCCTCAGTGCCGGCGTGGCGGCTCAGATCGTCGCCCGGCTCTTCGGCGGCACGCCCGAGATCACATCGCGGCACATCGCCGAAGTGGATACCCCGGGCTATGGGCGGTTTCAGATCGGGCTCGACACCCGCCACGCCAAACACACCGCCTCGGACGACAAGATCTCGGCCCAGGCGCGCGACTGGTTCGGCGATGCGGCCTCGCTGGTGGTACCGGTCGAGATCACCTGTCCGCCCGTGCCGATCGCGGAGGCGTCGGCACTCGAGACCCTCGTGGACGCCCTCCGCGCGGCCGGCGCCCAGGGCACCCACGCCTCGATCATCCACGCCTTCGGAATGCAGCTGAACATCGAGGCGGCGAGCCTCGACGTGGCGGATATCCTGGATATCCTCCGGGCCTATGTGCTGCTCGACGACTGGCTGCGCACCGAGATCGCCATTGACCCGGCCCGCCAGGTGCTGGCCTTTGAGACGGCGTTCCCGTCCGAGTATCTGCGCCTGCTCCTCGATCCGCGCTATGCCCCCGATCCCCGCCGGGCGATCGACGATTATCTGGAGGCGAACCCGACGCGGAACCGCGGCCTCGATATGCTGCCGGTCTGGGCGTATCTGGACAGCGCGCGGGTCGCCCGGCAGCTGCCCGACGAGAAAGTGAATGCGCGACCGGCCTTCCATTACCGGCTGCCGAATTCGCTGATCGACGAGCCGGGCTGGACGCTCCGCAAGGACTGGGACCGGTGGCTGAAGGTCGAGCGCCTGGCGGGCGATCCGCACTTGCTGGCCGAAGCGGCGGAGGAGCGGCTCATGCTCTTGTCCGGTGCCTTCGGCGGCGCGTTCACCCGGGCGGCGCAGCGCGACGCGGCGCTTGCCCTCGGGCGGCGGCTGTGAGCGCGCGCACCGGGCGCCCGCTGATCGGCGTGGCGACGCCGCAAAGATTGACGCCCTCTTGGCCGTTTATCGCGTTCTCGATCTGGCTCGCCGGGGGCCGGGCCCGGCGGCTGCCACCCGATACGCCCGCGCACCGGATCGCCGAGATCGAAGGCCTCGTGGTCGGCGGCGGCGACGATATCGGGGCGGATCTCTATGGCGGACGGGTCGTGCTCGACAGCAAGGTGGACCCGGACCGAGCCCGGGCAGAACAGGCGCTCCTCAGCCGGTTTTGGCCGACAGATTTGCCGATCCTGGGGATCTGCCGGGGCGCGCAGATGCTCAACGTGGTCCGGGGCGGAACGCTCCACGGCGACATCTACGCGGTTTATCGGGGAGCGCCCAGGATGTGGACGCCGTTGCCGCTGAAGCGGGTCGAGATCGCGCAGGGGACCCGGCTCGCCGCCGTGGCGGGGGTCGAGCGGCTCAAGGTGAACAGCTTGCACCACCAGTCGGTGGCGGCGACCGGTGCGGATCTGCGGATCTCGGCGCGCGATCAGATCGGCATCGTGCAGGCGATCGAGCATACCGAGCCCACGCTGCGGATCGGCGTACAGTGGCATCCGGAGTTCCTGTTCTACAAGGGTCCGCATCGGCGGCTCTTTCGCAGCCTCGTGGCGGCGGCGCGCGCACTCCGCGGAGCGGCGGAGAGATCGGTTGAGAGATCCGCGCCCACGGCCGCCGACGCCCCGGACGGAGACGGCGAACCGGTCGCCCGAGCCCCCTTCGGTCCCGCAGCCCGGGGGACCTGAGAAGCGCATCGGTCGCGGCGTCGGGCAGCGGTCGGCTCGGCACTCCGAACGGGCTCGGACAGATCCGGTCTCCGCGCTCCCGCGGGCCGCTCCGCGACCCTTTGGGCCCGGGCGCCGCGCCGGACACCGCGCCATCTGGAGCATAGGGCCCGCGGCGGGTGACCGGGCATCGCACGCGCTCGACGCTCGGCGGGCCAAGCCGCGCGATGGGGGCAACCCGCCGCGGGACCGGTGCCCTCCACACGGTGCGCACGCGGTCGCGGCGCCCTCGACGGCGGAGCCGTGCCGAGATCGGGCGGGGCGCCGGGGCAGCCTTCGGCGCGGGGCATCGTCCGCGTCCGGCGAGGGGGCATTGCGAGGGGCGGCGCCGGCTTCTAGGGTCCACCCACCCAGTCCGGAGGCGCCCATGGATCTCGCCGAATATGCCGCCCACGATGCGACCGGCCTCGCCGCCCTCGTTGCCCGCGGCGACGTCCACCCGGCCGAGCTCGCCCGCACCGCCGCCGAGGCGATCGCCCGGGCCGATCCCTCCCTCGGTGCCGTTGTCGAGACCTATCCCGACATGATCGACGCGCTCGATGCGGGCAGCCTCGGCGCGGGCGCCTTCCGCGGCGTCCCATTTCTGATCAAGGACGCGGGCGAGCATCTCCTCGGCCGGCGGACCGAGTTCGGCAGCCGCCTCGCCGCCGGCATGATCGCCCAGACCGACAGCCACCTTGCCCGGCTCTTCCGCGAGGCGGGCTTGGTCATCCTCGGCCGCAGCAACGCGCCCGAATATTCGATCTCAGGCACGACCGAGAACGCGCTTTACGGCGCCACCTCGACGCCCTGGCGCCAAGGCCATTCGGCCGGCGGCTCGACGGGCGGGGGCATGGCGGCCGTCGCGGCCGGGCTCGTGCCGATCGCCCATGGCAGCGACATCGCCGGCTCGAACCGGATCCCGGCGAGCTTCTGCGGCGGTGTCGGTCTCAAGCCCTCGCGCGGGCGGATCTCGGCCGGGCCCGAGCGCGACGAAGGCGGCTTCGGCCTCGCGATGAACTTCGTCCAGACCCGGAGCGTGCGCGACGCCGCCCGTATGCTCGACTGCCTCGCCGTGCCCCAGACCGGCGACCCGTTCCCGATCCCCGCCCCGGGCGCCCCTTGGGCCGAGGCACCGGCGCGGGATCCGGGTCGGCTGCGCATCGCGCTCTCGACCGCGCCGCTCATGGACGCGCCCGTCGATCCGGAGGTCGCCGAGGCCGTCCGCGCGGTGGCGACCACGCTCCAAGCCATGGGCCACGAGGTCGTCGAGGCGGTCCCCGATTTCGATGCCAAGACCGCAGCCCGGCGCCTCGGCGATATCTGGTTCTTCGGCTTCGATCTGCTGCTCGACGGCTTCGCCGCCCGCACCGGTCGGACGGTCGGGCCGGACACGCTCGAGCCGGTGACACTCCGGATCTACGAGCATGCCAAACGCCTGGGCGCGGCCGAGTTCTTCGCCGCCCATGCCTATCTGAACATTGCGCGGCGCCGGGTCGCGGCAATCTTCGACGCGGCCGATCTCTGGCTCACGCCGACCACGGCCCAGGTCGCCTTTCCGCACGGGCTCTATCACCAAGGGATGGACGGGATCGGCGTCGCCGACTGGATCGTGCATTCGGACGGGCCGCTGCAGTTTACCTTCCCGCACAACCTGATGGGAACGCCGGCGATCTCGCTGCCGCTTGCGATGCATTCCTCGGGCCTGCCGATCGGCGTGCAGATCGGCGCGCGTCCGGCCCGCGAAGACCTGCTGCTGTCGGTCGCCGCGCGGCTCGAGGAGGCCCTGCCCTGGGCGGACCGCATCCCGCCCTTGCACGTCTCCCGGTTCTGAACCGACCTGGCGAGGCACGCCGCCGGCGCCCTCAGACCGAAATGTCGCAGGCCCGCCCGCGCCACAGATCCGTGAGACACAACCGAGAGATGAACTTTTTGGGTTCTCACGGGCACTCACCCCGTGTATCAACCCATCGACCGCTGTCGATCCATACAAGTGAGCCCCCGCCATGTATCGTCCCGACCGCTTCGCTGATTTGCTTCAGCAATTGCCCTTTATCGCCCAGTTGCTCCCCGTGACCTTTGTTCCGGAGATCGGTTCGGCGACGCCGACCGTTCGCAACACCGGCCTTTTGGTCGACGATATCGACGACAACCCGCTGTTCTCGCAGCAGCGACACTTGAACAACCCGAACGGTGTCGATCTCAACGTCCTGCCCGTCTATGAGGACTACACCGGCGCGGGCGTCACCGTGGCCATTGCCGACGAAGCCACCGATATCGACCATCGGGATCTGGCCGCAAACTATAACGCGGGGATCGATGCCGACTTTATCGACAATGACGGCAACGCGGACTTTGTGACAAACGAAAACCACGGCACGGCGGTCGCCGGCGTAATTGCCGGCGTCAACAATTCGCTCGACGTGGTCGGCGTGGCCTACGATGCAACCATTGGGGGCATTCGGGTTCTTTCCGCGACAGGCAACACGAACGGCCAGAACGTCTATCAGGTGGTGGCCAACGGGCTTAGGCACGGCGCAGACAACTTCGACATCGTGAACAACTCCTACGGGTTTAATCCCTACGGCGATCTGTTCTTCTTGGGCGCCGGCGTGCTCGAAGACGCGCTCGAATACGGCACGTCCACCGGCCGCGACGGGCTGGGGACGATCTATGTCTTTTCAGCCGGCAACAGCGGCGACCAGGGCGACGACGTCGCGACAAACGACCTGCAAAGTTCGCGGCATACGATCGCGGTCGGCGCGACCGATGCCTCCGGCGAGATTGCGAATTTCTCGACCCCGGGCGCGGCCGTCCTCGTCAGCGCACAAGGCGTCGGCGTCGTCACGACCGATGCGGATCCGGCCGGCTATGTGGGCGGCACGGCCGTCTCGATCAGCGGGACGTCGTTCTCCTCGCCCGCGGTTGCCGGCGTGATCGCGCTGATGCTCGAGGCGAACCCGGAGCTCGGCTGGCGCGACGTGCAGAAGATCCTCGCGATCGCCGCGCGGAACACCGATGTCAGCGATCCGAGCTGGCTCGAGAACGGCGCCGAGAACGTGAACGGAGGCGGCCTCGAATGGTCGCCGAAATACGGCTACGGCTATGTGGACGCGCTCGCCGCGGTGCGCCTCGCCGAAACCTGGACCGAGCAAGGCACCTCGGCGAACGAGGCCGTGGTCACCGCGAACAACGTGGCGAGCTTTACCGTGCCGACGGGACAGTCCGGCGCCTTTGCCATCGAACAGAGCTTCGAGGTCACCGCAGACATTCAAATCCAGCACATCGAAGTCGATGCGCGGATGTCTCATGACAACTTCAACACCATCGCTGTGGAACTCGTGTCTCCGGACGGTACCGTCGCGCGGATTTTCGACAGCGGCACGGATGCGGGCGGTACGGCCACGTTCCGGCTCGAGAGCGTGGCTTCGCTTTTCGAAGGGAGCGCGGGGACCTGGACATTTCGATTGATCGATTTCGACGGCCCGTCGGGCGGCGGCGCTGTTCTCGATGTCGACGTTAAGTTCTATGGTGACGCGCAAAGCGCAGACGACACGTACTACTTCACCGATGAGTTCGCCCGTCTCGGCGCAGATGCGGACCGTCAGGTGATTTCGGACACGGATGGCGGCACAGACACGCTGAACTTGTCGGCGATCTCGGGCGCTGTGGTGGTCGACCTCGCGGCCGGCACGGCCTCCATAGCGGGCCGGTCGGTCGACATCGCCTCCGGCACGGTGATCGAGACCGTCCTTTCGGGCGACGGGGACGACAGCCTGACCGGCGACCTGCGCGCCAACACGCTCTCGGCCGGCCGGGGTGCCGATCTGGTCGCGGGCGGGGACGGCGACGACACGCTGGCAGGCGCGGCGGGCGACGACACCATCTCGGGCGGCGCAGGCGTTGACCGGGCGGTCTACCGCGGCGCGATCGCCGATTATTCGGTCGAGGCGTTCGAGGACGGCACGGTCACGGTCGCGCATCTCGACGTTGCAGGGCTGACGCCCGGGGAGGTCGACGGTACGGACACGCTCGACGGGGTCGAGTTGCTGGTCTTTGCGGACGGGGAGATCGACGCGCAGGCGCTGATCGATGCGCTCACGCCGCCTGCGGAGGATCCCCCGGCAGAAGATCCGCCGGCCGAGGACCCGCCCGCAGAAGATCCGCCCGCAGAAGATCCGCCTGCGGAAGATCCGCCGGCCGAAGATCCGCCGGCCGAAGACCCGCCGGCAGAAGATCCACCCGCCGAGGAGCCCCTGCCGGAGCCGAACATCATCAATGGCGGCCGCTTCTCGGACGTGCTCATTGGGACCGATGACCGGGACATCATCGATGGCGACCGGCGGAACGACACGCTCGACGGGCGTGCCGGCGACGACACGCTCTTGGGAGGAAACGGCGGCGACCGGCTTCTCGGCGGCGACGGTAATGATGAACTCTTCGGCGAAGCAGGCCCCGACCGGCTCGAAGGCGGCGCTGGCGACGATCGTCTCTCGGGAAGCGCAGGCAACGACGTCTTGATCGGCGGCAGCGGTGGCGACCTCTTCGAGTTTGCAGGGCAGAACTTGGGGCGCGACACTATCCTTGACTTTTCTCTGAACGAAGACCGCCTGCAATTTAGCGTGGATCCGTCGGATCTTGTCGTTATACAAAATCAGGCGGGGCTTCGGCTTCAAATCGATCCGAATAACTTCGTAACGATCGAAGGTCTAACCTTCAATGACTTTGCGTCGCTCGAATTCGTCTGAGACGTTTCGGCGAGGGGCCGGCGCGCTCCTCGCCCTTCTCCTGTGCGGAGCGGCGATGGCTGAGGATCCGATCCCCGATATCCGCAGCTTCGGCTCTGGCAATCGGGCGGCCGAAGAGGACCGGCTCGAGGGGATCGAAGTCCTCGGCGACTGGTCAGGGGCCCAGGCGGCCGGACCCGCACTCGATCGGCCCGTCGAGAGCGCGGAAGGCTGGGCGGAGGTCTGGGCGGCGGTCGGACGTGCCGCCCCCGTCCCCTGGCCCGAAGCGGCACGGGCCCGGGCCTTCGTCGCCGAGCAGCAGTCCACCGGCGGGTTTCGGGTGCTCGCCGCGGCGGAGGCGGCCGGCGTGGCCCTCCGTCTCGCCCCGCCCGCGCCCGGCCGACCGGTGACCATGGCGCTGACCCGGCCCTGGCGCGTGGTGCTCTACCGCTAAGCTCGGGGGCCGAACGACCGGTGGCGCGCGCGCGGGCTGCCTGATCCAGATCAAATCCCGAGCGGCCCGACCCGGATAACCTCACCGGACCGGGTCAGAGCGGCCCGCGATCCGGGACGGGTTCGGGGCCAAGCGCATGCATCTGACAGTCAGGTCGAACCACGCCATGCGGCTCTTGATGTACTGCGCGCTCACCGAGGGCCGGGTCGCGCCGGTCTCCGAGATCGCCCGGGCCTGCAACATGTCCGAGACCCATCTCGCCAAGATCGCCCAGACGCTCGCAGCCAAGGGCTTTGTGGAAACCGTGCGGGGGCGGGGCGGCGGCGTGCGGCTTGCGGCGCCCGCCCGAACCCTCAATGTCGGCCAGATCGTGCGGGCGACCGAGTTCGGCCAGTGCCTCGTCGAATGCCTCGAGCCTGCCACCAACACTTGCCCGCTGATCGGGGTCTGCCGGTTCCGCACGATCATCGGGCGCGCCTTCGAGGCGTTCCTCGGCGTGCTCGACGGCTATACCCTCGCGGACCTCGTGGCCGAAGGCGACGCGCTGCGCCGGGCGCTCGCGCTCGAAAAGGTGGAGCCTGTCGCCTGAGCCGGCTTCCGCTTGCCGGGGCGCCGCCGCTCCCCTAGCCTCGCCTCAGCAAAGACGAGAGGACCCGATGGCGGATCTCAAAAGACTTCTCGTGCCGATCCGCAGCGACGGCAAAAGCTCGGACGTGCTCGCCCATGCGGCCCTGCTGGCGACCCGGTTCACCGCCCATATCGAGGCCGTGCACTGCCGGGCGCGTCCCGAGGACATGCTGCCCTATGCGGTGGCCGTCCCGCAGGCGCTCCGCCAACGGATCCAGCAGGAGGCCGAGCGCCTCGCAAATACGGACGAGACGCTGCTCCGCGAGACCTATGAGGAGACGATGGGCCGCTACGGCATCGCCGTCGTCGCCCAGGGCGCCCCGGTGCCCAGGGACCGGGCGAGCGCGCGCTGGTTCGAGGAGGAAGGCCGCCAGATGGATGTGATCCGCAGGCACGGGCGGATCGCCGATCTTTCGGTGGTCGCCAAGCCCGACCGGGACCAGAACCTCGGCTTCAACACGCTCCGCGCCGCGCTCTACCAGACCGGCCGGCCTGTGCTCCTCTGCCCCGACGCGGAGCCCGCGGGACCGCTCGGCAGACATGTCGCCATTGCCTGGAATGGCTCGCTCGAGGCGACCCGGGCGCTCTCGCTCGGCGGGGCGCTCATTGCCGCGGCCGAACGGGTGACGATCCTCGACGGCGGCGCAGAGGACCCGGCGATGGGCGGCCAAGTGCTCGCCGAGACGCTGGCGCTCAAGGGGATCTCGGCGGACCGGCGAGAGATCGCCGCCGGGCGCGATCCCGGAGCGGTGATCCTGGCGGAGGCGCGCGCGTCGGGGGCAGATCTCCTGGTCATGGGCGCGTATTCGCACAGCCGCGAATACGAGACGATCTTCGGCGGCGCGACCCAACATGTGGTCGAAGAGACGGCGATCCCCGTGCTGATGGCGCACTGACCGACCGCCTCGGCCCCGGTTGTCAGGCGCGCTTCGGCGGCGTATGGGCCGGGGCTGACCGCATCCAAGGGGACAGGCGGCCGATGACCCGCTATTTCGTCAATCCGTTCTCACCGCCTCTGCCGGTGCGCCGCCCGGTCCGCGGGACGGTCTTCTTTCTGCACATCCCCAAAACCGCCGGGACCTCGGTGCTCGAAGCCATGGCCCGCTTTTATCGGCCGGACGCGGTCTTCCCCTATCACGGGGAAGAGGCGCTCGTGCAGCACGATCCGCAATATGTGCGCCGGCGCTATCGGCTCGTCGCCGCGCATGCGGGGTTCCGGATCGCCAATGTGGTGGGCGATCACATCGTGACCGTGCTGCGGGATCCCGTCGACCGGATCCTCTCGCTCTATAACTACTGGCACGCGGCGCCCGAGCAGAAACTGGTCTCGCGCTTCACGCAAAAGATCGACCCCGCCGTTGTGATGGCTAAGAACCTGGATTTCGCGACCTTCCTGGATTGTCGGCTTCGCCGGGTGCGTGCCGACTTGGACAACGCGCAGGCATGGCAGGTGGCGCATTCGAATTTCGGCGCCGCGCGGGACGAGATCGGGCCCATCGACGATGCCGAGCTTTACAGCCGCGCGGCCAAGGCGCTCGCCTCGATGGATGTGATCGGGACCACCGACGACCTTGCGCGGTTCGGGGCTGGTATCGAGCGGTCGCTCGGCTTGCCGGTTCGGATCGGACGGGCAAACGTGACGGCGCGGAAATCGACCGCCCGGGACCGGCTTGCGCCCGAAGTGATCGCCAAGATTGACCGGCTCACCAGCGTCGACCGCGCGCTTTACGAGGATATTCGGGCAGGCCGCATCCGGCCGAGCCCGCGTCGGCTCCGCGCCCGGTGGCGTCGGCTCGGACCGATGATCGGCTGACATATCCCGGGCAGGCCGTTGAGATGTGGCCGAATGCTTCGATCTGTCCGCGCAGCGTCGAGGATGCGGCGGGGCGCGCTCAAGCCGGTCATCTGCTGAGGCCCGGCGCGCTCAAGCCCGTCATCCGCTGAGGCCCGGCGCGGGCGCCCTCACCACGCCATCGGCGGCGCGCCGCGGACCGGGGTCTCCGGCACCTCCTCGGCGTCGGCCCGGGCGACCCGGCAGGCGGAGAACTTGAACTCGGGGATTTTGCCGTAAGGGTCGAGCTGCGGGTTGGTCAGCGTGTTCGCCGCCGCCTCCACATAGGCGAAGGGCATGAAGACCATGTCCTCGGCGATCGCCCGATCGGCCCGCGCGGCCACCTCGATCGCCCCGCGGCGTGTCTCGATCCGCACCCGGTCGCCGGCCGAAAGGCCCATCCGCCGCAAGGTCTTGGGGTGGAGCGAGGCATGCGCTTCGGGCTCGGCCCAATCGAGGACGCCCGCGCGTCGGGTCATCGAGCCCGTATGCCAGTGCTCGAGCTGCCGTCCGGTGGTCAGGATCATCGGATAATCCCGGTCCGGCGTCTCGGCGGGCGGCGTGACCTGGGCGGGCGTGAACTTGGCCCGGCCGCCCGCGCGCGGGAAGCCGTCGGAGAAAACCACCGATTGCCCCGGATCTTCGGGCGAGAGCGAGGGATAGGTCACCGATCCTTCGGCCTCGAGCCGGCCCCAGGAGATGTTCTTGAGGCTCGCCATGCTCATCTTCATCTCGGCGAAGACCTCGGAGGGGTGCTCGTAGGTCCAGGGCAGGCCGAGGCGCTTGGCGAGCTCGGTGATGATCCACCAGTCCTCGCGGGCCTGGCCCGGTGCCTCGAGCGCCTTGCGGCCCATCTGCACCTGGCGGTTCGTGTTGGTGACGGTGCCGGTCTTCTCGGGCCAGGCGGCGGCGGGCAGCACCACGTCGGCAAACATCGCCGTCTCGGTCAAAAAGATGTCCTGGACGACCAGATGGTCGAGATTGGCGAGGGCATCGCGCGCGTGCTCGACATCCGGGTCGGACATCGCCGGGTTCTCGCCGAGGATGTACATCCCCCGGATCATGCCGCGGTAGGCGCTGTCGATGATCTCGACGACCGTGAGGCCCGGCTCGTCGGAGACCTCCTTGCCCCAGATCGAGCGGAAGAACTCGCGCACCGTGTCCGATTTCACCGTCTGATAATCGGGCAGAACCATCGGGATCAGCCCCGCATCCGAGGCGCCTTGGACGTTCTGCTGGCCCCGGAGCGGGTGGAGCCCGGTGCCCGGGCGCCCCACATGCCCCGTCAGGAGCGCGAGCGAGATCAGGCAACGGGCATTGTCGGTGCCGTGCACGTGCTGCGAGCCGCCCATCCCCCAAAAGATCATCGCCCGGTCGGCGCCGGCAAAGGTCCGCGCAACGGTCCGCAGCGTCTCCGCATCGATGCCGCAGATCGGGGCCATCTCCTCGGGCGAGAAGCCCTCCAGGTGATCGCGGAGCTGGAAAAAGCCTTCCGTGTAGCCCTCGACATAGTTCCGGTCGTAGAGCTTCTCGGCGACGATCACATGCATGATCGCGTTCAGCATGGCGACATCGGTGCCCGGGCGGAACTGGAGCATGTGGGCGGCGTGGCGCTTGAGGCCCTGCCCGCGCGGATCCATGACGATGAGGGTCCCGCCGCGTTTGACGAATTGCTTGAAATAGGTGGCGGCGACCGGGTGGTTCTCCGTCGGGTTCGCGCCGATCACGATGGCGACCTCGGCGCGCTCGATCTCGCGGAAGCCCGCGGTGACGGCGCCCGAGCCGACGTTCTCCATCAGCGCGGCGACCGACGAGGCGTGGCAGAGCCGCGTGCAGTGGTCGACATTGTTGTGCCCGAAGCCCGTGCGAATGAGCTTCTGGAAGAGATACGCCTCTTCGTTCGAACATTTCGCCGACCCGAAGCCCGCGACCGCCCGGCCGCCGAAGAAGCCGCGGAGCTTGGTCAGACCGCCCGCGGCCGCGTCGAGCGCCTCGTCCCAGGTCGCTTCGCGGAAATGGGTCCACGGGTTGGCCGGATCGACGTTCAGCCCCTTGGTCGGCGCGTCCGGGCGGCGGATCAGCGGTTTCGTCAGCCTGTGCGGATGGGCGACATAGTCGAAGCCAAACCGGCCTTTGACGCAGAGGCGGTTCTCGTTCGCCGGGCCGTCGCCGCCCTCCACATAGGCGACGCGGTTGTCCTTGATCTTGAGTTTGACCTGGCAGCCGACGCCGCAATAGGGGCAAACGCTATCGACGGAGCGGTCGATCTCCTTGCGGTCGCCGCGGCCGTCCGCATCGAGGATCGAGCTTGGCATCAGCGCGCCGGTCGGGCAGGCCTGGACGCATTCGCCGCAGGCCACACAAGTCGAGGCGCCCATCGGGTCGCCCATGTCGAAGACGACCTCCGAGCCCGCGCCGCGGCCCGCCATGCCGATCACGTCGTTCACCTGGACCTCGCGACAGGCCCGAACGCAGAGATTGCAGTGGATGCAGGCATCGAGATTGACGCTCATGGCCATGTGGCTCGCGTCGAGGAGCGGCACGGTCGCCGGATCCTTGGCCGGGAAGCGCGAGGCTTCGAGGTCTTGCGCCTCGGCCATGCGCCAGAGGTGCGAGGACCGGTCATGGGCGGTCTCGCGGGCGGGCTGATCGGCGAGCAGGAGCTCCATCACCAGGCTCCGCGCCTTGGCCGCCCGGTCGGAGCGTGTGCGCACCACCTGCCCCTCGCGCGGCTGGCGGATGCAGGAGGCGGCGAGCGTGCGCTCCCCCTCGATCTCGACCATGCAGGCGCGGCAGTTACCGTCGGCGCGATAGCCGGGGGCGTCCTTGTGGCAGAGATGGGGGATCGTCGTGCCCTCGCGCTTTGCGACGGTCCAGATCGTCTCGCCGGGACGGGCGGTGACCTCGCGGCCGTCGAGCGTGAAGGTGATCGTCGGGAGGGTCGCACCGTCGGCCATGGGGGGCTCCTTAGGAAGCGGCGTCGTAACGCAGAAGGACTTGGTCGGTCAGGCGGCCGCCGAGGCGCTGATAGAGCCCGACGGCAGCGGCGTTCGTGCGCTCGGTGGTGATATCGGCGCGTTCGCCGTCGTGCATCCGAACGCGCCCGAGGAACGTCTGCATGAGCGCCGTGCCCACGCCGGTGCCGCGGGCGGCACGGGCGACATAGACTTCTTTGACCCACCAGACGATCCGCATCCGCGTGCCGGGCCAGGTGCGCACCGCGGTCAGGAGACCCGCGAGGGATCCGTCCGCCTGCGGCGCAACGAGGACGGTCGTGTCGCGCAACTGCGCCATGGCTTCGTCGAGCCCCGCCGCGATCACATCCGGGCCGATCGCGGCGGCGCCGTCGTAATGCGCCTCCATCTCGGTGCAGAGCGCGATCAGGGCCGCCCGGTCCGCCGGCGCATAGTCACGGACCTCCATCAGGCGATCTCGTCTGGGAAATGTTGCATCACGTGGCGGATCGGGTTGGGCGCTGCCTGACCGAGCCCGCAGATCGAGGCATCGGCCATCACGTCGCAAAGCTCGTCGAGAAGCGGCTGGTCCCAGCTGTCCGCTTCCATGAGCTTCACGGCCTTCTCGCAGCCGACCCGGCAGGGGGTGCACTGCCCGCAGCTTTCGTCCTCAAAGAACCGCAGCATGTTGAGCGCCGCGTCGCGGGCGCGGTCCCGGTCCGAGAGGACGACCACCGCGGCCGAGCCGATAAAGCTGCCATGGGGCTGGAGCGTGTCGAAATCGAGGGGCACATCTGACAGTGCGGCCGGCAGGAGGCCCGAGGACGGCCCACCCGGCTGATAGGCGCGGAAGCTCTGTCCCTCGGCCATACCGCCCGCGGCCTCGATGATGTCCGAGATCGTCGAGCCGGCCGGCAACAGGTAGACGCCCGGGCACGCGACCCGGCCCGAAACCGAATAGCTGCGCAGCCCGCGGCGGCCGTTCTTCTCGACCGTGTTCAAGATCTCCGGCCCCTCGCGGCAGATCCGGGCGATCCATTTGAGCGTTTCCACGTTGTGCACGAGGGTCGGCCGACCGAAGACGCCCACCTGCGCCACGTAGGGCGGGCGATGGCGCGGCAGCCCGCGTTTGCCCTCGATCGACTCGATCATCGCGCTCTCTTCGCCGCAAATATAGGCGCCCGCCCCGCGGCGAAGATCGAGAAAACCCGAGCGCACCAGCCCCGCCTCTTCGAGTGCGGCGATCTCGCGGCGCAGAACCTCGATGGCGGCAGGGTATTCGTCCCGCATATAGAGGAAGCAGGTCTCGGCCTCGATCGCCCAGGCGGCGATCAGCACGCCCTCGAGGAAAAGATGCGGCCGGCGTTCGAGCCAGTAGCGATCCTTGAACGTGCCGGGCTCGCCTTCGTCGCCGTTCACCGCCAGATAGCGCGGCCCGGGTTCGGCGCGCACGAAAGACCATTTCTTGCCCGACGGGAAGCCCGCGCCGCCGAGACCGCGCAGACCGGCCTCCAGCAGGGTCTCTTGGACACTCTCGGGCGTGCTCGCCCCGTCGCGATAGGCGATCAGGGTCTCATAGCCGCCCTCGGCCACATAAGCATCGAGGCCCTCATAGGCAGGGATGCGCGGCTCGAAGGCCTTTGCGGCGATCGCCTCGGCAATCGCGTCGGGCGTGGCGTGGTCGATGTGGTTGTGCCCGAGTTCGACGACGGGCGCAGTGTCGCAGCGGCCCATGCAGGGCGCCCGGACGACGCGGACCGCGGCCGGGTCGTGGCCCGCTTCGAGCGCGGATTTGAGCGCGGCCGCCCCGGCGAGCTCGCAGGCGAGCGAGTCGCAGACCCGGATCGTGAGCGCGGGCGGCGGCGTCTCGCCTTCGCGCACCACGTCGAAATGCGCATAAAATGTCGCAACCTCGTAGACCTCGGCCTGGGCGAGGCGGAGCTCTTCGGCGAGCGCCCGCAGATGCGCGGCCGACAGGTGCCCATGGGCGTCCTGGATCAGGTGCAAAAACTCGATCAGCAGATCGCGCCGCCGCGGACGGTCGCCGAGAAGCCGCCGGATCTCGGTCAGCGCCGCGTCCTCGAGCTGACGCCCTTTCGGCGTGTGCCGGCCCTTGCCCACGCCTTTTTTCCAGACACCGGCTCGTTCGTCGAGCGGGCTCATCGGCACCTCCTCGCTTGGATTGCCATAAGACGCTCGCCGACTGCCCGTCCGCGCGCAAATCGAAAGTGGCGATGGCGCGGTCCGCCTGGGTTATGGTGCGCTGCGGGAAGGTCGTACCCCGCCGCTCAGAACGGCGCGGAGGGCCCGGACCGCCGGCGGCTCGGGCGCGCGTTCGAGGGTGACGAGCCCAACCGGCGTCTCGATCCGCGGCGCGACGAGCGGCAAGGCGACGGTCTCGCCCGAGAGCGTAAAGGCCGACGCCAGCACCTCGGGCGCGATGGTCGCGGCGACCCCGGCGGTCACCTGCAGGAGCGCGGTCGTGAAGGTGTTGCTCTCCATCACCGGCCGCGCCGAGACGCCCGCCGCCGCGAAGGCCTCGTCGAGGATCCGCCGGTTCCGCATGTTGGGCGTGAGGAGCGCGAGCGGCAACGCCGCCGCCTCGGCCCAGCTCGCCTCGCCCGCTGCCCGCGGCGCCAAGGCGGCCGGCACCAACAACACGTAGCGTTCGGCATAGATCGGCTCGACCCGGCTCGCGGCCGGACGCTCGATATCCAGGTAGGTCAGGCCCGCATCGAAGGAGTAGTCCTCGAGCCCCGCGCGGATCTCGGTCGAGGAGGCCGAGAGGATCCGGATTACGAGCCGCGGATGCACGGCCCGCAACAGGACCGGCACCCGGGCGGCGTAGCTTAGCGCCGACGGCACCGCACCGAGGGTGAGTTGGCCCTCGAGCGCGCCCTTCGCCTCGTCGATATCCTGTCGCAACCCCTCCAGGTCGGCGAGCATCTTGCGGGCCCAAGCGAGGGCGATCTCCCCCTCGCGCGTGAGCCCGTGATAGCGGTTGCCGCGCTTGACCACGGCAACCCCGAGCGCGTGTTCGAGATTGCGGATCCGCGCCGAGAAGGCGGGCTGAGAGATCCCGCAGGCCTCGGCGGCGCGGGCGAAATGGCCGTGGCGCGCGAGGGCCGAAAGGAGCTCCATGTCGCGCAGATCGGGCATCGTGGCGGCCTCGCGGCGGGGCCCGTTCCGGGCGGCGGCGTCAGCTTACCGGCTGCCCGCGCCGAGGGCGAGGCGCGTCTCACAGAAAGGCCCAGTCGCCGGGCGCGATCTCGGCGAGCGCGGCGACGCCGGGCGAGCCGCGCAGGTTCTCGGGGCTGAGGGCGAACGCCAGCAGCAGATCGGACGGCCCGGTCCCGGGGCGCGCAATGACGCCCTGCCAATGGGCGAGCCCGGCCTCGTCGCCCGGTCGGTCGAGCACGTTCTCGTAGAGTTGCGCGACCAGATCCACATCGTCGAGCCTGTCGGGCGGGCCGAAGGCGCGGGCGAATTCGGGGTTGTGGAGAAAGCTCTCGGCGACCGCACGGAGGGACGCTCCCTCGCCGACGCGGCCGATCCAGTAATTGAGCCCGGCCAGGTCGATGGCGCCGTCCCGGTCGAGGGCGGCCTCGTAGAGATAGGCGACCGTTTGCGCCTGCCCCCGGGTGACGGCGGGGGTGCCGGGCTCCGGCTCGACCAGGAGGTCGACCCGCGCCTCGCGCCGCGCGCCCGAGCCGTCCGCGACCGTGTAGACGAAGCTGTCGACCCCGGAGAACCCGCGATCCGGTCGATAGAAGAGCGCGCCGTCCGCCAAGAAAGCCGTGCCATGGGCGGGCGCGTCGACCCCTCTCAGGGCCAGCGGCCCGCCGTCGCCCGGCCGGTCGTTGCCGAGCGCGTCGATTGCGGTCGTCGTCTCGACCGACACCCCGGCGATGTCGTCGACCGCCTCAGGCCCGTCCTCGATGATCCCGACGGCATAGAGCGTGTCCGAGGCATTCGCGCCCGCGGCATTCTCGAGCGCCGAGAGCACGAGCACCACCGTCTCGGCGCCCTCGGCGATGTCGTCGGGCATCAGCGGGATGTCGATCTTTGTCTCACGCGCGCCCGCAGGGATCTCGAAGCGGCCCGCGCGCGGCACGAAATCTGCGCCCGCCTCGGCTGTGCCCGGCAAGACCTCGAACCGCCCGGCGACCGGCGCCGCGGCGGGCGCGTCGGTCTCGAGCGTAAAGCGGAGGGCGCCGTCCGCGCCCTCGGGCTCCGCCGCCGTGACGTCGGCGACCCAAAGGTGGAGCGGCGCCGCATGAGGCGCGTCGTCGTCGAGGATCGTCCCCGTCGCCCGGAGGGTCGCAACCCCGCCCGGCAGCGCCGCACCGTCCACGCGGGCGATCTCGAGCGTGAGGCTCTCGTCCCCTTCGGCCCGGTCGTCCGCCTCGATGAGAACGGTCAAGCGCTGGCTCGTCGCGCCGGCCGGGATCACGATCCGATTGTCGCGGGCCAGGTAGTCTTCGCCGACCCGGGCCGTGCCGTCGGCGGTGCGCGCGTGAAAGGCCACGTCCTCCGCGGCGGGCGCCGTCAGCGAAATGACGAAATCGAGGGTCGGGCGGCCCGTATCGCCCTCGCGCTGGTGGATTGGCGCGACCGAGAGCACCGGCAGCCCGTCGTCGGCATCGTCGTCGCGGATCGTGAGACGCCCGAAGGCGCCGGCGGCCCCGTCGGAGAGGACCGCGCCTCCGCCGGTTGCGACGAGCCCGAGGATCGCGTCCGGCCCGGGGAGCGCGTCGCCCGCGACGGAAAGCGGGATCGGGACGGCGGTCTCGCCGGCCGGGATCGTCACGGCCATGGAGAGGGGCACGACCGGGGCCGTGCCGCCCAAATCGACGATTGTGACCCAAAGCGCCAGGTCGCTCTCGAGCGGGCGGGAAAGCCTGATCGGGACAGTGATCAGTCCGGGTCCGTCGCCTTCGAGAACCGTGACATCCTCGAAGAAGAGCGCGGGCCGGTCCTCCCCGTCGTCGTCAAGTACGAGGCCCGTTGCCCGGGCAAAAGGCGCACCGCCCGCGAAGACCGCGCCCGAGAGATCGCGAAGCTCGAGAAACACCGTCTCGTCGCCTTCCGCCGCGCTCCCCGGATCGATGGAGACGGGGATCACCGCCTCGGTCGCGCCGGGTGGGATCGTGATGCGGTCGTAGAGGGGAACGACGTCGAAGCCCTCGAAGGCGGTGCCCGAGACCGTATCGGCCCGGACCTCGACGGGGTGCGCGGCGGGCTCGGACAGGCGGAGCAGGAAATCGAGGGTCGGGCGGCCGCTGTCGCCCTCGATCCGCACGGCATCGGCGATCGTCAGAACCGGTACCGTCGATCCGCCCGCGCCCGCACCGCCATTTGCCGCTCCATCCATGGGCGGGAAGATCGCGCGGCCATGGTTAAGGTCGCGTTAACGGAGCGCGGTGCACCACCCAGGCCCACTCGGGCCCGGATCGGTGCGATGCCTCTCCAAAGGGCGCGCGGGGTCGGCGGGCGGGGGC
>JBHJGX010000026.1:0-47954 GCA_050331395.1 Paracoccaceae bacterium
GGCGAGCTCGTCGATGCGCTCTACTCCGACGCGCGCGAGAGCTACACCGAGACCGAGGTCACCTATGAAGACGGGCGCAAGGGCCGCATCGCGGCGACGCTCGCCATCGCCGACGCCGAAACCTTTCCCGCCGCCGAGACCCGTCACCCGCAGGCCGCCTGAGCCCGCTCCCAGGAGACCGCCATGCACCGCTCCGTCGCCGAAGTCGCCGCCGACGATATGGCTTACGCCCATCAAGAGATCGACCACGGGATCGCGCCCCGCAAGATCGGGCCTGTGGTCATGGAGTTGCGGAACATCGTGCTGCGCTTCGGCGGGGTGACGGCCATAAAGGACGTGTCCTTCGACATCCGCGAGGGCGAAATTCGCGCGATCATCGGCCCGAACGGGGCGGGGAAATCGTCGATGTTGAACGTGATCTCGGGCTTTTATCACCCGCAGGAAGGCGAGGTCTGGTTCCGCGGCGCGCGCCGTCGGGCGATGAAGCCCCACCAGATCGCCCGCCAAGGGATCGCCCGCACCTTCCAGAACATCGCGCTCTTCACGGGCATGACGACACTCGACAACATTATGACCGGGCGGCTCACGATGATGCGCCGGAACCTGTTGTGGCAGGCGCTCTGGGTCGGCCCGGCCGAAGCCGAGGAGGTGCGCCACCGGGAGGCGGTCGAACGGATCATCGATTTTCTCGAGATCCAGCACATCCGCAAGACCCCGGTCGGCCGGCTGCCATACGGGCTGCAAAAGCGCGTCGAACTCGGCCGGGCGCTGGCGGCGGAGCCGAAACTCCTGCTGCTCGACGAGCCCATGGCTGGCATGAATGTCGAGGAAAAGGAGGACATGTGCCGCTTTATCCTCGATGTAAACGACGAATTCGGCACGACGATTGCGCTCATCGAGCACGATATGGGCGTGGTCATGGACCTCGCGGATCGGGTCGTGGTGCTCGATTATGGCCGCAAGATCGGTGACGGCGTGCCCGATGACGTGCGCCGCAACCAAGACGTGATCGACGCCTATCTCGGGGTGCCCCACGATGACTGACATGATCGAAACCCGCGGGGCCCATCCGGTCCTCAAGACCCTCGCCGGGCTTTCGGGCGGGGCCAAGCTCGCCATCGCCCTCGGCATCGGCTTCATCGCGTTTGGCGTCGGCTCGGGGCTCTTCGCCGACATCTTCTTTTGGGAGGTGGTGATCTCCGGGCTTCTCGCCGGAGTGATGTACAGCCTCGTCGCGCTAGGCTTCGTGCTGATCTTCAAGGCGTCGGGGATCTTCAACTTTGCCCAAGGCGTGCTCGCGCTCTTCGCCGCGCTCACCCTCGTCGGGTTCCAGACCGGTCAGGTGCCTTTTGCCCATTTGATCAACGCGGTCTTCGGCACAAACGTCCATCATTTCGGCGAAGGCGGGCTCGCCGACATCTTCGCCGTCCTCGCAACCCTCGTCGTGATGGTGGCGCTCGCCTGGATCGTCGTGCGCGTCATTCTCCGGCCGCTCGTCAATCAAGAGGGCATCATCCTCTTCATGGCGACCATCGGGCTTGCATTCGTGCTCGAGGGGATGGGCGATCTGATGTGGGGCGCGAACGTCAAAGTGCTCGATATCGGCCTGCCCCAGGGTCCGTCGGACACGATCATCGACACCACTGGCATGTTCATCGACAAGATCGAGATCGCCGCGGCGTTGGTCGCGGTGCTGCTTGTGGCGGCCCTGACCCTCTTCTCCCATTACACGCGGATGGGCCGGGCACTCCGCGCAGTCGCCGACGACCACCAGGCCGCGCTCTCTGTGGGGATCTCGCTCGAGACCATCTGGTGGGTGGTCTGGTCGATCGCCGGGGTCGTCGCCCTCGTCGCGGGCGTGATGTGGGGGGCGAGCTCGGGCGTCCAGTTCTCGCTGTCGCTGATCGCGCTCAAGGCGCTGCCCGTGCTGATGCTGGGCGGCTTCACCTCGATCCCAGGCGCCATCGTCGGGGGCCTGATCATCGGCGTCGGCGAGAAGCTGTTCGAGTTTTATGTCGGTCCGATGATCGGCGGGGCGACCGAGAATTGGTTCGCCTACATGCTCGCGCTGCTCTTCCTGCTCTTCCGTCCGCAGGGCCTCTTCGGCGAAAAGATCATCGAGAGGGTGTGATGGCGCACCGCTCGAGGCTCGGCGTGATTGTCATCGATTGCAACGAGGCGGATCTCGCCCCGGCAACCGAGTTCTGGGCGTCGGCGCTCGGTGTCTCGGGCAAAGTGGATGCCGATGGCAAATATGCCGTGCTCGCCGATCGCCAGGGGTATCCGAAGATCCTGCTGCAATCGGTCAGCCACGCGCCGCGGGTGCATCTCGACATCGAGACCGACGATCGCGAGGCGGAGGCACGGCGGCTACAGGCCCTCGGCGCACATCGCATCGAGGATCTGAAGGACTGGATCGTCATGGAGGCGCCCACCGGGCACCGCTTTTGTCTGGTCGGCCCGCAGGGCGACGATTTCCCCGGCGACGCGGCCACGTGGGAGGTCAGCCGGTGAAGAGCTCGGTGATCCACCCCCAGGCGAAGACGACCGGAACGATGACGAGCGCTGCCAATAGGATGACGGGCGCCATGGCAGCGAAGGCGACTGCGCCAATGGCGAGCCCGAGCACGATGAAGGCGATGACGCCCATGATGGAGAAGTCCTCCGTCACGCTCATCACCGTGCCGGCGGCGGCTGCGACGACGCCGAGCGAGCCGACGACGAGTTCGAGCGACCGGCTGATGCCGTCGAGGAAATACAGCATCCCACCGGCGCCCACAGCGACCACGATGACGAGCGCCCAGATCGCCCAGGGCGTGCTCTGCGAGCCGGACGGGCTCTCTTGTCGGCCCTCGAGGGTCTTCTTCTTTGCGGCCTCGAATTCCGCCTCCGTGAGCGTGCCAGTGTCGCGGAGCTCTTCGAGCCGCTTGAGTTCTTCCGAGAGCGACATTTTCGCCTCCCCTGTGATGTCCGCATCGCACATGGGGAGGCGGACGACCGGAAACAACACGCATTTGTTACCGGTTCATGTGCGCCGGCAAGCGGCTCACGAGCCGAGGGTCTCGAAAACGAAGATCAGCCCGCCGATCACGACAAAGGTCAGGACCACGGCCATCACCAGCCCGGCCGCGCCCGTGAAAAACAGCACCGCCGCCACGAAGAGCGCGACCGAGATCCCGGAGACTACGTTGACGTTGATGTGCTCGGCCGCTTGGGCGAGCGCGACCACCCCGCAGGCCAGCAGCACCATGCCTCCGCCGAGCACCGAGCCCGTGTCGCGCCAGTCGTCGCTATATACGGCGATGCCGCCGGACACGACCGCGGCCACGAGAAACAGGAAAAACCATCCGACCGCCTCGGGTTGCGACCAAAAGCTCGACCGCCGCGGCCGGTCGCCGACGAGGCGGCGTTTCTTGGCTAGGAATTCCTGCTCGGAGATGACGCCCGCATCGCGCAGGCCCTTCAGCCTCGACAATTCTTCTTGGACCGACATGCGTCCACCCTCCAGACAAATCCCCCGGGAGTTCTGATATGTTCTATCGCGAGGCGGGCGAATTCAAGACGAGTTATGCCGCCGATCATGCGACCTTTCCGATCCGCTTCGACCTCTGGCGGTTTTGGGCAGTGGTGGCGTTTGCGTTTCTGGTGGTGCCGTTTTTCGTCACTGACTATTTTGAGAAGGCAGTGTTCCTGCCGTTCTTTATTTATGCGATTGCCGCAATCGGATTAAATATCCTGACGGGGTACTGCGGGCAGGTCTCGCTCGGCACCGGTGGGTTCATGGCGGTGGGCGCCTATGCCTGCTATAAATTCATGACTGGTATGGATATTTATCTGCCTGATTTGCAGGGCGGCTGGGTCGAGATCTTACTTCCCGAGCTCAATATCGTTGCCTCGGTGTTGCTTGGCGGGCTTACCACGGCCTTCGTCGGGCTTTTGTTTGGGCTTCCTTCGCTCCGGATCAAAGGATTTTATCTCGCCGTTGCAACGCTTGCCGCGCAGTTCTTTCTCGTGTGGGTCTTCAATAAGTGGGAGTGGACCTACAACTACTCGGCGACTGGGCAGATCACGGCGCCGGAGACGTCGCTCTTTGGCATTGTGCTCACCGGCCCCAACTCGCCGCCCTGGGCGACCTATCTATTCTGCCTGAGCTTTCTCTTCGTATTTGGCTGGGTTGCGCGGAACTTGGTCCGCGGGCGCATTGGCCGGCAGTGGATGGCGATCCGCGATATGGACATCGCCGCGGAGATAATCGGCGTGAACCCGCTGCGGGCCAAGCTGTCGGCCTTTGCCATTTCGTCGTTTTATATTGGAATTGCCGGCGCCCTTTACTTCGCACTTTGGAATGGGGCGGCTGAACCGACCGAGAGTTTCGCCATCGACAAATCCTTCGACGTTCTCTTCATGATCATCATCGGCGGGCTCGGCTCGATCTTTGGGTCGTTAATTGGCGCGGCATTTATCGTGCTGCTGCCGGTTTTCTTCAAGAACGTCTTAGTCGGTTTGCTCGGTATGCCGACGGATATCGCCGAGCATTTGCAAATCATGACCGTCGGCGCGCTCATCATCTTTTTCTTGATCAAGGAGCCGCATGGCATCGCCGCGCTTTGGCGCACGGTCAAGGAGAAGCTCAGGCTCTGGCCGTTCCCGCACTAAGGGCGGGACGGCCGGCAGGTTCAACAGGGAGGTCCAAATGAAAAGAACCCTAATCGCAACGCTCTTCGGAGCGCTCCTCGTAACCCCGGCGGCGGCGGATCTCGTCTTCCCGTCGCTAGACTACCGCACCGGCCCCTATGCGCCGAACGGGATCCCGTTCGCCGATGGTTATGCCGATTATATGACGCTGATCAACGAGCGTGACGGCGGTATCGGCGGGGAGCGGATCGAGCTCGTGCCTTGCGAGACCGGCTATAACACCGAGAAGGGCGTCGAGTGTTACGAGGCCATCAAGGGGCGCGATCCCCTGGTCATCCAGCCGCTCTCGACCGGCATCACCTATCAGTTGATCCCGAAGGCCTCGGCAGACGGTATCCCGATCCACTCGATGGGCTACGGACGCACCTCGGCGGCCGACGGCAAGGTGTTCCCCTGGGTCTTCAACTATCCGGGCACCTATTGGGACGCGGCTTCGATCATCGTCAAACACATGCTCGACCAGGAGGACGGCGATCTGTCGGGCAAGACGCTCGCGCTCGTCTATCACAACTCGGCCTATGGCAAGGAGCCGATCCGCACGCTCGAGAAACTTGCCGAGAAACACGGTTACGAGCTTCTTCTGCTTGCGGTCGACCATCCGGGCCAGGAGCAGAAATCCACCTGGCTGCAGGTTCGGCGGAACCAGCCCGACTATGTCGTCATGTGGGGGTGGGGCGTGATGAACCAGGTGGCGATCCAGGAGGCGGCGTCGATCCGCTTTCCGATGGACAGGTTCATCGGTGTCTGGTGGTCGGCCTCGGAGAACGACGTGCTGCCGGCGGGCGCGGCCGCGGACGGCTATAAGGCCATCACCATGCACGGCGTCGGCGGCGATTATCCGATTTACGCGGACCTGAAGACCCATGTCTACGACAAGGGCTTGGCAGCCGGGGCCGGGGATCAGATGGGCACCGTGCTCTATAATCGCGGCATGCAGGCGGCGATGCTGGCGGTCGAGGCGGCCAAGACCGCACAGGAGATCCACGGCGTCACCGCGATCACTCCGGCGCAGATGCGCGACGGGATGGAGAGCCTGAAGGTGACTGAAGACACCCTCGCAGCCGCGGGTTTGCCCGGGTTCATGCCGACCTTCGAGGTGTCCTGCGAAAACCATGCGGCGCCCGGCTTCGGGGCGATCCAGCAATGGGATGCGGGTGCGCAGACCTGGACGCTGATCACCGACTTCGTGCCGGCCGACCGGGAGGTGGTCGATCCGCTCATTGCCGAGGATGCGGCCGCCTATGCGGCAGAGGCCGGGATCGAGCCCGCCTGCCTCTGAGCCGCGCCCTCAAACGCTTGGGGGGGCGGTCCGCCGCCCCTCCCGCCACCCCGTGCCCCGTTCCGAAAGGAGAACGCCATGGACCCGACGACTGCCGCCGGCACGGCCGTTGCCGTCTCCAAGCTCGCCTTCTTCGCTTTTCTGGTCTGGCAGTCCCGCAAAGCGACGGCGGCCGTCCGCGAAATGGAGGCCGAGAAAGCGGCGCGCGCCCGGACCGCGGCGCTTGCGGCCGAACTCACCCGGACGCCCGACGCCGCCGAGCCCACGCCCGCGCCCTGTCGCACGCGCGAACCCGCCTGAGGAGCCCCCCATGCTCGATGCCAAGGCCGCGGCCCGCGGCGAGATCCTGCTCGAGGTCAACAATGTCGAGGTAATCTACAACCACGTGATCCTCGTGCTGAAGGGCGTGTCGCTCGCCCTCGGAAAGGGCCGGATCGTCGCCCTTCTGGGCGGCAACGGCGCCGGCAAGACCACAACACTCAAGGCGATCTCGAACCTGCTCCAGTCCGAACGCGGCGAGGTCACCAAAGGCCAGATCCGCTATCGCGGCGAGCCTGTGGCCGAGATGACGCCGTCGGCTCTCGTGCGCCGCGGGGTCATCCAGGTTATGGAGGGTCGGCACTGTTTCGAGCATCTGACCGTCGAGGAAAACCTCCTGACGGGTGCCTATACCCGGCGCGACGGGCGCGGTGCGATCAATGCCGATCTCGAGATGGTCTACAGCTATTTCCCGCGCCTCAAGGAGCGCCGCAAATCCCAGGCCGGCTACACCTCGGGCGGCGAACAGCAGATGTGCGCCATCGGCCGCGCGCTCATGTCCCGGCCCGAGACGATCCTGCTCGACGAGCCGTCCATGGGCCTCGCGCCGCAGCTCGTGGAGGAGATCTTCGAAATCGTGAAAGGCTTGAACGAGACCGAGGGCGTGTCGTTCCTCTTGGCGGAGCAAAACACCAATGTGGCGCTCAAATACGCCCACTATGGCTATCTGCTCGAGTCCGGTCGGGTCGTCATGGACGGCGAAGCCTCGGCGCTCCGCGAGAACCCGGACGTCAAGGAATTCTACCTCGGGATGAGCGAGGAGGGCCGCAAGAGCTTCCGTGACGTCCGGTCCTATCGCCGGCGAAAGCGTTGGTTGAGCTGAGCGGGCGGTGCGGGCTGCGGGGTTTGCGCTGGAAACCCCTTGACCGGGGACCCACTTCCCGATTGAACGCGGGCGCTGCAGTCGGGAGTGAGGCATGGGCGATAAGGACGAGACGAGAAATCTGATCCTCGCGGTGGCGCTCTCGATGCTGGTCCTCATCGGCTGGTATGCGATCTTTCCGCCGCCCGAGCCGCAACCGATCCCCCAACAGACCGCCGGTCAACCCGCGGAGCAGGCCACTCAGCCGGGCGGCACAGCCCCGGGCACGCAGACCGCGGGCGGAGGCGCCTCGGCCCCTGCGGGTCCCGTGGTTGCGCTCACCCGCGACGGGGCGCTCGCGCAGACCGACCGGATCCCCGTGCGCACGCCGACGATTTCGGGCTCGATTTCGCTTCGGGGCGGGCGCATCGACGATGTGCATCTCGACGACTATCGCGAGACGATCGATCCGGGCTCGGACACGGTTGTGCTGTTAAACCCCACCGGCGGGCCGAGCCCGTATTACGTGATCTACGGCTGGTTGCCGACGCCGCAGGGCAGCCCCGGTCCGTTGCCTGGCCCCTCGACGGAATGGACGCTCGAGGAGGGGACCGAGCTCACGCCGGGCAGCGATGTGGTGCTCGCCTGGGAAAACGGCGCGGGGCTCACCTTCCGCCGGCGCATGGCCGTCGACGACCAGTATATGTTCACGGTCACGCAGACGGTCGAGAATGCCACCGGCACCACCGTCAACCTGGCGCCCTATGCGTATATCGCGCGGCGGAGCCGGCCGGAGATCCAAGGTTTCTGGATTTTGCACGAGGGTGCCGTCGCGGGCCTCGATGGGGAGCTGACGGAACTCGACTACGACGAACTTCTCGAGCTGCCGCCGAATTCTCTCGAAGGCGGGCGCGCCCAGCCTGTCGGGGTCAATCAAAACGGCTGGCTCGGCTTTACCGACAAATATTGGATGACGACGCTCGTCGGTGGGCCGGGGCAGAGCTTCGACGCGATCTTCAAGTCAATTCCGCAGCAGGCGGAATTCCGAACCGAAATGCGCATGCCGGTCCTCACGGTCGGCGCGGGCGAGACCGCCGAGGCGTCCACGCGGCTCTTTGCCGGCGCCAAGGAAGTGCGCACGATCCAAGCCTATCAGGATCAACTGAACATCCAGATCTTCGAAGACAGCGTCGATTGGGGTTGGTTCTATTTCCTGACAAAACCGCTCTTTTTCCTGATGATGTGGCTGAACGATTTTATCGGCAACATGGGCTGGTCGATTATTGCTCTGACCTTTATCGTCAAGGCAGCGTTGTTCCCGCTCTCCTACAAAGCTTACGTGTCCATGTCGCAAATGAAGGCGCTCCAGCCCGAGATGGAAAAGCTGAAAGAGCGGTGTGGCGACGACAAGCAACGGATGCAAAAGGAGCTCATGGAGCTCTACAAAAAGGAGAAGGTGAACCCGGCAATGGGGTGTATCCCGATCCTATTGCAGATCCCGATCTTCTTTTCATTCTACAAAGTGCTGTTCGTCACCATCGAGATGCGGCACGCGCCGTTCATTGGCTGGATCGATGATCTTTCGGCGCCAGACCCGTCGAGCTGGATGACGGCATTTGGGCTCTTCCCGTGGGATATTCCGGTATTTCTCTCGATCTTCTCAATCGGCGTATTCCCGATTTTGATGGGCATCTCGATGTGGATCCAGCAAAAGCTGAACCCGGCGCCGACCGATCCCACCCAGGCGATGGTCTTTGCCTATTTGCCGTGGGTTTTCATGTTCATGCTCGGCCAATTCGAGAGCGGCCTCGTCATCTACTGGACGGCGAACAACGTGATTACGATCATCCAGCAATACGCGATCATGCGCAGCCAAGGCGTCGACGTCGACCTGCTCGGCAACATCAAAGCGAGCTTCAAGAAGAAGCGCCCACAGGAGTAGCGCCCGGGCGGCCAGCCGGTTTGGGCGCGGCCTCGGGGCGGAGGAAACGAGATGACCGCGACGCTCACAGAGATCCGCCGGCACCCGGTGAAGGCGTTGGGCGCGGAGACGTTGGCCCGCGCCGAGCTTCGCGAGGGCAAACCCATCGCCTTCGACCGGCGCTGGGCGATCGCCCATAGCGGGGCGGGCAGCCCCGATGCCGATGGCTGGATGGCGCCCCGGAACTTCGTGACGCAAAAGCACGTGCCGGCGCTCGCGGCGGTGACCGCGGCCTTCGAAGAGGCGACCGGGCAACTCGCGCTCGCCCATCCCGATCGCCCCCCGCTCACGGTCCGACCCGACGCACCCGACGATGCACGCGCGCTCACCGACTGGATCGGGCCGCTCGCCGATGCGGTGCGCCCGGGCCCCTATCGCCTGCTGACCAGGGCCGACGGCGCGATGACCGACGATCCGGATGCGGGCATCCATATCGGCTCGACCGCCACGCTTCGGGCGGTGTCCGAGGCGGCAGGGCACCCGCTTTCGCGCGCTCGGTTCCGGGCCAATCTCTGGGTCGATGGCTGGGCGCCTTATGAGGAGTTCGATCTGGTCGGTCGTCGGGTGCGGATCGGCGGGGCTCTGCTCGAGATCATCGAACGCACGGGCCGCTGCGCCGCGACCATGGCGAACCCCTCGACGGGCCGGCGCGACATCGACTTGCCGGCGGTCATCCAGCGCTATTGGGGCCACACGGATTTCGGCGTCTATGCGCGCGTGGTCGAGGGCGACACGCTCGCGCCCGGCGACCCGGTCTCCGTGGCCTGATCGGGCGGTGACTGCGGATTTCCGCTTTGCCATCGACCCGGAGATCGAGGCGGCTGCCCTCGAGGCGGGGCGAAAGCTCTTCGCCGGCCCGGTCGATTTCGTCAAAGGCGTGGTCGCGCTCGACGGCCTCCCGGCGGCCGATCGGCCGGAGGTCTGCTTTGCCGGGCGCTCGAATGTGGGCAAGTCTTCGCTGATCAACGCACTCACCGGGCGAAAGGGGCTGGCGCGGGCGTCGAACACCCCGGGGCGCACGCAAGAGCTCAATTACTTCGCGCTCGGCGAGGCGGCTTATCTGGTCGATCTGCCGGGCTATGGCTATGCGGAGGCGCCGGTTGCCAAGGTCGCGGCCTGGCAAGAGTTGTTGCGCGCCTATCTCCTCGGGCGTACCTCCCTCACGCGCGCCTTCGTGCTGATCGACGCCCGCCACGGGGTCAAGCCGGTCGATCATGAGATCATGACGCTTTTGGACCGGGCGGCCGTGAGCTTCCAGGTGGTGCTGACCAAGCGCGACAAGCCGAAAGCGCGGGACTATACGGCCGTCCTCGAGGCGCTCCACGGGCAGCTGTCCCGCCACCCGGCCTGCTTCCCGGAGGTGTTGACCACCTCGTCAGAGGCAGGTGACGGGATTGCCGAACTTCGCGCCGTGATTTCGGCACTCGCCGCCCCGTGAAGCGGGCAACTCGAGGCTCCTCGCCGGGTTCGCCCCGTGATATGTCCGCTCCGGCCAATGAGGGGAGTTCGATGGACGAGACGTTTCTTTTGACATTTTCGGCCCTGACCGAGGGCGCGGTACCCGGGCTCCTCGTCGAGGGGCAGGTGCAGTTTCCGGGCGCGCTCGCGCCCGCGGGTCAGGTCAGGCCCGGGATCACCGCCTATGACGTCGTCGATCCGGACGCGACGCTCTCGGTCGGCGAGACGGTGATCGAGGACCCGCGCTACCGGCTTCTCGTCGCCAACAACGCTGCCGAGCAAAGCAACGGGCTCTCGGTGTCCTATGACGGCTTCGGGATCGAGGTCTATTCCGCCGCCAATCCGGTCACGCCGGCCTTCGCGGCGACCCTGATCACGTCGGATCTCGACCAGATCACCGGGCCCGAATTGCCGGGGGCGCTCGCGCGCGAAGAGTTCCAGGGGACGCTCGTCAACCGGGTCTTCGTGCCCGAGATCAGTCGAGAGTTCCTGCGCGCGCCGCTCGAGAGCTTTACCGTCGAGGCGACGGACGGGCCGGTGGAGCCCGATATCGGCCAGGGGCTTTCCGTCGAGGAGGCGGAAGTGGTCGCCTATCTCTATGCGACGGCGCTCAACCGGAACGGGCCATTCGAGCGCGGGGGCTTGAATTTCTGGATCGATGCGCGCGAGGCGGGCCTCAGCGAGCGTGAGATGGCCGCGCAATTCCTGGACAATCCGGAGTTTCTCGCCCGCTTCGGGGATATCGGCACGCTCACGACCGTCGAGATCGTCGATACGTTCTATTTGAACGCGCTCGACCGGCCGCGGGGCCCGGACGAGGGTCAGTTCTGGATCGACCGGCTGAACGAGCCGGGGGTGAGCGCGGCGGACGTGCTTTTGGCGTTTGCGACCGCGCCCGAGAACATCGCCGGGCTGGGCTTTGTCGAGACCTTGACCGAAGTTTCGGTTGGGGAGTGGGATTTCGTCGGCTGAGACGCGCGGCGGGCGGGCCCGTGCCCGCCCGTATCGCATGGGTCTAGAACGTGCGGACGACCTGGCAGACCGCGGCCGGACCGGCCGGCGCGAACTTCAGACGGTGGTGACACTCGGCAATCGCGCGGCCGCAGACGCGGCCCGGACGGAAGCCTTGGGAGACGCCCCTCGTGCCGGGGATCCGTGGTCCGCGGCCGAAGAAGCGGAACCCGGCGGCGACGCAGGTCAGCGGGGCGCGCCTGTAGGCGGGTTTCGTATACCCCGGCCCGCCGTAATAGCCGCCGCCATAGCGCTCGCCCTTCGCCTCGATGACCGGGGCCGGACGGTCGAAGCCGCCGGCGGAGGCGTCGGTGATCAGGAGAGGCGAAAAAGCCAGACAGAAAGCGAACAGTCGAAACTTGCCCATGGTTGGCGCTCCTCGAGACAAGCCCGGGGCGATTTCCGGCGATCTCGCCGAATTACTGTGCCGCGGGCCGTGGTTTCAGTCGGTTGTGCTCGAATAACGCGACGGCCCACGGGTTCCGTCGCGGAGGCTGGGGCAAAACCCGCACGGGTTTGTGAGGCTTGTCACGCGGCCGCGGCGTCGTGGCGGGCGCTCTCCCAGGCGAGGATGGCGCGCTTGGTCGTCAGCCCCCAGTGATAGCCGCCGAGACCGCCGTCGCGCCGCATCGCCCGGTGGCAGGGGATTAGAAACGAGACCGGGTTCCGTCCGACCGCCGTTCCGACCGCGCGCGTTGCCCGCGGGTGCCCGATCGCGCGGGCAATCTCGGAATAGGTCGTCACATGTCCCGACGGGATCGCCAGGAGCGCCTCCCACACTTTGATCTGAAAAGGCCCGCCCATGGGCGCGAGCCGGACCTCGCCCTGGCCCGAGAACGCGGCCTCGATCCAGGGCCGGAGCCGCTCGGGCGCCGGGCTCAAACGCGCGGCCGGCCAGCGGCAGGCCAGATCTTCCCATGCGGCCTCGCGCCCCATCTCGGCCGCGAAGGCGAGCCCGCAAAGCCCGCGCTCCGTGCCCATGGCGAGCGCCGGGCCGAAGGGCGTCTCGAACCAGCCATGGGCGATCTCGAGCCCTTCGCCGCGGCGGGCATAGGCGCCGGGGCTCATGCCCTCCCAGCGCAGGAACAGGTCGTGCAGCCGCGAGGGTGCCGAGAGGCCCGCCCCATAGCTCGCGTCGAGGATCGAGTTCCGCTCGGCCAAAAGCCGCTTGGCATGGTCGAGTGTCAGATACTGCACATAGCGTTTCGGGCTCACGCCCACCCAACGGGAGAAGACCCGCTGGAAATGCGTCGGGCTGAGGCCGATCGCCGCGGCGACGGTTTCGAGGGAGGGCTGTTCGGCGGCGTGTGCCTCGAGATAGCGCAGCGCCGCCGCCATCAGATCATAGGTGAAGGCATCGGGGTTCGGATCGGTGGTCATAGCGTCCTCGCGGCGGGTTTTCGCTTTCTCCGGAGAGATACGTCGCCGCGCGGCCCGGACCCACCCGGTTCTTGCCCGCCGCTCGTCACCCGCGCCCGTGCGGCCCATCGGCCCTGGAGAGGACCGCCGCATAGGGTCCGCGCGCCGTTCGGTCGAGGCGGGCGATCCGGAGCCCCGCTCGGGCCGCAATGGGCGAAAGCTCGCTGGGCGCCAGGTGGAGCCAGGGAAACCAGTCGCTCACCCGGCCGGCGTATTCGATGCGGAGGGTCTGGTGCCCTTGCGGTCGGCCGGCCGCGCGGTTGCAGGCCCGATGGATCACGTGGATCGGCCGCTCGGCCCGGGAGACGTCGGTGGAGACGAGGAGAAGCCGGCCGGTCCGCGTCATGGCCCGGGCGGCGAGGGCGAGGAGATGCAGGGTCGCCTCGACCCCGCCGGCAAGCCCGAGATTGTTGCCGAGGAGAAGCACCGTGTCGTAGCGCCCGGCCGGGATCGGCGTCTCGAAGACCGAGCCCTCAATCAGATCCCGACCGCCGCGGGCACGCGCGACCCGGAGCGCGCCGGCCGAGCGGTCGAGCCCCGTCACCGGGAGCCCGCGCGCCATCAGCGGCACGAGATGCCGCCCCGCCCCGCAGCCGATATCGAGGACCCGGCCGCGGGCGCGTTCGATCAGCATCGCTTCGACCGGCCAGACGCCGCTGCCGATCCAGACGGCCGGGCTCGCGGTGTCGGCGTGGCCATCCTTGCGCCGGACGGTCAAGGCGCCGCGGCCTCGGCCCTGCCAGTGCTCCCAAAGCGCCTGGCCGAACAGGTCGTCTTCGATGCGGGTCTCGCCCATCGGCCGCTCCCGTTCCGAACTCTCAGATGATCTTGGGCCCCGCGGGGCGTCTTGCCAAGGGGCCGCCCCCCCGTCCTCACTCGGGCCGGGCGGTCCCGGCGGGCCCTCCGGCGTCGCGTCCGCCGGTCATCGCCGTCTCTCCGATCCCCCGGGACGCCGTGACCCGCGCGGACCCCGTCGAGGGCGCTTGCCTCGGCGACGGGCCTTGTGCGAAGCGAAGCCGATGTCGGCGCAGATCCCCCACGCTCAGATCGTCGAGATATTCGAGAGGTTCCGGGCGGCCTGCCCCGAGCCCGAGGGGGAGCTTGCGCATACGAACGCCTACACGCTCCTCGTCGCCGTCGCCTTGTCGGCGCAGGCAACCGACAAGGGCGTGAACAAGGCGACCGAGGGTCTCTTCCGGGTGGCGGACACCCCCGAAAAGATGCTTGCGCTCGGCGAAGAGGGCCTGATTGCGCATATCCGCACGATCGGGCTTTTTCGGAACAAGGCGAAGAACGTGCTCAAGCTCTCGGCGATCCTCGTCGAAGAGCATGGCGGGCAGGTCCCGTCTTCGCGTGCCGCCCTCGCGGCGTTGCCGGGGGTGGGCCGCAAAACGGCGAATGTGGTGCTCAACATGTGGTGGAAGCAGCCGGCGATGGCGGTCGATACCCATGTCTTCCGGGTCGCGAACCGCACCGGGATCGCGCCTGGTAAGGACCCAGTCGCCGTCGAACGCGCGCTCGAGGACCAGGTGCCGGCGGAGTTCGCGCTGCACGCCCATCACTGGCTGATCCTGCACGGCCGCTACGTCTGCAAGGCGCGGACGCCGGATTGCCCGTCCTGTCTGATCCGCGACATCTGTCCGTTCGACGAGAAAACCGCGCCCCGGCCGCCCAAAGGCACACGGCGCAAGGCGGCGCTGCCGCAGGAGGACGCATGAGCGAGCACGACCGGATCGAGGTGGTGGCCATCGGCAACGCGATCGTCGATGTGATCGCCGAGGTGGATGACGGGTTTCTCTCCCGCGAAGGGATCGAGAAGGGCGTTATGCAGCTCATCGACACCGAGCGCGCCCGCACGCTCTATGCGGCGATGCCGCCGGCGCGGGAGATCTCAGGCGGCTCAGCGGCGAACACGATCGCCGGGCTCGCGGCGCTTGGACATCGGACGGCCTTCGTCGGCAAGACACGGACCGATCAGCTCGGGCGGATCTTCGCCCATGACATCCGCGCGCTCGGGACCCTCTATGACGGCCCCTTCATCGATGGCGAGGCCGGGGCGGCCGAGACCGCGCGCTGTCTCGTGCTGGTCACGCCGGACGGCGAGCGCTCGATGAACACCTATCTCGGGGTGTCGGGCGCGCTGGTGGCGGGCGAGATCGACGAGGCGCTGATGGCCCGGGCGGACTGGCTCTATCTCGAAGGCTATCTCTTCGACAGCCCCGAGGCGAAGGCAGCCTATGAGCGGGCGATCCGTGCCGTGCGGGCGGCGGGCGGCCGGGTGGCATTTTCCGTGTCCGACCCGTTTTGCGTTCACCGCCACCGCGCGGATATGACCCGGCTGATCGCCGAGGGTGTGGATCTCCTGTTTGCAAACCGGGCCGAGGCGCTGGCGCTCTACGAAACCGACGATCTGGAAACCGCGCTCGATCGGGTAGCCGAGGCGGCCCCGCTTGCCGCCGTCACCCTCTCGGAGGAGGGCGCCATCGTCGTCACCGAGCGCGGGCGGTTCCCGGTGCCTGCGGTGCCGACCCGGGTGGCCGATACGACCGGAGCGGGCGATCTCTTCGCGGCGGGTTTTCTCGCGGGCGTGCTCCGGGGTCGGGAGCCCATGGACTGCGCACGCATGGGGGCGGTGGCCGCGGCCGAGATTGTCTCGCATCTGGGCGCCCGGCCGGAGGCGGATCTCGGGCGTCTGATGGCCGAGGCGGGGCTCTGAGGCCCGCCGGCGCCCGGCACCGCCGATCGCGGCCGGTCGTCCATGCAGGCCCTCGCCCCTGACATCCGCCGTGGCCGGGCCATGTTGCTTCTCGCCAAGGGGAGGGACGCTGTGCTGCTCGAGATCCGGGACATCGAGAAAAGCTTCGCGACGCCGCAAGGCCCGGTGCCGGTTCTCCGCGGCGTGAGCCTCGCGCTCGAGGCGGGCCGGTCGCTCGCGCTTATGGGAGAATCGGGCTCGGGCAAGTCCACGCTTCTGCATATCGTGGCAGGGCTCGAACCCGCCGATCGCGGCAGCGTGCGCATCGCGGGGACCGAGCTTGCGGGGCTCTCCGACGGCGCCCGCGCCCGCCTCCGCCGGAGCCGTCTCGGCCTCGTCTTCCAACAGTTCAACCTGATCCCGAGCCTGACGGTCGCGGAGAACCTCGCCTTTCAGGCGCGGATCGCCGGGCGCCACGACGCGGCCTGGCAGGCGACGCTCGCCGAACGGCTCGGCCTCGCGGATTTGCTCGAGCGCTATCCGGAACAGCTCTCTGGCGGGCAGCAACAGCGGGTGGCCGTCGGCCGGACCCTCGCGCTGCGCCCGGATATCGTGCTCGCGGACGAGCCGACGGGCAATCTCGACCAGGCGACGGGGGACGCGGTGCTCGCCCTCACGCTCGAGCTTGTCGCCGAGACGGGTGCCGGGTTCCTGATGGTCACCCATTCCGCCCGGCTCGCGGGCCGGCTCGACGGGCAAGCGACCCTCGACCGGGGCCGCCTGCAGTGAGGCGCGGGACTGTCCTCGGCCGGGCGCGCTGGACGCTGGCCGCGCTTGCGAGCCATTGGCGGCGGCATCCGCTTCAGGCGGCGGCGCTCGTCGCGGGGCTCGTGATCGCGACCGCGCTTTGGTCGGGGGTGCAGGCCCTCAATGCGGAGGCGCGTGCGTCCTACGACCGGGCGGCCGAGTTTCTTACCGCAGGCGCGGCGGACCGGATCGAGCCCCTGAGTGGCGACACCGTCCCGGCCGCGCGGTTTGCCGAGCTTCGGCGGGCGGGCTTTCAGGTGACGCCCCTCCTCGACGGCCGGATCGAGATCGACGGGCGGGGCTATCGGCTTTTGGGCGTCGACGCGCTCAGCCTGCCCGATGGCCCGCTCCTCGCTGCCGTCGCGCAATCGGGCGATCTCGCCCGGTTCCTTTTGGCCCCCTGGCAGACGCTCGCGGGTCCGGAGACCCGCGCGGCGCTCGGTCTGCCGGCCGGGGCCGAGCCCGCGACCGGGGGGGGCACCTTGCCGCCTCTCCAGGCCGTCGAGCGGCTCGCGCCGGGGCTCCTCGTCGTCGATATCGCCGCCGCAGCGCGGATCCTCGGCAGGCCCGAAGCGGTCTCCTATTTCCTCCTCGACCCGAATGCCGCGCGGCCGACGACCCCGCTCGACCGCGTCGCGCCGGATCTTCGCCGCGTTCCGGCAGAGACCGAGAGCGAGGTCTCCCGGCTGACCGGCAGTTTCCACCTGAACCTGACCGCCTTCGGCTTCCTCGCCTTCGTGGTCGGGCTCTTCATCGTGCATGCGGCGATCGGGCTCGCCTTCGAGCAGCGCCTCGGCGTGATCCGCACGGTCCGCGCGCTCGGAGTGCCGGCCGGTGAGGTGGCGGCCGTCCTCCTCGCCGAGCTTCTCGCGGTCGCGCTTCTGGCCGGGGTCCTGGGCATGGCGCTCGGCTACCTTTTGGCCGCCCTTCTGCTGCCCGATGTGGCGGCGACGCTCCGCGGGCTCTACGGGGCCGATGTCTCGGGCACCCTGTCGCTCCGCCCGTCCTGGTGGCTCGCCGGGCTCGGCATGAGCTTTGCCGGCGCGCTCGTCGCGGCGGGGCACACGCTCTGGCGGGCCTATGCGATGCCGATCCTCGCCTCGGCCCGGCGCGAGGCCTGGCGGGCGGCCCAGGAGCGGGCGATCCGTTGGCAGGCGGCGCTCGGCGCGCTCGCTTTCGCGGTCGGGCTTGCGGCACTCGAGCTCGGCGGCGGGCTGATCGGCGGGTTTGCCGCGATGGCCGGGCTTCTGCTCGGCGCGGCGCTCGTGCTGCCGCTCGTGCTCTCGGGGCTTCTCGCGCTGGCCGGACGGCTCACTCGGAGCCCGATCGCGGCCTGGGCGGTCGCCGACAGCCGCCAACAGATCT
This sequence comes from Paracoccaceae bacterium, assembly GCA_050331395.1. GTDB lineage: Bacteria > Pseudomonadota > Alphaproteobacteria > Rhodobacterales > Rhodobacteraceae > Thermohalobaculum. The sequence goes on from JBHJGX010000026.1 coordinate 17,831, forward strand.
CGGGGCTTTCCCTCGCGCTGATGGCCCTCTTGCTCGCGCTTGCGGCGAATATCGGCGTCGGCACCATGGTCGAGGGCTTCCGCCAGACGTTCACCGACTGGCTCGACCGGCGGCTGGCGGCCGAGATTTACTATGACCCGGCCGCGGCCGCAAAGGGACCTCGCATCGCCGCCTGGCTCGAAGGACGGCCCGAGGTGCGTGCGATCCTACCCACCCGCCGGACCGAGGCCGAGGTCGCGGGCTGGCCCTCCGACATCGTGGGCCGCCGGGACGCGCCCACCTATCGCGAGGAATGGCCGCTTCTCTCGGCCCTGCCAGAGGCCTGGGACCGGGTGGCCGCGGGCGAGGCGATCCTGGTCAGCGAGCAGCTCATGCGAAAGGCCCGGATCCGGCTCGGCGACCGGATCGAGCTGCCCGCCCCGTCCGGCCCGTGGAGCGTCACGGTCGTCGGGGTCTATCCGGATTACGGCAATCCGCGCGGGCAGGTGCATGCGGATCTCGCGGCCTTCGATGCCCGCTTTCCCGGCGCGCCGAGCGGAGGCACCGGGATCCGGGTCGACGCCGCGGCGGTGGACGCGCTCATCCTCGATATGCGGGCGGAATTCGGCCTCGGCCCGCGCGAGCTCCGCGACAACCGCGATCTCAAGGCGCTCTCACAGCAGATCTTCGACCAGACCTTTACGGTGACGGGGATGCTGCGGGTGCTGACGCTCGCCGTGGCGGGGGTGGCGCTCTTCGCGAGCCTCGTCACGCTCGCCGATCTGCGCCTGCCGCAGCTTGCGCCGCTTTGGGCAATGGGGGTGCGACGGCGCACGCTCGGGCTGCTCGAGCTCGCCAAGACTGCGCTTCTCGCGCTTTTGACCGCTGTTGCAGCGATCCCGCTCGGGATTGGGGTGGCGTGGCTCCTGGTGGCGGTGGTCAATGTGGAAGCCTTCGGCTGGCGCCTGCCGCTCCATCTCTATCCGGCGCAGTGGGCGGCGCTCGTCGCGCTCACGCTCGGGGTCGCGGTCCTGGCGGCGGCGCTACCGGCTTTCCGGCTCGCCCGGATGGCGCCGGCGCGGCTCGCCAAGCTCTTTTCGGAGGATCGCTGAGCGCGCCTTGCGGGTGGGGTTCTGCCTGGTCGTGCGGGCTCGCCCTCGCCGACGAGACGAATCAACGCAAAGCGACCGACATGGTCGCCGCCGAGGCAACCGGCGGTTCGCGCGGCTTTCGACCCTCGATCCGCCTGTTTCCATCCATTTTGTCGGTCGGTCGGGCCAATCTGAGTATAGTTTTGGCCGACGGAGCGGATTATAGGGACGCGATGAGAGATTTGGAAAACGCCCCCGGGTTTGCATTCCGCAAGATGCACGGGCTCGGCAACGATTTCGTGGTGATCGACGCGCGCGGCGGCCGCCCGGCGGTGACGCCCTCGCTTGTGCGCGCCATCGGCGACCGGCACCACGGTGTGGGTTTCGACCAGCTCGCCGTGATCGGTCCGGACCGGGAGAGCGCGGGCGAGGTGATCTTCTGGAACACCGACGGCTCGACCGCTGGGGCATGCGGCAACGCGACCCGCTGCGTCGCAGATCTCCTGATGCGCGAGAGCGGCGCCGACCACGTGGTCGTCCGCACGCAAGCCGGTCTCCTGTCCGCGCGTCGCGGTGCAGACGGCCGCGTGACCGTCGATATGGGCCCGGCCGAGACCGACTGGCGCGTGATCCCGCTCGCCCGGGCCGCGGATCCCCTTCGCCTGCCGATCCTCGGGGAGCCGACCGCCGTCAGCATGGGCAATCCCCACTGCGTCTTTTTCGTCGATGACGTGGCTTCGGTCGTGCTTGAGGATTTCGGCCCGCAGATCGAGTGCCATCCGCTCTTCCCCGCGCGCACCAATGTGGAGATTTGCGAGGTCAAGAGCCCGAGCCGGATGCGCATGCGCGTCTGGGAGCGCGGCGCCGGGATCACGCTGGCCTGCGGCTCCGGGGCCTGTGCGGCCGCGGTCGCGGGCCATCTGCGGGGGCTGACCGGGCGCGAGGTGGCGATCGAGCTCGACGGCGGCGTTCTCGATCTCGAGGTGCGCGAGGACGGCCATGTTTTGATGACGGGCCCCGTCGCCTATGTCTTCGAAGGCAGGCTCTCGCCCGAATTCATCGCCGCCTTCGTCCCTTGAGGGATCATGACCGACCGCTCCGCTGCCCCACCCGACATCGTCACCTTCGGGTGTCGCCTTAACGCCTATGAGAGCGCGGCCATCGCCGAACTCGGCGAGGCGGCAGGGCTCACCGACACCGTCGTCGTCAATACCTGCGCTGTGACGGCCGAGGCCGTCCGACAGGCACGCCAGCAGATCCGTAAGATCGCGCGCGCTCGGCCGGGGTCGCGCATCGTCGTCACGGGCTGTGCCGCCCAAACCGAGCCCGAGACCTTCGCGGCCATGGCGGAGGTCGACCGGGTCGTCGGCAATCTCGAAAAGATGCGCCCGGCCACCTGGGCCGCGCTCGCCGATCCGGCCGCCGAGACCGAGCCCGTGCAGGTCGACGACATCCTCTCGGCGACCGAGACGGCGGGGCATCTGATCGACGGCTTCGGCAGCCGCGCGCGGGCCTTCGTGCAGATCCAGAACGGGTGCGACCACCGCTGCACCTTTTGCATCATCCCTTATGGTCGGGGAAACTCTCGCTCGGTCCCGGCGGGCGTCGTCGTCGAGCAGATCCGCCGGCTGGTCGCTGGGGGATATAACGAAGTCGTGCTGACGGGCGTCGATCTCACCTCCTGGGGCGCGGATCTGCCCGGGCGCCCGCCGCTCGGCGATCTCGTGCAGCGGATCCTGCGCCTCGTGCCCGAGCTGCCGCGGCTTCGGCTCTCCTCGATCGACTGCGTCGAGGTCGACCCCGCGCTTTGGGACGCGCTCGCCGAGCCGCGCGTGATGCCGCATCTCCATCTGTCGCTCCAGGCGGGCGACGACCTGATCCTCAAACGCATGAAGCGCCGCCATCTTCGCGACGACGCGATCCGGTTTTGCGCCGAGGCCCGTGCCCGCCGGCCCGAGATCGTCTTCGGCGCGGATCTGATCGCGGGGTTTCCGACCGAGACCGAGGCGATGTTCGAGAATTCGCTCCGTCTCGTCGCGGAGTGCGGGCTCACCTGGCTCCACGTGTTCCCCTTCAGCCCGCGGAACGGAACACCGGCCGCGCGGATGCCCCAACTCCCGCGGGCCGTGGTCAAGGAACGGGCCGCACGGCTCAGGGCCGCCGGTGACGCGCGGCTCGGCGCTTTTCTCAGGGCCCGCCACGGGGCGGAGTTGGCGCTTTTGGTGGAGACGCCCCGGTTGGCCCGCGCGCCGGATTTCACCGAAGCGACGCTCGATGCGGATCAGCCCTCGGGCGCGCTGGTCCGGGCCCGGATTACCGGAGACGACGGGCAGCGGCTCGCTGCGACCGTGATCGGTCCGGCACCCGGAGAGCCTGGCGGTCGCGCCTAGCGTGAGGGCGGGCGGCGGCAGACCGCCCTACAGTCAACCACGAGACGCTTTGCCCAAGGCGGCCTTTCCAGCGTTCCTCCGAACCATTAGGTCTAACGCTTGGAGGTGCCGCCGATGTCGTTCTTCAAAAAGCTTAAGGAACGTCTCTTCAAGTCCTCGTCGAAGCTCGATGAAGGGCTCGACGCGCTCGTGGACGAGGGGGCCGAGGCGGCCGAGGCGCCCTCCGAGCCGGCGCCCGCGCCTCGGGCCGAGCCTGCGCCTTCACCTGCACCCGCGGCGACCCCAGCCCCAGCCCCGATGGCAGAGCCTGTGCCTCAGCCCGATCCGGCTCCGACCCCCGCGCCGATCCCGGCACCCGCCCCCACGGCAGATACCGAGGCCGACCGGCCCGGGTTTTTCGGCCGCATGCTCGGACGCACCCCGGTCAAGCGCCGCGTGGTCGACGACGACATGTTGGAGAGCCTCGAGGAAGTCCTCATTCAGGCCGACCTCGGGGTGGAGACGGCGCTCAAACTCTCCGCCGCCCTCGGCGAACGCCATTTCGGCCAGCGCCTCTCCACCGCCGAGATCAAATCCGCTCTCGCCGACCAGATCGCCCGTATCATCGAGCCTGTGGCCCGCCCGCTGCCGATCTATGCCCGCCGCCCGCAAGTGGTCCTTGTGGTCGGCGTGAACGGCTCGGGGAAGACGACGACCATCGGCAAGCTCGCGAGCCAGCTCACCGGCGCGGGCAAAAAGGTCGTGATCGCGGCCGGTGACACCTTCCGCGCCGCCGCCATCGAACAGTTGCAGATCTGGGGAGAGCGCGCGGGCGTGCCGGTGATGACGGCGCCGCACGGCTCGGACCCGGCCTCGCTCGCCTATGACGCGATGGCCCAAGCCGAGCGCGACGGCGCGGATCTTCTCCTCATCGACACGGCCGGACGCCTCCAGAACCGCGCCGATCTCATGGAGGAGCTTGCGAAAATCGTCCGGGTGATCCGCAAAAAGGACGCGGACGCGCCGCACAACACGCTCCTCGTGCTCGATGCGACGACGGGGCAGAACGCCCTCGAACAGGTGAAGATCTTTCGGAAGATCTCGAATGTTTCGGGCCTCGTGATGACCAAGCTGGACGGCACGGCGAAAGGCGGCGTGTTGGTCGCGCTCGCGGACCGGTTCGGCTTGCCGATCCATGCGATCGGGGTGGGCGAGGGGATCGACGATCTCGCCCCCTTCGACCCGCAAGAGTTCGCCGAGGCGCTCACGGGCAGCGCCGCCGAATGACCGATCGGGCCCGCCGGCGCGCGACGAGCGAGAGGCCGGCGAGCCCTCCGATCAGCAAGACCTCCGGCGCGGGCAGGGGAATAATGGTCCCGGGTCCGCCGCCGCCCGTGGTTTCGAGCGTTGCGAAAAGCCGCAGGGTCTGGCGCGTGCGCGATTGTTGCGAGACCAGCACCTCGACGTCGGAGACGCCGTTCGCGCGCCCTGCGTTGAAATTGTCGGGATCGCTGCCGAACGCCAAGTCGTCGACGCCTAACTCGGCTGCCGTAATGGTGCCGGCCGGCCGCTCGACAAAGGCCGCCTGTTCCTCGATGAGCGCCTCGGTTTCCGTGATCACGTCGCTCGAACCGGGGATCAGGTCGCCCGCATCCAGGTTGAGGATCGTGGCGGCGAGGGCGAGGGCGGTCGGCAGGAGGGCACCCACGAAACGGAGACGGCACCGGCGGGACAACTGCATGACAACTCCTGAAGCATAAATTTCAGTGGCGGAAGGCCATGAACGGGTGCGAATTGCCAGCGAAACCGCGACGCTCGGAATGTGCTTCGGACGATTCGTGCGCGGCTCGGGTCGACGCCAGGGAGAGGCGGGACGGTGCGGCAGAGATGAACCCTTCAGGCGACGCTTTCCGATCTCGGCCGGGCCGGGCTTCCCCGTGGCCGTTCCGTCGCGCCGGGCGGTTCCGCCTGCCATTGGCGGCTGGGCTCCTGGTCCTCGGTCTCGCACCCTCGGCGCCCGCCGAGCAGCCCCGCGACGCGCGTGAGGCACCTCGATCCCTTGGCGGGTCGGGCTTCGTGTCCGCCTTCGACGATGTCTGGCCGACGGCGTCCTGGCTTGCGCCCACGCTCGCCCGCGTCTTCGGTCTCGGGCTCGAGCGCCCCGAGGCGACCACGGTCGTCGTCTGGAACCACCACACCGAGGCGATGATCGGGGCGCCGTCTTGCCGCGGGTCCGCCTATTTCCCGCCGCCGCCGGTGATCCGGCTCGAGCGGTTGCCGGGCGTGCGGGTCTTTTTCCTGTGCACAGGCGCGGATCAACGCGGCGGCGCCCGCGCCTATTTCGAGACCCGCCGGGCCGAGATCCTTGCGCTCGCGGACGCCTTCGCCGCGGCGGGCCTGCCGTCCGAGCGGCTTTTCCTCGCGGGCCAATCGGGCGGTGCCACCGCCTCGGCGCTCGCGCTCGCGGCCGAACCGCAGCGCTTCGGCGGCGCGCTTCTCTTCGCGATGGCCTGGCGCGGCCGGGGCGAGGGCAAATCCCGTCGATTTCGCCCCGATCCCGGACACGACGCCTGGGTGCGCACTCAACTGAGCAAGGCCGAGCGGTTGCCGGGGCTCCTCGTCGCTTTCCGTGCGGACGCCTGGAACGGACCCGAGGATCTCGCCTTTCTCGTCCGCCCGGAGCGCGATCTCACGCTCTTTGTTCCGCGCTGCCCGGCCGGCCATGGCGGCGCCTTTCAGGGCTGTGCGGTCGAGCCGGTCGCCCGCGCCGTCCGCGATTGGATCGCGGCCCGGATCCCGTGAGCCGGGCGGCGAGGGGACTGGTCGGCCGGACCGTCGCCCGCTAAGAGGCCTCAGCACTCCTGAGGGCCCCTCCCATGGGCGAGACCATCGTCGCCATCGCCGGCACACCGACCGGCGAGACCGTAGCCACCGTGCTCGCGCTCGTCTCGGCGGTCGCCCATGCGGCCTTCGGCGCGCTGCAAAAGGGCCGACACGATCCGTGGATCACCCGCTCGGCGATCGATCTCTGCTATTGCCTGATCGCACTGCCCTTCGCGCTTTTCGTGTTTCCGCTGCCCGATGCGCAACTTTGGCTCGTGCTCGGCGGCGTCTTCGTGATCCACACGGCCTATAAGTGGCTGATGGCGATGGCCTATTCCCGTGGAGCCTTTACCGCGGTCTATCCGGTGGTGCGCGGCACGGGACCGCTGGCGACGGTGGTCTTTGCGTTCCTCGTTTTCGGCGAGACCTTCCGGCCCGTGCAGTGGGCGGGGGTCATCCTCCTTTCGGGCGCAATCATGGGGCTCGCGCTCGTCAATGTCCGCGACATGGAGGAGGTTGGGCGCCGTGCGCTTCGGGCCGCCCTCGGATTTGCGTTTCTCACCGGGCTGATGACGGCGGCCTATACGACCTATGACGCCTTCGGCATCCGCCTCGCGGCCGACCCGTTCACCTTCCTCGCCTGGTTTTTCGTGGTGGACGGGCTGCTCTTCCCGGCGCTTGGCGTCGTCTGGTACCGGCGGATGGCGGTCAAACCCGCACTTGGACCGCTGCTCGCGCGCGGCGTGGCAGGTGCGCTCATCGCCTATGTGAGCTTCGGGTCGGTGATGCTGGCGACCCGGCTCGACAAAGTGGGCGAGGCGGCGGCGCTGCGGGAGACCTCCGTCGTCTTCGCGGCGCTGATCGGCTGGGCGGTCCTCGGCGAGCGGGTCGGCTGGCGGCAGGCGGGCCTCATGGTGATGATCGCCGCCGGCGCGGTGCTGGTCGAGATGGGCTGATGGTCGCGGCGAGGGCGGCGTGACACGCGTCGGTCGGCTTGTTAAGGGACGGGCATGGAGAAAGCGCCCGTCAGTCCTTGGCTAAAGCTCGCGCTCGAGATCGGGCCGCTCGCGGTGTTCTTCCTCTCGTTCCAGTACGGAGAGGAGATGCTCGCCTGGCCTGCAGTGGCCGCGGGCCTCGGCGGCTTGATCGGTGCCGAGGCGCTCGAGGGCAAGACGGGGCCGCTCTTCCTGGCGACGACCACGTTCATGGCGGCGATTGCCGTCTCGCTCTCGGTCTCCTGGGCGTTGACGCGGAGCTTGCCGCGGATGGCGGTGGTGACGGCGATCGTCGTCGCGGTCTTTGGCGGGCTGACGCTGATCCTACAGGACGAGACCTTTATCAAGATGAAGCCGACGGTGGTGAACGGGCTCTTCGCCATCATCCTCGGCATCGGTCTCGTTCAAGGCCGATCCTATCTCAAATACCTGATGGGCGAGACCCTGCCGCTCGACGATGCGGGCTGGATGATCTTTACACGCCGCTGGGTCGGGTTCTTTCTCTTTCTCGCCGTCCTGAACGAAGTCATCTGGCGGACGCAGTCCGATGCGTTCTGGGTGGCATTCAAGACGTTCGGCAATTTGCCTTTGACGCTGTTATTCATGCTCGCGCAAGTGCCGCTGTTGCAACGTCACTTGATCGAAGACGAAAGCGCTGAAGCGGGCGAATAGCACTCAAGGCGCGCGACGGCGGGCTTCTTCGATGGCCGGCAGGATTTTCGACGACACATCGCCCGTGTTTATCGGGCCGACGTGGCGGTAGACGATGCGACCGTTGCCGTCGATCACATAGGTCTCGGGCACGCCGTAGACGCCCCAATCAATGCCGACGCGGCCCGTGTCATCGACACCGATCCGCGTGTACGGGTCGCCGAGTTCGGCGAGGAACGCCTCCGCGCCCTCGGCCTTGTCCTTATAATTCAGTCCGTGGATCGTGTGGCCTTCCTGCGCGAGCGCCTCGATCCAGGGATGTTCGACGCGGCATGGCCCGCACCAGCTTGCCCAAACATTGACGAGCTTCACGCCCGGCGCGGTCAGATCCGCCGTCGAGAGTCCCGGCCGGTCGCCGAGGCCGTCCAAAGCGAATTGCGGCACCGGTTGGTCGATGAGGGCTGACGGCAGGATGTCGGCATCGTCCCGGGTCAGCCCGATCAGAAAGCTCGAAAGCACCGCAAAGGCGCCGAGAAGCGGCACGACCATCCAGGGGCGAAAGCCGCCGGGACCGGCCTCTGACGTTTCATCGCTGCGGGTCTCTGTCATCGGTCGCGCTCCTTTTCGGCCGCCTCGAGCTCGGCGCGGGCCCGGAGATTGGCACGAAGGCTCGACCAAACGAGCCAGCCCACGACGGCCACGGTGGCAAAATATGAGAGGATCACATGGATCGCGTAGGGGCTCTCCCAGAAGGTCATGCGGCGACCTCGCGTCCCGTGCCAGCCTCGGCCCGGAGGCGCAACGCGCGCGCCCGGCGGGCCCGGATTTCCGTTCGCGTCCGAACCAAGACGAGCGCGATGAAGAGAAGGTAAAAGGCCACCATCATCAGATAGAGGAGCAGCCTATAGGCATCGTCGACCCGTTGACCCTCGGCGATCGAGAGCGATGCACCTTGGTGCAGGGTCGCCCAGAAATTCACCGCATAGCGGGCCAGAAACGCAAAGACGACGCCCGTCAGGCAGAGCACCGCCGACAGATCGGCCGCCTTCTCCGGGTCATCGATCGCTTCCCAAAGCGCGATGTAGCCGAGATAGAAAAAGAACATCACGAGGACTGAGGTCAGCCGCGCGTCCCATGCCCACCAGGTGCCCCACATCGGCTCGCCCCAAATTGCGCCTGTCACGATGGCGACGAGCGTGAAGGCCGCGCCGATGGGGGCGGCCGCCTTGGCGACGAGAAAGCTCACATGATGCCGGCGGACCAGGCCGATGACCGATGCGACGGCCATCAGCGCATAGGTGTTGATCGCGAGCATGGCCGCCGGGACGTGGATGAAAAGGATCTTGACCGTCTCGGCCTGTTTATAATCGGGCGGGGTCGCGAAGAGCGCGAGCCCTGTGCCGATGGCGAGCAGGATCCCGGCACTCCACGCCATGGGCGGCAGAAGCCATCCGGAGAGCCGCATGAATTCGGCGGGGTTTGCATAGCGCCAGATTGACATAATGGAGAGATAAGCCTTGCCGTTGATCCGGGCAACGGCGCGTTCCTCGCGAGGTCGTGCGACCCGTTGCGCCTCGGGCCTCGGACCTCGCGCCTCGTTCGATCAGCGTGCGTTTATCCGCAACGCCTCGGCGGCGGCGAAGGGGGCGAGGGCGAGGGCGAAGAGGCTGAGCGCGGCCGTCAGCCCGAGCGCCGGCCAGGGCGACAGGTCGAGGAGCGCGTTCTCGACCGCCCGGGCGCCGAAGATCAGCGTCGGGATATAAAGCGGCAGCACCAGGATCGAGAGCAAGAGCCCGCCCCGGCGCACCCCGACTGTCAGCGCGGCGCCGACCGCTCCGATCAGCGAAAGCGCGGGCGTGCCGAGTAAAAGCGACAGCGCAAGGGCGGGCAACGTCTCGACGGGCAATTGCAGCATCGCCCCGAGGACCGGCGCCACGAGCGTGACCGGGAGGCCCGTCGTCAGCCAGTGGGCGAGCGTCTTGGCGAGCACCACCTGCTCGAGCGGCAGAGGCGCCAGTATGAGCTGGTCCAGGGAGCCGTCCTCGTAGTCGGCTTGAAAAAGCCTGTCGAGCGACAAAAGGACGGCCAGAAGCGCCGCGATCCAGAGGACCCCGCCCGCGATCCGGGCGAGGACCGCGCCTTCGCGCCCGACGCCGAGTGGGATCAGCACGACTGCCAGCACGAAGAAGGCGACCGCGATGCCTCCGCCGCCGCCGAGCCGGAGCGCGAGCGCGATGTCCCGGCGCAGAAGCGCGGATGCCCCTTTCACGAGCCGGTCCATCCCCTCACCAAGCGCCCGCGAGGAACGGGTCGTCCTCCGGACTTCCGGCGCCCGGGTTCGCGCGAGGGTTCGGCGGCTCGAGGGCGATGGCGAGCGGGTCCGACAGGCCGAGATCCGTGTGGGTGGCGACGAGGACGCTGCCGCCGGCATCCGCGTGCTCTGCGATGAGGGCGGCCACGAGGGCGGTCGCGTCCCGGTCGAGCGAGACGGTCGGCTCGTCGAGGAGCCAGAGCGGTCGGTCGGCAAGGAGGAGCCGCGCGAGGCCGAGCCGGCGCTTTTGCCCGGCCGAGCAATCTGCTGCGCGGCGCTCGGCGATCCGGTCGAGCCCGAAACGCGCCATCGCGGACGCCCGCCGGGTCTCGGGGGTGGAGACCAGCCCCGCCCAGGCCGCGAGGTTCTCGGCGACGGTGAGTGCGGGTTTGATGCCGTCCTGGTGGCCCGCATAGGCGATCCGCTCTTGCGCGGTCGTGCGGTCCCGGCGAACCGAGACGGCACCGAGGCGAATATCGCCTCCGGTAACGGGCACGAGGCCCGCGATCGCCCGCAAGAGCGTCGACTTGCCGACGCCGTTCGGGCCGCGCAACTCGGCGATCCGCCCGGCCGGCAGCTCTGCCGTAATCCCGGCAAGCACCGTTCGCCCGCCCCGGCGGATATCGACCGCCTCAATCTCAAGATCCATGCCGCCCCCTTAGCCCCATCGCGCGGGCATCGCTAGGGCCAGACCCCGCCGACCAAAAGCACTATTGCCGCGTCCTCGGCGCAGCATGCCGGTCCGCTCACTGGCGGGGGGCGCGTCGGCTCCGGAGCAACCGGCCGAGGAACCCCGGATCGGCTGGCAGGGTGTTGTCGGTCCCCTCGGGCGCCGGCGGACGGGGCCGCGCGCCATACTGCTCGAGATCGTCGACCGGACTGTCCGGATGGAAGATCACCCAAGTGTCCCGGCTCGCCCCATCTCGGCCCTTGGGATGGAAGCGCACGCGCAATCTTTGCGCGTCCCCTTCGACGCCAAAGGTGTCGCCGTCGCGGAACGGGCTGCCGTTCAAAAGGAGCCACACCGCCTGGTAGGTGCCGGCGAGCGCGTCCCCTTGCGAGACCGGCGCAGGCGCAAAGCTCACCTCCGCGCCGTCGAAATAGGACATGCCGTCGGTGAGCACGCGCATCTGCGAGACGCCGTCGACGGTGATCATTTCCGGCATGAAGCGCATCCAGCGGACGATCGGAAATGTGGCGGCCGTCGCGCTCTCCGCCGCCTCGATCCAATGCTCGGGCGCCATCAGGACGTCGGCCGGCGTGAACCAGACGGCCCGCGCCGCCGGCAGCTTGGCGAAGATCGCGGAGAATTGCGCGAGGAGGCGAGCCTGTTCGAAGCGGTCCGCATAGTCGGTCTGGCCTTTGCCGGCCAAGATCGCGACATGCAAATAGCTCTCGGTGTGCTCGAGCGCTTGCCGCGCGTCGCGAAAGCCGGGGTTCATCTGGATCAGACGCTCGACATCCACATCGCCGATGCCGTTCGGCAAAACGCTTAGGCTGAGCGTGAGGTGGCGGTCCTCAGCGTCGCCCGTCTTGCCGGTGAAGACGTCGCTCGCCATGGCGATCAGCGGCGCCGAGGTGTCGAGCCAGTCGTCGGGCGTCGGAATTTGCCAGCCCTCGAACTCGGGATTGGCCTTTTGCGCCGCCTCCATTGCCTGCCGCATGGTGAAGCGGATCGGCTCAGCCAGCAGCATATAGACGGCGAAGATCGCCTCCTGGGGCGCATGTGTGGAGTTTGCCGCGCTCATCTCGGGACCGAGGCGCCGGATCAGGCGGTTTGGGCGTTCGGACCGCGCTGCATCATCACCATGACTTCGAAGATCTTGCCGAAGGTGTCGGGGGCGATCTGCATATGGTGGGCGGTCTGGCCGAGCGAGGCTTTCTCGCCGTCCTCGATCTTGCCATCGGCAAGGGCGATGCGCACAGCAAAGCAAAGTGCGGTTTCGCGGAGGGCGGGCGAGAGCTTGCCGGCGGCGGCTTGGATCGCGGCGTCGTGGCCGTTGGCTTTGATCTCTTTGAAGATGGTGGAAATTAAGCCCTTAAGATCGGATTCCTTCAACTGAAAGAAGACCGGGCTGAAGCTGCAGGCGTTGATCAATTGGGCGATCTCGGACGAATCCACTTCGCCGTCGCCGATCATGGTGGAGACCGCTGGGGTCAGGACGGCTTGCGCGAGGGCGGTGTCGCCACCGCTGCTGCCGCGGAGGCGGTTGAAAATGCTCATGACGGGGTCCCCTCGTGCCTCGGATGTGTGTCGGTGATGGCGGAGTGGGCATGTGGTGTCAACGAACTTGCCGGAGAGCGGAAGGCCGGGCTCACGGAGTCGCATGGTCAGGCGCGCATGGGCATCGCTAGGCTCCAGCCTGCGGCAACAAAGTGTCTTGGCGCGGGCGTGCAAAAAATCTAAATGCCCCTTAAGATTTTCTGATGACCGGTCGTGGCGGGCGCTTTGGGGCGAGATATCTAGATCCCTGCCGCTTCCGGCCGAAGCTGAGAGGAGCGAGCTCATGTCCATCACCGTCGGCACCGACAGCGCCAAGACCCGCCGCGAGCTGACCGCGGGCGGACAGACGGTCGCCTATTACTCGATCGCAGCGGCCGAGGCGGCCGGGCTCGGCGATTTCGCCCGACTGCCGGCGGTGCTCCGGGTGGTGCTCGAGAACTTGCTGCGCTTCGAGGACGGCGCGACCGTGACCCTCGACGACATCCGGGCGTTCTCGGAGTGGGCGACCGCGGGCGGCAAGGCCCCGCGCGAAATCGCCTATCGCCCGGCGCGTGTGCTGATGCAGGACTTTACCGGCGTCCCCGCGGTGGTCGATCTCGCCGCCATGCGCGACGCGATGGTCGCCCTCGGCGGCGATCCGGAGAAGATCAACCCGCTCAACCCGGTCGATCTGGTCATCGACCACTCGGTCATGGTCGACGAATTCGGCAACCCCCGTGCGTTTCAATTGAATGTCGACCGGGAGTACGAGCGCAACGGCGAACGCTACGAGTTCCTCAAAATGGGGGCAGGGGGCCTTCGAGAATTTCCGCGTCGTCCCCCCTGGCACGGGGATCTGCCACCAGGTCAACCTCGAATACCTCGCCCAGACCGTCTGGACCGATATCGACCAGTCCGGTCAGACCGTCGCGTATCCGGACACGCTCGTCGGCACCGACAGCCATACGACCATGGTGAACGGCATGGCGGTCCTCGGCTGGGGCGTCGGCGGCATCGAGGCGGAAGCGGCGATGCTCGGCCAGCCGATCTCGATGCTGATCCCCGAGGTCGTGGGCTTCGAGCTCACCGGGAAGCTCAGAGAGGGCGTCACCGCCACGGATCTCGTGCTCACGGTCACGCAGATGCTGCGCGCGAAGGGTGTCGTCGGCAAATTCGTCGAGTTTTACGGGGCCGGCCTCGATCATCTGCCGCTCGCGGACCGGGCGACCATCGGCAACATGGCGCCAGAATACGGCGCCACCTGCGGGTTCTTCCCGATCGACGACGAGACGCTGCGGTATCTGCGGGTCTCGGGCCGCGACGAGGACCGGATTGCCCTCGTCGAGGCCTATGCCAAAGAGAACGGGTTCTGGCGCAGCGCCGATTACGCCCCCGTCTACACCGACACGCTCTCCCTCGATATGGCCACGGTCGAGCCGTCGCTGGCCGGGCCGAAGCGCCCGCAAGATCGGGTGCCGCTCTCAGAGGCCGCGCAGAAGATCATCGACGTGGTCGCCGAGTTCCGCGGGGTGGACCTCTCGCCCGTGGCGAGCGATTTCGTGGCCGAAGGCGGGGCGCCCGCGCCGGTGATCGATCCGCGCAAGAGCGCTGCGGTCGACGGTGCCGAGTACGAGATCCGCGACGGGTCGGTGGTGATCGCGGCGATCACCTCCTGCACCAACACCTCGAACCCTTACGTGATGATGGCGGCGGGGCTCGTTGCCAAGAAGGCGCATGAGCTCGGGCTGACCCGAAAGCCGTGGGTGAAGACCTCGCTCGCGCCGGGAAGCCAGGTGGTGTCGGATTACCTCGAGAAAGCGGGGCTCCAGTCCCACCTGGACGCGCTCGGCTTTCACTTGGTCGGCTATGGCTGCACCACCTGCATCGGCAATTCCGGGCCGCTGCCCGAGCCGATCTCGAAGGCGATCGCCGACGCGGATCTGGTTGCCTGTTCGGTGCTGTCGGGTAACCGGAACTTCGAGGGCCGCGTGAACCCGGACGTGCGGGCGAACTACCTCGCCTCGCCGCCCCTCTGCGTCGTCTATGCGATCGCCGGCGATATGAGCATCGACGTGACCCGCGATCCGATCGCGCAAACGGCGGATGGGCGCGATGTCTATCTGAAGGATATCTGGCCCTCGCAGCACGAGGTTGCCGCACTCGTCGAGGAAACCGTGACGCGGGCGGCCTTCCAGTCGAAATACGCCGATGTCTTCCAGGGCGACGACAAGTGGCGGGGGATCGAGACCACCGAGAGCCTGACCTATTCCTGGCCGTCCACGTCGACCTACGTGCAAAACCCGCCTTATTTCGAGGGTATGGGTAAAGAGCCTGGGTCGATCGAGGACATCTCGAATGCGCGGATCTTGGCGATCCTGGGCGACTCGGTCACCACTGACCATATCTCGCCCGCCGGCTCCTTCCGGCCCGAGACGCCGGCCGGGCAGTATCTGCAAGGCCACCAAGTCAGCCAGCGCGATTTCAACTCCTACGGCGCCCGGCGGGGCAACCACCAGGTGATGATGCGCGGCACCTTCGCCAATATCCGCATCCGCAACGAAATGCTCGAGGGCGTCGAGGGTGGCTATACCCGCGGTCCGTCGGGCGAGAAGATGCCGATTTACGACGCCGCCATGGCCTACAAGGCCGAGGGCACGCCGCTCGTCATCGTGGCCGGCAAGGAATACGGCACCGGATCGTCGCGGGACTGGGCGGCCAAAGGTACGGCGCTGCTCGGCGTCAAGGCCGTGATCGCCGAGAGCTTCGAGCGGATCCACCGCTCGAACCTGGTCGGCATGGGGGTGATCCCGCTCGAGTTCACCGCCGGGGAGACCCGCGCCTCGCTCGGACTGACGGGCACGGAGACGATCTCGGTTTCGGGGCTCGCGGGCGATCTGACCCCGCGCCAGGAGATCGACGCGACGATCACCTATGCGGACGGATCGGCACGCGCGATCAAGCTGCTCTGCCGGATCGATACGGGCGTGGAGAAGACCTATGTCGAGAACGGCGGCGTGCTGCACTACGTGCTCAGAAACCTCGCCGCCGCCTGACCGGGACCGAGAGCGCGGCCCTGTCGGTCGCGCTCAGCCTTTGGGCAGATAGGGAATGGTGCCGGCGATATCGGTGTCGTCGATCAGTCGGAAATAGGATTTGGACCCGTCCTGGCGGGCCTTGGCCTGGGGCGCGTAGTCGGCGTCCCGGACAAAGGCCATAGCCGCGGCCTTGTCGGGGAATTCGATGAGCGCGATCAGGGTCGAGCCCGTGTCCGCCCCTTCGAGCACATCGATATTACCCGAGCGCGACAGATATTTCCCGCCATGCTTGGCGGCCATGTCGTGCACGACGGCTGCATAGGACGGGATCCAGGCGTCGTCGGTCACGGTCACATCGGCGATGAGATAGGCTGGCATCGGATCCTCCCTGTACTGCGTCCCCTCTCTGGGGGCGCTTAACCGGGATGATAGCCGCCGGCGTGACAAGGCGCCAGCGCCGCGATCTGCTGGCCCTCTGCGCTGGGGCGAAGTTTACCCACGGATAAGTTTTTTTCCAGACTACTCCTGCCCGCCTGTGTCTTGGTATTGTCACAGACACCGCCCGGGCCGGGACCGTGCCGCAACGCACGCCGGCGACAGAGGCGCGAAGAGCATGTGACACAGGCACAGCGACCCATGACCGACCGGACCGAGTTCGAACGGCAGCTCGAGGGCTATGCCCTCGCCACCGCCGAAATCCTCTATCGGATGCCCGACGCGCAACACGTTCTGCAGACCTATGTCTGGCAGGATTACGACATTGCCCCGCGCTTCCCGAAGTTGCGCGGGTTTCTCGACTTTTGGGAGCGAGAGCTCGACGGGCCGATCCATTCGGTGCGTCTCGCCCACGCCCAGCTCCTGGGACCGCGGGAGATGCGCTATGCGGCGGGCGAGTTCCTGATCCACTGAGCGCCGCCGAGCCACCCGCGCCGGCCGTCCGGTCGAGACCGGCCCGGTTCGACTGAGGGTCATCCCGGCCGCTCGGCCGCGGCCCGGGGGAACAGGCTGGCGGAGCGTAACGCAGGCGTGTCTTGTGTCGCGGCGAGGCCTCGGGTGATCTGCGGCCATGAGACATCCGATGCGTCGCTCGATTATCCGTTCCGTCGCCGCAGCCGGCGCGGCCCTGCTCCTTGCCGTCGCGCCGGCCCGCGCCGGCGAACCGGCCGTGCTCGTCGAGCTCTTCACCAGCCAGGGCTGCAACGCCTGCCCGCCGGCCGACCGGGCGCTCGCGGCGCTCACCGAGGCGCCCGATGTGGTGGCGCTTTCGCTGCACGTGGACTATTGGGATTACCTCGGCTGGCGGGACAGTTTCGCACGGCCGCTCTTCACCCGGCGGCAATACGCCTACCGGGACCGCTTCGGCGCGCGGATGGTCTACACGCCGCAGATGGTCGTCCAAGGCCGGGCGCGCCTCGTCGGCAGTCGGCGCGAGGAGCTCGCCGCTTCGATCGCGGCGGCGCGGGCGGAGGGAAGGGCCAGCGTGCTGAGCATCGAGGCGACCGAGGACGGGCTGACGGCCGTGATCGCGGCTGGCGGCGCGCGCGGCGTCATCTGGCTCGCCACCTATGAACGCGCAGCCTCGGTCGATATCGAGCGCGGCGAGAACCGCGGAAAGCGCCTGACCTATCACAATGTTGTCCGGGAGCTCGCCCGTCTCGGCTGGGCGGACGGCAGTGGCGGTCGGTTTGCGGTGCCGAGACCAGAGCCCGGGCAGGGGGTGGCCGTCTGGATCCAGGGCGAGGGGCTCGGCCCGGTGACCGCGGCCGCCAAATTTGAGCGCTGAGCGCGGCGACGGCCCGTCCCGGGGCGGCTCCCACCCGGCCGCCCCCGCCGCCCCGGGACGGGCGGCGGCGTCAGCCGATGGTCTCGCCCGGCGCCGACGGGGCAGGGGGCAGCGTGCGGTGTGGCGCCTCGACGCCTTTCCAGCGGTTGTGGAACCAGAACCATTGTTCGGGCCGTTCGGCGATCCGGGCGCCGAGCCGGGCGTTGACCTCCGCCATGGCCGCCGTCGGGTCCCCGGTCGGCACCGGCGGATCGAAGCTCACCCGGAAGCGGCGTGTGCGGGGCTCGCGCCGGGCGAGCGCGGGGATCAACGCCGCGCCGGTTCTGAGGGCGAGGTGTGCCGCCGCCGTCGAGGTCAACGCCGGCCGGCCGAGGAACGGGATCGCCGGTGCGCCGGTCGAGCGCTGGTCGACGAGGATGAGGACGGCGCCGCCCGCCTCGAGATGCCGAACGACCGCGCGGAGACCGCTCTTGCCCTTTTGCAGCACCGGCTCGCCGCAACAGCCGATCTGCGCGAGCGTGAAACGGTCAAGATAGCGGTTGTTGAAGGCGCGGTAGAAGATGCCGCATTCGATGCCCTCTTGGCGTGCCGCGAGGCGGATTGCTTCCCAATTGCCGTAATGCGCCGTGACGAGGACGAGGCCCGGTCCGGCCTCGCGGGCGGCGCGCAGGTGGTGGGTGCCGCTCAGCTCGATCCGGACCTGCCGGGCGAAGCGGTCAATGTGGGAATATTCGACGGCAAGGCGCAAAAAGGCTCGGCCGGCCTCGGCGGTCAGGCGTCGGCGGGCCGCCGCGTCGAGATCCGGGCGGACGAGGGCGAGGTTGCGTTCGACGCGGGCGCGGAAGGCCGGAACCCGGGTCGCGACCAGCGCGCCGAGCGGGGCGAGAGCGGCGGCCAGGCTCCAGATGCCGAAGGGCCGGGTGAGCCGGCGGACGGTCCAGGCACCCGCATAGAGGAGCCATTCCCGGATCCGCACCGAGGCGTGGCCGCGGGCGTGCACATAGGCGGTCCGATCGGTCATCGCCCACGGATCTCGCGCCGGCAGAGCACGGCGAAGCGCAGCGCCAGCAAGACCGTGGCGAGCAGACAGGCGAGGATGATCGCGAGCACGAGGCCGCGCTCGTCGAAGCCGGCTCCGTGAACCAGCCACCAGCCGAGCGGCAAGAGAAGCCCGACGAAAGCGATGGCATAGACCCCGATCGCGACCCAGGCGTCGCCGAGGGCGCGCACGCATTGCCCCATCACAACCTGGGCCGTGTCGGGCAAGAAGACGAAGGCCGAGACGGCGAGGAGAAGGGCGGCGCGGGCCTGGATCTCGGGGACGTCCGTATAGACCGCGGCGATGCCCTCGCGCCCGGCGATGACCAAGAGCCCGAGCGTCCCCATGATCGCCGCGGCGGTTCCGAGCCCCACCCAGCCGGCAAACGCCGCCTCGCGCGGGTCGCCCCGGCCCATCTCGATGCCGACGCGCACGCCCGTGGCGATGGCGAGGCCGAGACCCACCATGAACAGCGTCGAGACCACATTGTGGCTGATCGAATAGGCGTCGAGGGCGAGGGCGGAGATCTGCCCGCCGAAGAGCGTCATCGCGGCGAAGCCCATGGTTTCGAAGCCGTTCGAGAGCCCGGCCGAGAGCCCGAGCTTGCGCATGGGCGCCCCGGCCCGCCAGCCGCCCGGGCCCCAGAAGCTCTCCCAGGGGCCGCGGACGCCGGCGCCGACCGGATCGCGTTGGTTGAGGATAAAGAGCACCATGGCGGCAGCGGCGGCGATGCGGGCGAGCGTCGAGGCGATGGCGGCTCCGGTCGTGCCGAGTTCGGGCGCGCCGAGCATCCCCCAGATCAGCAGCCAGTTGAGGGCGACGTTGAGGAGATTGGCGCCCAGCATGACGAGGAGGGCAAAATGCGGCCGCCGGGTCGCTTCGAGGTAGAAGGCCGAGAGCGCGAAGATCACTTGCGCGACGAGGCCGGGCGCGAGCGCATAGGCGTAGATCGCACCTTGGCGGGCGAGGTCAGGGTCTTGGTCGAAGACGCGCAAGATGCTTTCGGTCTGGAGGCAGAGGAGCGCCGCACCCGTCGCGACGAGGCTCCCCCAGACGAGCGCCCGGCGCCAGGCCCGACCCGCTTCGGCCCGGTCCCCCGCCCCGAACGCCCGGGCGACCACCGGCACGAGCCCGGTGCAAAGCCCGATCGCCATCACCAGCAGCGGAACGAAGGTCGAAAGGCCGAGATTGGCGATGCCGACCGCCCCCGGCGCATAGCGTCCGAGCATGGCGATATCGGCGAAAGCCATCAGCAGGATGCCCGCGCGGGACAGCATCACCGGCCAGGCGAGCCGCAAGAGGTCGCCGACATGATGGCGGAGCCGCGGGCCGAAGGCTCTCGGCGGGGTTAAGGCGGCGATCTCGGCGGGCGGCATGGGGCGGAGGGATCCTGGCAAGGCGGGGGCTCAGCCTCCGGGCGGCGGAGGCGCCGGGCGCACGCCCCGCACCCGTTCTCTATGCCAGACATAGAGCCCCGCGCAAACGATCACGGCCCCGCCGATCAGCGTCGCCGCATCCGGCCAATCGCCGAAAACCAGATAGCCGATCAGGATCGCCCAAAGCAGCTGGGCATAGTTGAAGGGCGCGAGCACGCTCGCCGGCGCTTGGCCGAGGGACCAGACGAGGAGCGTGTGCCCGACGAAGCCGATCGCGCCGATCGCGACGAGACCGGGCACGAGTGCGAGCGGCGGCGTCTCCCAGACAAACGGCAGGACGGCCGAGGACACCACGGCGCCGAAGAGCGTGGTGTAGAGCATGGTGGTCCAGATGCTGTCCGCCTGGCCCATCATCCGGGTCGCAATCTGGTAGCTCGCGATGCAGACGGCCGCGAGCAGAAGGAGGAGCGCCGCAGGCTCGAAGACGCCGAGCCCGGGGCGGATGATGATCAGCGCTCCGGCGAAGCCGGCGGCGACGCCTGCCCAGCGGCGCGGGCCCACGCGCTCGCCGAGGACGAGGGCGGCGAGAAGCGTGATCATCAGGGGCGCGGTCTCCATCAGGGCGGCCGCCTCGGCGAGCGGCAAGAACGAGAGCGCATAGAAAAAGAGCGAGGTCGCCGAGAAGAGGAGCACCGAGCGGAGCGCCTGGAGCCCCGGTGCCCGGGTCCTCAGCAACGCCCGGAAGCGATGGGCGAAAAGCGCGAGCACGATGAGCGTCTGTCCGAGATAGCGCGCCCAGACCACCTGCATGGTCGGCAGCTCTTCGGCGAGGTGCTTCGCGATCGCGTCCATCGAGACGAAGAAGAACATCGCCGTGACGATGCCGAGCGCGCCCCGGCTCTCGGGGGCGAGGGCGGCAAGCCGGTCTCGGAGCGCGGGTCTTCGCGGGGCCGGTCGACGTGGGGTCAGAGATCGGCGCATCGACTTCGCCTAGCAGATCGGACGAGGTTCGGCGATCCCTCGCGCCGCCGCCCGAGAGGTCTCCGCCGGATGCGACCGTCACGGCCCCGAGGCGCCCCCGGCCCTGTGGCGCGCGTCAGCCGCCCGCCTCCCGCCGTCGCTCCCGGTGCCAGACATAAAGCGCCGCGCCGACGATCACCGCGCCGCCCGCAAGCGTCAATGCTTGCGGTACCTCGCCGAAGGCGAGAAAGCCGATCCCGCTCGCCCAGACGAGGCTCACATGGTTGAAGGGGGCAAGCGCCGAGGCGGGCGCCTGCGCCAGCGACCAGACCAGGCACATCTGCCCGAGGAGCCCGATCACGCCGATCGCCGCCATCCAGGCCCAGAGCTCGGGCCCGGGCGGTACCCAGACGGACGGCACCATCAGCGAGGACACCGCCGCGCCGAGCGCGGTCGTATAGAGGAGTGTGGTCACGATCGCATCGCCGGGGCGGAGCATGCGGGTGGTCACCTGATAGGCCGCATAGCCGAGGGCGCCGGCCAGGCCGAAGAGCGCGGCCGGTTGGAAGACCTCGAGCCCCGGTCGGATCACCAGGAGCGCGCCGCACAGCCCGACGCCGATCGCCGCCCAGCGCCGCGGGCCAACCCGCTCCCGCAGGACGAGCGCCGCCAGTGCGGTGATCCCGAGCGGGGCCAGTTGCAGAAGCGCGCTCATCTCGGCGAGCTCCAGATGCTTGAGCCCTTCGAAGACCGTGAGCGTGGTTGCGAAGAGCAGCACGCCGCGCAGAAGCTGGAGACGCGGTTGCACGCTCCGAGCAAGCGTGCCGAGCCGCGGGGCGAAGAGAACGACGAGCACCACCGTCTGCGAGGTGTAGCGTGCCCAGGCGACCTGGAGCGTGGGCAGCGATTGGGTGAGGTGCCGCGCGGTCGCGTCCATGGCCGCGAAGAAGAGCACCGTCACCGCCATACCGATGGCACCGCGGGTCACCGGCGAGAGCCCGGCCGCGATCCCCGTGAGCCGAGGACGCGCTGTGGGGCCCGGGGCGGTCACCGGGCGGTCGGGACGGCGACCCGGATTGTGACGCCCAAGCGGGCGACGGCGGCGATGGCCGCACCGCGTCCACAAAGCGTCGTGTCGGGGAGAGGGGCGAGCGGGGCGGATCTTGTCACGGGAGGCGGCCTTTGTCGGAGGGGACGCGGTCGCGCACCCGAACCACGGGCGCTGACGGCCCAGGCAGTCTACCCGCCGGACCGGCCGGCTGTCACGCGCCCGTCTGCGGCACGTTCAAAGACCGACGTTTCGACAGTTCTGTCGTACGACAAAATGCTCTTTCGTCTTGAATGCTTGATAATTGATGCGGGTTCAAAGCGGCGAGGCAGTCACTGGGCGCACCGCCGGGGAGCGACCGCCGATCGGCTCGGTCAGGGGTCGAGCGGAAGCCCCACGCCGATCATCGCGTCGCGGGTCACAAGCGCCGCAAGCCGCGTTTCGTCCCAGCCCTCGGTGCCGTCCGGGCGCATCGGCACCACGAGATATCGCATATCGGCGGTGGAATCGTGCACCCGGACGGTCACGCCCTCGGGCAACGTCACCCCGAACTCGGCCAGAACCGTCCGCGGCTCGCGCACGGTGCGCGCGCGATAGGCGCGGCTCTTGTACCACTCGGGCGGCAGACCGAGCAGATTGCGCGGATAACAGGAGCAAAGCGTGCAAACGACCACGTTATGGCTCTCCGGGCCGTTTGCGAGCGCCACCAGCTTGAGCGTGTCGACCTCGATCCCAAGCTCGCGGCAGGCGGCCGTACCGTCCGCCAACAGCCGGTCGCGAAACGCCGGATCGGTCCAGGCTCGCGCGACCACGCGGGCTCCGAGCGCGGGCGAGCGGCTGTCCATATAGGCGACCTGGGCTGCGACCTCTGCGGCGGTCACGATGCCTTTCTCGATCAGAAGCTCACGGATGGCGATTTCCATGCGCTCGTAATGCGAGAGCGGGCGGTCGTCGTCGGGGCGCTCCGGGTGCGGATGGTCATGCATTGGGATCGTCCGTCTCCGGCTGTTGTTCGTTCTCGAGCCGGCGGAGCATCATCCACTCGTCGATCGTCCGGCGCTGCACGGGCTCGAACACACAAATGATCCGGAAGAGGTTGCCCTTGTCCAGGAACATGATCCGCTTGTCGAGCGCACAGATTTGCGCGGCGAGCGCTTCCTGGTCCCCGTTTTCCTTGAAGACGTCGACGACAAGCCTGTCGTCCCGTTGACAGCCCGCGCTATAAATGAGCGCCTCGTAATCCTCGGCAGTGGCGGGCGAGGCGGGGATGATGCACAGTTGCTGCGCCACGGCGCCGGGCTCTGGGTCGAGCCCGAGCCAGAGAACCGCCGCCAGACCGAGGGCCGCCGCCCTCATTCCGCGCGCTCCAACCAGTGTTCGTAGATCTCCGCGTCGAGCGTGTCGGCCGCGGGCGTGCCCCAAATCTCAGTCATCGCGAAACGCACCCGATAAAGCGGCAGCGGCGCGGTTTCCCGATTATAGGCAAGTTCCTCTGGGTTCGCGAAGGCGCCGCAGACCCGCTCGATCCGCCCGAGGCGCCCGCGCAGATACCACGGCGTTCGGATATGCCCGGGGCCATGGCCGCGTCGGACCCGCACCACGTCGCCCGGGGCAAATGCGGGGCGACCCGCGGGAAAGGGCGGCGCGACCGCCGGAAGCGCGACATCGGGCGCGCTCATGGTGCGTCTTCCTGCGCCGAGCCATAGGTGTCGCCGCGCGCCGCGACGGCCTCCATCCGGGCGGTCAATTCATCTACGGAAATGGCGCCGGCTTCGATCAGGTTCCGCGCCACCGCCTCCATCCAGCGCTCGTAATAGCTCATGGTCTCGAACGCGTCCGG
Organism: Paracoccaceae bacterium; assembly: GCA_050331395.1. Lineage (GTDB taxonomy): Bacteria > Pseudomonadota > Alphaproteobacteria > Rhodobacterales > Rhodobacteraceae > Thermohalobaculum. The sequence goes on from JBHJGX010000026.1 coordinate 41,334, forward strand.
CCCCATGTCCTCGAGCGCGCGGCGGAGGCCGTCGACCGTAAAGAGCCCTTTTTTCTGCGCCAGGATCGCGAGCGCATCGACCCGTTTCTCCCAAAACGCGTAATCATGTTCGGGCCCCGGGGCATCGCCGGCCGGGAGCCCGCCCATATCGTGCCACCGACGGGCTGCATCTTTTTCTCTCACCATGGCTCAACAGATTATCCGATGTGTCTGCGATCGCAAGTGGGGCGGACGACGCATCACGCCTTTGCGCGGGATCGCGAGAGATTGTGGGGATGGCCTCGATCGTCCGGGCGCTATTTGTGCCCTACGAAAACATCAAAGAAGGGAGGACCTCATGATCCGTATGCGACTGCTGCCGGCAGCCGTTCTCGCCCTGGCCGCCGCCTCGGCCACCTCCGGTGAGACGCCGTCGACCCCCGGCACCGAGCTCTATTTCATTGGCCTCGAAGACGGCGCCACGCTGCAGAACCCGGTGACGCTCCACTTCGGATTGAAGGGTATGGGCATTGCCCCAGCGGGCGTGGAGATGGAGGGCACGGGCCACCACCATCTCTTGATCAACGCGACGGTTGAGGGCGAGATGTTCGACAACCCGCTCCCGGCGGATGATAACCACATCCATTTCGGCGGCGGGCAGACCGAAACAACGCGCGAGCTGCCCCCGGGCACGCACACGATCCAGTTGATCCTCGGCGACCACAATCACATCCCGCACGATCCGCCGGTGATGTCCGAGCGTATCCAGATCACCGTCGAGTGAACGCGACGAGCAGGTTGTTGGCCGGCATCTCGGTGATGTCGGCCGGTCCAAAGCCCGCGGCGGCCGCCCGCTCGGCCACCGTTTCCAGGTCTCGGATCCCCCAGGCGGGGTCGCGGGACCGGAGCGTGTCGTCGAAGGCCGCGTTCGACGGCGCGGTGTGTGCCCCGTTGCGGCGGAAGGGCCCGTAGAAGACGAGCACGCCGCCGGTCGCGACGCTCCGGCCCGCGCCGGCAAGGATGGCCTCGGCCACGGGCCACGGGGCGATGTGGATCACATTCAACGTAATCACCCCCGCGAGCGGCGGCAGATCGGGCCACGCTGCCGTGACATCGAGCGCGAGCGGCGCGCGGAGGTTGGTCTGGCCCGCATGGTCGCGCCAGGCGGCGATGCTCGCGAGATGTTCCGGGTTGGGGTCCGAGGGTTGCCAATCGAGGGCCGGAAACGCAACGGCCCAGTCGACGGCGTGCTGACCGGTCCCCGAGCCGATCTCGAGCATCAGCCCCGTGCGACCGGCGAGGATCCGCCCGAGCGCGGCACGGATCGGCGCCGTGTTCCGCTCGGCCGCCGGGGCGGACAGCCGCCCGTCCCCCTGCGGCGCCGTCCGAGGTCCCGAGCTCGCGACGTGACGGTCCCCGGCTGGCGCCATCGCTCAGCGGGCTGCCGGAGCGATGACCATGGTCATCTGACGCCCTTCCATCTTCGGCATCGATTCGACCTTGCCCATCTCCTCGATGTCCGCGGCGACCCGCTGCAAAAGATCTCGCCCCAGCTCTTGGTGCGCCATCTCGCGCCCGCGGAACCTTAGCGTGATCTTCACTTTGTCGCCTTCGCCGAGAAACTTGGACACCGACCGCATCTTCACGTCATAATCATGCGTATCGATGTTGGGCCGAAATTTGACCTCTTTGATCTCGGTGACTTTTTGCTTTTTCTTGGCTTCGGCAGCTTTTTTCTGTTGTTCGTATTTGAACTTGCCGAAATCCATGATCTTGCAGACGGGGGGCTTCGCGTTCGGCGAGATCTCGACAAGGTCGAGTCCCACCTCTTCGGCCATCTGCACGGCTTGAGACGGGGTCACGACCCCGGCGTTCTCGCCATCTTGATCGATGAGGCGAATTTCCGGCACTCGGATCTGCCGGTTGACGCGCGGCCCGGTATCTCTCGTCGGGGGCGCGTTGTGCGGTCTTCTGGCTATGGGTCAGTCTCCTGTGTTGCCCGGCGCGGCGGCAGTGACACGGACTGCCGGCGCTTGGCGCAACATAGCGGAGCGGAACCGCGGAGCAAAGCCCGCGCGAAACGTCAAGACCTTCCTCACGACCGAACGATCACCCGCGCGCCCGGCTGCCACCGCGCCAGGATCCATTCGAGATCGCGCGGATGGAAAGCAATGCAGCCCGCGGTCGGATGTCGGGGCTTCCGCCAGGCGTGGAGGAAGATCGCGCTGCCCGCACCGGGGGTCGGCGGGCTGTTGTGGTCCGTCACCGCGACGAGGTCGTAGAGCCCGTCGCCGCGGGCCATGCGGTCGCCGCCATCGCCCGGAGCACGGGCGACCGGGCGGTTATAGGCGGGATCGGCGGGGTCTTCGCACCAGGCAAGCCGCGGTCCGATGGGCTTGCAGGCGAGCTCGGTCAGCGGACGCGGCATCCGGTCGGCCCGGTAATAGGCGCCCGTCAGCCGCCAGCGCCCCGCCGGCGTCGCCCCGTCACCCTCGCGCTTCGCCGCCGCCGGGCGGATCCCGCCCCGGCCGATCGCACAGGGAAACTGCCGTCCCGCGAACCGCGCGCCCCACGGACCTACGATGAGATCCTGTGGCCCGGGCGCAGGCTCCCATGGCGCCGGCCGGTTGGCGCGGTCTTGTTCCGCCGCCGCCATTGCCGCAGGGGCCGTGCGGCCTGCGCCGGGGCCCCCGGGAATGGCCCGCCGGCCTGGCCGGCCAAAGACCTCGACGATGCGCTTGACGATCCTCAGCATGACACCCCTCCTGCCGTTAAAGGATATGACCCGATTTCGCCGCCTTGGTCGCGAGATAGGCCGTGTTGTGCCGGGTCTCGCCCACGCGGAGCGCCACCCGCTCGGTCACGGCGACGCCCGAGGCACGCATCATCTCGACCTTGGCCGGATTGTTCGTCATCAGCCGGGTCGCCCGGAACCCGAGCGCCTTCAGGATCTCGGCGCCGAGGCGGAAGTCGCGCTCGTCATCCTCAAAGCCGAGCCGGTGGTTCGCCTCGACCGTGTCGAAGCCTTCGTCCTGGAGCGCATAGGCGCGCATCTTATTGGCGAGGCCGATCCCCCGCCCTTCCTGGTTCATATAAAGCAGAACCCCGCGACCCTCTTGGGCGATCTGCGCCAGCGCTGCGTCGAGCTGCGGGCCGCAGTCGCATTTAAGCGAGCCGATCACGTCGCCAGTAAAGCACGCGGAATGGAGCCGCGACAGCACCGGATCGTCCCGGTGCGGCGTGCCGATGATCACCGCGTAATGCTCCTCGGCGCCGTCATCGGGGCGAAAGACCTCAACCCGGCCGCGCTCGGCAAAGCGCGTGGGGACCCGGGCGCCCGAGACGCGCAGCAGGCGGATAGCTGCGCCCTCGGCCGCGCGGACCGTGTCCGCATCGAGAACCGAAAGCCGGGCTTCGGCGGCGATCTCCGCCGCACGGGCGCCGTCGGCAAACCGGGCGACCACGGCCGCGGGTAAGAGCCGCGCCTGTTTTGTGAGCAAAAGGCCAAGCGCATGGAGGTCGGAGGCGCCCTCGCGCCGGGTCCGGTAGGGCCCTTTGAGCGGCGTCGCCAGATCGAGCGACGGGTCCGCCGTCGCCCGGATCCACTTCGCATCGTGCTCGGGGTCGAGGATCACCCGCGCAATCGTACCGTCATAGGCACGCGCCGCCAGCGTCGCTGCCCGATAGTGGCTGATCGCCAGGTCGAACTCGTTCGGGGCCAGCGCACGAAGATCGGCAAGACGGGCGTCGCTCGCCATCTCGGCGGCGAGGACGAGGACTGCGTCTCCGCCATCCGACCGGACGAGTGCGACGGGCGCGCCCATCCGCAGATCCGCCCGTGCCCGGGCGACCCGTTCCTCCACCGTCAGTGTGAGCGCCATCGCGGGCCTCCCTGATATCCCAGGGTCATATAGGACAGGGAGGCGGAGCACGTCACGCCCCGGCGGGGCGGATCCCGCAGACCGCCTTCCGGTCTTTGCGCCGTTCCGGCAACGGTCTCCTCGATCTGGCCGCTGGAGCCCCGGTCCGGGTTTCATCGGACCGAATTCGTCGCGCCGGATGGCCAGTGTGTGGACATAAATAAAATTTCGGCGACCAGGTACCGAAGTGTTTTCGATTGACGGGATTTATTTCTGACGACATAGTGAAAACTCGATGAGGGTTGGGGAATGCTGGGCGAAATCCGGCGCGGGGCGACAGTTCAGCCGAGATTGTTGCAGTGAGTGCCGCTTGGGTGCCCGTAATCGTGGGAGTGACATCGTGAGAATGACAACGCTGATGCTGGCTTGCGCGCTTGGTTCGGGCGCCATGTCAGGCGCCGCTCAGGCGGCCAATATCGCCATCGACCCAGGGCTTGAAATCGTGGGCGTCGAAGGCCTTGCGGTCAATCCGAGCGGAAGCCTTCTGCCGCCGGGCTGGGTCGGATTTACCACCGGAGCCGGCGCTACGGTCGGCACCACAGAGGTAAATCCGTTCACAGGGAACTTCGCCGGCGCGCTCTCGGCGAGCCAGGGCGATTTTTCAACCTCGTCGACCGCTGTGCTCAAGAATGCCAATCTCGGCATCGGCATGGTGCAACCCAATAGCGAAGTCACGGTCTCGTTCTATGCACGCGGGACGCTGACCCAGAACGGCGTTGCCTTCGCCGAGTTCTTTTCCGAGATCGAAGGCGGCGGGACGTCGAGCTCCGAGATCCTCGGCGGCACGTCTCTGGACCTCAATTCCGATCCCGAAAGCTGGAAATTTTTCAGCTTTACAACCATGACCGGGCCGGATGTCGACGCAGGCCTGACCCTCCAGTTTGCCGCGATCGTCCCCGCGTTGAGCTTTGCCACGTCCCAGCTGTTCATCGACGACATCCGGGTCGAAATCGATATGGACCAAATCCCGCTGCCCGCGTCGGGCTGGCTCCTGGCGGCCGCGGTCGGTGTCCTGGGTTGGAGGCGCCGCCGCGCGGGCTGAGTGGCTGAAAGCCCTTAACCCGGCGCCCGAATGGGGCCGGGGCCGTCACGCCCCCCCACGTCAGGCGCGGCGTCGGGCGGCGAGACCGATGCCGGCAAGGGCGGTCATCATCAGCAGAGCGCCGGCCGGCAACGGGATTTGCGATCCCGGCGTTCCCGTCTCGCCCATGCTCTCCATCAGCGTGAAGCTCGTATCTCCGATCCCGGTGCCGCCCTCGATGTCGAAGCTGAAGAAGGCCTCGCTCACGTCGAAAAAACCGGGGACGAAACTGAAGGTGTCGCCGCTTGCGGAGATGCCGAGGAACACACCGTCGACGAAGACCGCCTCCGGGCCGGTGACGTTGCTCGGCGGACCGAGGGTGAAGGATGTCCCGTCGAAGTTGAACTCGAAACTCTCGAGCGGGATGAACTCCTCGCCCGATCCGCTCCCGGCCGCGTCGTCGAAGGAAAATGTCCCGGAAAACGACTGTCCAGAGAGGGGCGCATCCAGATTGGTGATATCGAACTCACCGTTGATGCCGACGGCCGCGGCCGGTATCGGCGCCATCGCGATCAGGACGGCGGCTACGGCGGCGCCGGCGGTCTGGAACGGAACTCTCATACTGCTCTCCCCTTTACCCTGGCCCGCTCATTCCCATAAGCCGAGGCCGTGATCAACCCGCCGTCTCGATCCCTCGACCTGAAACAATTCGATGGATTTCCCGACATAAGCACACGATCGGGACACGAGCCGGTGAGACATTGACAGATTTCTTGGGCCCCGGCCCGCCTTTTCCCATTTCAGCGCGGCGATACGGGACGACCCCGGCGGAACACCAACCCTGGAGAGACCAAGATGGCCGTAGCCAAAAAGATCTTGCTGGTGGACGACGATGCAGACCTCCGCGAGGCACTCGCCGATCAGCTCTTGCTGATGGAAGAGTTCGACGTCTTCGAAGCAGAGACCGGTCAGGCCGGGATCGACCGAAGCCGGCACGAGATGCACGATCTCATTCTGCTCGACGTGGGGCTGCCGGATATGGACGGGCGCGAAGTCTGCCGGCTGATGCGCAAACAGGGGGTGAAATGCCCGATCGTGATGCTGACGGGGCACAGCTCGGACAGCGACACGATCCTCGGCCTCGATTCGGGCGCGAACGACTACATCGCCAAGCCGTTCAAATTCCCGGTGTTGCTCGCCCGGATCCGCGCCCAACTGCGCCAGCACGAACAGTCGGAGGACGCGATCTTTCAGATCGGACCGTACGCGTTCCAGCCAGGCCAAAAGCTCTTGACCGACGAGGCCGAGCGCAAAATCCGACTGACCGAGAAAGAGACCAACATCCTGAAATTCCTCTATCGGGCGGGCGGTCGGACGGTCGAGCGCGACGTGCTCCTGCGCGAGGTCTGGGGCTATAACGCCGAGGTAACCACCCACACGCTCGAGACGCATATCTATCGGTTGCGCCAGAAGATCGAGCCACAGCCGTCGAACGCCCGGCTGCTGCTCACGGAGAGCGGAGGATATCGGCTCGGTTTGTGAGCGGAGCCCCCTAGAACGAGGAGGCAAAGTCAACCACCTTAATCGCAGGCAACGGTCATCCCCCCCGAACCACGGTTGCCGAGCCGGGGGGGCCCCCCGGCACCCGGGCGCCGCACCCGCCCCGGGGGTTGGCGGCCCGGCGGGGGGCGCCCCCCGCCC
>JBHJGX010000027.1:0-33413 GCA_050331395.1 Paracoccaceae bacterium
GCCCCCCCCCCCCCGGGCCGGCCCGGGCCGTGGGGCCGGGCCCTCTGCCCCACAGCGCCCCGCCGGGGGGGGGGCGCTCGGCGCGTCACTCGAGGATGGCGACGTAGGCGGCGAGCCGGCCGCAGACCGCGTAAGGCGGGGGCGCCCATTGGCCCGAAAAGGCCCGGCCCTGTGCGCCCGGTCGGGGATCGTCGAAACGGATCGAGAGCGCGTCGGCCGCGGACCAGGTGCGCGCATAGGGCCAAATCGAGACGACGATGGCGTCGCCATCGCGGCGCGCCCGGGCGCGGAGTTCCATATCCGCACCGCCGAGGTTTCGGATCCGCCGCCAGCGGCTGTCGGGATCGAGCGGAAGCCGGTGAACGGCGTTGTCGCGGGCCAGGGCGCATTGGTTCCAGTTCGAATCGAGATCCAAGGAAATCCGCACCCGGATGCTGTCCGGCCGGCCGGATGGACCGGGGAGATCGGGTTCAGGCGCCGCGCCGGCGGAGGGGGTCGCTGTCGCAGGGGTTGCTGCGGGCGCCACCGGCAGCGGGGCGAGCGGCGTCTCGCGGCGCGGCGTCTCGCGGGGGGGAGCCGCGGGGGGCGGAGGCACAGGGGGATACAGAGGAGCCGGTGGTGGCGTCTCAGTGACCGTGGCCTCCGGCAGGTACCGCGTCTCGCCCTCGATCCGGACCCGGAGATAGCCGCGGCCCGAAACCTCGATCCGTCCGGTGGCCTCGAGCCGCGTTCCGGCCGGGATGCGGGCGGTCGCGGGAAAGCCGGGGCCGGGGCCCGCGGCGAGCGCCGTCTCCGTGCGGGTCCAGCGGCTGATTTCGACGGCTTCGATGGGCAGGGCGAGGGGCGGGTCGACCGGCTCGGGCACCGGCGCGAGGCCCGCATCCGCCGCCGCGAGGACGGCCGCCGTGAGCCCGGTCCGGAGGGCCGCGCCGACCGCCGCTCGCTGTGACCGGGATGGCGGAGCGGCGGACCGGGCTTCGGTTTCGACACGGAAGACCCGCACCGGGCGGCGGATGTTCTTGACCGCGATCTCGCCCAGATCGATAAGGGCGTAGGGCAACCGGTCGCGGATCTGGTCTCGGACGGGTCGGGTTATGCAGACCCCGCCCGCGGGTGCGAGCGCTTCGACCCGGGCCGCCACATTGACCCCGTCGCCGTAAAGATCGCCCTGATGCGCGATCACGTCGCCGAGGTTGACGCCGATCCGGATCATGAGCCCGGGTCCTGGCCGGGCCGCCAGCGCCGCCTGGATCTCGACGGCCGCGGTCACCGCATCGCCGACGCTCGGAAATTCGGCCAGGAGCCCGTCGCCCATGCGTTTGAAGATCCGCCCTCCGCGGCGCGCGACCACCGGGGCGAGCGTGCCGTCGAAAAGCGCGGCCACGGCCCGGAACGTACCGTCCTCGTCCGCGGCCATGGCACGGGAATAGCCGACCACATCGGCCGCGAGGATGGCCGCGAGGCGTTTCCGGGGAGGCAGCGTTTCGTTCATGGGCGAAGAGTAGCCGAGCCCGGAGGCGATGGCGCGCGGGAATATGGCGCGGGCGCCGAAACTGGCCGTGCTCGCCACGCGTTCTCGAGCCGAAAGTTACACGTCGGGCGGAGGCGCAATCACCTATTGGCTGCGAGCGAGGCGTTGATCGCGTCGGCCTCCCCGGCAAGCAGGCAGCTGGAGGAGGCAGCGTCGAGCGGGAAGACGCCACGCTCGGTCCGCAGCACCAGGCGCATCGCGCCGTCCGTGTCGGTCTCCACCTCGGCCGCCAGCACCTCCGCCAAGGGCACGCTGCGCATCCGTTCGCGGATGATCGAGCGCGCCGGGCGGGTGACCTCGCCCTTCTGGCGGTCGAGCCGGATGTCGATGTCGATCTTGGCGGCCGCCGCGGCTGCGAGAAACACCCCTGCGAGGACGCTGCAGAGCCAGACATCGCCATGGCCGAGCCATGCATGGATCGCCCCGCCGACACAGACGCCCGCCCCTAAGCGCGCCATTAGCGGGAAGACCAAGGGCCGATGGCAGCGGACGAGCCGGTCTGGCCGTGTCTCGAGATGCGCATCACGCTCCTCGCCCTGGCGCACCGATCCTTGCTCTCAAGCGCTCGGGATCGATAGATGATCGTGCCATGACCGTCCATGTTGCAGCGCTCTACCGGTTCACGCCGCTCGTCGCACCCGAGCGGCTGCGCGGCCCGCTTGCGGCCTGTGCCTGTTCGGCCGGGGTCCGGGGAACCCTGCTCCTCGCGCGGGAGGGGATCAACGGCACGGTTGCAGGCTCGCGCGCGGGGCTCGACCGGGTGCTGGCGCATATCCGGGGGCTGCCGGGCTGTGCGGGCCTCGATGTCAAGGAAAGCCGGGCGGAGGCGATGCCGTTCCGCCGCCTCAAGGTTCGGGTCAAGTCCGAGATCGTGACGCTCGGTCAACCGGGCGCGGACCCGGCCGCTCGGGTCGGCACCTATGTGCCGGCGGAGGATTGGAACCGGGTGGTGGACGACCCGGGCACCGTGGTGATCGACACCCGGAACGATTACGAAGTCGCGATCGGGCGGTTCGCTGGCGCCGTTGATCCGGACACGCCGAGTTTCCGGGATTTCCCCGCCTGGTGGGCGGCGCATGCGGAGCGGTTCGCGGGCAAGCGGGTGGCGATGTATTGCACCGGCGGCATCCGCTGCGAGAAGGCCTCGAGCTGGCTCCTCGGCCAAGGCGTGCCGGAGGTGCTGCATCTGCAGGGCGGGATCCTCAGCTATCTCGAACGGGTGACCGAGACGGAGAGCCGCTGGCAGGGGGAGTGCTTTGTCTTCGACGGTCGAGTGGCGGTCGGCCATGGCCTTGCCGAGGGCAGCCACGCGCTCTGCCATGCCTGCGGACGGGCGGTCTCTTCTGAGGCGCGGGCACATTCCGCCTGGCGTCCGGGGGTCTCTTGCCCGGCCTGCATCGGGGAATATTCCGAGGCGGACCGGGCCCGCTTTGCCGAGCGAGAGCGGCAGTCGGCGCTTGCGCGCGCCCGCGGCAGGCGTCACCTGACCGAGGATTAGATCACTCGACGACGATGGTCGCGAGCGCCCATGGGCTCATGGTGTCGTTGACGATGGCGGCCTTCTCCGGGCCGAGGCCGTCATAATCGTAAAGGAGCCACACGGGGCCGAAGCCCTCCGGATCGAGGGGCGCGCCGTCCATGCTGAGCGCAAAGACCCCGCCCGCGGCGAGGATCCCGGCGATGGGCGCGGTCACGGAATAATCGTCGAGCGCGGTCATCCGGAGCTCGGTGCCCTCGGTGCCCGCAAGCCCGCGCAGCGCCGCGGCCTGAATGCCTTCGAAGACATGGACGGCGTCGCCGGTCGCGGGCGTCGCGGTCTCGACCGAGACCATGGGCAATGCCCGAAGTTGGGCCAGGTCGAGGCTGAGCCGGTCGCCCGCATTTGTCTTAGTGATCTTGCCCGAGATCTCGAGGACCACCTCGCCCGTCGGGGCGGGGACACGGTCCTCGGCCCGCGCGGCGACAGGCGCGAGCACCAGGAGGACGACGCTGCTCAGACAAGCCGAGAGATGGGTCATGGGCGGTGTTCCTTGGACGGATCGCTGGCCACATCTTCGCACCGAAGTTGTCGGTTGTCAGCGGGTCTCGTGCCGCTGACGCGCGCCGGCGAGGGCCGCTAAGATCCCCGCGAGCGCCAAGAGGCCCATGCCGAGCGCGGTCTCTGGCGTGATCCGCTCCCCGAGAAGCGCCCAGGCCGCAAATGGGGCCCAAAGGAGAAAGGTGAAGTCGAAAAGCCCCATGATCGAGGACGGCCCCGCCCGGTAACCGGCGGCCATCAGACCGGTGGCGAGGATACCGGCGACGCCGATCGCGAAGATCGCGCCGAGCAGGGCCGCGTCGGGCGGCGCCCAGGGCCGGGTGGCGAATTCGGCGCCCGGCGTGGCCGAGAGGAGACCCGCGAGCAGGGGTTGCGCGGCGAGCCCGAGAAGCCCCGCCACCAGGAGCCCGCCGAATTGCCAGACCGCGAGCGCAGCCGGGGTCTCCGACGCGCAATAGGCCCGGGTCCAAATCACGCTGAGCGCATAGAGGATGCCCGCGCCGATCGCGACGAGGCCCATGGGCTCGGGCGGGCCGAGCGTCAGTCCGAGGACGAGGGCCATGCCTCCGAGGCCGATGAGAAGCGCGACGAGGCGGAGCGGTCCGATGCGTTCGCCGAAGACCGTGCCCGCGATCACCACCACCCAGAGCGGCGAGGAGAAGATCCCGGCGGCCGCTTGCGAGATCCCCACCGCCGGCAGCGCCGCGAAATAGAGCATGAGCGCGCCGACCGAGAAGGCGGTGCGTTCGGCGACCCGGCGGGGCGCGGCCACCCTGAGGAGGCCGAGGCGACCGAGCGCGGCCGCGAGGCCGATCGCCAGCGGCAAGATCATCGCCGAGCGGGTCGCATGGAACTGCCAGAGCCCCACCCGGTCGGCCAAAAGCGCCACGCCCACATCGCCCACGGCGATGAGCGCCGTGCCTGCCGAGATCGCCGCCGCGCCTCTGACCGTCGACACTGCCCGTGGTCCTTCTTGCCGCTTCTGCCCCCGCCGAGCCCCCGTTACAGTCCCATGACAGAAAAACAAACCAGGGAGGAGCCCATGCTCGGGCAGATGCAAGACTGGCCGCTGCGGGTCGGCCGGATCATCGACCATGCCGCGACCTATCACGGCGGCCGCCGGATCGTCGGGCGCGGTGCGGACGGCGCCCGCGTCGAGACCGACTGGGCCGGGATCCGCCACGACGCCATGCGCCTCACCGAGGCGCTTCGGGGGCTCGGGATCCGTCCGGGCACGGTGGTCGGCGTCATGGCCTGGAACGCACCCCGCCATCTGGTCGCCTGGTACGGCGTGCCCGGTGCGGGGGCGGTGCTGCACTCGCTCAACCCGCGCCTCGGGGCCGAGCAGCTCGGCTATATCTGCGACCATGCGGAGGATGCCTGGATCCTCGTCGATCCGGATCTCGTGCCGGTCCTCGAAGAAATCGCGCCCGCTTTGCCGCGGCTTCAAGGGGTGATCGTGCTGGACGCGAAGGTGCCCGAGACGACACTCCGGGTGCCGGTGCTCGCCTTCGATGCGCTGATCGACGCGGAGACCGGTGGGGGCGACTGGACCGCGGTCGAGGAGGGGGCCGCCTGCGGGATCTGCTATACCTCCGGCACGACCGGAAATCCGAAAGGCGTCGTCTATGCGCACCGGTCGAACGTGCTCCACGCGATGACGGTGGTGCAGCCGGATATGTTCGGCCTCTCCTGCCGCGACGTGGTGATGCCGGTCGTGCCGCTCTTTCATGCGAACGGCTGGTCGACCGGGTTCTCGGCACCTTTGGCCGGGGCGGGCATGGTGCTGCCGGGGCGGCAGCTCGATCCCGCAAGCCTCATGGAGATGCTGGGCGAAGGGGTGACGTTCACCGCGGCCGTGCCGACGGTCTGGTTGCCGCTCTTGGCGCATCTCGACGCGACCGCTGGGGTGCTCCCCGATCTGGAGCGGGTGGTGATCGGCGGCTCGGCCTGTCCGCGGGCGGTGATCGAGGCGTTCCAGGAGCGCTACGGCGTGCGCGTGCTGCATGCCTGGGGGATGACCGAATGCTCGCCGATCGGGACGGTTGCCAGCTTCAAGCCCGAGGTGGCGGCGGCGGGGGCCGAGGCGCGGATGGCCGCACAGCTGTCGGTCGGTCACCCGCCCTTCGGCGTCGAGCTCGGCCTTCGCGACGAACTGGGCCGCCGGTTGCCCGCGGACGGGACGGCGACCGGGCGGTTGCAGATCCGCGGGCCAGGGGTAATCGCGCGGTACCTGAAGGCGGACGCTCCGGCGACCGATGCAGAGGGCTGGTTCGACACGGGCGATGCGGCGACCCTGGACGGGTCCGGCTATGTGCGGATCACCGATCGGGTGAAAGACGTGATCAAATCGGGGGGCGAGTGGATCAGTTCGATCGATCTGGAGAACGCGGCCGTCGGGCACCCGGAGATCGCCGAGGCGGCGGCGATCGCCATGCCGCACCCCAAATGGGGCGAGCGGCCGGTGCTCGTGGTCGTGCTCCGCGAGGGGGGGCGGATCGATGCGGAGGGCGTGCTGGCGACGCTCGCGCCGCATTTCGCGCGCTGGCAGCTGCCCGACGAGGTGATCTTTCGCCCGGCGATCCCGCATACGGCGACGGGAAAGATCTCGAAACGGAAACTCCGGGACGAGTTGTCGGCCGAGGCCTATCGATTGCCGGATCTGCGCTGAGGAAGGCGCCCTCGCCCCGGCGGGCCCCACCCACCCGGGCTGGCACCGTTCTGCCGGGCGGGTCCTGCGCCCCCCATCGGCCGGGCGGGGCGTGGGCGCGGCCGTCGATCTCGAGCGCTTTAGGGCCCTGACAGGACGGCGCGTTGGCGAGCGCCGGTCCCCGCGCCCTGTCAGGCCGATGGCGGGCGCGACGACGGCCCCCGAGCGACGAAGCCCGCCCGGATGGGTAGGGCCTGAGAGGGCGCGGGGGCCGGGCCGGGCCCGCCGGCAAGGTGTCGTGCCGCTGCCTGCCCCGCCCAGAAGCCCGTGGCGAGACAGCCGGTCAACAGATACCCGCCCGTCGGCGCCTCCCAGTCGAGCATCTCTCCCGCGACGAAAACCGTTGGACGGGCCGCCAGCGCGAGCGCCGCATCGACCCCGTCCCAAGCGACCCCTCCGGCCGACGAGATCGCCTCGGAGATGGGCCGCAGTCCGGCGACCGTGAGCGGCAGCGCTTTGATCCGGGCCGCGAGCGGGGCCGGGGCCGTCGGCACGGGGCCGTCGGCCTCGCGCAGGAGTGCGGCCTTCACCCCGGTGATCCCCGCACGTCGAAGCCGGTTGGCGAGGCTTTGACGCGGGCCCGCCCGCGCGAGCCGGGCTTCGATTGCCGCCTCGGTGCGCCCCGGAGCAAGATCGAGGGTCAGATCGCAGGCCCCGCGCAGCCGCTCGCGGATCGCCGCCGAGACTGCATAAACCGCGCTGCCTTCGAGGCCGGTTTCGGTGACCACGCATTCGCCGAGCGTCCGCGCCTCTCCCGCCGCCAGGCCGACGGGTTTGAGCGGGGCGCCGGCGAAGCGGCTGCGGAGCGTCTCTGACCAGGCGATCTCGATCCCGATATTGGCCGGGCGGAACGGCGCGACCGCGACCCCTGCGGCCTCGAGCCAGGGCACCCAGGCGGCGTCCGAGCCGAGCCGCGGCCAGGAGGCGCCTCCGAGGGCGAGGACGGTCGCGCGGGCGGCGATGCGCCGGGGACCGGCGGGGGTCTCGAAGCGGAGCGTCTCTCCGTCCCAGCCCGTCCAGCGCCAGCGCGTGCGGATCTCGACGCCCGCGGCAGCTAGGCGGGCGAGCCAGCGCCTGAGAAGCGGCGAGCCTTTCATCACGTGCGGAAAGACCCGGCCCGAACTCCCCGTGAAGAGCGCTTCGCCGAGCCCTTCGGCCCAGGCCCGGCAGTCTTGCGGCCCGAACGCCCGCAGGATCGGCGCAAGCCGGGGCGCGGCCGTGCCGAAGGCAGCGAGAAACGCGTCCTCCGCCTCGTCTTTGGTGAGGTTGAGGCCGGATTTCCCCGCCATCAGAAACTTTCGGGCAACGCTGGGCTTGGCCTCGAGCACGACCGGGGGGTGACCGGCGGCGGCAAGAGCCTCCGCGGCCGCGAGCCCGGCCGGTCCTGCGCCGATCACCACGGCCGGGCGGCTTTCGTCAACCATCCGTCAACACCTCCGCGTCAGGGTGCGGCCAAGCAGGAGACCGGCCATGAACCTCTACCACGCGCTTTTCGATCTCAAGGACGACGCCAAGGCGGTGGCCTTCGCCCACGCGCTCGAGCATTGGCTCGGCCATCTGCGGGAGGCCGGGACGATCGGGGGCTGGCGCCTCTTTCGCCGGAAGCTCGGGCTTGCCTCGGCGGCGCACCGGGATTTTTTGCTCGAGATCGACGTTGCCGATATGGCGGCGCTCGATCGCGTGTTTCGGCATGTGGCGCGCCATGACGACGAGATCGAGCGGCTCTATGCGCCGGTCCATTCCATGGTCGCGCGGGTCGAGGTGGGTCTCTATCGGCCGTTTCCCGACCCGGAACGGGCCGAACGGGTGTCGCTCCTCTGACGAGATCGGGAGACGCGGCGGGTCGGGTGCGGCGGCATCGAGGGGACCCGGTCACGGCTGCAGCCCTGGAAGCGGCCATGCGCCCGCCCGCCAGGGGCGCGCGCCGCGGGGCACGGGGCCCCGCGCTGCGATCGCGGATCGCAGATGGCCGCGTCGCCCCACTCGCCTCTTGCACCGGGCGGCCGGCATCGCCAGCCCCTCATCACCGAAGATCGCTCCGGCGGCCGGCTTCGGCACGGGGGAAGATCGCCGCACCCCCAGGCACCCCCTCCTCGGTCCGGTCGATCCGTGCCTTCACGCGCCGATGCTAGCGGTCGAGACAGTCGATCGGGCCGCCCTCGCGATGCACATCCGCCGTCGCGCAGTGGAGCCCGCCGCCGAAGGCATAAGCCTCGCGGAGCGCGACGGGCACCACTTCGAAGCCCATGCGGTCGAGCTGGTCGGCCTGATAGACCTCGGACGCTTCGACACAGACGGTCTTCGGGTCGAGCATCAGCAGGTTCATCGAGAGCCAGACCGTCGAGTAGCAGAGCGGCGGCGGGCTCTGATGCGCGGGCGGCGCGGCGTCGAGGATCTCCCAGCCGTTGCGCGCAAAAACCGCGAGTTCGTCGGCCGGCGGCCGGCGGTTCGGGTTGACCAGCGCGAGCCCGGGGCGCAGCGGCGCGAAGATCGCATCGATATGGCAGGGATAGGGATCGCCCGGAAAACTGAGCACATGCACCCGGTGGTCGCGGAAGTGCCGCCGCAGCCAGTCGATGCCCTTCCTATTGGTCGTCGCGCCGTGCTGGACCACCAGATCGCGGCCGAAGCGCATCACGTCGGCCGCGTCGAAGAGCGGTTCTTCCTCGGTGGTCACAAAGCGCCGCTCGCCCGCCCAGGCGAGGCGCGTCGCTTCGTCGGGTCCGCTCAGATACTCGGTGCGGTAGTCCGCATCGGTCAGCCGCGGCTTTGGTGCGGCGGTGTGGCGAAAGCGCGGGTCTTCGTCGAAATAGCGGGCCAACAGAGGGCGATAGCAAAGATACTCGAACCATCGGCAGCGATAGGACATGGTCGCCTCGACGATCTCTGTCCCGACCGTCAGCAACACGTCCCGCGGCGGCATGCAGCCGAATTGCGCGGGCGTCTCGAAATCCGGGGTGCGCACCGGCTCGGCAAAGTCGATCGGAACGGGCCGGTCGACCCGGATCCCGCGCGCCGAGAGCTGCGCTGCAAAGGCATCGAGAAGCGCACCGGCCCGGGCGATCGTCTCGGGGTCCCGCGGTCCGTGCGCGCCACGCAGATCGCTGTCGACGGGGACCTTGGCCTCGAGCGCAGGTTCGGGTGCAGGTACTTGACCGCCGTCGGCCCGGCCAACGATCACGTGGCGGAGCGGATCCCACTCGGTCCAGCTTTCCACGACGGTTTTGCCCAGTGGCGCCGTCCCCTTCGTCATCTCCATTCCCTCTCTCCCGTCGGGCATGCCATACCGGCCGAGCGGCCCGCGCGCCAGGCAGACGTTCCTAGCCCTTGCCGGGACCGAAAGCGACCGGGCCGAGGCGCCTTAACCGGCCGCGCGCGCAATCGTACCGACGGTGTTCGGTTCTTCGGTGCGCATGTCCCGCGCTTTCCCTCCCCAGCCAAGGGGCGCCGATTGCCTGGGCTCGCCGGCCGGCTACTCTCCCACGCGGGAGAAGGAGGATCGGATGTCCGGAGTGCCTTGGTGGATCGACGAGGCAGATGCCGCCCCCGATGGCGAGCCCATCTGCCCGATCTGCGACCGGCCGATCCCAGCCCATGCGCGGCAAAGCCTTCACCATCTGATCCCCAAGCTGAAGGGCGGGCGCAAGGGTCCGACCGTGCTCCTGCACCAGATCTGCCATAACGAGATCCATGCGGCCTGCTCCGAGGCCGAACTCGCCCGGATCTACAACACGGTCGAGGCGTTGCGCGCGCATCCGCGGATCGAAAAGTTCCGTGACTGGATCGCCGGCAAGCCGCCGGAGTTTCACACGCGCACCGCCGGCCGGCGCCGGGCCCGGCCGAAGCGCTGACGCCGGGCTTCGCGCCGCCGACGACCGGTTGTGCGGCGCCGGGCGAGGCGGTATCTCGACCGGGCGGTTTGCAACGAACGATCGCGCGGCCACGACCCTCGACGGCGCCGCCTTGGGGACGACGGCCGTGCGCGGCGTGCTTGGTATCTTCGTCAACAATGCCGTGATGGGCTTCGCGGGATGCATTTTTTGCGAACGCTGCGGCCAGTCGACAACGCACGAGCGCGAGGGATGCGATGACGCGAACGATCCTCATTACCGGTTGCTCCTCGGGGATCGGCCATCACGCGGCCCATGCGCTCAAGGATCGGGGTTGGCGGGTATTTGCCGCCTGTCGCAAGGCGGAAGACTGCGCCCGGCTCCGCGCGGAAGGGCTCGACGCCCCGATGCTCGACTATCAGGATCCCAATAGCATCGCGGCTGCTTTCGACGAGGTGATGGCGGCGACCGGCGGACGGCTCGACGCGCTCTTCAACAACGGCGCCTACGCGCAGCCGGGCGCGGTCGAAGACCTGCCGACCGACGCGCTCCGGGCGATCTTCGAGGCGAATTTCTTCGGTTGGCACGACCTGACGCGGCGGGCGATCCCGGTCATGCGGGCCGCGGGCGCCGGGCGCATCGTGCAGAATTCCTCGGTCCTCGGCTTTGCCGCGCTGCGTTTCCGCGGCGCCTACAACTCGACCAAATTCGCCATCGAGGGCTACACCGACACGCTCAGGCTCGAGCTTCGAGAGACCGGCATCCACCTGATCTTGATCGAGCCCGGGCCGATCCGCACCCGGATCCGGCAGAACGCGCGCGCCCATTACGAGCGCTGGATCGAGCCCGACGGGTCCCCTTGGGCGCGGCTTTACCGCGACGAACTCGAGCCCCGGCTCTATGCGGAGGACCCGGCACCCGATCCGTTCGAACTCGGCCCCGAGGCGACGACGGCGAAACTGATCCATGCCCTCGAGAGCCGCCGGCCGCGCCCGCGCTATTACGTCACCCGCCCCACCTATGTGGCCGGACTGCTCAAGCGCGTGCTGCCGACCCGCTGGCTCGACGCCGTCCTCGTCCGCGGCTGAGCGGCGGGCCGGGCGATGTGGTCGCGCTCCGGCGTTGAACTAGGTTCGCACTATGGCCAACACTTTCCTGACCGTCGCCGTCGCCGCCTGTCTCGTAACCCTGATCATCGTAATGATCGGCATCGTCGGGTTCGGGACCGGCACCACGAGCACCAGCTTCTCGCAGCGCATGATGCGTTGGCGCATCGTCGCGCAATTCGTGGCGATCATCCTGATCATGATCACCGTTCTCGTCGCCCGGAACGGCGGCTGAGCGCTCTTGCTCCGTCCGCGATGGATGTGGTGAATGCCGGTCGCCGGGCGGGCGGCCCGGGTCAATCATCCAAGGGAGGCGCAGGTGGTCGTCCTTAACAAGATCTACACGCGCACGGGCGATGCAGGCGACACGGCCCTCGGCGACGGCGCGCGGGTCGCCAAACATTCGCCGCGGGTCACCGCCTATGGTACGGTCGACGAGCTGAATGCGACGCTCGGGCTCGCGAGACTTCATGCCGAGGGCGAGATGGATGCAGCGCTCGCGCGGATCCAGAACGATCTGTTCGATCTGGGGGCGGATCTCTGCCGGCCGAACATGGAGCGCGACGCCGAGGCCGAGTATCCGCCGCTGCGGATCGTGTCTTCGCAGGTTGACCGGCTCGAAGCGGAGATCGACGCGATGAACTCCGATCTCGAGCCGCTCCGCTCGTTCGTGCTGCCGGGCGGCTCGGCGCTCGCAGCGCATCTTCATCTGTGTCGGACGGTCTGCCGCCGGGCCGAGCGGCTCTCGGTCGAACTCGCAACTGTCGAAGGCGTCAACGAAGCGGGGCTGAAGTATCTCAATCGGCTGTCGGATTGGTTCTTCGTGGCCTCCCGGGCGGCCAACCGGAACGGCGCGGGCGACGTGCTCTGGGTGCCCGGCAAACACCGCTGAGCCGCGTGGGCGTCCGCATTCGACCGTGACCGGGCGGTTCGATTTCGCTACACCTGCCGGCAGACGGGCGGTCAGGGGAGCATGCCGGCATGGGCGCAGCGGAGAGGTCGAGAGCGGCAGTGTGGGTCTTGCTCGCGGCCTTCGTCATCGCCGCGTCGACGAGCTGGGCAGGGCCGGCCGCGGCCGCGCTCGAGGCACCGGTGCCCGCGGCGAAGCCTGCGAGCCCGCCGCCCCCAAACCCGGATGCGCCGAAGCCCGAGAACCTCGCCGAGGCCGAAGGGCCGGGCATTGAGCGGATCTGCACGCTTATCGAAAGCGCGGCCGCGCGCCATGGGTTGATCCCGGATTTCTTCGCGCGGCTGATCTGGAAGGAAAGCCGCTTCGACGTCAAAGCGATCTCGCCGGTCGGTGCCCAGGGAATTGCCCAGTTCATGCCAGGGACCGCCAAAGAGCGTGGCCTCGCCGACCCCTGGGACCCGGACCAGGCGATCCCCGCATCGGCCCACTATCTCGCGGATCTCCGGGCGCAGTTCGGCAATTGGGGGCTCGCGGCCGCGGCCTACAACGGCGGTCCGAGCCGGGTGGAACGCTTTCTCGACCGGGGCTTCGGCCTGCCGCTCGAGACCGTGAATTATGTGCATTCGATTACCTATCGTCCGGTCGAGTGGTTCCGCGAGCGTGGCCGCGACGTGGAGCCGCGTCCGCTCGATCCAAAGCGGAGCTTCGGTGAGGCCTGCCGCGATTTGCCGGTGTTGCCGACGCGCGCGGTCTCGGCGGGCGTGCGGGCACCTTGGGGCGTGCAGATCGCGGGCGGGCGGAACCGCTCGGCGGCGCTCCGGGCGGCGAACCGGGTGGTGGGGCGCTATGCGTCCGTGATCGGCGGCAAATCGGTGATGGTCGTCCGGTCGCGCCGGGGGATCCGCGGCACGCCTTATCAGGCACGGATCGGCGCAGCGAGCCGCCGGGAGGCCGGTCTCCTCTGCGCGCGGCTGAAACGCGCCGGGGGCGCTTGCGTCGTGCTTCGGAACTGACACAGCGCGCGGCGAGGACGCCCAGTCTTGCGCGCAAAGAGAAGACACCCCAATTCGAACGGGTATTCTGCATCTGACCGTTCGTCATGGAGGTTTGACCAAAATGCTCGCCCGTTCGTCCTTCGGTTTCGCCGTTCTCGTCGCCGGTTTGGCCGCCGCGTCAGACCGGTTTCCCTCGGTCACGATCGGTGACTTGGTGCCCGGCACGGCTGTGAGCGTCTCTGGCACAGTCCAGCGCGTGAGCGACGACGACGAGTTTCTGCTTGAGGACGCAACCGGGACAGTCGAGGTGTATCTGGAGCAGGGCGGCGTCACGGTTCGCGCGGGCGATGAAGTGACCGTGCGCGGTGTGGTCGACGATGACGCGCCCCTGGAGATCTACGCGCAAGAGGTTCTGCGTCGCGCGGCCGATTGAGGGCGAAGCCGGGACTGTGACCCTTGGCGCGAGAGCCGGCCGCTTCGAACGGCCTTCAAGGCTGGCCGTCGCGCCGTCTCAGCTCTCACCCGAGCTCCGCGGATCGGGACCCCCGCCGATCGGCACCCGGGACCTGGCCCGCTGGGGAGGTCCCTTCACCGCGCAACGCCGCCGGGCCCGCCAGACTTGACTGACAGACGCGGCGCTGACCCATGTCAAAGCGCCGCTTGCCGGTCTGTGCGCGTCGCTTTATCCCAGTGTATCGCGCCGGGATCCCGATAACTCTCGATCTGATGATTTGCGTGGCGACGCTGTGCAAACCAAAACGCAATTGAAGGATGCGCTCATGAAGGTGCTCGTGCCGGTTAAGCGCGTGATCGACTATAACGTGAAGGTCCGGGTGAAGGCGGACAACTCCGGGGTCGATCTCGCCAACGTCAAAATGTCGATGAACCCCTTCGACGAGATCGCCGTCGAGGAAGCCATCCGTCTCAAGGAGAAGGGCATCGCGACCGAGATCGTCGCGGTCTCGATCGGCGTCGAGAAGGCGCAAGAGACGCTCCGCACCGCGCTCGCCATGGGCGCGGACCGCGCGATCCTGATCAAGGCCGCGGATACGGTCGACACGGATATCGAACCCCTCGCGGTTGCCAAGCTTCTGAAGGCGGTGATCGCGGAGGAAACGCCGGGTCTCGTGATCTGCGGAAAGCAGGCGATCGACAACGACATGAACGCGACCGGCCAGATGCTGGCGGCGCTCACCGGCTGGGCACAAGCGACCTTTGCCTCCAAGCTCGAGGTCGCGGGCGAGACCGCGCGGGTGACCCGCGAAGTGGACGGCGGCTTGCAGACCATCGAGGTGAAGTTGCCGGCGATCGTGTCGGTCGATCTGCGCCTCAACGAGCCGCGCTACGCCTCGCTGCCGAACATCATGAAGGCCAAAAAGAAGCCGATGGAGACGAAGACGCCGGCGGACTATGGCATCGATGTCTCGCCCCGGCTCGCCGTCGTATCGGTCTCGGAACCGCCGGCGCGGAAGGCGGGTGTGCGGGTCGGCTCGGTCGAGGAACTGATGGACAAACTCAAAAACGAAGCGGGAGTGATCTGATGGCGGTTCTTCTGATTGCGGAGATGCAGGGCGGCGCGCTCGTCCATGACGCGACCGCCAAGGCGCTGACGGCGGCGAAAGCGCTCGGGCCGGTCACCGTGCTCGCAGCGAGCGAGGGCTGCGAGGGCGAGGGCGCGACGGCGGCGGCATCGCTCGAGGGCGTGGAGAAGGTTCTCTGCGCCGATGATCCGATCCTCGGGCATGGGCTTGCCGAGCCGATCGCGGCGCTCGTTGCCGGGATCGCCGGCGACTATTCGCATATCGTCGCGCCGGCGAGCACGACGGGCAAGAACGTGATGCCCCGCCTCGCCGCGCTTCTCGACGTTATGGTCATCTCGGACATCCTCGAAGTCGTGGATGCGGACACTTTCGTGCGGCCGATTTATGCCGGCAACGCGATCCAAACGGTGAAATCCGCGGATCCGATCAAGGTCGTGACCGTGCGGACCGCAGGCTTCGAGGCCGCGGGCCCTCAGGCGGCGGCGCCGATTGAGCGTCTCGACGTGCCGGCGGACCCGGGGCTCTCGTCCTGGATCGAGGACAGCTTGGTGGCTTCGGACCGGCCCGAGCTGACTTCGGCCAAGGTGGTGATCTCGGGCGGTCGCGGCCTCGGGTCCAAGGAGAACTTTGCCATCATCGAGCAGGTGGCGGACAAGCTCGGCGCGGCCACCGGCGCAAGCCGGGCGGCGGTCGATTCGGGCTATGCCCCCAATGACTGGCAGGTCGGCCAGACCGGCAAAGTCGTCGCGCCAGATCTCTACATCGCCGTCGGCATCTCCGGTGCGATCCAGCATCTCGCGGGCATGAAAGACAGCAAAGTGATCGTCGCGATCAACAAGGACGAAGAGGCGCCGATTTTCCAGGTCGCCGATTACGGCCTCGTCGGCGATTTATTCGAGCTCGTGCCTGAGCTCGAGAAGAAGCTCGGCTGAACCCTGAGCCGCACATCGGATGGTCCCCTGGAACGGCGAAGCTCTCGGGGGCCGCCCACCGCCAACGCCTTCGGAGCGAGATGGCGCTCACCGCCACCGAACTGTCTCAAATCCTTAAGGCGGCGCGACTTGCCGATCTTGGCACGGAACACTCCGGAGGCTTACCGGTCGTGGCTGAGGGCTTTGACGCGCGTCTGGCGCTCACGCGCCTTATGCTCGACGGGTTTGCACTTGGCGCCGCACAAGAGGTGCGGCTCCACGCGCGCATCGAGGTGCGGATCTCGTGAGGCCGACGGTCCAATAAGGCTTGCGAGGGTCGGCGCGCACGCCTGTCGCGTCGCATGCGGGCCGGCCCCAAATCGGTCGCTCCGGACCCAAAGGCCCGAAGCCAATCGCGATCAGGCCCGGCGGAAGCCCGTCCAGGCAAAGCCGAGGAGCCCACTCAGAAACAGGGCGAGCGTCGGCGGCACCGGAATGATCGTCGTCGGTCCGTCGTCCTCGACCGCGGTGAAGGCAAGGTTGTCGATGGCCGAGCCGGGGGTCGTCACGCCGAGAGAGAGGCTCAGCACCCCGCCGGTCACCGAGCTGAGATCCACTGGGACGATCGCCCCGTCTCCGCCGGTGAACGTCGCGGTCCCGAGCAAACCCGTGAAATCCGCGTTCGAGAACAAGTCGACCGTGAGAGTGCTCCCGTCGAGATCGATGATGTCGAAGCTGATGTCGGTCACCGCCTCGGAAAAGGCGATATCGTAACCGTTCGGGGCGAGGAGGGGGCCATCCGCTTCGTCGGTGAGACCCTGCCCGCCGACCGTCGGATTGGGCAAACCGCCGAGGGGAGTGTCAGGACCAGCCGCCCCGGCAAACGCTTCGGTTGGGCCGCCGTACCCGAACACGAAGCAGGCCCCCGGTGCGCAATCGAAGGACACCTCGATCCCGTCCACGGTGAGCGTGGACAACACGCCGGTCGGTTGCGTTTCAAAGTCGATGGTCGCGGCGGCCGCCGGGCTCACGAGGAGCGCGGCGCCAATCATCCCGAATGTCACACGCATGTGGATCTCCCTAATGCGTAGGCCCCGATCTCCCTAAGGTTGTGTAACATTCTTCCGGAGCCTTGCCTATCGAAACTTCGCTGCTTTGCACACAAAGAGGGGCGTGCGGCAGTGATGGCGGGCCCAGGCCCGGGCGCTTGCATTCCGTCTGGCCTCCCGCATACTCCGCGGCACTGCGGCAAGCCCTGGGCAGTGGGGCACGATGCAGAAGGGGAGCGATCCTATGCAAATCAGAACGGTCGGCGTGATCGGCGCCGGGCAGATGGGCAGCGGCATCGCGCAGGTGTTCGCCCAAGCGGGCTATGACGTGCTTCTCAACGACATCCGCCAAGGGGCGCTCGAACAGGGCCTCGCCGGCATCGAAAAGAACCTGCGCCGCGCGGTCGAGCGGGGGCGCCTGGAGGTGGAGGCCTGCGAGGCGGCACTCGGACGGCTGAGCGGCACGACTGAGCTTTCCCGCCTCGGGCCGCTCGATCTGATCGTCGAGAGCGCGACCGAACGCGAGGAGATCAAGAACAAGATCTTCGCTGGCCTCGCGCCCCATCTCGGGCCGCAGACGCTGTTGACGACGAATACCTCGTCGATCTCGATCACCCGGCTCGCCTCGGTCACCGATCGACCGGAGCGCTTCATGGGGCTCCACTTCATGAACCCGGTTCCGGTGATGCAACTCGTCGAGTTGATCCGCGGGATCGCCACGGATGAGGCGACGTTCCAGACCATGCGCGGCGTGGTCGAGAGTCTGGGCAAGACCCATGCGACGGCCGAGGACTTCCCGGCCTTCATCGTCAATCGTATCTTGCTGCCGATGATCAACGAGGCGGTCTATACGCTCTATGAGGGCGTGGGATCGGTCGAATCCATCGATACGGCGATGAAGCTCGGGACCAATCATCCCATGGGGCCGCTGCAACTCGCGGATTTTATCGGGCTCGATACCTGCCTGTCGATCATGCACGTGCTCCATGACGGGCTGGCCGATACGAAATATCGGCCCTGTCCGCTGTTGACGAAGTATGTCGAGGCCGGCTGGCTCGGACGGAAGGTCGGCCGCGGCTTCTACGACTATCGCGGCGAGACCCCGGTGCCGACCCGCTGAGAGAGCGGCCCGACGCAAGGACGGGCGACGGGGAGGCAAGGCGAGGCAGACAGCGCGGCAGATTGCCCATGGTGGGGTCCGTCGGCTCGTGCACGGCGAAGGGAGGGCTCGGATGGCGGGGCGGATCTTCGTCGATGCGGATGCTTGCCCGGTCCGTGAAGAGACGGTGCGGGTTGCGGCGCGCCACCGCATGGGCGTGGTCCTGGTCTCGGATGGCGGCATTCGGCCCCACCCTGCGCCCCATGTGGAGGTGGTGATCGTCGCCCAAGGGGCCGACGCCGCGGATATGTGGATCGCGGAGCGGGCGGGCCCGGGGGATATCTGCGTGACCTCGGATCTGCCGCTCGCCGCACGGGCGTTGGCGGCTGGGGCGGCGGCGATCCGGCCAGATGGCAAGGTGCTGACGGCGGACGGGATCGGCCACCGGCTCGCCATGCGCGATCTGATGGCGGATCTGCGCGCGGCCTCGCCGCTCGAGACGATGGTGGGCGGGGGCCGCGGGGGGCCGCGCCCGTTCTCGAAATCCGACCGGTCGCGCTTTCTCGACCGCCTGGAAACCTTGGCACGCAAGGCCGGGGGAAGGCTGAGATCGGCCCCCGGCGGGTGATGAAACCATCGCTCGAATTCGGGGAACGGGGCGTTCAAAGGATATGTCGTCTTTTGCGCCGTGTGCCCACACCTGATGCGCCGCATAAGGCGCATTGCCGGCCGCCTGTGCGGCTGGCTGCGCCCCGGCCCACCCACGTCAGACTAACGTGAGTCGCCTGAACAGACTGCGAATATACCGACCTCGGCTGGGGTCGGGGTTGCACATTTTTTCGAAGTTGCGTTCGGAAGATCTCAATGGATCGCGCGCAATCCTGACGCAGGGCGGGAGCGGAGCAGAGGGGGGCGGGCGCGGAGCGCAGGTTGCTTGGAGATCACCTGGCAAAGCGCTCTCGCAAGCTTGTCAATCGCGCGAATAATGGGCGGTCGAGCGGTAGGTACCCGCACAGAGCCTGGCGCCGGGCCGGCCATCGCAGGCCGGGGCCGCACATGGGCGACATGGGTCGGAGGGACGCCGTTCAAGCGATGCCTGTTCGTCGTGGCGGTTCTGAGATCTGCGGCCCCGCGCGTCAAGCGCCCCATGGCGTCGAATAGGGACTGGCATGTGCAGGCGCGGCAGCGGTTCCGGCCGTCAATTTCAACGCGTGTCCCCGCCCCGAAGGAGCAATAATCGAGGACGGAACGCGGTCGGCCGTTCGCGCTGGCGCAACAGTGAATTTTGTGCGTCGGCAGTGGCTCGGTCGCGCGGATCGCTTATCTGTCGTGCGACACATTGACGTGTCTCGATCCGATACTGGTCTAACACAGGAGAGCCCCATGCGTCGCACTGCCCTCGCCGTTGCCGCCGCCCTCAGCCTCGCCCTTGCCGCTCCGGCCGTCGCCGAGCCCTACGTCCTCGACAAGAGCCATGCCCATGTGACCTTCACCGTCGGACATCTCGGGTTTTCCGACGTGCACGGTCAGTTCCGCGAGTTCGACGCGGAAATCGATCTTGACGTGGATGCCATCGAAAACAGCCGCGTTCGGTTCGTGATCCAGTCGGCGAGCGTCGACACCTTCTGGCCGGCCCGGGACGAGCACATCCGCGGCGGCGATTTCCTGAACGCAGCGCAGTTCCCGGAGATCGTCTTCGCATCGACCGCCATCGAGCCGACGGGCGGCGAAACTGCCAAGGTCACCGGCGATCTGACCATCCGCGACGTGACCCGGGAGATCACATTCGACGCCAAGCTCAATAAGATTGGCCCCTCGCCTTTCGATGCCTCGAAGACCATTGCGGGCTTTACCATCACCGGCGAGATCGACCGCACCGAGTTCGGCATTACCTATGCGGCTCCGGCTGTGAGCGCGGTGATCCCGGTGGTGATCTCGCTCGAGGCGAGCCCGGCGGGTTCGGCCGGCTGACGTCGCGGGTTCGAGAACGGAGGGGACGCCCATGCGCCTGCTCGTCGCGGTCGTCTCCGTTCTCCTCGCGCTCGGCGTTTCGGCGGCCGAACGCTGGCGGATCGAGATTGGCGCCTCGCAGATCGGCTTTGAATACGTGATCGACGGCCGACCCGCCGTGGGTGAGTTCACGCGGTTCTCCGCGGCCGGCACGCTCGATCCGGACCGCCCCGAGACCGCGAGTTTTGAGTTGCGGATCGATACCGCCAGCATCGATCTCGGCAGCCGGCTGATCAGCGCCTTTGCCACCTCGGCTGAGTGGTTCGACAGCAAGACCTATCCGGAGGCGGTCTTTCGTCTGGTCGAATTGAGGCCGACGCCGGACGGGTTTCGCGCCACCGGCGATCTCACGATCAAGGGCCGGAAAAGACGTATTGCCGCGCCGATGCAGGTCTCGCTCGACGCCGCCGCCGCCCGCGCCTCCGGAGCGCTGACGCTCGACCGGCGCGACTTCGGCCTAGGTCTCGGGCCATCGGCGCTCATCGTTTCGATCGCGCCCGAAGTCACTGTCCGCTTCGCCCTCGAAGGCGCGCCGCTTCCATAGGCTGTCCCCACAGAAAGGACCTCGCAAATGGCCGTGACGAACACGCAAGAGAGCTGGGGCCTCGTCACCCGGCTGATCCACTGGCTGATGGCCATCCTGATCGTATTTCAGGTGGCCGGAGGGCTCTATATGGTTCAAGTCATCGGTGACGATTTGATCCAGCGCTTCAATTGGACCCAAACGCATAAGAGCTGGGGCTTTGTCGTGGTCTGTCTCGCCGCGCTTCGGATCATCTGGCGAGCGCTCAATCCGGTCCCGGCCGATCCGCCGATGCCGCGGTGGCAAACGGTCGCCTCGCGGATCTCGCATTATGCCTTCTACGTGCTGATGATCGCGATCCCGGTGACCGGCTGGTTGATGGCCTCGGCCTCGCCGCTCAACGACGCGGACGCTTATGTCCAGGTCAAGAACCAGGTCACGCTCCAGTATCTCTTCGGCAAAGATCTGCTCGATCTTGTCGGGCTGAAGGAGCAGGTCCTTCTCGAGATGCCCGACCCTTATGAGCCCGGGGATGAGGCGCTGACCGAGATCCTGGCGCGGATCCATCTGGCGCTGGCGCTTACCTTGACGGCGCTCTTGGGCGTGCACATCGCGGCTGCGCTCAAGCATCAGTTCGTCGACCGTGACGGGCTTTTGGCGCGGATGGTAACGGGCCGCTGACGGCCCGCAGACAAACTGTAAGAGCGGGCGCCTCAGCCCCCGGCCGAGGCGTTCGCTATTTCGCGCAGGATCGCCTCGCCCGGCCCTTCGTCCCACTCCGCATGGCCCGTCAGCCGCGCGACCTCATTCCCCGAGCGGTCGAGCAACAGGCTGACCGGAAGCCCGATCAGTCCCGCCTCCTTGGCAATCTCGTTGGTGCGGTCCTGATAGAAGGGCAGATGCGTGGCCTCGATTTGGTCGAGGAAGGCCTGCGGTCGGGCGGGTTCCATCCGGTCGAGCGAGATCGCGACCACCGCGAATGCGTCGGTGCCGAGCGTGCCGGCGAGCCGGTTGATCGACGGCATCTCGATCCGGCAGGGCCCGCACCAGGTCGCCCAGAAATTCACCAGCACCGCCTTGCCGCGGAAATCCGCCAGCGAGCGGGTGGCGCCGTCGGCATCAAGGAAGGTCGCCGCGAGCGGCGGTTTCGCCTCCTCGTGGACCACGAGTTTTGTGAGGCCGCCGGCGCGGAGCGCTTCGAGCGTGGCGCGGGTCTCGGCATCGAGCCCGCCCGCCTTTGCAACGGGCGCCGCCGCCGTTAGAACCGCACCGAGGACAAACGCGCCGAGCGCGCGGGTCATGTCGATCATTCCTGCCTCCCACTACCAAAGGATCTCGAGGTCATGGCCGAACAAACCCCCACATCCAAGACGCACCAGACGGGCGCGAACACGATGTGGGGAGGGCGCTTCGCGGCGGGGCCCGACGCCATCATGGAGGCGATCAACGCGTCGATCGGCTTCGATCGGCGGTTCGCCGCCGAGGACATGGCCGGCAGCCGGGCGGATGCGGCGATGGTCGCGGAGACCGGGATCGTCGCGGCCGGGGATGGAGCCGAGATCGACCGGGGCCTCGCGCTCGTGCTCGGCGAGATCGAGGCGGGGATCTTCCCGTTCCGCGTCGCGCTCGAGGACATCCACATGAACGTGGAGGCCCGGCGCGCCGAATTGATCGGACCGGTGGCCGGGAGGCTCCACACGGCGCGCTCGCGGAACGATCAGGTGGCGACGGATTTCCGGCTGTGGGTGCGGCGGGCGATCGACGAGACCGACCGGGGTCTGGCCGCGCTCCAGGCGGCGCTGGTGGCACAAGCCGAGGCGGGCGCCGATATCGTGATGCCGGGCTTCACCCATCTGCAGGCCGCCCAGCCCGTCACCTGGGGCCATCACATGCTCGCCTATGCGGAGATGATCGCCCGGGACCGGGGCCGGTTCCGCGACGCGCGGGCGCGGATGAACGAGTGCCCGCTCGGCGCGGCGGCGCTCGCCGGGACGTCCTTCCCGATCGACCGCGCAGCGACCGCCCACGCCCTCGGCTTCGACCGGCCTGTGGCGAACTCGCTCGATGCGGTCTCGGACCGGGATTTCGTTATCGAATACCTGGCGGCGGCGACGATCGCGGCGACCCATCTCTCGCGCCTTGCCGAGGAAATCGTCGTCTGGTCCTCGGCGCAATTCCGCTTCGTTGCGCTCTCCGACCGCTTCACCACCGGCTCGTCGATCATGCCGCAGAAACGGAACCCGGACGCGGCAGAGCTCGTCCGCGCCAAGGTCGGGCGGATCGCCGGCGCCCTCGTCGCCCTGGTGACGGTGATGAAGGGCCTGCCGCTCGCCTATTCAAAGGACATGCAGGAGGACAAGGAACCGCTCTTCGATGCGGCCGATGCGCTGGCGCTCGCCGTCGCGGCAATGGAGGGGATGGTCCGCGACATGACGCCGGACCGAGCTGGCCTTGCCGCCGCCGCGGGCGCGGGCTTTGCCACTGCGACCGATCTCGCCGACTGGCTCGTCCGGGTTCTGGGGCTGCCCTTCCGCGAGGCTCACCACGTCACCGGCCGGATCGTCGCCGAGGCCGAGGCGCAGGGCATAGACCTCGCCGATCTCCCGCTCGAGGCGATGACCGCGATCCATCCTGGACTGACGGAAGACGTCTATGATGTTCTCACACCCGCGGCCTCGGTCGCCTCGCGCACGAGTTATGGCGGGACCGCCCCCACCCGGGTCCGCGAGCAGGTCGCGATCTGGAAGGCCCGGCTCGCCGAGGAGGACGCCCGATGACCGCCCCCATTCGCCCCGCTCTCGCCCTGCTGGCCCTCGTTGTCCTCGTCGCCGCCTGCGGCGTGCGCGGCGACCCGGTCCGTCCCGGTACCGAACCCGAGCCGGCCGAAGAGACGTCTGCGGACTGACATGGACCATTTCCGGTATCGCGACGGCGTGCTCCACGCCGAGGACGTGGCGCTCGAGACCATTGCGGCCGAGGTCGGCACGCCCGTCTATGTCTATTCCACCGCGACGCTCGAGCGGCACTACCGCGTCCTCGAAGAGGCGCTGGCCGGGCTGCCCCATCTCATCTGCTATGCGCTCAAGGCGAATTCGAACCAGGCGGTGATTGCGACGCTGGCGCGCCTCGGGGCGGGGGCCGATGTGGTGTCGGGCGGAGAGCTCGCCCGCGCAGTGGCGGCCGGGGTGCCGCCCGAGCGGATCGTTTTTGCGGGCGTCGGCAAGACCCGCGCCGAGATGGCCGAAGCGCTCGCGCACGGCATCCGTCAATTCAACGTGGAAAGCCTGCCCGAGCTCGAAGCGCTCGACGCCGTTGCCCGCGGCATGGGCCGGCGTGCGCCGATCACCCTGAGGGTCAATCCGGATGTGGATGCCGAGACCCATGCCAAGATCGCGACCGGCGGGGCGGAGACCAAATTCGGCGTGCCGATCGCCGACGCGCCTGCGTTCTACGACCGGGCGGCGGGCATGGACGGTATCGAGGTGCGGGGCGTCGACGTGCATATCGGTTCGCAGCTGACGGGGCTCGGGCCGTTCGAGCGCGCCTTTACCCGGGTGGCCGAACTCACGGGCGCGCTGCGGGCAAAAGGCCACAGGATCGACCGGCTCGACCTCGGCGGCGGGCTCGGCATTCCCTATCGCGCGTCGAACGAGGCGCCGCCGCTGCCTTTCGACTACGGCGCGCTGATCCGTCGGACGGTCGGGCATCTCGGCTGCGAGATCGAAATCGAACCCGGGCGCCTGATCGCCGGCAATGCCGGGGTGCTTCTGTCGCGCGTGATCTATCGCAAAGCGGGGACGGGCCGCGATTTTCTGATCCTCGACGCGGCGATGAACGATCTGATCCGCCCGGCGATGTACGATGCCTGGCACGATATCGTGCCGGTCCGGGCGCCGGCGCCCGATGCGCCCGTCGGTCCTGTCGACGTGGTCGGTCCGGTCTGCGAAACCGGCGACATCTTTGCAAAGGCACGGGACTTGCCGGCGCTCGCCGCCGAGGATCTCGTGATTTTTCGCTCTGCGGGAGCCTACGGGGCTGTGATGGCGTCCGAGTACAACACGCGCCCCCTTGTGCCCGAGGTTCTGGTGAAAGACGATCAGTTTGCAGTGATCAGAGCCCGGCCCACATTGGAGGCGATGATCGCACGTGATACGCTTCCAACCTGGTTCTAGTCCGGTGGGAGTGCCCGATCCGCGCGCCGGATGACGTGATGTTTTGCAGGGCGAGCGCCGCTTCGCATCGAGCGCCGCGCCCGCAGCAGGGAGCGAGCCCATGATCCCCTACGGAACGCCCGCCCGCGGCTTTACGCCCACGCTTGGCCGCGCCATTCGCCGCAGCCGTCGAGCGCTTTGGGCCGAACGTCTGGCCCGCGCCCTCTGGCCGGCCTTTACCGTATTCTGCCTTGCCGCCGCGGCGGTGCTTTTTGGGATCGTCGATCTGCTCGGTCCGGTGGCTCACCGCGTGGCGCTCGGCGGGCTCGGTCTTGCGGTGGTGGCGGCGCTCGTCGTCGGCTTTCGCGGATTTCGCGTGCCGGCACGCGACGAGGCGCTCGCCCGGCTCGACGCGAGCGATCCCGCCCGTCCGCTCGGAGCGCTGACCGACCGGCTGGCGGCGGGCAAGGGCACACCGACGGCACAGGCTCTCTGGCGCGCCCATCTCGCTCGGGCGGAAGCGGCGGCGGCCGGCCTCTCGGCCCGCGCCCCCGATCTCAAGCTCTCGACGCGGGATCGCTGGGCGCTGCGGCTGTTCGCTCCCGTACTTTTAGCGGCCGGGTTCGTCGCCGCGGGCGAGGATTGGCTCGACCGCCTCGGCGGCTCGGTGGCGCCCGGTCCGGCCGAGCGCACGGCGGTCGTGGGCACGCTCGCGCCGCGGGTCGAAGGTTGGGCGGTGCCGCCCGCCTACACGGGCGAGACCACCGTCTATCTGAACGAACTGGTCGAGGAGCGCCGACCCATCGACCTCCCGCAGGGGTCCGAGCTCACGATCCGCGCAACCGGCCTCGAGACGGAGCCGGCCCTGTCCGGCGACGGCCTCGGCGGGCTCGAAGCCTTCGTCTCCCTGGGCGGCGGCCTTTTCGAGGCGACGGCGGTGCTGGAGACCTCGGGGCGCGTGGTGGTGACGGCCGACGACCGGGTGCTCGCCGATTGGGGCATCAACGTGATCCCGGACGCGGCGCCCACCGTTCAGCTCGACGGGGCGCCCCGGTCAACGGCGACCCGGGCGCTTGAGCTCGCCTTTACCGCGACGGACGATCACGGCGTCGTGAGCGCCTGGGCCGAGATCGTGCTCGCCGAACCGGGTGAGGAACGTCTCGAGGTCGACCCCATCGAATTCGGCCTGCCGTTGCCGATCTCGGGCGATCCGCGATCGGTGAGCGATACGGCCGTGCGCGATCTGACGGAACACCCCTGGGCGGGCGCCGAGGTGCTGCTGACCCTGCGCGCCGAAGACGGCGCCGGCCAGGTCGCCGCGACCGAGCCCGTGCGATTCCGGCTGCCCGAGCGGCGGTTCACCGATCCGCTCGCCCGGGCGCTCGTCGACCAGCGCCGCGATCTGATCGTCGATTATGCAAAGGCAGAGCGGGTCCTCGACGCGGTCCAGGCGGTCACCCGGTGGCCCGAGGAGGTCTTCGACGAGCATGTGGGCGCCTATCTCGGCGTGCGCATGGCGGTCCGTCGGCTCGCCCATGCGATCGTCGACGAGCGGGTGACCGAGACCGCGCCCGATGTGGCGGAAATTCTCTGGCGGGCGGCGCTTTCGCTCGAGGCGGGCGATCTGGCCTCGGCCCTCGAGCGGCTGCGCGAGGCGGCGGACCGGCTGCGCGAAGCGCTCGAGAGCGGCAGCGAACAGGACATCCGCGATGCCATCGACGGGCTCCGCCAGGCGATGAGCGACTATCTCCAGCAACTGGCCGAGCAGGCCCGCCAGAACCCGGACATGCTGAGCGAGATGCCCGACGGGGGCTCGGTCAGTCAGCAGGATCTCGACGCGCTCCTCGACCAGCTTCAGAACCAGGCCGAGGCCGGTCTTCGCGACCAAGCCCAGCAAATGCTCTCGCAGTTGCAGCAGATGCTCGAGAACCTGCAGGCGGGACGCTCGATGCAGCCGGGCGAGGGCTCGGGCCAACAGGCGCTTCAGCAGCTTCAGGAGATGATCCAACGCCAGCGCCAGCTCTCTGACGACACCTTCGATCAACTCCGCCAGCAACAGCGCCAAGGCCAGCAGGGCCAACCGGGGCAGCCCGGACAGCAGCCCGGTCAGCAGGGCCAACCGGGGCAGCAGCCCGGTCAGGGGCAAATGGGTCGGCAAGGTCAGCAACCAGGACAGGGGCAGACGGGGCAGCAGGGCCAGGGCGGACAGCGCAGCGGCCGGCATTCCGAGAGCGGGCGTCTTGCGGCGGAACAGGAGGCCCTGCGCCGGGCGATCGACGAACTCCGGGATCAGCTCGGCGGTGGCGAGGGGATGGACGGGGCGAGCCGGGCGCTCGACGATGCCGGCCGGGCGATGGGCGATGCACGGGACGATCTGCAACAGGATGCGCCCGGATCGGCGGTTCAGGACCAGATGGATGCCCTCGACCGGCTGCAAGAGGGCGCCCAGGCGCTGGCCGAGGCGGTCGAGAACGGTCAGGGGCAGCAGGCCGCGCAGGGCCGGAACAACGGCACGGGTCAGGCGGGCGACACGGACGCCATCGATCCGTTCGACCGGCCCTCGGGGGCGCATGGCGCGATCGATGGCGACAGCACCGAAGTCCCGGACCGGGCGCTCGTCGACCGGGCGCGGGAGCTTCTCGACGAGTTACGCCGGCGGTCGTCGGACAAAACCCGGCCGGAGCTCGAACTCGACTATCTCGAGCGGTTGCTGGAGCGGTTCTGAGAAAATCGGTTCCCGGGGCGCGGGCGTTTGCCCGTCCCCCGGAGCCGCCTATTCCGCGCGTGTCAGCCTTCTTCCTGAGCCGCTTCGAGCCCTTCGTCGATACTCGTGCGGATCGATTGGTACTGTTCGCCGATCATCAGTCGGACTTGGTCGACCACCGCCACATAATCGCGCATCGCCGCTTCGGTCTCCGGCGCCGCCGCTACGATCTGCGGGCTGAAGGCGTAAAGCCCGGTCAAGGTCCCGGCAAAGAGCCCGACAAGCACAAAGGCCGTCAGTCCCGCCCCGGTGCCCCGGCGTTCTTGTTCCACTTTCCGACGGAGGCGCGTCTCATGACTGCCCATCAGCCGGCGGCGGTCGGTCTCGGCAGCCTTGCCGTCCGCGCCCCGCACGGCCTTCAGCCTGCCCGACTGCCCAGTCATCCCCATGCGCTCGCGCAGGAACGCCTCGCTGTCGGCCGCTTCCTTCGATGCGGGTTCGGCGTTGCGACCGCGGCCCCGGCGCTTGCGTCCGCCGCGCTCCGCGCGCTCTTCGCGTTTGTCCGTCGACCAGCGTTTAGCCGGTTGCGGCGGTTCCTCCGGGGCGGGAGGGATAGCCGGCGGCGCAGCACGTGCCTTGGATTTCCGCTTGTCCTCGGCCGACTGCACGTCGTCGAGCACCTCGCGGATGCCGGCATATTGCCGCGCCCTGTCGTTGGCCGATGGCGATGTCGCGGGCTCCGCAGCCGGCGTCTCGGCCTTTGCGCGCCAGACATTGCCGCAGGACGAGCAGGTCACGTCCCGCCCGTTCGCGCCGAGCGCCTGCGCCGGGACCTTGTACCGCGCCCCGCAATTCGGACACACAATTTCGATCATGGCTCGATCCTCCGACCCCGCATGGATGCCTTTGTGTATAGACCCGCTCTGCCCATCCGCCAAGCACGACCCGGCAGGGCCGGTTGTCAAACCCCTGAGAATGTGCAGTTTCTCGATGGCAAGCGGTGGTGGATGCGATGATCGCGCTGGACGGCGTCTGTTTCGGCTATGACGAGCGCAAGACGCTCCGGGATCTGACGTTGGCGATCTCGCCCGGGTCGTTCCACTTTTTGACGGGACCGTCCGGGGCTGGAAAAACCACGTTTCTCAAGCTCTTATATCTTGAGCACTTGCCCGAGGAAGGGACGCTGACGCTTTTCGAACAAGATCCCGCCGAGCTGGATCGGAACCGCATCACCCGGCTGAGACGCCGGATCGGCGTGGTCTTCCAGGAGTTCCGGCTCCTCGAGCACATGACGGTGATCGAGAACATCGCCCTGCCGCTCCGGGTCGCGGGAAAACGGGTCGAGGATCACCGGGGCGACGTGATGGAACTGGTGAAATGGGTGGGGCTCCGCCAACGCATCGACGCCTATCCGCGCGAGCTTTCCGCCGGCGAGAAGCAGCGCGCCGCGATCGCGCGGGCGGTGATCAACTCCCCCGATCTGATCCTCGCCGACGAGCCGACCGGCAATGTCGACCCCGATATGGGCGCGCGGATCCTCAAACTGTTCATCGAGCTCAACAATCTGGGAAAGACCGTGCTCTTGGCGACGCATGATCTGGGGCTGATCCGCTCATCGAAAGGCGCAGTGTCGGCCCGGATCCTGCGTCTTGCGGACGGGCGTCTGGCGCAGGGCGCGGCCGAGCTGTGAGGATGCTGCGGCTGTCCCTCGGCGGTGCGGGGCCGCCCATCGTGCCCGTCTCGGGCTGGTCTGCGCCGCTCACCACCCTTGCCGCCATCGCCATGAGTTTCCTCGCTGTGCTCACGCTCACCGCAGGCGTCGCGGCCGACCGGCTTGCGGCCGAGTGGCGGAGCGATCTGCAGGGTCTCGCCACCGTCCGGGTGAACGCCGAGCCCGAACTCGTCGACACCCGCTTGGCCCAGGCGCTCGACGTGCTGGCGACGACCCCCGGTATCGGAGCCGCGCGCCCGCTCGAGCCGGCCGAGGAACGCGCGCTTCTCGAGCCCTGGCTCGGCGATCTCGCAGGCTTCGAGGCGTTGCCCGCCCCCCGGCTCATCGATTTGACCCTGGAAGGCGTCGGACCCGATGGGGCGCGGTTGCAGGCCCGGCTCGATCAGGCCGCCCCGGGCGCGGTCTATGACGACCACCAGGCTTGGCGGGGCCCCCTGGCCGAAGCGGCGGCGACCCTTGAACGGCTCGCCTGGCTCGCGACGGCGCTCATTGTCGTGGCGGCGGCCGGAATGATCGCGCTTGCCGCGCGCGCGACGCTCGCAGGCAACACGGAAGTCGTGCGCATCGTTCGGCTGATCGGTGGCGAGGACCGGTTCATCGCGAATGCCTTCGTCGCGCGGCTCGCGCTGCGAGGGCTCGCCGGCGGGCTGATCGGGACGGTTGCCGGCGTCTTCGCCATCGGCGCGCTGCCGAGTGCGGCGGGGGAGACGCTTCTTGCCACCTCGCTGGTGCCCGATCCGGTGGGGCGGCTGGCCATGCTCTTCGGTGTGCCGGCGGCGAGCGCGCTGATCGCCTGGACCACGGCGCGGGCGTCGATCCGGGTGGCCCTCGCACAGACCGTCTGAGCCCATGCGCCCCGGACTTTGGGCCCGGTCGCTTGCCTTCGGTGTCGCGTTCGCGACGCTGATGGCGGCGATGGGGCTCCTCGGCGCGCCGGTCGTCCTATGGCGTGAGCGCTGGTGCCGGGCCTGGCAGAAGGCGCACAACCGGGCCGCCTTCTGGCTGCTTGCGCGGCTTTGCGGGCTTTCCGTCGAGGTACGCGGACCCGTGCCCGATGGCGCGGTCATCGTCGCCGCCAAGCACGAATCGCTGCTCGACGTGCTCGTCCTCTATAACGCATTGCCCGAGGCGCGCTTCGCGATGAAACGGTCGCTCCTCTGGGTGCCGATCTTCGGGCTCTATGCCTGGCGGACCGGCGGGGTGCCCATCGACCGGAGCCGGGGCCGCGATGCCTTCTCCCGGCTCGAAAGCGCCTTTCAAGATCGGACCGGACAGGCAGTCGTCTACCCCCAGGGCACGCGGGTTCCGCCCGGACACTATCTCCCCTATCGGACGGGCGCGGCGCGGCTCGGCACGGCGCTCGGCCGGCCGATCGTGCCGGCGGCAACGAATGCGGGGCTCTTTTGGCCGCGGCGCGGGCTGCTCAGGCGTCCCGGGGTTGCCGTGGTCGAGTTCCTGCCGCCGCCGCCCGAGGGCGCGGGACCCGCCGAGACGACCGCCGCGATCGAGCGGGCCGTCGAGATCGCTTCAGCGCGGCTCCGGAGCGAGGCCGGGTTCCGGACGGCGCGGCCTTAAGCGTGGGCCCGGGCAGGGGCGGCGGGCGACCCTGCGTCACCCCAATGGCGGATCCGCGGGGGATCAGCCCGGCGGCGTCTCGGCGACGGGCTTACCAAAGGCCCCGAGCAGTGCCCTCAGCGCCTCCGCGGCCCGGGCGAGTGCGGCGTGATCGGCCGAGCGAAGCACCACGGTCGCGCCGAGCCCGCCGCGATAGAAGGGATAGCAGCCGATCTCCACCGCAAGCGCGTCCTCGGCGAGGCGCCGGAGCGGGTCGGCCAGATCCCCCTCGGGCACCTCGATGCGGAACGCGTGGGAGAGCGTCGGCGCCCCGCCCTTGAGCCGCGTTCGCAGCCCTGCCAGCATCTCGCGGAAAATCGCCGGCACACCCGCGAGCACATGGACGTTCCCGAGCACGAACCCCGGCGCCCGGCTGATCGGGTTCTCGACGAGCGCCGCGCCCTCGGGGATCCGCGCCATGCGCAGCCGCGCCGCGTTGAGGTCGTCCCCGTAATAGGCCGCGAGGATGGTGCGGGCGTCCTCGCGAATGTCGATCGGCGCGCCCAGTGCCTCGGCGACCGCGTCGGCGGTGATGTCGTCATGGGTCGGTCCGATGCCGCCCGAGGTGAAAAGGTAATCCACCCGGGGGCTGAGGGCCCGGACCGCCGCGACGATTGCGGCCCGCTCGTCGGCCACCACCCGGATCTCCGTAAGGCGAACGCCCCACGCGGTCAGGGTCTCGGCCAGATGGGCGGCATTGGCATCGCGGATGCGGCCCGAGAGGATCTCGTCGCCGATCACGACGATGGCGGCGGTCGGCTGCAAAGCCCCGTCCGGGGCGGTATCGTCGGACATTCTGAGGCTCCCTAACGCCCATCGCGTCCGCCCTAGAGCGCTCGCCCCGTCGCCGCAAGCGCGCCTGCGCCCCGATGGGCCGATGACCGGCCGCTGACGGGCCGATAACGGGCCGATGGGGGGCACCGCCGCTGCCGGGTGCGAAGAGGACCGGGGCGAGTGAGGCCGGACGGGGCGCGCATGCAGTCGGCGCGCTTGCCAGCCGAGGCCCCGTCGCGGCACACCGGACCGCGCACTAGCGGAGGCCCCCATGCGCTTCGACCGCGACCTCGTCCCCGGCACACTCCTCCGCCGCTATCAGCGGTTCCTCGCCGATGTCGCCCTCGACAGCGGCGAGAGCGTCACCGCCCATTGCGCCAATCCGGGCTCGATGATGGGGCTCTCGGCGCCCGGCACCCGCGTCTGGCTCGAGCCGAACGACAATCCCCGGCGGAAGTTGCGCTTCACCTGGCGCCTCGTCGAACTGCCGGGCGGGCACTGGGCGGGGATCGACACCTCGGTGCCGAACCGGGTGGTCGCAGAGGCGCTCGCCGCCCGCCGGATCCCCGAGCTCAGCCGCTACGCCATCATCCGACCAGAAGTCCGCTATGCCGAGCGGAGCCGGGTCGATTTCCTGTGCACTTGCGAAGGCGCGCCCGATGCCTATGTCGAGGTGAAGAACGTCCACCTCCGCCGAACCGATGACTGGGCCGAATTTCCCGATAGCGTCACTGCGCGCGGTGCCCGCCATTTGCGCGATCTGGCGGCGATGGTGGCTGCCGGGCATCGCGCGGTGATGATCTACTGTATCCAGCGGGACGACTGCGCGCGGCTCCGCTTTGCCGACGATCTCGACCCGGCTTATGCGGCGGCCTTCCGCGATGCCCGCGCCGCCGGGGTCGAAGCCATCGCTTGGGCCTGCGCCCTCGAGCGGGGCGAGATCGCGCTTGATCGACCGATCCCGATTCGGGAGAACTGAGGCGAGGAGAACTGCTCATGGACCGAGGCGTCGCCGCGCAGCCGACCGAGACCCGGACACCCGAAGGGATCCGCCTCTACGCGCCCGAAGATTTCGAGGGGATGCGCCGCGCCGGCCGGCTCGCGGCCGAATGCCTCGACATGATCGGGCCCCATGTGGCGCCCGGGGTGACGACGGCCGCGCTCGATGCCCGGATCGAGGCCTGGGTCGCCGAGGCGGGCGCAGTCTCGGCCACCATCGGCTACCGGGGCTACCGACATGCGAGCTGCATCTCTGTGAACCATGTGGTTTGCCACGGCATCCCGGGGCCAAAGGCGCTGCGCCCGGGCGATATCCTCAACATCGACGTCACGGTGATCGTCGACGGCTGGCACGGCGATACGAGCCGGATGTTCGTCGCCGGCAAGCCGAGCCGAAAGGCCGGCCGCCTCATCGAGGTCACCCACGAAGCGCTGATGCGCGGGATCGCGGCGGTCAAGCCGGGCGCGCGCTTTGGCGACATCGGCGCGGCGATCCAGGCCTATGCCGAGGCCGAGCGCTGCTCGGTCGTACGCGACTTCTGCGGCCACGGTCTCGGTCGGGTGTTCCACGACGCCCCCAATGTCTTGCATTACGGCCGCGAAGGCGAGGGCGCAGAAATCCGCCCGGGCATGTTTTTCACCATCGAGCCGATGATAAATCTGGGCGGACCGCAAACGAAAACGCTCGCCGATAACTGGACGGCCGTGACCCGGGACAAGTCTCTGTCCGCCCAATTCGAACACGCGGTCGGTGTCACCGAAGACGCCTGCGAGATATTTACACTCTCGCCCGCAGATCGGTTCATGCCCGCGCTTTGAGCCAAGTCACCGGGCGGTCAAGACCCGAGGTGGCTGCGACCCGAACGCGGAATGCGGCGCCGAGATCATGATCCGGTCATCGTGTCGCCGAAAAACCGAACTTCGGGGGCGGCGGCGCCTCGGGTCGACCGGATCCCGATCCGGGCGACCTGAGGCGCGCGGGTCTCGTGTTTCGATCTCGATTGGCAAACCGGCCAGCGTCGGCCGCCGGGCTTTTTCACGTCGGAGCATAAGTGGCGCCGCCATGTGCTGCAGACCCGCCATGCCGGTCGGTTAGAAATGCCGAGACGCCGTAGAGGCCCACGACGGGAAACGCCTCTTGTCTCCTCGCTTCGGCCAATACCGCCGCCCAGCTCGCGAGCCGATG
>JBHJGX010000028.1:0-24335 GCA_050331395.1 Paracoccaceae bacterium
ATCCGCCGACAGCGGGTTCTCCGGCGGCGGTGGCTTGTCGGGGGTCCGCGACAGAAGCGCTGCCGTGATGTCCTTTGCGTCGGCGGGCTTCGAGAGGTAGTCGGTCGCCCCGATCTTCACGGCCGCCACGGCCGTCGCGATCGCCCCGTATCCGGTCAGCACGATCACCCGGCAATCCGGACGCTGCTCTCGCAGCACCTCGACCACGTCGAGCCCGTTGCCGTCCTCGAGACGAAGATCGACCACCGCATAGGCCGGCGGTCGCGACCGGGCGATCTCCAAGCCCTCGGCCACGCTCTCCGCCATCGCGGTTTCGAACCCGCGCTTCTCCATCGCTCTGGCGAGCCGCTGCCGGAACGGCGCGTCATCGTCGAGGATCAGGAGCGTGCGCTCCGCGCCGGGATCCGTCAAAGCCTCGGACATCGATTGCCTCCCCAGGTGTCTTGCCTGGCATTGAACCTAAACCGCTGCCCATGATGACGAATGGGAAACTCAAGTCAAATTGCCGCGCTACAATCCGCGTCATGAGGCGATGAGCGCCGCAACCGTGTCTGCCATCTCCTCCGGCATCTCGGCGAAGGGAAGCTCTCGGCGGAAGATCGCCTGGAGCCCCTCGGGCGTGACCAGATACGTAAAGGCGGTGTGGTTCACGAGATACTCTGCCGCGCTCCCCTCGGCCTCGACCCGCTCGTAGTAAACCCGGTAGGCGTCGGCAGCGGCCCGGACGGCCTCGGCCGAGCCGGTCAGCGCAACCATGTCCGGGTGATGCGCCGCCGCCCATTCGGCGAGGATATCCGGCGTATCGCGCTCGGGATCGACCGACACGAAGACGGGCGTCACCTCGATCCCGCGTTCGGCGAGAAGACGGGTCGCATCGGCCAGGATCGTCGCATCGAAGGGGCAGACATCCGGACAATAAGTGTATCCGAAGTATAGGAGCGTGGGCCCGTCGACGATCTCCTCGGAGGTGACCGTCCGCCCGTGCTGGTTCGTGAGCGTAAAGGGCCCGCCGATCGCCGCGCCGCCGGCGTTTCGGACAAGGATCGGCGAGCTGACCTCGGTCGGCCCGGCCGCCCAGCGACGCAGATCCTCGACAAAGAGGGCGCCCGCCCCTGCGAAGATCAGACCGACAAGCCCGAGGGCGACGGCGAGTGTGGCACGCATCTGAAGCCTCCTTCCTAGCGGTTTCCCAGACAAGAAGGGACCCGAGGCGGTGCGGTGCAAGGGGCGCAGGGAGGCACGGCCGGAACGCCGCAGACGCTTTTCTCCGGTCGGTCCCCGCGCCATAGTCCCGATATGACCGAGACTGGCGGACAGGCGTTTTTCAACAGCGAGGCGCGCGGCGACTGGGTGCGCCTCCGCACGCTCGTGCTGCTCCGCTGGGTGGCGATCACCGGGCAAAGTGCCGCCGTCCTGACCGCCGACCGCATGCTCGGCTTTCAGTTGCCGCTCACCGCCTGTGCGCTGGTGATCTCGGCCTCGGTCTCGATCAATCTCGTGGCCTATCTGGTGCACCCGGCGGAAAAACGGTTGTCCGAACGCGGCACGCTCTTCTCGCTGTTCTTCGACCTCGCGCAGCTCGGTGCGCTCTTGATGCTGACCGGTGGGCTCAACAATCCGTTCGCGGTGCTGATCCTCGCACCGGTGACGATCTCGGCGACGGCGCTCAAACTCCGCTCGACGATCCTGCTCGGCGTCGCCGCGCTCGCGATGATCCCGGTTCTCGCGGTGAGCCATCTGCCGCTGGTCCAGGCCGACGGCAGCCCGCTCGAAGTGCCGCAGATCTATGCCTGGGGGATCCTGGCTGCCCTCGCGACAGGCGTGGTGTTCCTGTCCCTCTATGCGCGGCGGGTGACAGTGGAAAGTTATCGGATGTCAGAGGCGCTCTCGGCGACGCAAATCGCGCTCGCTCGCGAGCAGCGCCTGGCCGCGATCGGTGGGATCGCCGCCGCCGCTGCGCATGAGCTCGGCACGCCGCTCGCCACGATCAAACTGGTGGCCAAAGAGCTCGAACGCGACCTGGCCGAGCAACCCCAGCTGGCCGAGGACGCCGCCCTCATCCGTCAGGAGGCCGAGCGCTGCGGCGAGATCATGGCGGGGCTGAGCCGCACCGGGCGCGAAGACGCGGATTTCGAGGCCGCGCCGATTTCCGCGGTGGTCGAGGAGGCGGCGGCCCCGCATCGGAGCCGCGGCAAGCGCTTGGTGATCCGTTATGACGGTTTGCCCATCGCAGCGGTCCGGGAGGCCCAGCCGACGGTGCTCCGCCGGCCCGAGATCATCCACGGGCTGCGGAACCTGATCCAGAACGCGGTCGACTTCTCGCGGCAGACGGTCTGGGTCGACATCGCCGTCGAGGACGACACGATCCGCATCTCGGTCGGCGACGATGGGCCGGGCTTCGGCCTCGATCTTTTGCCCCGTCTCGGGGAGCCTTATGTGACCTCGCGCGCGCGGGGCAGCCGAAACGCCAAGCGCGGCGGCTATGAAGGCATGGGGCTCGGCCTCTTTATCGCCCGGACGCTCCTCGAGCGCACCGGCGCCCGGCTCAGTTTCTCGAACGGCAGCGACAGCCCCGACCGGACGCAGATCGCCACAGTACCCGCCGAGATCGCCCATCCGCCCGGCGCCATCATCGAGATCGCTTGGGCGAGGGGGGCCTTGGTGCCCGAGGCCCCTCGCATGGGCTGGTTCCGCCGCCGCGACCGCCTCGTCGAAGCCGGATGATGCGATTCATGTGACAATCGTCACAAATCCCCGCGAAACAGACGGTTTTCGCCTGTGCAGGGGCGTGTTAGCGGTTGTTCTGTGGAGAGAGTAATTTTCTCAGAGCGGGTGCTAGGTGACCGTAGCTGAAGCCCTTGCGATGAGCGTATTAGTGATGGTCGGCGGCAGCCTCTTTTATTCGGGCTGCGTCAGCCTCTTGCGCTCGGATCGCACCCCGAGCGCGGGCGTCGCCGCGGTCTGGCTCGACGGGGAAATGGTGGTTGCCGCCACCCCAGAAGCGACCTCGATCTCGGGCCTAACCCCCGGCGCGCCTTATGCGAAGGGCTTGATCGCCCGGTTCGGGGACCGCGGACACGACGCCGCGATCGAGATCCGATCCGCACAGCGCCACGGCAACCCGACCCGGCACCTCCTCAGAACGCCGGACGGTCACCCCTATGAAGTCTGGGCTCGACCGGTCGGAGGGCAATTTTGCCTCAGCTTCCACGACGGCAGCTTTCTCGAGCAGGAGTTCGCGCGCCCCGACGGCCCGCGCCTGCAGGACGCCGATCCGCACGCGCTCGCGCTCTTGCGCACGCTCCTCGGTCGGTCGTCGCTTCTGGTCTGGCAGCGAAGCGAAGCGGACGGCGCGCTTTGGGCCGATGGCCGGATCGAGAGCGAGGCCGGCTCGGTCCAGGCCCGCCAGGCGGCGGAGATGCTCGGCCGCGGCGCGCCCAACGCGGCGGCGGGTACGGTCCCGTCCGAGCCGATCTCTGAGCGGAGGCTCGAGATCGCCGCGGAGCGCGGGGCGGTCGCGCT
Source organism: Paracoccaceae bacterium (assembly GCA_050331395.1). GTDB lineage: Bacteria > Pseudomonadota > Alphaproteobacteria > Rhodobacterales > Rhodobacteraceae > Thermohalobaculum. Next base: position 3,523 of record JBHJGX010000028.1, read on the forward strand.
CCAAGTCGTCGAAGTCCGCGGCGCCGACGGTGTGCTCTCGGGCTTCGCGGTCGATGCCAAACAGGCCGCCGCCGCCGAACGGACCCTCACCCGGTTCATCCAGACGATGACCGAAACCTTCGCCCATTTGAACGTTGGCCTCGCGATCTTCGACCAGAACCAGACGCTCGCGCTCTTCAACCCAGCCCTCGTGAACATGTGGCAGCTGGAGCCCGCATGGCTGGCCCGCCGTCCGGCACTCCGCGAGATCCTCGATAGCCTGCGCAGCACCCGGCGGATCCCGGACCTGCGCGACTACCACGGCTTTCGCAGCCGCCTCCTGTCGCTCTTCGACGACCCGGACACCGCCGATTATGAGGACCTCTGGAACCTCGCGGACGGGAGCACGCTCCGCGTTCTCGGCCGGCCCCATCCGCACGGGTCGCTCGCGCTTATCTTCGACGATGTGACCGAGCGGATGCGCCTCGAGCAGCGCAACCGAAACATGGACGACCTGATCACCTCGACCCTCGATCGCCTGCACGAAGGCCTCGCCGTCTTTGCGCCCGACGGCCGGCTGCAATTCGTGAACCGCGCCTTTCACGAGATCTGGGACGTGAACGAGGCGCAGATCCGCCTCGGCACGCATGTGCGGGACGTCGCCGATCTCTTCTCGCGCCTGTGCGTCGACGCGGCGATCTGGGACCGCGCCGTGACCTATGCGACCGGCGAGGCGAACCGCCAAATCTGGACCGGACGGGTCTCGCTCGGATCGGGCCGGGTGCTGGCCGCGCGCTTTGCGCCGATGCCCGACGGCTCGACGCTCGCAGGCTTCACGGACGTCACCGACAGCGAGCGCGTGGCCACCGCCCTCAAAGAACGCAACGAAGCCCTCGAGGCGGCCGAACAGCTGCGCGCCGCGGTGCTCGATCAGATCTCCCATCGCCTGCGTACCCCGCTCAACACCGTCTTCGGCTTTGGCGAGCTGTTGGCCAACCCAAATTTCGGGGCGCTCAACGAGAAGCAAGGCGAGTTTCTCTCCGGCATTCTCGAGGCCGGCGCCCAGCTCCTCGATACGATCTCGGAGGTCACCGAGCTCGCTTCGCTCCAGCTCGATCCGCTCGACGGCGAGGAGGACGAGGCGGGCATCGACAAAGCGCTCGTGCTCACCCGCTCGTTGCTCGAGAAACGCGCCGCCGAGAGCCAGGTGACCCTCGTCCTCGACGACGCCGAGCCGATCGGGCCGATCCGCTGCAGCCCGCTCCGGCTCCGTCAGATCGTCTTCAACCTGGTCGCCGACGCGATCCATCGCTGTCCCGCGCGGGGCACCGTCACGCTGTCGGCCGCGCCCGAAGGACCGCTCGCAGCGATCCGCGTGGTGGAGACGGCCGACCCTGCCCATGTGGGTAGCTCCGCATGGTTCGAGGCGAACGCCCTCACCCTCTCCTTGGTCAAGCGGCTCGTCAGCAGCGAGCACGGAACGATCGACGTCGAACTCTCGGCCCCATCGGGGACGTTCTCCGTGACCTGCCGGTTCCCGCAGCTCGACCCGGAGCGGAGCCGCGAGACCGTTCCCGACCCGAACCAGGACCGAGACGCCGGAGACGCACCGACGGCGCCCTTCCCGGACGCGGAGCGCGCGGAACGGAGATGCTGACAGCGGCCCCGGGGCCGGTTACCAGAGGGGCCATGACCTCGGAATTCGCCTCGTCGCCCGTGGATCGCGATTGGCCCGCCCGGTCTTGGGAGGACTGGCCCGCGCAAGATCTCCCCGATCTCCAGGCGACCGAGACGCTCGGCCACCGCATTGCAGGGGCGCTTGGGCCCGGCGATGCGGTGATGCTCTCGGGCCCGCTCGGTGCCGGCAAATCCGCCCTGGCGCGGGCGCTCATCCGGGCGCGCCTCGGCGATCCGGAGGCTGAGATCCCGTCGCCCACCTTCACGCTCGTCAATGTGTACGAGGCGCCCGGCGGCCAGATCTGGCATGCGGATCTCTACCGTCTCGGCGATCCGGGCGAATGGGCCGAACTTGGGCTCGAGGAGGCGGAGGCCGCGCTTCTTCTCGTGGAATGGGCGGAGCGCCTGGGGCCGGCCGCGCCCGCCCGACGTCTCGAGATTACCCTCACGCCCACACCGCAGGACGGCCGCCGGGCAGAGATCCGTCCCATCGGTCCGGGCTGGGAACGGGTCGGCGCCGCGCTCGGGATCGGGGCATGACCGCGGCCGAGCCGAGCCTTTGTGGCCCGGGGGACCGGGAGGCCGCCGCCACGGCGCTCCTCTGTGCTGCCGGCTGGGGAGACGCGACCCGCACGCCGCTCGCCGGCGATGCCTCGGCCCGGCGCTATCTCCGCCTCCGTCTCGGAGACCGGACGGCGGTGCTGATGGACGCGGACCCCGACCGGGGCGAGGACGTGCGGCCCTTCCTTGCCGTCACCGATTGGTACCGGGCCCGCGGGCTCTCGGCGCCCGAACCGCTTGCCGCCGACCTCTCGCATGGGTTCCTGCTCCTCGAGGATCTGGGGGATGCGCTCCTCGCACGGGTCGCGGCCGACCGACCCGAGGTGGAGCCCGATCTCTATGCCGCCGCGGTCGATCTGATCGCCGAGCCCGTCCCTGCGCCCGAGGCAATCGGCGATGGCGCGACCCGCCAGCCGCTCGCGCCCTACGACGCCGCTGTCTATCGGCCCGAGGCCGCGCTCGCCACCGACTGGTATCTGCCAGGCGCCACGGGCCGTCCCGTGCCAGCCGAGACCGTCGCTGCCTTCGCCGATGCGCTGGACGCCGCCCTGGCGCCGGTCGCAGACGCGCCTCCGACGCTCGTGCACCGCGATTATCACGCCGAGAACCTGCTTTGGCTTCCCGAGCGCGAGGGAGCCGCGCGGATCGGCCTTTTGGACTATCAGGACGCGCTGGCCGGGCACCCGGCCTATGACCTCGTCTCTTTGCTCGAGGATGCGCGCCGCGACACCGCGCCCGCACTTCGCCGAGCGATGTTGGCCCGGTTCCTCGACCGCCGCACGGATCTCGATCCGGATACCTTCGCTGCCGCCTATGCGGCCCTCGGCGCCCAACGCAATCTGAAGATCCTCGGGATCTTCGCGCGTCTCTCACGTCGCGACGGAAAGCCGCGATATCTCGCGCATATGCCGCGGGTTTGGCGGCATCTCGCGGGCGATCTGGCGCATCCAGCGCTTGAGGATCTCCGGCGCTGGGTCGCAGAGCACCTGCCGCCGCCCGAGCCCGAGACCCTCGCACGGATCCGGGCCGGCCGATGAGCGCCGCGCGCCCGCGAACGGCGATGATCCTCGCGGCCGGGTTCGGCACACGGATGCGGCCCCTGACGGACCGGCTTCCGAAACCGCTCGTTCCGCTCGCGGGGCGGACGCTCCTCGACCGCGCGCTCGATCTGGCCGAGGCGGCGGGCGCGACCCGGGCCGTCGTCAATCTCCATTACCGCGGCGCGCAGATCCGTGCGCATCTCGCCGACCGGACAGGACCCGAGATCGTCTTCTCCGAAGAGGATCCGATCCTGGAGACGGGCGGCGGCGTGCAGGCCGCGCTGCCCCATTTGGGACCGGCGCCCTTCTATACGCTCAATCCCGACGGGCTCTGGCAGGGACCGAACCCGCTCGAGGGTCTCGCCTCGGCCTGGGACGGCACCGCCGCGGCGCTTTTGCTCTTCGTGGCGCGCCACCGCGCCCTGGCCCATGCCGGGCCTGGCGATTTCCACCTCGACCGGCCGGGCGGCCCGCCGCGCCGTCGCGACGGCCCGGTCGCGCCTTATGTCTATACCGGTGCGCAAATCATCGCGCCGGGCGCCTTCGAGGGCGAGGCCGAGGGCGCCTTCTCGCTCAACCGCGTCTGGGACCGGCTCGCAGCCGAGGGTCGGCTGGCAGCGATCGTCTATCCGGGCGATTGGGTGGATATTGGCACGCCCGCGGGCCTCGCCGCCGCCGAGCGCGGTCTGCGGAGCGCCGCGCCATGAGCCTCCGCCTCTTTGCCCTGCCGCTTGGCGTGCCTGTGGCCGAGGCCTTTGCCCGCGGTTTTTGGGCCCGTCACGCCGCCGAGCCGCCAGAAGAGACCGCGCGGATCATTGTCTTTGTGAACACCGCCCGGGCCTTTCGCGCGACCGAAGAGGCGCTGGCCGATCTCGCGCCCGGGCCGCGCCTGTTGCCGCGGCTCGTCGCCATCGATCGGGCGGCCGAATTGGTGGAGGACGACCTGCCCCCGGCCGTCGACCCGCTTCGCCGGCACTTCACCGTGCTGCGCCTTGTCCAGGCCTATCTCGACGCGACGCCCGAGGGCCCGGGGCCCGCGGCTGCGCCGGCGCTCACCGCCGCCCTCCTCGCGCTCCTCGACGAACTCGACGAATGGAGCGTGCCGGGCGATGCCCTCGACGCGGCGGTTGCCGAGACCCACGCCGCGCATTGGCAGCGCTTGCGCGCCTTCGTCGATCTGGTGCGCCGGAGCTGGCCGCAGATCCGCGCCGAGGCCGAAGGAGAGGCCCTGGACCCGAAGGCGCGCCAAGCCCTCGCCGTCGACCGGCTCTGCGCCGGCTGGGCGCTCGACCCGCCGCCTCCGGTCTATGCGGCCGGCAGCACCGGCGCGCTCCGGACGACGCGCACGCTTTTGGCCGCGATCGCGCGGTTGCCGGCGGGCGGGGTGGTGCTGCCGGGCTTCGATGCGGCCGTTTCGGGCGAGGTCTGGGCAGAGATCGCCGACGGCGCCGCACCCGAGCACCCGCTCGCCCCTTTCGCCGGGCTCTTCGCCGAGCTTGGCGCATCGCCCGGCGATGCCGCGTCGTGGGAGCCCCCATCTCCGCCAAGCCCGAGGGCGCGGCTGCTGTCAGAGGCGCTTCGCCCCGCACCGGTCACCGACGCTTGGATGGCCGCAGCGCCCGCCCTCAGTGCTGATCTCACAGCCGCGACGGGCGGTCTCACGCTACTCGATGCGCCGAGCGAACGGCTCGAAGCGGTGGCGATCGCAGTGGCCATCCGTGAGGCGCTGGAGGACCCGGACGCCCGGATCGCCCTCGTCACGCCGAATGCAGCTCTCGCGCGCCGGGTGACGGCCGAGCTCGACCGGTTCGCCGTGATCCCGGACGATTCGCTCGGGGCACCGCTCGCGCAGTCGCCTCCCGGGGTGTTCCTGCGCCTGATCGCCGATCTGGCCGAACGTCCGGACCCGGTCAGCCTCGCGGGGCTTCTCGGCCACCCGTTGACCGCCCCCGGCCGGCCGAGGGCAGACCACCGCCGCTACGCGCGCGCCTATGAGCGCGCTGTCCTCCGCGGTCGCCCGTTTGCCGCCGAGACCCTGCCCGACTGGCCGGGTGCGCCCGAGGACGGCGCCGATTGGCTGCGGGCAGTGCGCGCGAGCCTCGCCCCGCTTGCGAACGCGCTGCGGGAGGGCGCGTCGCTCGCCGAATTGTTCGCCCGTCACCGCGAGGCGGCCGAAAGGCTTTCTGCGGGTGAAGCTGGGGCCGCGCCTGCGGTCTGGGAGGGCCCTGCCGGCGAGGCGGCCGACATGCTTCTGGCGCGCCTCGAACGGGCCGCCGCCGCCCACGGAGCTGGGCGGGTGGCTTATCGCGCCGTGCTCGCAGACGCCCTCACGGGTCAGGAGATCCGCCCCGCGCCCGAACGCCCGCACCCGCGGGTCGCCATTCTCGGACCCCGAGAGGCGCGAAGCCATGCCGCGACCCATGCGATCCTTGCGGGGCTCAACGACGGCGTTTGGCCGGCGCTGCCCGCGGCCGATCCCTGGCTCAGCCGGCCGATGCGCGCGGCGGCGGGTCTGCCGAGCCCGGAGACCCGGATCGGCCTTGCGGCACATGATTTTCTCCACGCCGCCCACCGGCCGCAAGTCGTCTTCTCGCGGGCGGCCCGGGCAGAGGGAGCGCCGACGGTGCCGTCGCGCTGGTGGACGCGGCTCGTGACGCTGATCGGCGGCATCGAGGGGCCAGAGGCCGGACGGAAACCCGGGACCGGGACGCTCGCCGAGCTCAGAGGCCGCGGGGACCGGCTCGTCGCGCTCGCGCGCGCCCTTCAGACCCCTGACGCCGTCGTTCCCAGGGCGCCGCGGCCTGCTCCTAAGCCGCCGGCAGAGGCGCGCCCCCGCCGGCTCTCGGTCACCGAGATCGAGACCCTGATCCGCGATGCCTATGCGATCTATGCCAAGCGGATCCTCGGGCTCGTGCCCCTCGACCCGGTCGGGCGCGCCCCCGACTTCCGCGATCGGGGCACCGCACTCCACCGGGTGCTCGAGCGCTTCGTCTCGGAAACACCGGACCTGCCTGCCGACAACGCTGCCGCCGCCGCCGCGTTTCTCTCGGTCGCCGACGCGGTTCTGGCCGCCGAGGTGCCCGATCCCGCGCTCCGACGCATTTGGCGCGGACGGCTCGCCCGCGCGGCGCCGTGGTTTCTCGAGGGTGAGCGGGTGCGCAGAGCCGCCGGCCGCCCCGTCGGGCTCGAGGTCAAGGGCACGCTGACGCTCCCGCTCGAGACCGGCCCCATGGAGATCCGCGCCAAGGCCGACCGCATCGACCGGCTGACCGACGGCACCGGACTGGTGCTCGATTACAAGACCGGCGCCCCGCCGAGCAAGGGGCAGATCGACAGCGGCTTTTATCAGCAGCTCCACCTCCAGGCGGCGATCCTCGCGGCGGGCGGGTTCGACGGCATCGCCCCGATGCCAGCCGCGCGCGGAGCCTATCTCGGCCTCACCGGCAGCGGCGCCGGCGGCAAGATCACCGATCGGGACGGCCTCGCCGCAGAGGTGGCGGACCGCCTCTCCAAGGTCACCGCGCTCCTCTCGGCCTATGCCCACGGGGCAGCCTATCGGGCCCGCGGCCTGCCCGAACGGGACGACGAGGAGGGCGACTACGATCATCTCTCGCGCCGCGCAGAATGGGAGGACCCCGCATGACCGCGGCCGAAACCGGTGCACCCACGCCCGAGCGCCCGACCGATGCGCAGCGTCGGGCCGCAAACCCGCAAATCTCGGCCTGGGTGACCGCGAATGCGGGCTCCGGCAAGACCCGGGTGCTCACCCAGCGCGTCGCCCGGCTGCTCCTTGCGGGCGCCCGGCCCGATCGCATCCTCTGCCTTACCTACACCAAAGCCGCCGCGGCCGAGATGCAGGACCGTCTCTTCAAGCTGCTCGGCGGCTGGTCGATGCTGCCGGACGGGGCGCTTGGCGCGCATTTGAGCGCGCTCGAGGGCACCGACACGGCGGATTTCGGGCGCGAGCACCTCGCCCGAGCACGGCGGCTTTTCGCCGAGGCGCTCGAGGCTCCCGGCGGGCTCAAGATCCAAACGATCCATGCCTTTTGCGACGGCCTCCTGCGGCGCTTCCCGGTCGAGGCCGGGATTTCGCCCGGGTTCGAGGTGATGGACGAGCGCCAGGCGGCGGATCTCTTGGGGCGGATCCGGGCGAAGCTCGCGACCGATGCCGAGACGGGGCACGAGCCTGCCTTCGACCGGATCGCCGGGCGTCTCAACGAGGGCCAGATGGACGGGCTCTTCGCGGCCGTTTTGTCCCGGCGAGAGGCCTTCCGGCGGGCCGAGCCCGAAACCGATCTCGCGGCGCTCTTCGGCGAGGCGGCGCGCCTCGACCAGGGCGCGGCCGATGCGGCGCGTGCGGCGCGGTTGAACCGGGAGACGCTCCGCCAGCTGGCCGCGACTTTTGCGGAGAAGGGCGGCAAAGATGAGAGGCAGGCCGCGCCCCGCATTCTTGCGGGCCTCGATGGGGAGGCCACTGACCTCGCCGACGCGCTCGAAAAGGCGTTCCTGACGGCCAAAGGCGAGCCCCGCGCCGGCACGAAGTTCCCGACCAAAGCCGTGAAGCAGGCCATGAGCACGGCCGAAGAACTGGCCGAGCTGCTGAAGACCTGGGCGGCCGAGCGCCGCGCCGACCGCCTGGCGCGGGCCGCCGCCCGGCGGAGCGCCGATCTCCACGCCTTCGCCAAAGCCTTCCTGGCCGCATACGATGCCGAGAAAGCCCGCCGCGGTCTTCTCGATTTCGACGATCTGGTGATCCTGACGCGCAGGCTCCTCGAGGATCCGGCGGTCGGGCCATGGGTGCTCTGGAAACTCGATGCGGGCATCGAACACGTGCTCGTGGACGAGGCGCAGGATACGAGCCCGGCGCAATGGGCCCTCATTAGGGCGCTCACCGAGGCGTTCCCCACCGCAGATCGGGCGCGGTCGATCTTCGTCGTCGGCGACGACAAACAGTCGATCTATTCCTTCCAGGGCGCCGATCCGGCCGTCTTCGAGGGCACGCGCCTCGGCTTTCGCGACCGGCTGGCCGGGGGCGGCGGGCTCGAGATGCCGGACCTGCTGGTGTCGTTCCGTTCGGCGCCCGGGATCCTCGCCTTCGTCGACCAAGCGCTGAAAGTCGCGCCCGCGATCGCCGAGACCGTCACCCATATCGCCCATCGCAAAGAGGACGCGGCGCGGATCGACCTCTGGCCGCCTGCCGAGGCGACCGAGCGGACCGAGGCCGACTGGTGGCTCCCCGTCGATCGGGCGCCTGCGACCTCGGCCAAGGCCGTCCTCGCCGAACGGCTGGCCGCCGAGATCGCCCGGATGATCCGCGAAGACCGGCTGCCCGCGCGGAAGGGCCGCCCCGGACGTCCGGTCGGGCCGGGAGATATCCTCGTCCTCGTGCGTAGCCGCGATGCGTTTTCGCGGGGTCTCATCCGCGCGCTCAAGGGAAACGGCGTGCCGGTTGCCGGGGCCGACCGCCTCAGCCTCGGCGCGGAACTCGCCGTGCGCGACCTCCTCGCGCTGGCCAAGGTCGCATTGATGCCTTCGGACGATCTGAGCCTCGCGGCGCTTTTGCGCTCGCCCCTTTGCGACGTCTCCGAAGAGACGCTCTTCGCGCTCGCCCATGCTCGGGAAGGCCGTCTCTGGCAGGCGCTGATGGGCTCCGGCGAGACCCGTGCGATCGAGATGCTCGGCGATCTGGCCGCCCGGGCGGATTTCCTCAGACCCTACGAGTTTCTCTCGCGGGCACTCCTCCGCTACGATGGCGGCCGGCGGCTGGTCGCCCGGCTCGGCCCTGAGGCCGGCGAACTGATCGACGAATTGCTGGCCGAGGCGCTGCGCTATGAAACGCGGGCGATCCCGACCCTGGCGGGCTTCGTCGACTGGATCGAGCGCGGCGGGATCGAGATCAAACGCGAAATGGAGAAGGGCGCGGGCGAGGTTCGGGTGATGACCGTGCATGGCGCAAAGGGGCTCGAGGCACCGGTGGTGATCCTGCCCGACACCATGAAAGAGGCGCAGCTCGGCCGGTCGGGCCCGGTGATCCTGCCCGCAGAGAGCGGCCTTCCTCTCTGGCTCGGCAGCAAGGAGGACGATGACCCGGTCTCTCGGGCCGTCCGGGAGGCCGAGGCGAAGCGGGGGACGGACGAGGCGGACCGGCTTCTTTATGTGGCGCTCACGCGGGCCGAAGACTGGCTGATCCTTGCGGGCGCGGCGACCAAGCAAGACCCGCCGGAGACCGCCTGGTATCGGCGGCTCGACCGGGCGATGGCGGCGGTCGGCGGCATCGAGCGGACGGCACCATGGGGGGGACCCATTCTTCGCTTCGAGCCCAAACCCTGCACGAGCTCCGGAAAAGACGCGCCCTCGACCGGGGACTGGCGGATCGGATCGGAAGACGCCGCTCTGCCCCGCCCCGCATGGCTCGCTCCGGCGCCGAAGGAGATCCGGACCCTGCGCCCCGCCCCCTCGCGCCTGGGTGCGGACCTCGCCGAGGTCGCCCGCCTCTCAGAGGCGGTCGACCGCCGCGAGGCATCCCCGAAGATCGCGCGCAGCGCCGGAGCGGCCCGGGCCCATGGCGACGCCGTCCACCTCCTGCTCGAGCGGTTGCCGGGGACTGAGCCCGCGGGACGCGGCGCCCGCGCCGCCCGTCTGTTGCAGTCCTCGCCCCTCGATGCGGCGGCGCGTGCGGCTGCATTCGCTGAGGCATCGGCGGTTCTCGAGGCCCCGTTCGCCGCCGAGATCTTCGGTACCGCGAGCCTTGGCGAGGTCTCGATCGCGGTCGAAATCGACGGGGTCCGCGGTGTCGGCCGGATCGACCGCCTGGTGGTCGGCCGGGCCCGCGTGCTCGTCGTCGATCACAAGACCGATGTCCAGCCGCCCGACCGGCCGCAGGACGTCTCTCCCGCCTATCTCGCTCAGATCGCAGCCTATCTCGAGGCGATCCGGGCCATCTATCCCGACCGCGAGGCCGCGGCGGCGTTCTTGTGGACCGCCGTCCCGCGGCTGATGGTGGTGCCCGACCCATCTGGCGGCGTGTGACCTCGGTCCTTGATTTGCCAAACGCGGCCCCCTAGCTTCGCTCCTCCGAAGTCAGCGGATACGCTGGCGCAGACAGACAGGAACGCCGTCATGAGCACGATTGCAGTGACCGATACGAGCTTCGAGACCGACGTCCTCAAATCCGACACGCCGGTTGTTGTCGATTTCTGGGCCGAGTGGTGCGGGCCGTGCAAACAGATCGGGCCGGCGCTCGAGGAAATTGCCTCGGAAATGGGCGACCGGGTGCGGATCGCCAAGGTCAACATCGACGACAACCCGAACACGCCGTCGAAATACGGCGTCCGCGGGATCCCGACGCTTCTCCTGATCAAGGGCGGCGAGGAAGTCGGCCGCAAAGTCGGTGCGGCGCCCAAATCCGCCATCAGTGACTGGATCGCCGACGCGATCTGAGCGCCCTTAGCCGTGCTCGGCGAGGACCGCGCCGGCCAGGTAGAGCGATCCGCAGATCACGACCCGGAGCGGTGCCTCGGGTCGTGCCGCCCGGATCAAACCAGCCGCAGCGGTTAGGGATCGAGCCGACGCAGCCCGGTGGCCCGCCGCCTGCGCCCGGTGCGCAAGCGTCTCGGGCGCGAGTGCCGTCGCCGAGGCCGGGATTGGCACCGCGGCAACGCCCTCAGCCAAATCGACCAGCGGACGAAAAAAGGCCTCGATATCCTTGGTCTCCAGCATTCCGGCGATGAGCCAGAGGGGGGCAGGCGTCTGATCGTGAAGGGTTGCCAGATGCTCCGCCAGGGCTGCGCCCGCGGCAGCGTTATGCCCCCCGTCAAGCCAGACCTCCGTGCCCCGTGGAAGCGCGTCGATAGCCGGCCCCCAGGTCAATGCCTGCATCCGCGCCGGCCAATCGGGGCGCGTCATGGCGGCTCCGGCGTCGCCCGTCGCGAGATGCCGAAGCGCCGCCACGGCGGTCCCCGCGTTCTCCACCTGATGCGCGCCCGGAAGGCGGGGCAGAGGCAAGGTCAGGCGCCCTCCGGCGTCTTCGTATTCGAGGCGCCCGCCCGCGGCTCGCGCATGCCAATCGCGCCCGGCAAGCGACAAGGGCGCACCCAAATCGGCCGCCCGCTCTTCGATGATCCGGCGCGCCGCCTCGGCCTGGGGCGCCACCACGCAGGGCACCGCCGGCTTGAGGATCCCGGCTTTCTCGCCGGCGATCTGGCCGAGCGTCTCTCCCAGATACTGTTGATGGTCGAGCGAAACCGGCGTGATCACCGTTAGGCGCGGACGGTCGATCACGTTCGTCGCGTCGAGCCGCCCTCCGAGGCCCACTTCGAGCAGCGTCCAATCCGCAGGGCTCTGCGCGAAGGCGACAAGGGCCGCGACCGTGGTGATCTCGAAGAAGGTGATCGGCGCGGCCCCGTTCGCCCGCTCGCAGTCCTCGAGGAGCGCGGCCAGATCGGGCTCGGCGATCAGCTGCCCCGCCACGCGGATCCGCTCGTGAAAGCGTACCAGATGGGGGGAGGTATAGGCATGCACCCGGGCGCCCTCGGCCTCGAGCCCCGCGCGCAACATGGCGAGCGTCGAGCCTTTGCCGTTTGTGCCGGCGATATGGACCACGGGCGGCAGCGCCCGCTCCGGGTGGCCCATGGCCGCGAGCAACCGCCAGACCCGGTCGAGGGACAGATCGATGATCTTCGGGTGGAGCTCGAGCAGGCGCGCAAGGATCGCGTCGCTCTCGGGCCGGGCCGCGGCGGGGGCGTCGTTCACGCGTCGGGCCCGCCTTCGGGCATGGCGGGTTCTGGCAGCGGCGGGGCCGGGGTGTCATCAGGCGCGGTCAGCATGGCGCGCACCAGCGGCGGCTGGCCCGTCAGCATGCGCAGGATCCGGGCGAGCTCTTCGCGGAGCGCCCCCCGCGGCACCACCCGGTCGATCATGCCGTGATCGAGCAGATACTCGGCGCGCTGGAAGCCCTCGGGCAGCGTCTCGCGGATCGTCTGTTCGATGACGCGCGGGCCGGCAAAGCAAATCAGCGCGCCTGGCTCGGCCAGATGCACGTCGCCGAGCATGGCGAAAGAGGCGGTGACGCCTCCGGTCGTCGGATTGGCGAGCACCACCACGAAGGGAAGGCCCGCCCGGCGGACCCGGTCGACGGCGATTGGCGTGCGCGGCATCTGCATGAGGGACAGGATCCCCTCTTGCATCCGTGCGCCGCCGGCCGCCGTGAAGGCCACGAGCGGGGCGTGGTGCGCGACCGCGCAATCGGCCGCCGCCAGCATCCCGTTACCGACCGCGATCCCCATGGAGCCGCCCATGAACCGGAAGTCCTGCGCGGCGGCGACGACCGTCTGGCCGAAGATCTGGCCGCAGCCGACCAGAATTGCCTCGGTCTCGCCGGTCTTTCGCCGCGCATCGCGAAGCCGGTCCGTATAGCGCTTCTCGTCGCGGAAGCTGAGCGGATCGGCAATCGGCTCCGGGACGGGCACGTTCGAGAAAACGCCGCCGTCGAAGAGCGCCCGGAACCGTGCTCGGGGCGGGATGTCCATATGATGGCCGCAGGAGAGGCAGACATTGAGGTTTTCCGCCAGATCCCTGTGAAAGATCATCTGTCCGCAATTGTCGCATGTCGACCAAAGGTTCTCTGGCATCTCCCGGCGCTGGAAGAAGCTCTTGATTTTGGGCGGAACGAAATCGGCGATCCAGTTCATGGGCGGTGCCTGCGCTCGGGGTCTCGCTCGACAAATGGCCCGGGCGCGGAGCGATTGCAACGCAAGGCCCGGAGCGCGGGCGCGAGCCGGCCCATCCAGAGCAGATCGCGGACCGTGTCGCCGACCCGCCAGGCCGCGCGGCGGAGGCCTTCCTCCTCGAAGCCATGGGCGCGATAGAGCCGAAGGGCGGCGGTGTTCTCGGGAAAGACCGAGAGTTCGACCCGCTCGATGCCACGCCGGTCCGCCGCCTCGAGCGTCGCGCCGAGAAGCTTGCCGCCGATCCCACGGCCGCGATGCTCGACGACGATCCCCATGCCGAGGCCTCCCATATGCGCCATGCTTTCGCGTCCGAGCGGAGAGATATCGCACCAGCCGACGACGTCTGCACCGATCCGGGCAACCATGTGGGGCATGCGCGCCTCGATCTGCGCGTGAACGAAGCGCTCGGTGGCGGCGACGTCCGGGCCTTTGAGCATGGCGAGCCAGCGCCCCTCGCGCGCCACCTGGTCGAGCACGGCGTTGAGGCCGGGGACGTCCTCGGGGGCGACCGGGCGGATGATGGGCGACGTCTCTGGGATTGCGGACATGGGCTGCCTCCTCGGCGCCCTTTGCCGGGCAGCGGGCGCGCGCGCAAGGGCTGGGGTCAGGGCGTCGGTCTGCCGGCGCGTCGGAACTGTCATTCAAGCGTCACCAAAGCGAAATCCGCGCGTGACCGCTCTGCGGTACGCCAACTCCCAAAAGGAGGCGTACGAATGGCCGCGATCGAGATCGAACGGGTGACCAAGGTCTTTGCCGGCGGCCGCCGGGCGCTCGACGCGGTCAGCCTGGCGATCGAGCCCGGCGAGATGGTCGCGCTGATCGGTGCCTCGGGCTCGGGCAAGTCGACGCTGATCCGCCACACCTCAGGCCTCCTGACCGCCAACCGCGGCGAGGAGGGCGGAGCGATCCGCGTCTTCGGAGAGGTGATGCAGGCGCGCGGGCGTCTCGGTCCGCGGGTCGTCCGGCTCCGCCGTCGGGTGGGCGTGATCTTCCAACAGTTCAATCTCGTGCCGCGTCTCTCGGTGATGACCAATGTGCTCGCCGGGCATCTCGGCCGCGTGCCCCGCTGGCGCGGAACGCTGATGATGTTCACCGAGGCGGAAAAGCGCGCGGCGATGCGGGCCCTCGACCGGGTCGGCATCGCTGAGACGGCGCTCCAGCGGGCGCAGACGCTTTCCGGAGGCCAGCAGCAACGCGCCGCGATCGCCCGCACGATCGTGCAAGGCGCGGAAGCCATTCTCGCCGACGAGCCCATCGCCTCGCTCGATCCGGGGTCGGCCAAACGGGTGATGGAGATGCTCGCCGAGATCAACCGCACGGACGGGATCACCGTGATGGTCTCGCTTCATCAGGTGGAATACGCCCGCCGCTATTGTCCCCGGACAATCGCAATGAAGGACGGTCGGATCGTCTTCGACGGTCCGAGCCGGGCGCTGACACTGCCTTTCCTCCGCGAGATCTACGGCGAGGCGAGCGACGAGCTCGTCCTGCCGGATGCGGCCGACGGCGAGATCCTCTCGGCCGCGGCCAACGCCTGAAGACCGACCACGAGAAAACCAGAGGAGAGACCACATGACCGTCTTTACCCGTAGCCTTGCCGCCGTCGCCGCTGCCGCGGTGCTTGCGACCGGCGCCGCCCGCGCCCAGGACGATGCCACCGTCATCAACTGGGGCCTGCTCGCCGTCGAGAGCCAGGACAACCTGATGAAGCGCTGGGGCCCGCTGCTCGAGGCGCTGAGCGCCGAGATGGGCGTCGAGGTGAAGCCCTTCTTCGCCACCGACTATACCGGCGTGATCGAGGGCATGCGGTTCGGCAAAGTCGATGTCGTCCTCGCCGGCAACAAATCGGGCATGACCGCCGTCGACCGCGCCAATGCGGAAGTCTTCGCCCAGGAAGTCGAAGCCGACGGCTCGGCCGGCTACTACTCGGTCTTGGTCACCCAGGCCGATAACGAGGCCTTCAACAGCCTCGAAGACGTGCTCGCTACCTGCGAAGCGAAGTCGATCGATTTCGGGATCGGCGACCCGCAATCGACCTCGGGCTTCCTGGTGCCGACGACCTTCATCTTTGCCGCGAACGAGATCACCCCGCAGGAGTGCTTCTCGACCGTGCGCAATGCGAGCCACGAAGCGAACCTCCTTGCCGTCGCCAACGGCCAGGTGGACGTCGCCACCGCCAACACCTCAGCTCTCTATGCCCGGCTTCAGGTGAACAACCCCGAGGCCTTCGCCAAGGTCAAGGAAATCTGGCGTTCGCCGCTCATCGCCTCGGACCCGCTTCTCTGGCGCGCGGATATGGACGAAGATCTCAAGGCGAAGCTCTATTACTCGATCATGACCTTCGGCCGTATCGGCACGCCCGAGGAAGTGATGCGCGAGCGCGAAATCCTGGCCAATGGCGGGTTCCGCCCGTTCACCCCGTCCTCGAACAGCCAGCTCCTGCCCTTCCGCGAAATGGAAGCGAACAAGGCGATCCTGCAGATCCAGGTCGACGAGACCATGTCGGCCGAGGAAAAAGAGGCCGCCATCGCCGAGCAGCGCGAAATCATCGCGAATGTGCGCGAACTGGTGAAGCAGATCCCCAATATGTGAGGCCTGTCCTCAGCTCGGATCACCGGCGCTCCCGTCCGCGGGGGCGCCATTTGCCTGTGAGGAGCGCCCGATGGCCGATAGCGTCAAAGCCCTGCCCGCCGAGATCGCCGTCCCGCGGCCCGAACTGAGCCGGCAGATCTACGGTTGGATCATCTGGGGCAGCCTCGCGCTCATCCTCGCCTGGAGCTTCTTCCCGGCCGAAATGGACCGCCTGCCGGAGCTCGTCGCCGGCGCCGGCAATATGGCCGAGCTGATGGGCGATTTTGCCGAGCCCAAATTCCGATATTGGGAGACCTATGCCCGGCTGATGCTCGAGACCGTGCAGATGGCGGTGTGGGGCTCGCTGTTCGCGGTCATTCTGGCGGTGCCGCTCGGGCTCCTGTCGTCTTCGAACCTCGCGCCCGCCTGGGTGACCTTCCCCGTGCGCCGACTGATGGACGCGTTCCGGGCGATCAACGAGCTGGTGTTCGCGCTCATCTTTGTGGCGGCCGTGGGGCTCGGGCCGCTAGCGGGGGTTCTGGCGCTCGTGGTGCATACGACCGGCGTGCTGGCGAAACTCTTTTCCGAGGCGGTGGAGGCGATCGACCCGCGACCTGTCGAGGGCATTCGCGCGACCGGCGCCTCGCAAATCCAGGAGATCGTCTACGGCGTCGGCCCGCAAGTGCTGCCGCTCTGGATCTCGATCTCGCTTTACCGGTTCGAGTCGAACATCCGCAGCGCCTCCGTGCTGGGCTTCGTGGGCGCGGGCGGGATCGGGATGTCGCTCTACGACACGATGCGGAGCTTTGACTACGGCGCAGTTGCCGGCATCCTGTTGATCCTGATCGTGGTGGTGTCGATTTTCGACATCCTGTCGCAGTTCCTGCGCAAGGTGGTGATCGATGGCGCGGATCACGGACCCTTTGTCGCTTATCTGGCCGCAGTTGCCGTGCTCATCCTGACGATAGAGCTGCACTTGGCCGACTTGATCGATCTGAACGTCTATCTCCGCGGACGCTGACGCGGCGCCCTAGACGACACTGCGCCCTCCGCGGCGGCGCACCAGCGGGCGCGCAGAGGCCGGTGCTCGCCTCGCCATCGCCGCGTCTGGCCTGGATCAGTCTCGGACGTCGCCCCGCGCGGCGGTGTCGAGGCCAGCGCCGATGGTTGCGCGCCCGCTGGTGCGCCGCCGCGGAGGGCGCAGTGTCGTCTAGGGCGCCTGCGGGCGGCATTGCCCGCGCCCGGCGGCCGATCAGACGAGCGCGGCCTGAGCGGCCGCGTAGTCGGTGTCCGACACCTTTTCGAGCCAATCGGCCGACCCGCCCGGCCCCTTCAGCTGCATGGCGATATGGGCCATGGCCTGCGCCGCGGTGCCCCCGTGCCAATGCTCTTCGCCGGGCTCGAACCAGACCGCGTCGCCCGCACGCACCATCTCGGCCGGCGCGCCACGGCGCTGCACCAGACCGACACCCCCCACGATGTAGAGCGTTTGGCCGAAGGGATGGGTATGCCACGCCGTGCGCGCGCCGGCCGGAAAGCGCACATGGAGCACCATCAATGGCGGCTCCGTCGGCGTCTCGGCGATCGGCTCCTGCCAGACATCGCCGGTGAAATAATCCGGGTTCGCCGCCCGCCCCGGGACCTCGGTCGCCCGTGTAATCCGCATCTCCGCCTCCTTGTCGCGCACCTTCGAGCCTAGGCAAACCCGGCGCCTTCGCCAAGCCCAGAGGCCCGAGGCCGCCGCGACAGAGAGGGCGCCAGCGACGGCGGCCGCTTGAGCCTGCCCCGGCGATCGCGCAAGCTTGAGCTTGCGGAAATCGAAGGAAGGACTGAGACGATGGCGAACGCGGCCCGGATCATGACCTGGTACGACGGCAGCTGGCAGTTCGGCAATGTGCCGATCCTCGGCGCGGCGGATCACGGAACCTGGCTGGGTTCGCTGGTGTTCGACGGCGCGCGGGCGTTCGACGGGGTGACGCCGGATCTCGATCTGCATTGCGCGCGCACCAATGAGAGCGCCCGGCGCATGGGGCTCGCCCCCGTGCTCTCGGACGGCGAGTTGACCGAGGTCGCCTGCGAGGGTGTCTCGGCTTTCGACCGGGGCGCGCATCTCTATATCCGTCCGATGATCTGGGCTCGCGGCGGGCAGCAATTCATGATCGCGCCGGACCCGGAGACCACGGCGACGGCGATCTGTATCGAGGAGCGGCCGATGCCGCCCGGGCCGATGGGGTTCTCGATCACCACCACGCGGTATCGCCGGCCGACCTTCGACTGCATGCCGACCGACGTGAAGGCGGGATGCCTGTATCCGAACAATGCCCGGATGCTCCGCGAGGCCCGCGCCAAGGGCTTCGACAATGCGATCGTGCTCGACGCGCTCGGCAACGTGGCCGAGACGGCGACGTCGAACCTCTTCATCGTGCGCGACGGAGAGGTCTTTACACCGATCCCGACCGGCTGCTTTCTGAACGGGATCACTCGGCAACGGGTGATCGGGCTTTTGCGGGCCGACGGGGTGGCCGTGCATGAGGTGACGCTTGGTCTCGACGAGGTGCGCACGGCCGACGAGATCTTTTCGACCGGCAACGCGATGAAGGTGATGCCGATCACCCGCTTTGACGACCGGATTTTAGAGTATGGGCCGGTCAGCCGCCGAGCGCGGGACCTCTACTGGGATTTCGCGATGAGTGTCGGTCCCGGGGCGTCCGCGCCGAGCCTCTAGATCGGCGTCGCGGCGCCCGTCCGTCCGCTGCGGGATGGACAGGCTCATCGTGCCGGGCGCTGGTCCTTGGCGCGCCGCGGCGGCCCGCGCATCGGGTGGATCGGCCCGGTCTTAAGCGGTAGCGGTTGGCGTCGAAAACCGGTCGATCCGATAGCGCTCCGCCATCGGGTCGGGCCTCTCGCCGGCGATCTCGGCCGCCAAGATAGCGCCGATCGCGGGCGCCAGCGTCACTCCGCTATGGGTCGTCGCGACCGCGAGCCCGGCGATCTCCGGTACCCGGCCGAGAACCGGCAGCCCGTCCTCTGGGATCGGCCGAACCGCTGCGGTCACCCGGTCGGCCCGAAGCGGCCCGGCCTCGGGAAAACGCTCTTCGAGCCGCGCCAGGATCGGCGAGACGATGGCGTCCCGGTCCACCCCGTCCGGCGCGCCGCCGAAGCTCTCGCCGGCGATCAGCCGCCCGTCCGGCAGCTGCCAGCCATGCAGCCCCGGCGACGCGAGAAAGGGCTCGAGCTGCGGGGCGACCGGTCGCGTGCGCACGAGCACCCCGGCCGAGGGGCGCATGGGCAGCACGATCCCGAGGGGCGCCAAAAGCTCGGGTGTGGCCGTCCCGGCAGCGACCACCACATGATCGGCCGCGATCCGGGTCCCGTCGGCGAGCCGAAGACCCGTCGCGCGGCCGGCCGCGCTCTCAATGGCGGCAACCTCGCCGGCAAGGATCTTCGCCCCCTGCTCGGCCGCCTGGGCCCGGAACGCGCCCGCGATGCGGCTCGGATCGGCGCTTCCTTCGGCAGCGGCATGCACCACCGGCCCGTCGGGCGGGGTCAGCCCCGGAGCGAGGCGGCGGGCCTCGTCGGGGTCGACAAGGCGAGAGGGATAGCCCCTATCGGTATCGGCCTTTGCCCGCGCTTCGGTCGCGGCCGGGGTGTCCTCCCATCCGAGCCCGCCGCGAAACCGGACCGGCAAATCGGGGCTCGCCGCGGCCAGATCGCGCCAGAGGGCGATGCTGCGGAGCCGGAGTTCGAAATAGGCAGCGTCCCAGTCGCTCGACGCGTTGATCCAGGCGATAGATCCGGGCGTCGCCTGGGGCCGCGCGGCGCCCGCGTCGACGAGGCTCACCCGGGCGCCCCCGCGTGTCAGCGCCTCGGCGATCGCCGCACCCAGGATCCCGCCGCCGACGATGGCAACCCGGGGGCCGGTCATCGAAGGGCCGCGCGGCGCTCGAGCCGGTGCTGGCGGAGCGCCACCAGCGCACCGAGGCCAAGACCCACCAGATCGCTCTGCCAGCCGGGGGCGAGGAGCGCGATGCCGCCGACCACCAGGGCGAGCCGTAGCACCCCGGGCACCCGACCCGCATAGTATCCGGTGATCGCGACGGCAAAGGCGAAAACCCCGGCCGCGCAGCTCAGCGAGACCTGCAGGAACTCGGCGAGGTCCCATTCTCCCGGCACCATGATCAGCATCACCGGCGCATAGACGAAGACCATCGGCACGACGAGCTTGCCCATCCCGAGCGAGAAGGCCGAGAGCCCGGTGCGGAACGGGTTCGCCCCCGCGATCCCCGCCGCCGCATAGGCGGAGGCGCAAACCGGCGGAGTGATCTCGGAGATCACGCCATAGTAAAGGACGAACATGTGGCTTGCGAGGGCGGGCACGCCGAGTTGCGCGAGCGCGGGCTGAGCGACCGAGACGAGCATCACGTAAAGCGCCGTCGTCGGCAGCCCGGCCCCCATCAGAATACAGGCCATCGCGATGAAGCAGAGCGAGAGGAAAAGCTGGATCGCCGAGAGCTCGAACGCCTCGAAGGGCAGGATGGCGAGCGCCGTGTGGAGCGTGTCGGCGAGTTCGGCCGCGCCGTTCGAGACCAGGAAGCCGAGGCGGAAGCCGATGCCGGTGGTGTTGATCACGCCGACGACGATGCCGACCGCCGCGCCGGCTGCGCCGACCGCAAGCGCGTATTGGACGGCCACATGCATGCTGTCGAGGAGCCGGCGGAAGCTCTGCCGCGGCATCGGGTTCAGGGTCCCGACCGTGATGCAGAATACGAGGAGGACGCCGAGTTCGGTCGAGAAGGTGCCCTCGGCCCATTTCGTCCAGACGAACCAGAGCGCGGCCGCCGGGATCAGCAGGCTGAGCGGCTGGCGCCAGGTGCAGAACCCGACGATGACGCAGAGCGTGATGCCGAGAAACGCGGCCATGTAAGGCGTGTAGCCCGAGAAAAGCACTGTGATGAGCGCAATCAGTGGCAGGAGCGTCGGCCAGCCCGCCGCCCAGACCGCCCGAAGCTGCGGGAGGCTTTCGGCCGGGTATGAGCGGAGGCCGAGCCGCCGGGCTTCGAGATGAACGATCGCGAGGACCCCCACATAGTGCATGAGAGCGGGCACCACCGCGGCGATCACTACGGTCGTGTAGGGGCCCTCGAGAAAATCGGCCATGATGAAGGAAGCCGCCCCCATGATAGGCGGCGTGATCTGACCGCCGGCCGCAGACGCGCTCTCGCCCCCGCCCGCGAAATGGCCGGGATAGCCCAAGCGC
>JBHJGX010000029.1:0-6517 GCA_050331395.1 Paracoccaceae bacterium
CCCGGCCGATCCGGCGCGCCCGTTGGGCTCCCCAGTCAGGGTCGGAACCACCCGGTCCCAGCCGATCTCCTCGGCCGCCTAGCGCGCCCGCCCCGCCCCCCCCCTCCGCTCGGCCGCCTGCCGGTCCTCGATGATCCGCCGAAAGGCCCGGCCGAGTGAGCCGGCCTCGGGCGCGACCACCAGCCCCTCTTCCCCGTCGCGCACGAATTCGAGCGGCCCGCCCGCATCCGTTGCCGTAATCACCGGTCGCGCCGAGAGCATGGCCTCGAGCGTGATATATCCGTAATCCTCGTCGATCGGCACGAAGACCACCGCTCGGCATTCGGCGTAATGGCGGATCATCTCCGCATCGCTGATCGGCCCGAGGATCTCCACCCGATCTGCCACGCCCACCGTCTCGGCCCGCGCCGCGAGCTCGCGCTCATAGCCCGGCGCATCGGGCGGCCCGGCGATCTTCAGCCGCACGCCCGGCGCTTCGGCCATCGCCTCGATCATCAAGAGCTGGCGCTTGTTGGGCCCGAGCCGGCTCGGCGCAAAAAGATAATCGCCGTACTCCCCCTGGCGGAGGCGCTCGGCATTGGGCGGCGGGTGATAAAGCGGCTCGGAGGCCAAGCCGAGATAGCGCGAAAGCCGCCCGGCCACATTGGCGGAATTCGCATAGACCCGCGCGCCCGGCGCACCGATCGCCGCCCGGTCCTCGGCCCGGATCAACTCGCGCACCGCCGCCCCGTCCGGATCGCGCTGGAGCTCGGAGATCCCCGCCTCCCAAAGATCATAGGCCTGCCGGTGCTGATGCAGGATCCAGAAGACCTTGTTCGGATGGCGCGCGAGATAAGCGGGGAATTTGAGCCCGACCATCAAATCGACCGGATAGCCGAGATCCGAGAGATCGATCAGCTTCGCCGCCAGCACATGCTCGACGAGCGCTCGTCCCGGATACCATTTATAGGGGATCGAGATTTCGGTGGCCTCGTGCCCCCGCTCGCGCAGCGCCGCGACCAAATTGGCCGCGTGCCGCTCGGCGCCCCCATGGATGAAAGGGGCCTGGGTCGTCACCACTCCGACGCGCATGGGTCCTCAGCGCTCCCGCGGCTTTCGGCCGAGAACGGCGAGGTCCTGGGGCCCGAAGAGGAGATCGGAGACGTAAGGATCCGCCCGCTTGCCGCTGGCGAAGGCCTCGAGGGTCTCGGAGGGGTGCAGATGCCGCGCCTCCACCGGATGGAAGCCGAGCGTATCGAACAGCGTCGTCAGCACTTCCGACGGCACCGGCCGGCGGTGCGTCGGATCCAGATGGAAGGTGCTCGCCCCCACGATCAGGTTCCGCGGGTTCGGCGTCTCGAAGAGAAGGAGCCCCCCCGGCGCCAGCGCCCGCAGCGCCTCGCGCGCCATCCAGGTCACCGCGTCGAAGCTCAGATGTTCGATCAGATGGTGCGCCGTGACGATCGCCAGCGAGCCGTCCGCCGCCTCGGCGAGCGCGCGCAGCGCATCGCCTTCGCGCACGTCGAGACCGAGCCGAACCGCCTCGGCAATCTGCACCGGGTTCAGATCGACGCCGGTCGCGGCCACGCCCTCATCCGCCAAAAGCTCGAGCCACTCGCCCCGCCCGCAGCCCATATCGAGGACGCCGAGCGCGCTGCCATCCGCCGGACGGGTCTCGGCGATCGCCTCGCGGACATCCCCGAGATACACCCTCAGGCGCTTTTTGATCTCCGCCCGGCTGCCGCGATAGCGATCCTCCAGCCGCCCATAGAACGCATCGAGAAGCGCATCGAGCCCCTCGCGCCGCACTGGCTCCTCGAAGGGCGGCTCGGCCGGCCCGTCCGGTGCCCCGAAGCGTTGCAGATCGACCCGCCGGCTCAGATCCGCATAGGCCCGGCCGATTTGCGCCTGATCGCCGGCCATCCGGTCGAGCCGCGCATCGAGACGTTGCAGCTCGGACCCGAGATCCGCCGAGCGTCCCATCTCGAGCGAGACGAGGCGCCGATGGGTGTCGTCGCCCGAGCGCCGCTGGGCGTCCTCGAGCGCCTTCAGATAACCCGCCAGCCGATCGGTCTCCGCTTCGGCATCGGCGAGCCCCGGCTTCAACCGCTCGCCCACCTCGCGCTCGACGGTCTCGAGCCGGCGATGCGTGTCCTCTGCATGGGCCCGATAGGCCGCCTCGAGGTTTTGGAACTCGGATCCTGCTCCCCCGGCACCGCCCTCCACGGCCGCGAGACGGCGATGCGTGTCCTCCGCCTGCCGTCCGAGGTCTTTCGACAGCGTATCGAGCCAGCCCTCCGCGGCCCCGATGCGCGCCTCGCTGCCCCGCGCCCCCTCGGCGAGCGCGTCGAGCCGGGATTGCGCGGTTTCCTTATGGGTGCGGAACGCCTCTTCGAGGCCCCGGAAATGGTCGGTGTGGGCCGCCAGCGCCTCGGTGAGGGCATCGAGACGCCGGGTGAGATCGGTCTCGAGCGCCGTCTGACGCTCGCGGAGCGCGGCCGCCTCGCGCTCGGCCGCATCGAGGCGAAGCTGAACCGTATCCGTCCGCGCCGCGAGCTCCCCTTGCCGGGCCGAAAGCGCGTCTTGGCGGACCGCAAGCTCGGTCTGCCGCGCCTCGGTCGCCCCGAGCCGCCCGCCGAGGTCCCGTCGCTCGGCATCGCCCGCATCGAGCCGGCCAGCGAGGTCCCGTCGCTCGGCATCGCCCGCATCGAGCCGACCAGCGACATTTTCCAACTCGCTTCGCGAGGCAAAACGGGCGGCATTCTCCTCGCCACGGCGGGCGAAGACCTCGGTGATGTGGCCCCGCAATTCTTCGAAGAGCCCGTCGACCCGGACGGAGAGCGCGGGCACGGCCGCCTCGACCGTCTCCATCCGGTCGCGCAGATGCGCCACCTCGACCTGCCGCGCCGACAGCGCATGGAGATCGTCCGACAGCGCGTCGAGCCGCGGCTCGATGAGGCCGACCGCATAGTCCGCGCGTTTGGCTTGGCGCGAGATCCGCCCGAGCTTGAAAACCGCGGACCAGTAGCGCTCGATCTGCTTCAGAACCGACATGGGCGGGGCCTCCGTATTCGGTCGAGGCCGCGGGCTCCGCGACTGCGTCCCGACTTCGGAACCGACCGGACCGCTGCCTTCCGGCGCCAGCCGTTCGGCGAAACTCGGCCGAAAGACCGCGATTTCGGGCGGAAGGGACGGACCGGGCTGAACCATGCGCGGTCTCTATCCCCGCGCTGCCGCCCGAGGCAAGCCCGCCCGCACGGTGGGATCCGCACAGCTCTCAGACGAGCAGACCCTCGAACTCGTCCATCGTCCAGACCGGGGCCATGAATTTGAGCGTCGCGCCCGCGTCGAAGGCGATGGTGTCGCCGTTCAGGTCGACCGCCCCGCCCTCGGAGAGGCGGTAGTCCTTCGCGCCGGTCTGCGCCCCCCGGATGCCCGGACCGTGCAGATCGTTGTCCGAAAAGAGCGCGCCATCGCCGCTCGACGATTCAAACATCGTCATATCGCCGGCGGCCCGGGCAAACGCAGTGATCAGCTCTTGCAGGTCGTCGAGCGAAACAAGGTCCGGCCCGGGCGGAGGCGGCGGCGGACCCTGCACCAAGTCCTGGTGAAGCGGGAGCGCGGCGGGCTCTGCCACGATCGTCGGGCGAGGCGCGGACATGTCCGGATCGCCCGGGACAAAGTCGAACCGATCCTCTTCGGAGGTGATCGGCCCGGCAATATCCATCGGCACATCGGGCGCGATCACCATGCTCGGGACCGGCTCGGCCGGGGCCGGATCCAGGGTCGCCACCTCAGAGGGCGCATCCTCGTGCGCCGATGGCGTCTCGGAAAGCGGCTCTTGCGGCGTCTCGGCGACCGTGGCCGCGGGGGCAGGCGCGTGAAAGACGGCGCTCGCCGCGATCGCTGGGTCGGTCACGGCACCCGCGGCGATCTCGGATCCCCCATCCTCCCCGCCGCCAGGGGCCGTCGCCCCCGATCGATCACCGGGTTCCTCGACCACGACGGGCACGCTGACGATCTGGTCGTCGCCCGCTTGAGAGGGCGCGGCCTCCTCAAGCCCGGCAATCACCATCTGGCCATCCGTCTCCACGATGCCCGCCACGTCGAACATCGCGGCAAAGCTCTGCAAGAAAGCGTCGAAGCCATCGTCGCTCAAACGCACCACCTGGATCGTGACCGTCTCGTCCTCGTCAAAGGTGAGCGCCATCGCGTTGCGCGACAAAACCGCATCGGGCGAGAGACCGAACACCTCGGCCGTCGGCGGCGCCTGCCCGCCGATCTCATCCCCGCCGAACGCTCCGGTCGCGGCGTCGCGTTCGCCCGATGCGGCGAGGGCGAGCTCTCCCGTGCCGCCCGCCAAGAGATGCGCGTCGATCGCCTCGCCCGGGCCCAGGATCAGCGGTGCGGTGATCGCAGGATCGGCCCCGAGGGGCGCGATTTCCGCGAGCAACATGGCAAGCTCGCCCGCCGTGACCTCGGGCGCCGACACAATCTCCACGGCCTCGACCGCTTCGTCGCCGTCTTGCCGCTCGGCCTCGGCCAGCTGACCCTCGTCCGTCGCCTCCGCGTCGGAAACCGCCGGCCCGTGGGCCACCTGAGCCTCGGTCGCCGTCGCATCCTCGCTTTTCTGCGCCAGCGACGCGAGACCGGCCGCTCGGTCCTCGGCGACGGCGTTGTCGATGATCGCAAGTTCCTGGGCAATCGCCATGGCCGCAAGCGCCATGCCGGCCGGGATCGCCGCCATCGCTTGACCCACATGCCCTTGCTGTTTGACCTGATGCGTCTCGGTCGAGGCCGCGAAATCCGCCAGCTGCTGGGCGATCGCCCGAAGCTTGAGGCCGAGCGCGACCGCAGCCGGCACGGTCCCCTCGAGATCCACATCCAGCGGCTCTTCGTCGAAGAGCGGCTGATCCGAGGTCGCATGCGCGTAAAGCACGATGGTCAGGAAGAGGCTCGCCAAGAGCGCGGCCGGGTGGACCATCACCTGATCGCGGCGCTGCCCGGGCGGGACCGGAAGGCTCGCATCGGAGAAGAACCGCTCGGCGCATTTTTCGAAACTCACGCCCTCAATCGGGCGCGGCAGCACCGGACTGTCGATCATGATGCGCCCGTCGATGCAGGCGGCATGGACGATAACTTCGCCCGTGAGCCGAGAGCAGAAGACGCACCAGGGATCGCCCTCGTCGGTCTGACCGTGCTCGACCTCGACCGGGAAACCGGCTTGTTCGAGCAGGCTCTCGATCCGGGCGAATTGCGCCCGCTCGGCGTTCGTCCAGCCCGCGCGGCGGCCGAACAGCGAAACTAGCGTGGCACCCATATCGACCCCCCGGACTTACGTCTCAGTCGAGTAACACGAACCTCTCAGGGTCGTTAGCAAACTTTCCATCCTTGCCAAAGAGAATTTCAAACGTGACCGGGTCGTAGAACCGCATGATGTTATAGACAAGGGTCCATACCGGCATACCGAGCGCCTCCGCCCAGAGGGCGTAGCGGTCGGGCGGGATGCGGCCACGGCCGTTCTCCAACTGGGAGATAAAGGTATAATATTCGGCCCCGACCCGCGCGGCGAGTTCGCGCTGGGACAACTCTTGGGCGAGTCTGCGTTCTTTCAACCACTGACCGCCGGCCCTGCGCAGCGCCTGGACGTCGATCTCGCTGGTCTTCTGGTTGTGGACGTACATGACGGAGCACCTGATTCTCGGGTGGTGGGCGAACCCTTCGTGTCAGATCGTAACATTTTTGCCTCGGGTGTAAAGTTCACTGTATCTCGTTTGGGCAGATAAATGTCGTCGCCATGCCCCGTTGCGCAAAAAAGAAAGGCCCGGTCCCCCGGGCCTTTCGGCGACGTTGCGATGAGAGGGCGCGCAAAGCGCCCATCCGCAGCTATCAGCCAGGGCCGTCGATCGTCACGCCATCGAAGGCGAACTCGAACTCGTCCTCGGTCAGGACACCCGTGCCGCGCATGTAGAAGGCCTGGTCGAAGAGATCCCAGGCCGCCGCATCGCTCTCGGGCGCCACGTTCTGGTTGACGATCACGAGCGTGTCGGTGCCGTCGTTCAGACCGATCACCTCGAAGCCCGGTTCGGGCATCGGGAAGTTCTCGACCGTGATCGCGTCCACATCGGCCACCGTGAGCAGTTCGACATCGAGGAGACCGTCCTCGATGATGATGCCGTCGACCACATCGAACACCGTATCGGTGAACTTAATGGTGTCGCGGTTGGCCAGCGTGTCGGCATCGGTCTCGAGCGGATCGACGAAGTCGAAGCCGAAGACCTGGTCGAGGGTGAGGTTGCCCGGGAAGGTCGAGGTGGTGTCGATGATCGAGGCGAGCACGACGGTGTCCGCGCCGGCGCCCGCATTGATCACGTCCGCCCCGAAGCCGCCGACGAAGACGTCGTCGCCATCGCCGCCGGTGAGCGTGTCCGCGCCCTGGTTGCCGACGAGGGTGTCGTCACCGTCGCCGCCATCGATCTCGTCGGCGTCATCGGCCGTGCCTTGGCCGGTGAGGTAGTCGCCGAGAAGCACCGTGTTG
>JBHJGX010000030.1:0-31045 GCA_050331395.1 Paracoccaceae bacterium
CGCCCTTTGGGCGGGTATATGGGTTTGCATCGGCGGGGTTTGCGGTTTGGGCAACACGAAGTTGGCCAAATCGGGGGCGGGCCATCTCCGACCCGATGAGGGCCGGGTGTTCTACGCGCTCGACGGCATCGGTAACGGAACACCGCGGGACGTGCTTGCGCTCCCTGAGCCGGAGCTTCGGCGGCTGATGCGCACGGACTGGGCCTTTGTCCACCAGAACCCGCGCGACGGGCTGCGGCTCGGCGTCTCGGCGGGGGCCAATGTGGGCGAGCGGCTGATGGCCACGGGCGCGCGCCACTATGGGAAAATCCGGGAGGCGGCGCTCGATTGGCTCGACCGGGTCGAGATCCCGGCTGACCGCATCGACGACCGCCCCGCGAGCTTCTCGGGCGGTATGCAGCAGCGGCTCCAGATCGCGCGGAACCTGGTGACCGGCCCGCGCCTCGTCTTCATGGACGAGCCGACGGGCGGGCTCGATGTCAGCGTGCAGGCCCGGTTGCTCGATCTGATCCGCCGCCTGGTGCGGGAGCTCGGCCTCGCCGCCATCGTCGTCACCCACGATCTCGCGGTGGTGCGCCTCCTGGCCGATCGTTTGATGGTGATGAAGGACGGCCGCGTCGTCGAGGCGGGATTGACGGACCAGGTTCTCGACGACCCGCAGCACGCCTACACGCAGCTTCTCGTCAGTTCGGTGCTTCAGGTATGACCGCCGCGCCCGTCATCGAGATCGCCGACGTCGCCAAGGATTTTTGCCTTCACAACCAAGGTGGGGTGCGGCTGCCGGTCCTCGCGGGCGCACGGCTCGCGGTCCGTGCGGGCGAATGCGTGGCGCTCACCGGCCCTTCGGGTGCCGGTAAGTCGACGCTGATGCGCCTCGCCTACGGCAATTATCTGGCCGCGACGGGGTCCGTGCGGGTGGCGGGCGTCGAGGTCACCCGCGCGAGCCCGCGGCAAATCCTGACGCTCCGCCGGGAGACCATGGGCTATGTCAGCCAGTTTCTCCGGGTCGTGCCGCGGGTGCCGGCGCTCGAGGTGGTGATGGAGCCCTGCCTCGCGGTCGGCGTCGCGCGCGAAGCGGCGGAGGCGCGGGCGCGCGGGCTCCTCGGGCGGCTGAACATTCCGGAGCGGCTCTGGACGCTGTCGCCGCTCACCTTCTCCGGGGGCGAGCAGCAGCGGGTCAACATTGCCCGCGGCTTTGCGCACGCCTATCCGTGCCTCCTGCTCGACGAGCCGACCGCAAGCCTCGATGCGCGCAATCGTGCCGAGGTGATCGCGATCATCGGCGAGGCGAAGGCGCGCGGCGCGGCGATCCTCGGGATCTTCCACGACCAGGCCGCGCGGGAGGCCGTTTGCGATCGCGAGGTCGATGTGAGCGGCTTCGCGCCGGCGCAGGACCCATGACCGGGCCGGCCGATCTGGCTGCGTGTGCCGGAGCGGCGGCCGGCCGCGCGCGGGGCACGCTCTTTCTGGTCGTCGGGCCGTCCGGGGTGGGCAAGGATACGCTGATCGATCGGGCCCGGGCCACGCGTCCCGATCTGGTTGCGCTGCGGCGGGTGGTAACCCGTCCGGCAGATGCGGGTGGGGAGGCGATCGACAGCGTCGACGAGGAGACCTTCCGGACGATGGAGGCGGCCGGAGCCTTCGCGCTCGCCTGGCGGGCGCACGGGCTTGCCTATGGGGTGCCTTATGCGGCGGCCGAGGCGCTTGCCGCCGGTCGCGACGTGATTGCCAATGTCTCCCGCGGGGTCGTGCACCAGGCGCAAGCGGTCTTCGACCCGGTGCGTGTGATCGTCGTGACCGCGGCGCCGGAGGTGCGGGCGGCGCGGCTCGCGGCCCGCGGACGTGAGAGCGCCGAGGAGATCCGCGCGCGTCTTTCCCGCGAGGCGCCGCCGATGCCCTCCGAGGGCGTCACGGTGGTCCGAAACGACGGCACGCTCGAGGAGGCGGTCGCGGCCTTTCTCGCCGCGCTTCAGCCGAGGGGGTAGCGATGGATAAGACGAAAGGGCGCGCCCACGCCCGGATCGCCGTAGAGCGCGATCTCTCGGAGGGGCTGGCCGTCCAGATGGGGGGCGAAAAGGGGGCGGAGCGCTGCGGCGACCGCATCGCCCTCGGCGCCGACGGGCCCGGTCAGGGTCAGGTGAAACCGAAACCGATCGAGCACATGCGGATAGCCCCAGCGGGAGAGGTTCGTCTCTTCGACCGGATCGAGGGGGCGTGTCCGGCGCCGGGCGATCTCGGCCTCGGTGAGCGGCGCGCGGAAGGCATCGAGCTCGGTCACGGCCGCGCCGGCAAGCCCAGCGAGAGCCGGGCTCGGCGCTTCGGGTCGGAGTGCGACGAAGCCGAGCGCCGCGTCGAGGACAAGGCTCGGGAGCGCGGTGGCCGGCTGTCGGGCGCCGAGCCTGCGGAGAGCGGCATCGAGCTCGCCCACGTCGCAACCCTCTGCAAGCCGAAAGGGCGGCTTCAGCGTACCGTGGAACCCGTAGCGCCGCGGCCGCCGGGTGAGGGCGTCGGCCTCGAGCCCGCCGGGCAGCGCGACGGCCGGCCGGGTCGGGACCTGCCCCGTCTCCGCATCCCAGCCGAGCCAGGCCGAGCCCGCCTGCCAGAGCGCCGAGCCGGCCTCGGGCGCCCAGTAAACCGCGTATCGTGCATAGCCTTCGAGCGCCATTTGTTGCATATCCCCGGTGCCGACGGATCGGTACCGAAACGGAGCGGGGAGACCGATGTCAACACTCGAACGTGACCGCGACGCCACCCGCCAGGAGCTGGCCGGGCCGGCCGATCTGGTGCTCGCGAACGCCCGGATCGTCCTCCCCGACGGCGTGATCCGGGGCGCCGTGGCCATCGCGGACGGGTGCATCGCGGATATCTCCGAGGGGACCGGCCGGCCCGCAGGCGCCGAGGATTGCGAGGGGCAGATCCTGATCCCCGGCCTCGTCGAGCTCCACACCGACAATCTCGAGAAACATCTCCGCCCCCGGCCCGGCGTGAACTGGCCCCGCGCCGCCGCCGTCGTCGCCCATGACGGCGAGATCGCGGCCGCCGGCATCACCACCGTTTTCGATGCGGTCCGGGCCGGCACCTTGCGCGCGCCGGTCAGTTCGTTCGAGGGTGTGCGCTATGCCCGCGAGGTCGTCCACGAAATCCGCCGCCTGGTCGAGGCGCGGGCGCTCCGCATCGACCACCTCTTGCATATCCGGGCCGAGATCTGCTCGGAGGCGGTGCTGGACGAATTGGCCGAGTTCGCCCCCGAAGACCGGGTGCGCATCGTCTCGATCATGGATCACACCCCCGGGCAGCGGCAATTCGTCGACGAGAGCAAGTACCGCCTTTATTATCAAGGCAAGCACGGGCTCTCGGACGCGGAAATGGACGCCTTCGTCGCCTATACAAAGGCGCTCTCGGCCGAGCGCGGGCTCCGGCACGAGGAAGGCGCGGTCGCCCATGCCCGGCGTCTCGGCGCGGTGCTGGCGAGCCATGACGACACGACCGAGGCCCATGTGGCGCGCTCGGTCGAGATCGGCGTCGATTTCGCCGAATTCCCGACGACCCGGGCGGCGGCCGCGGCGTATGCACGGGCCGGCACGCCAGTCTTGATGGGGGCGCCCAATTTGCTGCGGGGCGGCAGTCATTCCGGGAATGTGGCGGTCGAAGAGCTGTTGAGCGACGGGCTTCTCGACATCCTCTCGTCCGACTATGCGCCGTCGTCCCTGCTGATGGGCGCGATGCGGCTCGCGGATCTCACCGGAGATCTGCCGGGCGCCGTGCGGACTGTGACGGCGGCACCGGCGGACGCGGCGGGGCTCGCGGATCGCGGGCGTCTCGCGCCGGGGCTTCGGGCCGATATCGCGCAGGTCGCGCGCTTTGACGGCGTCGATGTGGTCACCGGTGTCTGGTCGGCGGGGCGCCAGGTCGGCTGAGCGCTGGCCGCGCCTCGGCGATCCGGCCAACATCGGCTCGGGCGGCGGGTCCGCGTTCTTGTCCCGCCGGACGATGGCGGGGGTTGCCGCTGCGCTCGACGAGTGCCGAGCATCACGGGGCGGAGGCGGGCCGTGCCTTGCCGCCACCCGCAACCGTCGCGCGGATTTCGACCGGCCGAGGGCGACGCTGACGAATGCCCGCGCCGCGAGCCGGCGGCCGAGAACCGGAACGCGCGCCCGGCGGTCCGGCGGCATCTCGAGGGACGGATCGTCTGGGTCGAGCGCGTGCCTCTTGCCCGGAGCGCGCGGCTAAGGGCGCTCTTCGAGCGGATCGACTGGCGCTAGGCGGCGGCGAACCAGGCCTGCGTGGCGGGGCAGGGGGCCTCGAAGAACGCACCGAGCGCTTCACCAAAGACCGTCTCCCCATCCCCTGCGAGCCCGGCAAAAAGCGTCATCGAGGATCGGAATTTCGCATCGTCCGGCGCGCCGAAGATGGCGTGGGCCGTCTTGTCGCGATGGCCGAGGACGAGACCGGTCGTATGCCGGAGCCAGCCGCCCAGATCCCTGTCGGCAAGGTAGTCGCGACCTTCTTTCGGGTCGCGGATCGCGAACCGGCGGCCCATCTCGCTCTGGCTGAGCCCGGGGATCTGCGGAAAGACGAACCACATCCAATGGCTCGTTTTCCGTCCGGCCGCGAGTTCCGCTTCGACGCGCGCGCGCATCGGCGCCTGAGCGGCGCGAAAGCGCTCGAGGCCCATGGCCAAGGCTCTCAGCTCCCCGGTGCCATCCAGCGGGCGGCGTTCTCCCGGATCGCGTGCGCCCGGTCGGCGACGGGCGGATGGCTCGCAAGCCAGGCGGTCGTGCCTTTCATGCGGGCGAGTTCGGGCATCAGCTCTTCGAGTTTCTCGAGCATGCGCGCCTGCGGCTCGGCGCCGAGGCCCGAACGGATCATCAGCGCCGTCCCGTAGGCATCGGCCTGGAATTCGTCCTGCCGCGAAAGCGAGGCGACAAATGCCCCTGCCATCATCTGCGCCAGCCATGCGCCGACGAACGGGATCAGCCGCGCCAAAATGCTGCCGACAACGATCTGCGCAATTTGCGCGCCGGCGACGGTCGCCATTCGCCGCTGGGTGTGGCCGAGGGCCAGGTGCCCCAGTTCGTGCGCGACGACCGAGGCGAATTCCGGCCCGCTGATCCGGCCCGCCTGCACCTCGCGGACGAGCCCACGCGTCACGTAGATCTCGCCTTTGGGCGTCACCAGACCGTTGATCGTCGGCTCTTCGAGCACGCGGACCTGGACCCGATCGACGCCGGCGGTCTCGGCGAGGCGTCCGATCAGCCCGCCGAGTTGGTCGTTCGAAAGGGGCCGCGACCCCGCGCGGAGCGCCCGGCCCGATTGCAGCGCGGAATACCGCCACCAGAGGTAGAGACCCGCAGCGATGAGGAGGAGGGGCACAAACTTGGTCATGGCGTGGATATAGGCCCGCTCGATGTCCCGGTCACCTCTTCGCGGGCGCCGCCGTGGCGCCAGGCCGCATAATCCGGATGCACCGCCGCCATGTCCTCGTAGAGCCAGACCATCCGATCGAGAAACCACAATTTCGCGGCCATCGCGACGGTAAGCCCGAAGAGCGCGGGCCAGGGCTCGAGCGCCGCAACGCCCCAGATACAGAGCGCGACGCCGGGCAGCGCGGCCAGGGTCAGACCATTCGCCCACGCGCGGTGCTGCGCCGGGATCGGCCGTCGGTCGCGGGCGAGGAACACGCGCTCGCCAAAGACCGCCCGGCTCATCCAGGAGGTCGTGTCCCGCGGCGCCGGGAAGGCGTACGGGTTGATCGCGGTCCAGAGCAGCAAAAGCGCGACGGGCACGAGGCACCAGGCGCCGATCCAGATCCGGCTCCAGATCGCGAGTATGAGAAGCGGGGCGATCGGCAGGCGGGTCCAGCCCGACCACGGGTTGGCATGGCGCGCCCAGGCCGCATCGTCGAGCCCGTGGGCGTGCGCGATCCAAGCGGTCCAGTTCGTCTTGGTCATGGCGGCCTCACTCCTCCGCTCTTTCACTCTCTGCGGTCGTCGGCGCCTTGCGCAGCCGGCAAAGGGCTTTTGCGGCAGTCCCATCTCCTGCCTCCGCGCCGCGCCCTTATAACGGAGGGGCCGGCGATCCCGGCGCCCCGCTGCCCCCAACACCGCAGGAGACCCGCCATGTCCGGCCCGACGCCGACCCCCCCGCCGCTCCCGCCGCTCGCCCCAGCGCCTCGCCCCGCCCCTCCCGGTCTGCGCATCGGGCATGTGCATCTCAAAGTGGCCGATCTCGAACGCGCGGTCGCCTTTTATTCCGGCGTGCTGGGCCTCTCGGTCATGCAGCGCCTTCCCTCGGGCGCGGCGTTCCTGTCGGTCGACGGGTACCACCACCACATCGCGCTCAACACCTGGGAGAGCGCAGGCGGCATGCCACCGCCCGCGGGGCATACGGGGCTCTTCCACACGGCATTTCTCTACCCGGACCGCGCGGGACTGGCGGAGGCCTACGCACGGGTCCGGGCGGCCGGGATCCCACTGACGGGAGCGGCGGATCACGGGGTGTCCGAGGCGCTTTATCTCGACGATCCGGACGGCAACGGGGTCGAGCTCTACCGCGACCGGCCGCGGGGCGAATGGCCGGTCGACGCCGACGGGCGGCTGGCCATGGGGAATGCGCGGCTCGATCTGGCGGGGCTTCTGGCCGAAGCCGGGTGAGCTTCACCGGCCCTTAATGAGCCGGGCGCCGCGCGCGCGTTCGGAGAGGCGCCCGTTCGGGTGGCGGAGGACGAACCCCACCATCCGGTTTCCGCGGGTCTCGACGCGCAGAAGCCAGCGCCCCGACGGTGCGGCGAATTCGTGCTCATAGAGCCGGTTTTTGCCGTCCTGGCTGCGCCGGACGACGGGCAGAGGGGCGAGGAAGGCGTCTTGGGCTGGGGTGATCGGCCCGAGCTCCAAGAGCCCAATGGCGAAGGGCGCGTTTCTCCGCCGCCAGACCGCCCGGCGGTGTTCGAGGATGGCAACGGCGGATCCGGCGGTCGCGAGCACGAGACCCGCGGCGAAGATCCACCAGAGGGCAGTGAGCGGCATGGGCAGGGTCCTTCGCTTGGGCGGCATCCCGCCCTAGCGGAGACGCGCCGCCCCTGCAACGACCCTGCGCCCGTGCCCAGTTTCACGCTCTGCGGCGGACGAAGGCGAGGACCGCAAGCCCGCTCAGCAGCAGGAACGCCGGTGCCGGCAGCGGGATCGGGCTGGTGCTATCGGGGATCGTCAGCCGGATGAAATCCGCCCCGGTCGGCAGCACGATCTCGTAGATGCCGGCGATCAGGCCGAGGCTCGCGAAGCTCTCGCCCGCCACCGTGAGGTCCCCCGAGATACTCTCGCCCGCATAGCCGGCCGGCAGACCGACGCCGTCTGAGAAGACCGAAAAGCCCGACCCGGTCGCCACGCCGAGAGGACCGCCAGCGGTTCCGAACTGATCGAAGGGCAGGACAGTGCCATAAAAATCGCCACCCAATGGCGCACCGAAAAGTATGGCACCAGTCGCAGGACCCACTGCTGCGCGGTCGTTTGTAACGGTCCCGGTCGTCGCCAGACCGGAGACATCGAGCTCGCCCGTGTAGCTGAACACGACTTCGCCGGGATTTTCGACGGCGGTGATGAAGACCGCCGCCGGCGCGGCGGTGGTCAGTGTCGCGAGCGTCGCCGCTGCCAGGATCCGTTTCATGATTCCCCCAGTTGCTAATATTATTGAAACGTCGCCCCGCGGGCTCCGCCTGTCAATTCCGGAAGCAACCGGGACAGGGCCCGAGGGCCGCGCCGGCCGGGGCGCAGGACGTCCGCCGTCATCGAGAATTCCCGCGACCAGCAATGCAAACGCCTCGGTGTCCGAAAAAACATTGGAGCCGACAAAGGGCACGCCCACATTTTGGGACCCGCTGCCGAAGACTTCGTTGAAGGTGAGGCTGTCGTCGTCGTCGTTGCTGTCGAACACCACGTCGTAGAGGAACCCGTCGAAGGCAACTCCGGTGACGCCGACCGCCTCGGCCGGCCCGCTCGGGCCCGTGATCACTGTGGCTGCACTCGCCGGAACGCTTACGCAAGATACGGACAAACACGTCAAGGGGAAGGGTTTTTTCCACATCTGCGAAAGTCTCCAATTTTGTGATACTTTATTACAGAGCCACAATCTGACCGGCGTATCAATCACTTTTATAGTTACAGATCAAAGGGCAGGCGGCGTCCTCAGCGGGAGAGGTCGCGGGTGGCGGCCTCGAGACCGGCGAGGGTCATGGGGAACATGCGGCCCTCCATGATCTCCCGGATAATCCCGATCGAGACGGTGTAGGGCCATTGCCGCTCGGGCACCGGGTTCAGCCAGACGGCCGAGGGGTAGCGTTCGAGCGCGCGGCGGAGCCAGACCTCGCCCGCCTCCGCGTTCCAATGTTCGCTGGCCCCGCCCGGATAGAGGATCTCGTAGGGCGACATTGAGGCGTCGCCGACGAAGACGAGCATGTAATCGGGTCCGTAGGTGTTCAGCACGTCCCAGGTCGGTGTCTGACGGTCCCAGCGCCGGGCATTCTCGCGCCACAGACCTTCGTAAAGGCAATTGTGGAAATACCAATATTCGAGGTGCTTGAACTCGGAGCGCGCGGCCGAAAAGAGCTCTTCGGCGAGCTTCACATGGTCGTCCATCGAGCCGCCCACGTCGAAAAGCATGAGCACTTTCACGGCGTTGTGCCGTTCGGGCCGGGTCTTGACGTCGAGAAAGCCCTGATGCGCGGTCGCCCGGATCGTGCCCTGGAGATCGAGCTCCTCGGCCGCCCCCTCGCGCACCCAGCGCCGCAGCCGTTTGAGCGCCACTTTGATCGTCCGCGTGCCGAGTTCGACGTCGCCATCGAGGTCTCGGAACCGCCGCTGATCCCAGACCTTGACGGCGCGGCGGTGGCGTGACCGGTCCTGGCCGATCCGCACCCCCTCGGGATTGTAGCCGTAGGCGCCGAACGGCGAGGTGCCCGCGGTGCCGATCCATTTCGAGCCGCCTTGGTGGCGGTCCTTCTGCTCTTCGAGGCGCTGGCGGAGCGTCTCCATCAGCTTCTCGAACCCGCCGAGGCTCTCGACGAGGGCTTTCTCCTCGTCGGAGAGATGGCGTTCCGCGAGGCGCCGGAGCCAGTCTTCGGGCAGCTCGCGGGCGGCGGGCCCGCCGGCGTCCTGTCGCGGTTCGAGCCCCTTGAACACCTCGGCGAAGACCCGGTCGAAGCGGTCGAGGAACCGCTCGTCCTTCACCAAGGTCGCGCGGGCGAGGTGGTAGAATCCCTCGACGTCGAAGGTGACCAGATCCGCCCCCGTCGCCTCGATCAGCGTGAGGTGCTCGCGGAGCGAGACGGGCAGCCCGGCCGCCTTGAGCCCGAAGAAAAGCTTGAGGAACATGTGGGGGAGCCTAAGCGGGCGGGCCGTGCGCGTCCAGAGCGGCGGCGGTCGGGCGGTCAGATCCGAGCGCGCCGCCGGTCAGTCGAGCACCCCGAGGTTCACTGCGATGATCTGCAGCGCGAGCATCCCGAGGGTCGCCGGGATCGCATGGGCGAGGGCGTATTGCACCTTGTCGGCGGTGTTGCCCTCGGCCCGCGTCGCCCGGACCCAGCCGAGTGCGCCGAAGGCGAGGAAGGTGATGACGAGCAGCATGAGACCTCCGTCCGCGACTCTGGGCCCGCATCAGGGCCCCGCCCGGAGCCAATCGGCGAACCCCCCGTTCTCCCGTCCGAGCGCATAGCCCGCCCAGCGCCGGGCCGAGCGTTCGGCCCGCGTCGCCTCCGCTGCGCGCCCAAGCGCCGAGAAGGCCCTGACCCGCAGCGCATACGTGCCAGCGAGCCGGGCGTCCAGCCCATGCGCGGCGAACCGCTCCGCCAACCCGTCGGTCAAGCTGAGCGCCGCATCGGGCGCGCCGGTCTCTTCGAGCGCCGAGGCGCGTTCGAGCGCGATCCAGTCGAGGCGCACATCCTCGGCCCCGTGCGCCCTCGCACAGACTGCGCGGGCGTCGGACAGGGCGGCAAGCGCGGCCTCGGGCGCCTGCCGTGCGAGCACCCGTCCGAGGGTCAGCGCCGCATGGCAGTGCTCGGGCCGCCCCGGGAGGAGCTCCGCCGCATAGTCGAGCGCCGCCCGTGCCCGCGCTTCGGCCTCGATCGGGCTCAGGTCACGGCGCAGCACTTCGCCCGCCCGGGCGCGCCAACCGGCCGACCCACGTGGGATCGGCTCTGGCAAGGGCGGCGCCCGGCGCCCGGCCGGGTTCGCCGCGTCGAGGACGCCCTCCGCCCGCGCCTCCGTCTCCGGGCGGGACAGCCCGGTCTCCATGGCCTCGGAATAGAGAACCCGCAGCATCAAGAGATCGAGCCGCGTCGGCCAGACATGCGCGAAGTCGTCGTTGAAGATCGACGGGCCGAGCCCGTAGAGGTCGTTCACCGGGCCGAGCGCCTGGGAAATCTCCTCGATCAGACAGGCGCGCACCGCATGGGGCGGGGCCGAGCGCGGCAGGAAGACCGTCATCGCGGTGATCCGGTCGGTGCGCAGGAGTGCATCGCCCCCCCAGCGGGCCGGGTCCGCGGCAAAGGCGTCCCAGGACCGGTTGCCGGGAACGAGAACGCAGGCCGCCGCCGGCAGGATCCGGCGGAACTCGGGCCCCTCGACGAAGCGCACCCAGAGGTTCTGCCCCTGTCGGCCGAGGCCGATCGGCACGCCTCCGTGGCGGCGCAGGTACCCGGTGAACCGCTCGAGAAAGGGCGCGTATTGCGCCGCCCCCTCGCCCTCGAGGCCGATGATCACAGGCTCTTCGTATCGCACGAGCCAGGGTCGCGTGCCGCCCCACTCGGTCCCGTGGGTCAGTTGACCGAAGAGCCGGGCGAGCGAGCGGTTGTCATAG
The DNA here is from genome assembly GCA_050331395.1 of Paracoccaceae bacterium. Lineage (GTDB taxonomy): Bacteria > Pseudomonadota > Alphaproteobacteria > Rhodobacterales > Rhodobacteraceae > Thermohalobaculum. The sequence continues at coordinate 10,849 of JBHJGX010000030.1, forward strand.
CCCGTATGCCCCGCCGGCAGAGCGGTGCCGAGGGGCGGCTCGGGCGGCGGCGGCACGACGGTGAGCGGCGGTTCGGGCGCGCCGGCGCAGGCTGCGAGGAGGAGGCACGCGACGAGTGCCGCGCTGCCGAGACCGCGGGCGGCGAGGCTCATCGCCGCTGGTACTTGATGAACGGGGTGAGCACCGCGATCCGGTCGTAAAGCTGCCGGGCGGTGGTGTTGAAGTCCTGCGTCATCCAATAGACCGCCGGAACGCCTTGCCGGTCCGCCTCCCGATAGACCGCTTCTATCAAAGCACGGCCCGCGCCCGTTCCGCGGCTCCCCGGATCGACGAACAGATCTTGCAAATAGCAGATCCCCTCGGGCCGCCAGCAATGCCGGTGGAAAATGTAATGCACGAGGCCGACGGGCCGGTCGGCGACCGCGACGAATGCCCCCATCTCGGGCACACCCGGGTCGGTCAGCCGCGCAAAGGTCGTCGCATACACGTCTTCGGCCACCGAGGTCTCGTAGAAGGCGAGGTAATCCCGCCAGAGTGCGCGCCATGCGACGTCGTCCGCGGCCGCGAGCGGCCGAATTTCCACTGTCATTTCATCACCTTCACCCCGTAAAGTGGGAGGCTATGGTCTCTGGATCGACTTGCCAAGACTGCGCGGCGTCACCCGCGCTCGCGCCGGGCCATGAAGGCGAGCCGCTCGAAGAGATGCACGTCCTGCTCGTTCTTCAGGAGCGCCCCGTGCAGCGGCGGGATCGCCGATCGTCCGTCGCCGCGCAGCACGTCCGGGTCCACATCGTCGGCCATCAACAGCTTCAACCAGTCGAGCACTTCCGACGTCGACGGCTTTTTCTTGAGCCCGGGGGTCTCGCGGATCTCGTAGAATTGCGTCAACGCGGCGCGCACGAGCGTTTTCTTGATGTCCGGGTGGTGCACGTCGATGATCCGGGCCAATGTCTCAGCATCCGGGAACGCGATGAAATGAAAGAAGCAGCGTCGGAGAAATGCGTCGGGCAGTTCTTTTTCGTTATTTGAAGTGATGATCACGATCGGGCGATGACGTGCGCGTATGGTCTCGCCAGTCTCGTAAACGTGAAATTCCATGCGATCGAGTTCTTGCAGCAGATCATTGGGAAACTCGATATCGGCCTTGTCGATTTCATCGATCAACAGCACGAGCCGCTCCTCTGCGGCGAAGGCCTCCCAAAGCTTGCCCGGCCGGATATAGTTGCGGATGTCGTGAACGCGCGCGTCGCCGAGTTGGCTGTCCCGAAGCCGGTTCACCGCGTCGTACTCATAAAGCCCCTGGGCGGCCCGCGTCGTCGATTTCACGTGCCATTCCAAAAGCTTGAGGCCGAGAGCTCCGGCCACTTGACGGGCGAGTTCAGTCTTGCCGGTGCCGGGTTCGCCCTTGACGAGCAGCGGGCGCTCCAGGCGGATGGCGGCGTTGACGGCAATCTGCAACTCCTCGGTTGCCACGTAGTCGTCGGTGCCGGTGAATGCTGCCATCGCGTGCTCCTTTCGCGCCTGCCGAAGACGGTCTCCGGGCGCTATAACCCAGCGCGCTCATCAGTTTAAGGCGTGACATGCGGAATTCATGGGATTATACGACACGCCAACGGGGAGAGGCGATCGCCGGGGGAAAAAGGCGGGCCGAAGCAACTGAGAGCGGGCTTGAGTGATGAATGTCGAAACGCCGATCGACGCGGACTACCGGCCTTCCGACGACGAACCGTTCATGTGCGAGCGCCAGCGTAAGTATTTCAGAGCAAAGCTCAACGCGTGGCGCGCGTCGATCTTGGACGAGAGCCGCGACACGGTGCAGGCGATGCAGGAGGACACCCTCAACATCCCGGACCTTGCAGATCGTGCCTCCGCCGAAACGGACCGGGCGCTGGAGCTTCGGACCCGGGATCGGCAGCGCAAGCTGATCTCTAAGATCGATGCGGCGCTGCGGCGGATCGAGGACGGCTCTTACGGGTATTGCGAGGCGACGGGCGACCCGATTTCGCTCCGCCGCCTCGAGGCACGCCCGACCGCGACGCTGTCCCTCGCCGCACAAGAGGCGCATGAGCGCCGCGAGAAGGTCCACCGCGACGGGTGATCGCCCGTCTCGCGGCGGATGACGGATCCGTGCAGCCGGCGCGCCCGTCGCCCTCAGTGCCGCTCAGAGACGGCGCCGCCGCCCCTCCCCACGCCACCGTCCCCACGCCACCGTCCCGACGGCATTCGGCCTCCGGCATAAGCCGGGCAGGCCTTAAGCGGCGTTTTCCGGGCGTTAAGTTTCCGCATTGCAAAATATCCTCTTGGCAAGCGAGCGCTTTCCGATCAGCTAACGCTTGATCAAATCGGAAACGTATTCCGCCCTCGCAGGGAGCACCCATGACCGACCGCGTCGCCGTTGCCGGCTTGCATATCGCCCAAGAACTCCACGCATTTATCGAGACCGAGGCGCTGCCCGGTACCGGCGTCGCGCCCGAGGCGTTTTGGGAGGGGCTCGGCCGCCTCGCCGCAACCTTTGCCCCGAAAAACCGGGCGCTGGTGGCCGAGCGCGACCGGCTGCAGGGCCTGATCGACGGTTGGCATGTCGCGCGCGCGGGCCAACCCCACGACCCGGCCGCCTATCGGGCCTTTCTCGAGGAGATCGGCTATCTGGTTCCGGAGGGGCCCGACTTCACCGTCGATACCCCCAATGTCGACCGGGAATTCGCCGAGATCGCCGGGCCGCAGCTGGTCGTGCCGATCATGAATGCCCGCTATGCGATTAATGCGGCGAACGCCCGTTGGGGGTCGCTCTATGACGCGCTTTACGGGACCGATGCGCTCGGCACGCCGCCACCCACCGACGGCCGCTACGACCGGCGCCGGGGGGGACGCGTGGTGACCTGGACCAAAACCCATCTCCGGGGCGTGGTGCCGCTGTCCGAGCACGGCACGTCCTGGGCGCATGTGGAGCGGGTCCGGATCGAGGACGGCCGCCTCAAGGTCTCGCTGATCCCGGGGCTCACGGGCCGGGACGGGCACGGCATGCGGGCGGACGAAGCGGAGCTCGCCGATCCGAGCCAATTCGCGGGCTATCGCGGCGATCCGGGAAATCCCTCGGCGGTGCTCCTCCGCGTGAACAACCTGCATATCGAGCTCGTGATCGATCTCGACCATCAGATCGGGCGCCACGACAGCCTGGGCCTGGCGGATGTGCTGCTCGAAGCGGCGGTGACGACGATCTGCGATTGCGAGGATTCAGTCGCGGCCGTCGATGCCGAGGACAAAGTGCTGAGCTACCGGAACTGGCTCGGTCTGATGAAGGGCGATCTCGAGGAACGGGTGACCAAGGGGGGGGAGACCTTCCTGCGGCGGCTGAACCCGGACCGCGCCTATCTCGCGCCCGACGGCACGCCTTTCACGCTGCCGGGGCGGTCGCTGATGCTGGTGCGAAATGTCGGTTCGCTCATGACCACGCCCGCGGTCCTGATGGCGGACGGCACCGAGCTGCCCGAGGAGATCCTCGACGCGGCAGCGACGGCGCTCATCGCGCTGCACGACCTGGGGAAGACCGAAGGGCCGCGGAATTCCCGCGCGGGCTCGGTCTATATCGTCAAACCAAAGATGCACGGGCCGGCCGAAGTCTCCAATACCGACGCAATGATGGCCGCCGTGGAAGACATGCTCGGGCTCGCGCGGAACACGATAAAGATCGGCATAATGGACGAGGAACGCCGTACGACGGTCAACCTCAAGGAATGCATCCGCGCCGCCCGCTCCCGAGTGGCGTTCATCAATACGGGCTTCCTCGACCGGACCGGGGACGAGATCCACACGTCGATGCGCGCGGGCCCGATGATCCGCAAAACCGAAATGAAGGCGCAGCCCTGGATCCGCGCCTATGAGGACTGGAATGTGGATGTGGGGCTGGCCTCCGGGCTCAAAGGCGTCGCGCAAATCGGCAAAGGTATGTGGGCGGCGCCCGACCGGATGCAGGCGATGCTGATCGAGAAGATCGCCCACCCGGAGGCCGGGGCCAACACCGCCTGGGTGCCCTCGCCGACCGCCGCGACGCTCCATGCGACGCATTATCACCGGGCCGATGTGGCCGGACGGCAGGCCGCGATCGCCGCGGGCGGTCGGCGTGCGCGGCTCGACGATATCCTCCGCATTCCGCTTGCAGATCGGCCGAACTGGTCGCCCGACGACCTTCAGGCCGAGCTCGACAACAATGCCCAAGGCATCCTCGGCTATGTGGTGCGCTGGATCGACCAAGGCGTCGGCTGCTCAAAGGTGCCCGATATCAACAATGTCGGGCTGATGGAGGACCGGGCGACGTTGCGCATCTCGGCCCAGCACATCGCCAATTGGCTGGCGCACGGGGTGGTGAGCGAGGCGCAGGTCATGGAGACGCTGAAGCGCATGGCCGCCGTGGTAGATGGGCAAAACGTGGACGATCCGGCCTATCGGCCGATGGCGCCCGGTTTCGATGGGGTGGCGTTCCAGGCGGCCTGCGATCTGGTGTTCCGCGGATCGGAATGGCCGAACGGCTACACCGAACCCGCGCTCCACGCGCGGCGGCTCGAGAAAAAGGCAGGTGCCGCCTGATATGTGCGGGGGTCGGCGCTTCGGTCGCCCGCTTCTCAGAAGCGGTCGACCGCCGCGCAGACCGCCTCCCTGGTCGAGATCCGCGCGCGTCGACCGCGCAGGCGCTGCGCGATCACGTTCATCCGGTCTCCGCGTCGCAGCCGACCGCCTCGATTGCGGCTACGGCCGCGGCCTCGTCGTTGTCTGAACTGTCGCCGGTCACACCGACCGCGCCGAGTATCTCGCCGTTCTTCGCCTTGATCAGAACACCGCCCGGAACCGGCACAAGCGCACCGCCCAGCGCGCCGGCGACCGCGTTGACGAAATAGGCCTGGGTTTCCGCACGGGCCATGATCGCGCGGCTGCCCATGCCGAGGGCGAGCGCACCATAGGCCTTCCCGAAAGCGATCTGGAAGCGCGCAATCGACGCCCCATCCTGGCGTTCGAAGGCCTTCAGATGCCCCCCCGCATCGAGGACGGCGACGGAGAGCGGTTTGAGATCGCGGTCTTTGCCGGCGAGAAACGCTTTCGAGATAATCGTGCGCGCGCGGCTGAGCGACAATGTGGCCATGGGCGGTCCTTCTCGTCTGGTTCTGGGCTAACACACTTAGCGGAGGACCGGCGACCAGCGCGAGACAAAACGGAGTGCGCGCCCGCTCCGGTCAGACCGGCGTGTCTTCCCAGCGCTCGACATGGAGGGGTTTCGGCAGCGCCGGCAGATAGCGCCCGTCGAGTTCCAGCAGAAAGCGCTTGAACGCCTCGGCGGTCGGCGAGAGGAGCGGGCCGTCGAGTTCGACCAGATACCAGTGCCGGATGAGCGGCAGCCCGGGCATCCTCAGCATCACGAGCCGGCCCGCCTCGAGCTCGGGCACGACTGTGTGCGCCGAGATGACCGCGATGCCGAGCCCCGCCATGACCGCCTGTTTGATCGTCTCGTTGGTGCCCATCTCGATCATTCGGTAGGGCCGGCCCTCGCCGATCCGATCGAGATAGCGCCGCATCAGGATCCGCGTGCCCGAGCCCTGTTCGCGGCCGAGAAAGGTCTCGGCCAGCAGGTCTTCGGCGCTCACCTCGATCTGGCGGGCGAGCGGATGGGTCGGTGGCGCGATGATAATGTAGGGATGTTCGCCGAGCGTCTCTGCCCGGACCGCAGGCTCTTGCGGCGGTCGTCCCATGATCGCGAGCTCGATCTCGCCGCGGGAGAGCGCCTCGACGATCGCCGTGCGGTTGCCGACCTTGAGCCCGATCTCGATCTCCGGGTGGATGCCCTTCAGCTCGGCGACGAGGCCGGGCGCGAAATATTTGCCCGTCGAGACGACGCCGATCGCCACATAGCCCGTGAGCCCGGCGCGGAGGGCGCGGACCCGTTCGAAGCACTGTCCGAGCGCGGTCTCGATCTTGTGGACCGTGTTCAGCACCTCGCGGCCGACCGGCGTCAGGCTCACTTTGCCGTCGGGTCCGCGATTGAGGCATTGCGCGTCCATGCCTTCCTCGAGCGCCTTCAGCTGGGTGGAGACTGCGGGTGGGGTGACGTGGAGCTGTCCCGCCGCCGCGGTGACCGAACCGGTCTCGACGATCGCGGCCAACGCCCTCAGCTGTTTGAGGGTGACGGATTTCGGGTTGGGCATCGGCGTCTCCCATTTCTGACGCCCGCGATAAGTTATTGCACTGCGCCTTAAAAAAAAAGGGGGCGGCTTGGGCCGCCCCGTTAAATCGCACCGAACCCTGGGAGAGCGTTCGGGGGGCCTTCCGGCCACGCGTGAAGATATGGCGCGGCAGATGCGGCAGGCGAATTCGAATTTTTTTTGGTTGGCCAAAGCTTTCTTGTAGCTCACCGGCGCCAGAAATCCGGCGTCAAGAGCACGAGCACCGCGACGAATTCCAGTCGGCCGAGCAGCATGCCCGCCGACAGGAGCCATTTCGCACCGTCGTTCAGCCCCGCATAGGTGCCGCCCGGGCCGATTTCGGCGCCGAGCCCCGGGCCGACATTCGCCAGCGCCGCGACCGAGCCGGAGATACAGGTGATTGCCGAGAGCCCGAACATCGACAGCAACATCGCCCAGACCGACACCGCCGTCACGAAGACGAAGAAATAGGCCATGACCGACGAGAGCACTTCGGCCTCGACCACCCGGTGCTGGTATCTGAGCGGGAAGACGCCGGAGGGCGAGTGGATGCGCCGGATCTGTTGGGCGAGGGCGGCGAAGAGGATCTGATAGCGGAAGATCTTGGCAGAGCATGAGGTCGAGCCCGCGCACCCGCCGATGAGCGCCAGGATAAAGAAGACCGCCGAGGGAAATCCGCCCCAAAGCCCGAAATCCTCCGAGGCGTAGCCGGTGCCGGTCAGGATCGAGGTTACGTTGAAGAGCGCGTGGCGGAAGGCGGGCTCGATCGGGCGGTCGTCTTCGAGCGCGAGCCATGTCGCCAGCAGCACCGCCACGCCCGCAATGATCGCCATGAAGGCACGGATCTGTGCGTCGTTCCAGAGGAGGAGCGTGCGCCCCCGCGCCGCTTGCACCAGCACGACGAAGGGCATCGCGCCGAGCGCCATGAAGACGACCGCCACGTATTGGGCGGCCGGATCGAAGGCGCCGAAGCTCGCATCGTAATTGGCATAACCGCCCGTCGACACCGTGGTCATCGCATGGCAGAGCGCGTCGAAGATCGTCATGCCTGCGGCCGAGTAGCCGAGGATCGCGAAGACGGTGAGCCCGGCATAGACGAGCATCAGGTTCTGCGCGAGGGCGCGCGCTTGGGGCATGATGTCGGTGCGGGCGTCGAAGCCTTCGGAGCGGAAAAACTGCATGCCGCCGATCTTGAGTGCCGGCAGGAACAGCACCGCGACGACGACGATGCCGACGCCGCCGTACCACTGCAACAGCGCCCGCCAGAAGAGGAGCCCGCGCGGCGCGGCCTCGAGATCCGAGAAAACCGTGGCACCGGTCGTCGTCAGGCCCGACATCGCCTCGAAGAACGCATCGGCCACTGTCGTCTGCGGGGCGCCGTAGACGAAGGGGACTGCGCCAAAGCAGGGCAGCGTCAGCCAGACGAGCGTGGTGAGGAGGAACGCTTGGCGCCGGGTCATCGCCTGAACGCTCTCCCGCGAGGTCAGCGTGACGAAGATGCCGCCGGCCGAGAGCGTCAAAAAGGCCGAGAGCGCAAAGCCCCGCCAATTCTCCGAGCCGTCCGAGAGGTCGATGAGACCCGGCACCAGCATCGAGGCGCCGAGCACGAGCGTGAGGTAGCCGATGACCGAGAGGATCGGGCGCAGATCTGACATGCTCGACCGCTCGCCCGGGCGTCCGGCGCTGTCAAGCGGACGCGAGCGCGCTGCGAAGATCTTAAAGGGCGCCGTGCCCTCTGCGACGAGGCGGAAGGCGTCCGGAAACCGCCGCTAGAACGGCACGTCGGATCCAGCGCCGGCGGCTGCGGTCACATAGGCGGCGACGACTTTCTTGGGCCCGGCCTTCTCGAACTCGACGGTGAGCTTGTCCCCTTCGATCCCGGAGATCGTGCCGTAGCCGAATTTCTGGTGGAAGACCCGCTCGCCGGCCTCGAACGCCGAGCGGGCCTCGGCGTCGATGACAAGGCCGCGGGCCTCTTGCGGCTGGTCGATCGGGCGTTCGCCTCGCCGCGCCGCGAGCCGCCGCCAACCGGGCGAGTTGTAGCTGTCCGCGGCCATCGCACTCGCCTCGAGCACGCTGCCTGCGCCGATCCCGTGCAGGCTGCTCGAAGCCGCCGCCCCCTGGCTTCCGCCGTAGAGCCCGGGCGGGGTCAGCACCTCCACATGTTCCGATGGCAGTTCGTCGATGAAGCGAGAGGGCAGGGCCGACTGCCATCGGCCATAGATGTGCCGGTTTGCGGCGAAGGACACGGTCAAATGGAGCCGCGCCCGGGTGAGCCCCACATAGGCGAGGCGGCGTTCCTCCTCGAGCCCCTGAAGCCCGCTCTCGTCCATCGAGCGTTGCGAGGGAAAGAGCCCGTCCTCCCAGCCCGGCAGGAAGACGGCCGGGAATTCGAGCCCCTTGGCCGCGTGGAGCGTCATGATCGAGACCTTGGGCGTGCCCTCCTCGCTCTCGTTGTCCATGACGAGGGAGACGTGCTCGAGAAAGCCCTGGAGGTTCTCGAAGCTCTCGAGGGAGCGTACGAGTTCCTTGAGGTTTTCGAGCCGGCCCGGTGCCTCGGGCGTTTTATCGGCGAGCCACATGGCGGTGTAGCCCGATTCCTCGAGGATCTGCTCGGCGAGCTCCACATGACCGGCCCGTTCGACCCCGGCGCCCGTCGACACCGCCCCCTTGCTCAGCCCGTGCCAGCGGTCGATCTGGCCCACGAGGTCGTCGAGGGATTTCTCCGCGCGTTTGGTGAGGCCCCGGCCGCCGGCCGCCGCCGTCCGTGCCGCCTCGACGAGCGACACCCGCTCCTCGCGTGCGAGCCGCGAGATGGTCTGCACCGCCTTATCGCCGAGGCCGCGTTTCGGCGTGTTCACGATGCGCTCGAAGGCCAGGTCGTCGTCCGGCGAGACGGCGACGCGGAAATAGGCCATGGCGTCGCGGATCTCCATGCGCTCGTAGAACCGCGGGCCGCCGATCACCCGATAGGGCAGGCCGATCGTCAGGAACCGGTCCTCGAAGGCGCGCATCTGGAAGGACGCCCGCACCAGCACCGCCATGCCGTCGAGGCCGACGCCCTCGTGTCCGCGGGTGCCGCGATTGAGCGCCTCGATCTCCTCGCCGATCCAGCGGGCCTCTTCCTCGCCATCCCAATGGCCGATGAGGCGCACGCGCTCGCCGTGGTTGGCCTCGGTCCAAAGCGTCTTGCCGAGGCGGCCTTCGTTGGCGGCGATCACCCCCGATGCGGCGCCCAGAATATGCGGTGTCGAACGGTAGTTCTGCTCGAGCCGGATCACCGTCGCTCCGTCGAAATCCTTCTCGAAACGCAGAATGTTTCCGACCTCGGCCCCCCGCCAGCCATAGATCGACTGGTCATCGTCGCCCACACAGCAAATATTCCGATGCTCGGCCGCCAGCAGCCGCAACCACAGATACTGCGCGACATTGGTGTCCTGATACTCGTCGACCAGGATATAGCGGAACCGCTCTTGGTACTGGCGGAGGATATCGGGCCGCGTTTGAAAGATCGTCAGCACGTGCAGCAGCAGATCGCCGAAATCGACAGCGTTCAGCGTCTTCAGCCGGTCCTGATAGGCGGCATAGAACTCGGTCCCGCGCCCGTTTGAAAAGCCGGCCTCGTCCTCGGGCACTTGCGAGGGGCGGAGCGCTTTGTTCTTCCAGCGGTCGAGCATCGAGGCGAAGAGCCGGGCGGGCCACCGCTTCTCGTCGATGTTCTCGGCCTGGAGAAGCTGTTTGATCAGCCGGATCTGGTCGTCGGTGTCGAGGATCGTGAAATTTGACTCCAGATCGACGAGCTCGGCGTGACGGCGCAGGATCTTAACGCAGATCGCATGGAACGTGCCGAGCCAGGGCATCCCCTCCACCGGATGGCCCATCAGTGCCGCGACCCGCTCGCGCATTTCGCGGGCGGCCTTGTTCGTGAAGGTGACGGCGAGGATCTGGCTCGGCCAGGCGCGGCGGGTGTGCAGAAGATGCGCGACCCGGGCGGTGAGCGCGCGGGTCTTGCCGGTACCTGCGCCCGCAAGCACGAGAACGGGGCCGTCGAGCGTCTCAACGGCCTCGCGCTGGTCGGGGTTCAGCCCTGCGAGATAGGGGGCCGGCGCGGCAGCCCGCTCGGACAGCGGGCGCGCGTCATATGCCTCGAAGGCACCCTCGTCGAAATACTCACGGTTCATGAACCTATTCTAGCGCGGTTACAACGCTAGGGAAAGAGGTGTTCGGGGCTTGTTCTCCCAAATCTGGGGAGCTTTTGTGCCAGACACGGCTGCGCGTCCCGCGCCGCCGCCCGACCCGGAGATGATGCCTACGATGACCCGGCGCGAGACCGGCCCGTTTCGCCGTCGCGGGGGATTGAGCTGCCGGTTTGGCCCGTGCAGGCGGGTGGTTGCGCCTTTATGGCGGAAACTCGATGAGACGGTCACCTGAGCGCGTCCTCTACGCGAGGTGCGGTCACCTTGCGCTCGCGCCGGCGTGTCTTTGTGCCGCTCGAACCGAGCGCTGGCGCGCCGCTGCCGCCGGTCATCTTGCTCGATGCCCGGACCCGCCCACATGATGAGGGCGAGGCCGAAAGAGGAGAGCCGCAATGTTCGGATTGTTCAAGAAACCCGCCATGCCGACTGCCGCTGACGCGCTGCCCGGACGGCCTGCGCCGATCGCGACCGCAGAGACCCATTTCGTGAACGGCCGTCCGCTCAAAGGACCTTATCCCGAGGGCCATCGCACGGCGATCTTCGCCATGGGCTGCTTCTGGGGCGTCGAACGGATGTTCTGGTCGGTCCCCGGCGTCTGGGTGACGGCCGTCGGCTATGTGGCCGGCCACACGCCGAACCCGACCTATCGCGAGGTCTGCTCGGGCGGCACCGGCCATACCGAGGGCGTGCTCGTGGTCTTCGACCCGGCCGTCATGTCCTACGAGGCGCTGTTGCGGATCTTTTGGGAGGGGCACGACCCGACGCAAGGCATGCGCCAAGGCAACGATGTCGGCACCCAGTACCGCTCGGGGGTCTACTATGCGGACGACGCCGAGCGGGCGGCGGCGGAGGCGAGCCGTGAGGCCTATCAGGGCGCACTCCGGGCCCGCGGCTACGGCGAGATCACGACCGAGATCCTGCCTGCGCCCGAGTTCTTCTTTGCCGAGGACTACCACCAGCAATACCTCGCCAAAAACCCCGGCGGCTATTGCGGTGTGGGTGGCACCGGGGTGAGCTGTCCGGCGGGGGTCATCGACGCCTGAGCCCGGCTCAGGTGTAGTCGACGGCGCCGAAGGTGCGCCCGACCCGCCTGATCCGGGCGTCACTGACCTTGCCTCGATGTGAGAGACAGCGCAGCATCAAAGAACTTTTCGGCGGAGGATCCGACCCCAAGGGCAGAGTCCGGTCGGATCGAGAAAGATGCCCCGGCTCTCGGGACCCGCGTCCACATGCGGCGGGCCGGGACGCGCGGGGGCGCCCGCCAGGTCGCCCGGATCGTGATCCGGTCGACCGGGCGGGTATTGCCTCCAGAGCCCGACTGCGGGCATGGCATCCGCGGATCGCATGGCCCGAATGGCAGCTTGTCGGACACGTGCGTCACATGGACCGAGCCGGAGGCCGCATGACCACCTTCACTGCGCTGACCACCGTCCCTGGGCAGGCCCTCGCCGAGGCGCTCGGCGAGGCGCTCGAGGCGCTCGAGATCGCGCCGACCGGCATCGGCGTCTTCGAAATCGAGGACGGCTCGGGGATGTGGGAGGTCGGTGCGTTCTTCGACACGCGGCCCGATGAGCTCGCGCTCGACCTGCTGGCGGCGGTGCACGGGGGCCGTCCGTTCTCCGTCAGCCGGCTCGACGACCGGGACTGGGTCGCCCAAGTGCGGCGCGAACTGTCACCGATCCGGGTCGGGCGCTTCGTCGTCCACGGCGGGCACGATGCTGAGGCCGTCGGGCCGCAGGACATCGGCCTCCGGATCGAGGCCGCGATGGCCTTCGGCACCGGACATCACGGAAGTACGCAAGGGTGTCTCGCGCTCTTTGACCGGCTGTGTCGGCTGGGGTTTCGGCCGCGCCGGGTGGCAGATCTCGGCACCGGAACAGGCGTGCTCGCCATGGCTGCGGCACGGGCGCTTCGGATCCCGGGCGTGGCGGGCGATCTCGACCCGAGCGCGGGGGCCACCGCGCGCGAGAACCTGGCGGCGAACGGTGCGGGCGGATTTGTGCGCACCGTGGAGGCGCCGGGGCTTCGGTCACCGCTCTTCCGGTCGCGGGCGCCCTATGATCTGATCTTCGCGAACATCCTCGCCCGGCCGCTCATGCGCCTCGCCCCGGAGATCGCGGCCGCGCTGTCGCATCCCGGGGTCGCGATCCTCTCGGGACTGCTCGAGGCGCAAGCGCCGGGCGTGGCTGCGGTCTATCGCGGCCATGGGCTCGCGGTCATGATGCGTCACCGGATCGGAGGCTGGGCGAGCCTTGCCGTCGCGCGGCGCGATCCCCGTCGGGCGCGTCGGTGAGCGCGTGGCCGACCGAAAAAAAGCCGCCCCGGTTTGGGGCGGCGAGTACACAGGGAGGTCGAGAAGGGAGAGAGATCCTCGATACCCACCGCGATGGCGGGGGGAGGCGCCCTTTCGGACGCCCCGAGCCACTCTCGGTTCAGAACCGGCCGGTGCGGGCGTACCGGTCGATATCGCCCGGCAGGAGGCCGATATCCTCGAGTTGCCGCGGGCTCAGGTCCCGCAGCACGGCGACGGTGCGCCGGGTCTCGGACCAGCGGCTGATCCGGCCGAGAAACTCATGGCCGGTGGAGACGATCCGGTGCATCAGAAGGCTGGAGAGCGCCGGCGTCTGCGTTTGGGCCGAGGTGAAAGTGGCGTCGGTCATGATCTGCTCACACGTCTTAGAGGGGCGGGGGCGGCGTGTCAGGCACGCAGGCGGGACAGGTCGCTAAGCGTGAGACCGATGTCTTCACGTTCGGCGGGCGAGAGCGCGAGAAGGCGCTCGGCAGCCTGGCGACGGTCGATCCAGGCGCGGACACGGGCGAGAAGGGTCGTGGTCATGGGCCTCTCCAGGCTAAAGGTTGCGAGCCGGACGATACCGGCTCTGAGCCGACAAATGGGGGATGGGCGGCGCTGCAACAATTGCTATAACCGCATGACTTCCTTGCTGTTTCTGCATAGCCCGCCCGGGCGTCAAAACCGACAGCCAGGGCCTCGAAAGCGACCATTCGGGCCCTCGGGGCCGTGGATTTCGTTCTCCTTTCGTGCTAGTCGTCAACAAACCGTGTCATTCGGGAGACAGGTATGCGCGTAATCGGGCTCGACCCGGGCCTCCGGCGAACCGGATGGGGCGTGGTCGAGAGTGCCGGCGGCCGGGTCCGGGCGGTGGCGCATGGCGCGGTCGGTTCGGGAGAGGGGAGCCTCGCCGCCCGGCTCGCCCGGCTCTACGACGCGCTCGAAGCGGTGATCTCCGATCATGCGCCCGAGGCCGCAGCCGTCGAGCAGACCTTTGTCAGCCGGGATGCGGCCGGCACGCTCAAACTCGGCCAGGCGAGGGCGGTCGCGCTCTTGGTGCCGGCGCGTGCCGGGCTTCCTGTGGCGGAGTACGCGCCGAATGCGGTCAAGAAAGCGGTCGTCGGCGTCGGCCATGCGGATAAGGCGCAGATCCAGCACATGATCGCGCGGCTCTTGCCCGGGGCCGGTGCGCCGGGGGCGGATGCGGCCGACGCGCTTGCGGTCGCCCTTTGCCATGCCTGGACGGCCGGCACCGATGCGCGGCGTCAGGCGGCTCTCGCCCGGTCGGGGCGCGGATGATCGGCAAGCTGACGGGTCGCGTGGACTATGTGGCCGAGGACCACGCGCTCATCGAGGTGGGCGGCGTCGGATACCTCGTCCATTGTGCGGCGCCCACCTTGGCGGGCCTCGTGCCGGGAAGGACGGCGGCGCTCTATACCGAGCTCTTGGTGCGCGAGGATCTGATGCAGCTCATGGGCTTTGCGACGGTGGCCGAGCGGGAGTGGTACCGGCTTCTCACCTCGGTCCAAGGCGTCGGGGGGCGCGTGGCGCTCGCAATCCTCGGGACGGTGGGGGCGGACGGGTTGGCCCGGGCCCTGGCGGCGGGCGATGCGTTGGCGGTGCAGGCCGCACCGGGCGTCGGGCCGAAGCTCGCCGCGCGGGTGGTGCGCGAGCTCCGCGGGAAGGCGCCCGATCGGCTGGGTGCGATGCGGAGGTCCGGGCGGGACGCCGCGACGCCGCCTGCCCAACCGGTCGCCGAGGGAGACGCCGGGGCCGAGGTCATCGAGCGCCCCGCCCCCGCCGCCCCCCCGGCCCCAGCCGCGGCCGCGCGCGCCGCTGCGCGCTCGGCCCGCGTCAATCTCGGTTACGACCGAACCGAGGCCTATGAGGCGATCCTCCGCGCAGCGCCCGAGGGTTCGGCCGCGCCCGGACCCGCCGGCCTGATCCGCAGCGCCCTTCGCGCCCTCGATGCCGAGCGCGCCCGGTGAGCGACCCGGAGCGCCCCCCGCCGGCCGACCGGCTGCTTGCGCCCGAAGCCGCGGCCGAGGAGGGCGCCCCCGAACGCGCGCTCCGGCCCGAGCGCCTCGCGGATTTCACCGGACAGGAAGCGGCGCGGGCCAATCTCGCGGTCTTCGTCGGCGCGGCGCGGGCGCGCGGCGAGGCGATGGACCACCTCCTCCTTTACGGGCCGCCCGGGCTCGGCAAGACCACGCTGGCGCAGATCGTCGCCCGCGAACTCGGCGTGAATGTGCGCATGACCTCGGGGCCGGTGATCGCGCGGCCGGGCGACCTCGCCGCCGTGCTCACCAATCTCGAGGCGCGAGACGTGCTCTTCATCGACGAGATCCACCGGCTCTCTCCGGTCGTCGAGGAGATCCTCTACCCCGCCATGGAGGATTTCGAACTCGATCTCGTCATCGGCGAGGGCCCGGCCGCGCGTACCGTGCGCATCGACCTCGCGCCCTTCACGCTCGTCGGCGCGACCACCCGGCTCGGGCTCTTGACCACACCGCTGCGCGACCGGTTCGGCATTCCGCTTCGGCTCGAGTTCTACACCGCCGCCGAGCTCTTGCAGATCCTCCGCCGTGCGGCCCGGCTGATGGGGCTCGCGGCCGAGGAAGACGGGCTCGCCGAGATCGCCGGGCGCGCCCGCGGCACCCCGCGGATCGCCGGTCGTCTGCTGCGGCGGGTGGCGGATTTCGCGCTCGTCGAGGCGGGCGGGCGCCTCAGCCGCGATCTGGCCGCCCGGGCGCTCGAGCGGCTCGGCGTCGACGGGCAGGGTCTCGACGGGGCGGACCGGCGCTATCTCCGGGTGATCGCCGAGCATTACGGCGGCGGGCCGGTGGGCGTCGAGACGCTGTCGGCCGCGCTCTCGGAGGCCCGCGACGCGATCGAGGAGGTCATCGAGCCCTTCCTCATGCAGGCGGGCCTCGTGGCGCGCACGCCGCGGGGGCGGGTCCTCACGCGGGGGGCGTGGCGACATCTCGGCCTCTCCCCGCCGGGGGAGGAGATGCTATTCGAGGACTGAGAGCGGATTTTTCGGGAGCGATTTCAATGACACCGGGGAAACAGAAGCGGATGCGGGCCGAGTTCGAGCCGCTGTGGCCGGCGGAGCTCAAGATCATCGAGGAGCTCGATACAGGGGAAATTACCGTGATTTCGGAGGCGGAATTTGCAGAGCCCCAGGCGGAGGAAAATCTCACGCGCGCAAGTTACCCGCCCGGAAATCACGATGAACATCCCGCAGGGAAAGGTGCGGGGAAATTCGCGCCGGGCCCGAACGCACCGCATGAGGTCCGGGTCCGCG
Organism: Paracoccaceae bacterium; assembly: GCA_050331395.1. Lineage (GTDB taxonomy): Bacteria > Pseudomonadota > Alphaproteobacteria > Rhodobacterales > Rhodobacteraceae > Thermohalobaculum. The sequence goes on from JBHJGX010000030.1 coordinate 26,830, forward strand.
CGCGGTTTTTGCGCTGGTTGCTCCTCGGCCCGGACGGCGGCCGCTCCGACGCCCCGCCGCTGCATGAAAAGGGGCTCCAGATCCAGGATGCCCTCATCTGCGGCGAGGCCGACGGCAGCCACGCGGTCCTCGATCTCCAAGGCTGCACGGTCGATCAAAATTTCGTTGCGTTCGCCTGCCGGTTTCAGGACGAGCCGAACCTCATAGATGCCCGGCTTACGGGCCTTTACCTCAACGGATCGATCCTGCCCGGTCTCAGCGCAGATCGCCTCCTAACGCGCAGCGACTTTCAACTACGCGAGGCCCACGTGACCGGCGAGATCCGGCTGCTCGGGGCCGATCTCGGCGGCAACCTCGACTGCGACGGCGCGAAGCTTGAGAACCCATGCGGCCTCGCGGTTAACGCCGATGGGCTGAAGACCGGCGGCAACGTATTCCTGCGCGGAGCCCATATGATCGGAAATGCCAAATTGGTCAACGCCGATATCGGCCGCAGCCTCTACTGCGACGGCGCTCGGCTTGAAAACCCGGGCGGCGAGGCACTCGACGCCGGCGGTGGTAAAATTGGCGGTGCCCTCTTTTGGCGTAGTAAAGCAGCGGCCGAGGGGACAATCGACCTGACGGAGGCCAAAATCGGCGACATCTGCGACGATCCCGCCTGCTGGCCGAAAGAGCAGGGCTCGATCTTGCTCAATCGCTGCGAATATGGAGCTTTTACCGGAACCGGTATCTCAGCCGCCGAGCGCATCCCTTGGCTCTCTCGCGACAATCCGGAGAGGGAATTCCGGCCGCAACCCTGGGAGCACTGCGCCAAGGTCCTCCGCGACATGGGCCACCCTGAGGACGCCCGCGAGGTCCTGATCGCGAAAGAACGCCTCCAACGCGCCGACAGGCTCCGCCCGGATCGTACGCCCGATCCCTTGCGCCGCGACGCGCTCCGGCTGTGGGACCGGATCCTCGACGCGACGATCCGCTTTGGGCATCGCCCGCTCCGCGCGGTGCGGTGGCTCCTCGGGTTCTGGGCCGTCGCCTCCGTCGTATATGCGGTTGCGTGGAGCGAGGGGGCGTTCAAGCCCAACACGCCCTTCGTGCTGCGAAGCGCCGAATGGGTCCGCTGCGCGAAGACCCCCGAGCAGGAGGTCGGGCTCGCGGGGCAAGAGGCGCCGGTCAAGGGCCTTCGCGGCCCGCGCCAGACGCAACTCGACTGTTTCCTCGAGCGGCCGGAGGCGGCGGGGTATCCCAGGTACAACTCGTTCATTTATGCCGCGGATGTGCTCCTCCCGATCGTCGAGATCGAGCAGCAGGCGAACTGGGTCCCCGATCCGAGGCACCGGGCCGGCTGGTGGGCGAAGGCGGCGGTCTACTTTTCGGTCCTCGCGGGGTGGGCCCTATCGCTCTTGGCGGTGGCGGGGTTCTCGGGCCTGGTCAAAAGCGGCTAAGGCAGTTGACGGGGGCGCCAGGCGGCCGATGTGACCCCCATGACCGACCGATCCGATCCCGAGCGGCGCCTGCCTGACGAGGCGACGATCCGCGCACTCTTCACGCGCTCTGACGGCGCATTCCGGTTCGCGCGTTGGGGACGGGATCTGGCGCCTGCCATCTTCGGGGCGACCGAGACCGAGGCCCGCGCGTTTCGCGAGGCGATGGCGGCCGTCGCCGGGCTCGGCGGGCTTCGCGTGGCCGAGCGCGATCCGGAGCTCGGCGCCAACGCCCTCGTCTTCGTCGTGGATAGCTGGCCCGCGCTCCTCGAAATCCCCCATACCGAGAAGCTGATCCCCGATCTGCGGCGCCTGATCGGCGTGCTCGGCGCGACGGGGGCGAACCAGTACCGGATCTTCGGCTTCGACCCGGCCGGTGCGATCCGGATCGTGACCACGCTGGTGGCGCGCGACGACGAGGTGCGCCGGCTCTCCCCCGGAACGGTCGCGCTCTCGCAGGCGGTGCAGGGGCTTCTCCTCTGGTCCGACCGGGCGTTCCTGGCGCGCAGCCCGATCGCCGAGAGCGCCGGGCGGAGCCTTGTGACGCCGGACATCGCCGATATCATCCGGGGGGCTTACGCGGCAGACGTTCCCGCGGCTTCGGAGGATCCGGCGACCGCTGGCCGCATCGAGGCCGCGCTGACCGCGCTCGGGGAGCGTCCATGAGCCGGTTCCAGGTGCGCGTTTACTACGAGGACACGGATCTCGGCGGCATCGTCTATCACGCGAATTATCTGCGGTATCTGGAGCGCGGCCGGACCGAGGCGCTGCGGGCTCTCGGCGTCGGGCAAAGTCGGCTGAAAGCGGAGACGGGGCTCGCTTTTGTGGTGACCCGGATGGAGATCGCGTTTCGCGCGCCGGCACGGCTCGACGACTTGCTGGAGGTGGAGACGGCAGGCGGACGCCTCGGTGCCGCGAGCCTAGAGCTACGCCAGTCGATCCGGCGGGGCGACGATGCGATCGTCGAGGCGGCGCTGCGCTTGGCGCTGATCGGCCGAGACGGGCGGCCGGAACGGTTTCCGAAGGTGTTGCGCGCGCAGATGGCTGGCCTCTGCGAGGATTGAAGCTGAGGATCGTTGACCGAGTTCTGCCGAAAATCGGAGGCGGAAGCCGCCGGGTCGACCGGATCACGATCCGGGCGACCTGGCGGCAGCCCGGCCCGTGGTTGTGCACCTTACAAAGACGCGAGGGTTCCCGTATGCGCGCCCATGAATGCAAATGGGTCGTATTCGTCGGCGAAATGGCGCATACTGAGATTGGCGCCCAAAGAGAGTCGGATCACCGGCCGGGGCGACCCGAGGCAAAGAGCAGGACCTTGGCGATGCAAGCAGTGGGCGCAGGCGGTCTCGCAGCACAGGCGGGGGCCGGAACGTCGTTCGTGGACATGGTGGCCGGCGCGTCGCCGACGGTGCAGGCGGTCATGCTCGCACTCGTCTTCGCGTCCATCTGGTCTTGGGCGGTAATGATCGAGCGGGCGCTCGCCTTTCGCCGGATCGAAGCGGCGGCGCGGCGTTTCGAGACCGAATTCTGGTCGGGCAACCCGCTCGACCGGCTCTACGAAAAGGTGGGCGAGCGCAGTCGCGCGCCAATCGAGCGCGTCTTCGTCGCCGGCATGACCGAGTGGCGCCGCTCGTTCCGCCAGGGGGGCGGGCTTTTGGGCGGCACCCGCGACCGGGTCGAGCGCGCGATGGCGGTCGCGATCGCGCGGGAAGCCCAGGCGATCGGGGCGCGGCTCTCGTTCCTTGCCACGATCGGCTCGGTCGCGCCGTTCGTCGGGCTCTTTGCCACCGTCTGGGGGATCATGCGCAGCTTCCAGGCAATCGGCGCCGCCGAGAGCACGTCGCTCGCCGTCGTTGCACCCGGCATCGCCGAGGCATTGCTGGCGACCGCGCTCGGACTTTTCGTCGCGATCCCGGCGGTCATCGGCTACAACCGCCTCCTTACCGTCGGCGATCGGCTGACCGCAGGGCTCGAGACATTCGCCGAGGAATTCGCCACGATCTTGGCCCGGCAGATCGACCGGGCCGAAGGTGAGGCCGCCTGATGGCCGGCGGCATGTCCCCGCGCGAGACCGCCGGCCGCCCAGGTGCGCGCCTTGCCCGGGCCCGGCGGACGGCGCGGCCGCTTTCCGAGATCAACGTCACACCGTTTGTCGACGTGATGCTGGTGCTGCTCGTGATCTTCATGGTGACCGCGCCCCTTCTGACTGTCGGTGTGCCGCTCGAATTGCCGGAGACCGAGGCCCGTCCTCTGCCGACCGCGCAAGAAGAGCCCCTCGTGGTCACTCTGGACGGCGCGGGGCAGGTCTTTATCCAGGAGACGCCGGTCGCGCCCGAGACGCTTGTGCCCCGGCTCGCGGCGATCCTTGAGGCGCGCGCCGCAGGGCGGAGTGAACAGGTCTATCTTCGCGCCGACAGAACGCTCGGCTATGGCCGTGTCATGGAAGTGATGGGCCGGTTGAACGCGGCCGGGGTCACCCGGATCGCGCTTGTGACCGGGCAGGCGCGGGAGGCGGAGTAGGCGAGCGGTGCGCGAGTTCCTGGCCATATCGGCGGCGCTCCATGCGCTCCTTTTGCTCGTGCCGGTTGTGCTCGATTGGCTGACGCCGACGCCCGCTCCGGGAGATCTGGTGATCACCGAGGTCGCCTTCGTCGATGGGGCGGATCTCGATGCGCGGATCGCCGGGGCGCCGGTGACGCCGCGGCCGGGCGATGCGGTCGTGCCCGGCGCGCCGCCGG
>JBHJGX010000031.1:0-12024 GCA_050331395.1 Paracoccaceae bacterium
GGGGGGGGCCCGCCGCCCCGGAGCAGCCCCAGGGGGGGGGGGGGGGGGGGGGGGGGGGGGGGGGGGGGGGGCGGGGGGGGGGGCGACGACTCGAGGTCCGGAACGGTGGCATAGCCGATGCGCTCGGCAAAACGGTCGAGCCCGTCCGCCGAAGGCAGGCGGACCACGGCCCAGGCGCCCTCAGCCCAGGGCATCCGGCCGAGCAGACGGTAGCGCGCACCGTCCTCGATGGTTCCGATCACTGGCGACAAGACGTCGGGCGCGCGGTGGACCGGGAGCGGTTCCGCGGCCGTGGCCCACCGGTTTATGAGCGTCATCGGAGCGAGGCATGCGCGTTCGTCCGCCGAGAGCGCGGCGAGTGAAACTGCGCTCCGCCCGGCCGCGAGGATCTTGATCTGCGAGGTCGAGACGTCTCCGAGTTCCCAGTCGAGCACGACCGATTTGGGACCGCCCTGCCAGGAGAGCATGAGCGTGGCGCTATCGACCCCGCTTGCGTGGCGCTCGACGGTGAAGGCCTCGATCATCAGCTGGGCATCGAGGGCCGGGCGGAGGGAGGCGCGCAATTCCCGGGTCAGCCGACCGGTCAGCGGCGGACAGACGACGCCGCTCCTGCCGTCGAAGGGGGGGCGGATGCGAATGTCGAGCGGTGTGCTCCGGCCAAGGCCCCGTCGGCCGAGCGTCTCGGCCACGCGGGTCGAGATTTGGGCGAATGCGGGCTCGGCCGTGGCGGGGCTGGCCGAGCCGTCCGGGCCGACGGGAGCGAAGCTCGCCGCGACAAGGGCAAAGAGCCAAGCGCGGTGCCGCCGGCCTGCCATCAACTGATCCGCTGGCAATTGAACGCGATGCCGCTTGCGACATTGGTCATCACCATCGACTGTCCGGCGAGATTGCTGATGCGGACCTGGTAAGGCGAGAGCGGCCGCACGGGCAGCCCGCCTTGGGGGTTCACGTTCACCGTCGTGCCGTCGAACTGGTAAAAGCCGTATTCGCCGAGGATCGCTTGGTTGACCAGCTGACCGCTGGCGCTCGCATAGACCGCCGCCTGAGCGCTCGTCACATAGGTATTGTCCGGGTTGAAGATCACGCGAAAGTTCATTTGCATGTATTGTTGGGCGTTCACTTGCCCAGACCCCGCGCACTGCCATTGACCGGGTAGTTGAGCGGAGGGCGTGCGCGCACCGTCCGAGCCGCTTCCCCAGTCCTGGCCCGACGATCCGGCATTGGGCGGCGTGACCACCGGATCCCGGCTCGTGCCGCGGGCCGCCTCGCGCTCGGCATCGAGTTTGGCTTGGCGCTCGGCCTCGAGTTTGGGCTGGCGCTCGGCATTCCGGGCCTGTTCCTCGGCCGCGGCCGCGCGGGCCTCGGCTTCCTGGGCGCGGCGCTCGGCTTCCTGGGCGCGGCGCGCGTCCTCGGCGCGTTTCTTCGCCGCTTCGATCCGGGCTTCGGCTTCGGCGCGGGCACGGGCGCGGGCCTCCTCGATCTCGCGCTGCCGGGCTTCTTCCTCGGCCTTGCGCTCGGCCTCCTCCGCGGCGCGCGCTTCTTCGAGGCGGCGGGCCTTTTCCTCCGCCGCGCGCGCCTCGGCCGCTTTGGCCTCCGCCTCGCGGGCGATCTCTTGGGGCGTCTTCGGCACGATCGCGAAGCCCACCGTCTCGGCAAACGGATCGTCGGGCGCGTCCATCGGCCGGACCACCGCCCAATTCCCGTCGGTGTAGGGCATGCGCCCGAGCAGTCGAAAGCGTTGGCCCGCCTCGATCTGCGCGATTTCATCCGAGAAGACATTGGCCGAGCGGTGGACGAAGAGCAGTTCCTCCGCCTCGACCACCCGGTTGACCACGCGCAGGTCGGCGAGGCAGTCGCGTTCGTCTTCGCGCAGATCGGTCTTGGCCATCTCGACCGAGCCGCCATCGACGGTCGCCACTTGGTCGCCGGACAAGTCGCCGATCTCGAAGGCGATCTCGAGCCGTTCGGCGCCGATATCCCGCCAGCTGACATTGAGCGTGAACTGCCCGTCGCCCATGCCCTGGCGTTGCACGACCCGGACCCGGCCCACATTCTTGCTGGCCATCGCCTCGGGCAGCCGCGCCCGGAAGACCCGCGCGAGCCGGCGCGACAGCGGCGCGCAGACCACCCGATAAACATCGTCGAACGGCGTCCGCACGAAGAGATCGACCGTTTCCTCGCGGCCGAGATTGCGGATCGAGAACGCCTCGGCGACCTGCTCGGCGAGGATGCCGATATCGTCGTCAAAGCTTTGCGCCCGGGCTTCGGGCCCAGCGAAGGCGATCAGAACGGCTGTTGCGGCCGCTCGGGCGGCCTGCTGAAGGGACTTATGGGGCATGGCTGGCACTCCGCGATTCCATCCTCGGCGGCAATGCGAAGGCTAGGCGAATTTCCCGGGCCGCACCAGGACGCGGGCCGGATCTGCCTGTGACGAAACCGCGTCGCTTGTGTCTTGGCCAGAGGCGCGCTACTCAGTCTTGAGGGGGAGGAGAGTGCCATGTGGGCCTGGGCCCGGAGGACGCTGTTGACCCGCGACGAAACGCCGAGAGATCCCGTCGCCTACCGGGCACATGTGGCGCGCGTGCTGGAGGCCGAAGGCTGGCAGGTCGAGCGCCTCGACAAGCCCTTCGACGGGTGGTGCATGACCGTGACGCTGCCCGACGGACGCCGCGGCGCCGTGCAGGTCAAATCGCGCAAATCCGGACCGATGCCGCACCCGGTCTTCAATCGGCTCGGTATCTATCTCGAGGGGCCCGAGGGCGACGGGCTGGAATTCGGCATCAATATCGTCAACACGGCATTCTCGAAGCTGACGCAGACGGTCTTGCAGAACGCCGATATGCGCGAGCCGCAGGAAGGGGTTCCGGTCTTCGGAGCGGTTGTGCCGCCCGAGAGCCCGGAGATTTCCTGGATCCTGCACCATCCGCTCGGGCTGATGCCCGAGACGGCCGGTCCGGCCGCCGAGGGGGCGGGGAGCGACCTCAACAACCGGCGGATCGCGGTCTATACCGACAAAGGCGGGGTGGGCAAAACCTCGCTCGCGGCGCACCTCGCGGGAGCGATCTGCTATCTGGGCGGGGATGCGGTGCTGGTCGATGCGGACCCGCAGCGGAACCTTTCGACCCTTCTCGGCGACGGCGTGACGCTGGTGCGCGATGGCGCGCCCAAAACGCTGATCGTCGAGAACTATCAGCACTTCCACGAGGAAGAGTACCACAACCACTACATCGTCTACGACTGCTCGCCGTCCTTCGAGGCCAATCCGCCGGACGTCTTTCGCCGGGTGACCGATGTGGTGATCCCCGTTGTGCTCTCGCCGCTCTCGATCCTGCGCAACGCCAGCGTGGTCGACCGCTCGATCCGCAAAATCCGGCAACTGAACCCGAACTTGCGCATTCACGTGGTGGTCAATCAGTTCGTGACGGATCGCAATGCTCGCAAGTCGAACGACCGGTTTTTAAACTATATTCGCTATCACCTGCGCGAAAAGGGTGTGCTGAACGACCCGAAGGTGCGGTTCCTCGAGCCGGAAGTAGTGGCGATCCGACGCTCGAACCATCTTCTGCATTGGGGAATGTTCCTGCTCAACCGCGAGACAGAGCAGGCCCATCTGGCCTTCGACAGCTCGCGGGTCGGCGCACAGGGATTGCTGAGCGATTTTCTCGCGCTTGCCGAAGTGCTGACCGAGGATTTCGAGATGCGTCGTAAAGAGGCTGCCGAGTAAACGCGAGCGCGCGCCCTCCCTTGGCAAGGGCCGCCGGGCGCCTTAAGGCGGCGGCCATGCACGCGCCCCTGCTCTATCCGGACCCTGACGCCTATCTCGCGGCGCCGCAGAAGCGGGTGGCGCTCTTCGGCATGTCCGGTCTCGGCAAGACCCGGGCTGCGGCAATGCTGCGAAAACGCGGCGATTGGTTCCACTATTCCGTCGATTACCGGATCGGCACCCGCTACATGGGCGAAGCGATTGTCGACAACGTGAAGCGAGAGGCGATGAAGGTCCCGTTTCTCCGGGATCTTCTGCGGTCGGACTCAGTCTATATAGCGTCCAACATCGCGTTCGAGAACCTCGCGCCGCTCTCGACCTATTTGGGCAAGCCCGGCGATCCGGCCCGTGGCGGTCTGCCGTTTGCGGAGTATCTTCGCCGGCAGCGCGAGCACCATGCGGCCGAGGTCGCCGCGCTTCTCGACACCGCCGTCTTCATCGAAAAGGCCCAGGCAATCTACGGCTATGCGCATTTCCTTTGCGATACCGGCGGGTCGCTCTGTGAGGTGGTCCGCCCCGACGACCCGGCCGATCCGGTCCTCTCAGAGCTCGCGAGGGCCGTGCTCCTGGTGCATATCCGCGAGACCGAAGCCCATGCGGAAGGGCTGGTCGCCCGCTTCGCCGAGGCGCCGAAGCCCATGTGCTACCCGGAGACCTTCCTTACTGAGTGCTGGGAGGCCTATCTCGCAGAGACCGGCGCGGCGCCCGAGCGCGTGGACCCGGACGCTTTCGCCGTCTGGGGGTTCCGCCGGCTGATCGCGCATCGCTCGCCCCGCTACGCGGCGATCGCCAGGCATTGGGGCGTCACGGTCGAACTCGCCGAGATCGAGGCGGTGGCAAGCCCGGCCGAATTCGACGCCCTCATCGCCCGCGCCATCGCGAGGGCCGCCGGCTCAGTCGGCGAGATGGGTCTCTAAGGTCAGGTCTCCGCGCGCCGGATAGGCGTTCTCGGCGGCGAATTTCAGTCCGCGCACCAGCGCGTCGATGGCCGGACGCGTGAAGGGGGCGCTTTGCACGGCGACGAAAAAGATCCGGCCGTCGGGATAGACGACGACCGTGGCGGGCTCGGAGAACCGCATCGGCTCGCTGCTTCCGGGCCGCTGCGAGGAGATATAAAGGCTCCAGGCCCGAGCGGTCGCCTCGCTCATGCCGTAGCCGACCGCGAGGCGGGCGATGCCCCAATCGGCAGTCGAGCTCCGGGCACGCTCCTCGTCGTCCATCGAGACGGCGACGATATCGAGGCCGGCGGCGCCGACTTCGTCGAGATGCGCTTCGATCGAGGCAAGATAATCGCGGCAGATCGGGCAGTGCTTGCCGCGATAGAAGACGATGACGGTGAAGCTCTGCGGTGTGCGCTCGGCAAGCGTCCAGGTGCCGCCCGACACGAGGGGCACGGAAAGCGCGGGCGCGGGGCTGCGGGGGATGAGCATTTGGGGGATCCCTCTCTCTCTTTATTCGGCATCTCGGCCCCGCATAGCCGATTGTGAGCGGATCGCACGGTGACGTTTCCGAGACGTCTCGGTGACCGGGTGCCGGGTGGCATAGGGTTCCATCCTCGCGGTCCCGGCCTTAAATCGCTTGGAAGCGCGGAGGACCGAGCAATGCCGATCAAGATCCCCTCAGACCTGCCGGCCCATGAGGTTTTGCGCGGCGAGGGCGTGATGATCATGTCCGAGGAAACCGCCGCGCGCCAGGACATCCGGCCGCTGCAAATCGCGCTCCTCAATCTGATGCCGAACAAGGTCCGGACCGAGATCCAGTTCGCCCGGCTGATCGGCGCAACCCCTCTGCAGATCGACCTCACGCTCATCCGCATGTCCGACCATGTGAGCAAGAACACGGCGGCCGAGCATCTGGCCGCGTTCTATCGGCCCTTCGAGGCGGTGCGCGCGCGCAAGTTCGACGGGCTAATCGTCACCGGCGCGCCGATCGAGCACTTGCCTTTCGAAGAGGTGACGTACTGGCCCGAGCTCACGCGCATCTTCGACTGGACGCAGACGCATGTGCACGGGACCCTCGCGATCTGTTGGGGGGCGCAGGCGATGCTGCACCATTTCCACGGCGTGCCGAAATACATGCTGCCGCGGAAGGCGTTCGGTTGTTTCCCGCACCGGATGCTCGGCTCGGCCTCGCCTTATCTCCGCGGCTTCTCCGACAATTTCACGATCCCTGTTAGCCGCTGGACCGAGGTGCGCGAGGACGATCTGCCGCCCGGTCGCGGGCTGACGCCGCTCGTGCGAAGCGCTGAGACCGGCGCTTGCCTCATCGAGGACCCGGCGCACCGGGCGCTTTATATGTTCAATCACATCGAGTACGACACCGGCTCGCTCGACGAGGAATACCGCCGCGATGTCGATCGGGGCGCGCCGATCCAAGTGCCCGCCAATTACTACCCCGGCGACGATCCGAACCAGGCGCCCGAGAACCGCTGGCGGAGCCATGCGCATCTCTTCTTCGGCAATTGGATCAACGAGATCTACCAGTCGACCCCGTTCGATCCGGCAGGGATCGGTGAGGGCGCCTCGTCTTGCAAACCGGTGACCGCGTCCCATCCTTCGGACTAGTCGCAGGGCGTCGGAGGCAAGCGATGGAACGGCGAACTTTCCTGATCGGCTCGGGCGCGCTCGCGCTGTCGGCCTGTTCGAGCGCGGAGCCCTTCGACACGGGCGAGGTCCGGGCGGCGTTTCCGCCGGTGGGCGCGTTTGTCGAGGTCGAGGGCCTGCCTGTGCATTACTGGGAGCGCGGCGACGGCCCTCCGGTCGTGCTCGTCCACGGCGCGGCCGGCAATCTGCGGGATTGGACCTTCGATGTGGGGCCGCGATTGGCCGAGGAGTTTCGGGTGATCGCCTTCGATCGCCCGGGGTTCGGATATTCCGGGCGGCCGGACCTCCTCGGCTATGACCCGCGTGTCCAGGCGCGGATCCTCCGCAAAGCGTCGGCCAAACTCGGGGCGAAGCGCCCGGTCGTCGTCGGCCACAGCTGGGGCGGGGCGCTTGCGATGGCGTGGGCAACCGAGGCGCCCGAGAGCATTGCGGGCGCGGTGCCGGTTTCGGGCGTGACGATCCCTTACGGCGGGCTCGTGCGGGTCTTCTACGCGATCGGCCTCGGCGAAGTCGCGACGGATCTCTATTCGGATTACCTCCTGTCGAGCGCGCGCGAGGGCGGTGGGATCGAGCGGTTTCTCGGCCGCGTTTTTCGGCCCCAGTCGATCCCGGCGGGGTACCTCGAGCATGTGGGCGCGCCGCTCGCGCTCCGCGAGAGCACGCTGCGCGCCAATTCCGAGGATCTCGCGCATTTGAACGCGGCGCTCATCGAGATGGCGCCCAAATATCCCGGACTTCGGATGCCGATCGAGGCGGTGCATGGCGACGCGGATTTCATCGATTGGGACGACCACGCGCTGCCGCTCGTTGAGCAGACGCCGAGCGCCAACCTCGCGCTCTTGCCGGGCGTCGGACACATGGCGCATCACGCGGCCCCCGACGAGATCGGCGCGGCCGTCGACCGGGTCCTCACCCGCGCCTGAGCCGGAATGTGCCGCATTCGGCAAGATTAGCTTCGGAGCGAGGCGAATTTTCCGCGCGCGTTGGATGACAAGCGCGTCCGCTTTGCTATCGTGAAGGGACTTGCAAGTGAGACGCCCCCGATGAGCCACCACGAATCCGCGCTCAAAGCGCAGTTCTACCTGACCGCGCCGCAGCCTTGCCCGTATCTGGAGGGGCGCGAGGAGCGGAAGGTGTTCACCACGTTGCAGGGATCGAGCGCGGTCGCGGTCAACAATACGCTCTCGGAGAAGGGCTTTCGGCGTTCGCAATCGGTGATCTACCGCCCGGCCTGCGTCGGCTGTTCGGCTTGCATGTCGATCCGCCTGCCGGTCGATCGCTTCCGGCCCTCAAAGACCCAGCGCCGCCTCTACAAGCGCAATGCAGATCTTTTGCGCCGGCCTTGCGAGGCCTGGGCGACCGAGACCCAGTTCAACCTCTTCCGCCGTTATCTCGACAGCCGCCATGCCGAGGGCGGGATGGCCGATATGGACGCCTTCGACTTCGCCTCGATGGTCGACGAGACGCCGGTCAATTCGACGATGATCGAATACAGCCGCACGGACGAGGAGACGGGCGCGCGGATCCTGATGGCGTCGTGCCTGTCGGACATTCTCGGCGACGGGCTCTCGATGGTCTATTCGTTCTTCGAGCCGGACGAGCCCGACCGGAGCCTCGGGTCGTATATGATCCTCGATCATATTCGCCTCGCCCAAGAGATGGGCCTCCGCTACGTCTATTTGGGCTATTGGGTCGAAGGCAGCCCGAAGATGGCCTATAAGACCGCATACCGGCCGTTCGAGCTCTGCGACGGGACCACGTGGCGGGCGTTCTCATCGGCGGCGGACTATCGGGCCTGGCGGGCCACTCGGCACAGCAGCGCACCCGCCCCGTTGCCCTGACGGCAGGCGCCGGGCCCGGCCGGAGATCCGCTTGGCGCGCGTCAGCGGCCCGCCTACCCACCCTTGAGATCACCGGGCGTTGACCGAATTTCGGGCGAAGCGCCGGGACTTTGTGCAGTCTGTTGGGACATCGCCCCTTTACCCGCGGGCATGCGCCGATGATCCTGCGGCACGATGTCAGAATATCTCGCAATCGATTCGCTCTCGGTCTCGCTCGCCATCGCCTTTGTCTTCGGCCTGATGTCGCGGATGATCGGCATGCCGCCGATGCTCGGCTTTCTTTTCGCGGGTTTTGCGCTCGCCTATGCGGGGATCGAAGCGCCACCCGGGCTAGAGCAGATTGCCGATTTCGGCGTGCTCCTCATGCTCTTCACGATCGGGCTCAAGCTGAAGCCCAAGCTGCTGATGGAGCCTCAGGTTTATGGCGGGGCGCTTGGTCATATGGCGGTCATCACCGCGGCCATGTGGGTCGGGCTGCTCGTGCTCGGCATCGCCGGCGTCGCGCTCTTCGCGGGGCTGACGGCGACCGAGGCCGCCGTCGTCGCCTTTGCCCTCAGCTTCTCGTCGACGGTCTTCGCGGTGAAGGTGTTCGAGGAGAAGGGCGAGCTCGGCTCGGTCCACGGCAAGACTGCCCTCGGGATCTTGATCATCCAGGACCTGGCCGCGGTCGCCTTTCTGGTGGCCTCGACGGGAGATTTGCCGTCGCCCTGGGCGGTGGTTCTCATCGGCTTCGTGGTGCTGCCCTGGTTCTTCGGAAAGCTCCTCGACCGGCTCGGCCATGGCGAGATGATCCCGCTTTTCGGGCTTTTTGCGGTGCTCGTTCTCGGGGCAGCGAGTTTCAAGGCGGTGGGCCTCAAGGCCGATCTGGGCGCTCTGGTCATGGGCATGCTGATGGCCAAGCACAAGCGCTCGTCCGAGGTCGCCGACGCCCTCCTCAGCATCAAGGACATCTTCCTGATCGGGTTCTTCCTCAATATCGGGCTGCAGGGGTTGCCGTCGCTCGAGGTCGTGATTTCGGCCCTCGTTCTGCTCGTCTTCCTGGTCTTCAAGGTTGCGCTTTTCTTCGCGCTTCTGGTCGCGTTCCGGCTGCGCGCGCGGACGGCGCTTCTCTCGGCGATCGGGCTCGGCACGTTCTCGGAATTCGGGCTGATCGTCGGGGCCGTCGCGGTCGATCAGGCGCTCATGTCCGCCGACTGGCTTTTGACGCTTGCGCTGGCGCTCGCGCTCTCGTTCGTGGTGGCTGCGCCGCTCAACGACAAAGGGCACCAGCTCTATGCCCGCTATTCGCGCGCGCTCAGGCGGTGGGAGGCGACGCGGGCCGAACTCAGCGACCCGTCCGCCCGGATCGGACAGGCCGAGATCATGATCTTCGGCATGGGCCGGCTCGGCTCCTCGGTCTATCGCGGGCTCGCCAAGCGCTATGGCGACCGGGTCGTCGGAGTGGAGACGGATCTCGAGAAGGTGGCCAAGCTCTCCGAGGCGGGCTGGCATGTGGTTCATGGCGACGCGACCGACAGCGATTTCTGGCGCCGCGCGGGGCGCCCTTCGGCCAAGCTCCGGGCCGTGCTCCTCGCGATGCCCGACCATGATGCGAACATGTATGCGCTCCAACAGATCCGCCGGGCCGAGTTCGACGGCTTCGTGGCGGCCATGGTCCGCTTCTCCCACGAGCGGAAGCCCCTGATCGAGGCCGGGGCAAATCTCGCCTATGATGTCTACGACGAAGCGGGAACGGGGTTCGCCGGCCATGTAGCCGAGCGGCTGGCGGGGCACGATACCGAGCTCGCGCGGCGGGGCGAGGGGATCGCCTGAGGGCTGCTTGCGGTCCCGGCGCATTGGGTGCAATACTCGAGTGGTACGCGGTCGATGCGGTCCGCGGCCCGGGCCGGTCCCCTCCGACACCGCCGCGCCGCCGGTCACCCGGCCTCGGGCATGGGTGGGGCCCCGAGAGCGAAGCGCGATGGCAGCCTATTTCGCGAGACCGAGGGCCGAGATCCTGCCCTATTTGCCCGAGCCCTGCGCGCGGCTCCTCGATATCGGCTGCGGGGAAGGCGCGACGCTCGAGGCCGTGCAGAGCGTGCGTGACGTCGCGTGGGCCGGAGGTCTTGAGGCGCATGGCCCGTCGGCCGCCCGGGCCCGGGCCCGGTTCGACCGGGTCTGGGAGGGAGACGCCGAACGCCTCCACCCCGAGGCGGAGATCCCGGCGGATAGCCTCGACGCGATCCTCTGCCTCGATGTGCTCGAACATCTGGTCGATCCCTGGGCGCTCGTCCGTCGGCTCAGCCCGCTCCTGCGGCCGAAGGGCCGGCTGATCGTCAGTCTGCCGAACATCCGCCACTGGAAATTCGTCTGGCGCCTCGCCGTCCGGGGGGATTTCCGCTATCGCGACGCGGGGCTCCTCGACCGCACACATCTTCGCTTTTTCACCCGCGACACGGGCGCCGAACTCGCCACCGCGGGCGGCCTCCGGCTCGTTCTGGCCCGGAACGCCACCAGCTACCGTCCGACGGAGGTCCGCGCCTGGCTGAGCGGCGCAAGCTTTGGGCGTCTTGAACCGCTGCTGGCCAAACAGTTCCTCTTCGTCGCCGAGCGGGACGCCCTCCGGGCGCCGGAGGCCGCATGAGCATCGAGCGGGCGGTGATCTCTGAGAAGGGCTCCGTCGGGGCCGGGGCGGGTCGGATCACGCGATTGATCGTGACCTACAATTCGGCCGCCGTGCTGCCTTGGCAGGCCGAGCACAGCGCCCGCTTGCCCTGTCTCGTGGTCGACAACGCGTCTCGCGACGACACCCCCCGGGTCGCCGAACGCCTCGGCTACCGGGTGCTCTGCCTCGGCGCCAATCACGGCTTCGGCCGGGGGGTCATGGCCGGGCTGGGGGCGGTCGAGACCGAGTACGCCCTCGTGCTCAATCCCGATGCGGCGATAGGCGAGATCGGCGTCGCGCGCCTGCTCACGGTTGCCGAACGCCACCGAAGCGCGGATCTTTTCCTGCCGCGGGTGGTCGACAGCCAGGGCAACGTGCATTTCCGCCACGACACGAGCATCGAGCCCCGCGATCCCGGCCGCCACGTGCCGGACGGCACCGCCTGCATCGCGATGGTCTCGGGCGCGGTGATGTTGATCCGGGTCCGTCCGTTCCTCGACTTCGGCGGCTTCGATCCGGCGATTTTCCTCTATTTCGAGGACGACGATCTGGCTTTGCGCTATCGTGCGGCGCGGCGGCCGATGATCTTCGTGCCCGAGGCGGAGGCGCTTCATCTGGGCGATCAGTCCTCGGGCAACGACGAGGGTGCGAACCGGGTCAAGGACATCTCCTTCGGCTGGAGCCGCGCGTATCTCATGCGCAAACATCGCCGCGGGCGTCCGCTTTTCTGTTTGCTCGGTATGCTCGCCAAATGGCCCGTTTATCTGATTTCGGGTCGTTTTCAGCGGCTTCGGCGGCAAACTGGGCGGATTTTCGGGTTTTGGACCGCGGTTCGCGGTCGCCCGGCGCCGTTTTTGCCGGCGTCCGAACCCGACGGGACCGGACGTCTGACGCGGCCGTGAGCGTCGCGATAAAAAACGCAAAAAAGGTGTTGCGCCCCCCGGCCGACCTGCGTATATCCCGCGCTCACCGGCGGCGGAGAGGCAACGCTCCACCCGGTGAGAGGCAGAGACGCACCAAGGCCGACCCCGCCTCCGCTCTATGAGACTGATATGAAGAGAAGGGATATGCGGGCGGTTTGGCTTGTTTCGACGGGTCGGATTGTTCGGATATCGCGAGGTAGGGGCTTTGGCTTTTGGCTGAGGTTTCCGATGATCCTCGTGCCAGCGCCGA
>JBHJGX010000032.1:0-66006 GCA_050331395.1 Paracoccaceae bacterium
GTCTGGGGGACACCAGCCGGGAGTTCGCCCCGCCGGATGGGCGGGGGGGGTCGGGTGGGATATCGGCCGGGGTTTTGTGATTTGGCAATTTCCCGCCCAGCCCCCCGCGCGCGCCGCGGGCGGCACCGCCGATGGCGGCGCCGAGTGCGGCATTCCCGGCGATCGCGCCGATGACCGCGCCTCCGGCGGCACCTGCCGCGCCGCCGGTCAACGCGCGCTGCTGTCTATCGTCGAGCCCCGCACAGCCCGAGAGCACAAGGGCTGCCACGGTCAGAGTGAGAAATCTCGGCATTCGGAACTCTCCCGGATCGGATGGCGTCACGGACAAGGGAAGCGGTCGATCGCAAAAAGCATCAGCGCATCGAGCGCTTCGAGACCGGCGGTTTCAGGATCGGCCAGCACGAAGCTGGCGAAGTCCGCGGCAATTCGGTCGCGGCTCGGTGGCGATGCCGGCACGCAATAGAACGGACTTTCGATCGCCCCTGCCATCGCTTGATGCATGTGGTGCACACCGAGGATGTATCCGTGGCACATATGGATCGCCGCGGCGAAGTTCGGGTGCGACGGCGCGGTTTCGCAGAGCCGCGCCAGTTGGCCCGCCGTGTCGAGCATAAAGTTCGGTTCCTCTCCGGCCTCGGCGGGGAGGGCGGTGAGCCCGATGGCGGCCACGGCGGCAAAACGGGTAAACTGCATCGGTCGGCTCCCTTGATTTTCGCGAAAATACGATAATTCAGGCGGCCGGTAAACGTGTCAGTCGGTCTTTCGCAAGAGGGTCATCCAATAACTGACGACACGGGTCTCGAGGAGCAACGGAAAGAGATATCCGGAGACCGCATTGTCGACGAGCGCATCCGGCAGGACATGGGCGAGGAGCCGAGCGCGCCGCGGTCTTCGCAGAAAGCGCCGGGCCAGACGCTCGAACCGGCGGAGCGTGGGTAGGATCCGGTCCGAGTATTCGCCCTCGGCGACAAGCGCAAAGGGTGACTGCCGACAGGTGTCGCGGAACCGGGCGTAGGGCTCGAATTCCGGCACAGCCATGCCGCGGGCGAGAAGGAGCGCGGCCCGATCCTCTTCGGCCGTGCAGTCGCCGGGCAAGCGGCCGCGATAGCCGTCGAAGACGATCATCGGGGCGCCGGGGCGGAGCACCCGGTGGGCCTCGGCGAGCACCCTGGACTTCTCGGTGCTGTAGCAGAGTGCATCCACCACGAAGACCGCGTCCATGCTCTTCGCATCATAAGCCGACAGATCGTGAAAATCGCCGAGGCGAGGGCGGACATTCGGACGGGTCCGTGCGCCCCGCCGCGCATAGCGGAACTGGGCGGGCGACAGCTCGATCCCGTGAAACACGATCTGCGGATGGCGGTCCGCAAGCCAGAGCGCGTTCATGCCCCGGCCCATGGCAAGCTCGAGCACTTGCCGCGTGTCCTCACGCCATTGGGTCTCGACGAAGCGCGGTTGGGCGAGCATGTCGGCGGGCTCGAAGCGTTCGCTGTCGCTCAGCCCCATGTGGAGCGAGTTGCCCCGGTCGTGGAAATGCGAATAGGCGAGCCGGCTCGCCCGGTAATAGCGCTGGACCGCGCGCGGGTCGGTGGGCGCCCGGGCCACCCGATCGAGATCGAAGACCGCGCCGAGGTCCACGAGCCGCCGTGCGATCTCGGCCGCATCGGCGGGTCGGCTCACGCGTCGCCGCCCATCGGCAGCAGCCGGGCCGGCCCGTCCCCATGCGCCGGGCCGCGCAGATCGAGCGCGAAGATCCGGCCGTTCGCTTCGACCCGGTCGCCGTCCGACACGCGCGTTTCGGTCGAAAGCAAGGCGTGCGCGGCCTCGGTCAAGATCTCGATCGGCTCTTGCGCGCCCGGGGTCGGCATCGGATCGAGGTGCAGTTCGTAGCCGAGAAAGGCCGCCGCTCCGGCGGTGCGCGCCCCGAGATGGCCGGTCTCGGCGCCTTCGACAACCCGGATGCCGATCCAGAGGTCGGTGGGCACGCGCCCTTCGGTCAATTCTTGGCGGGCACGGACGAGCCGGCCGGGTGCGGACATCGTCTCGGTCCCGAGCCAATGGACGCCGAGCGCTTCGGCGATGGTGGCCACCGCCTCCGCCGCCCGGGTGAGCGCCGCCGCCTGGGCTTCTACGCCGCGGCGATCCGAGCGCGCCGGAACGCCTGCCAAGGCCGCATAGGCCGTGTGGCGCGCCATCGCGTCGCCGGCCTCGGGCCAGAGGACGTTTCCCCGGACCGCCGCGGAATACTCGCGCTCGGGGATCCGCTCCTCGGCCAAGTGGAGAACGATCCGTTCGTCGGCCAGGTCGATCAGGAACGCCTCCTCGCCCGTCGGCACCCGCGCGCGGGTGATCCCGAGCGGCGCCCGCGGCGCGCTTTGCGAGAACGCCCGGCGGAGCGCGAAAAGGTCGACCGGCCGGCGCACCGCGAGCGCGATCAAGAGGGTCTGGCCGAGAGCGGTCATTCGGGCCTCGAATGCAGGCAGCACGACAGGGCGATCCATCCAATTCGCCCGCTAAGGTGCTACCTGCCCGTCGC
The DNA here is from genome assembly GCA_050331395.1 of Paracoccaceae bacterium. Classification (GTDB taxonomy): domain Bacteria; phylum Pseudomonadota; class Alphaproteobacteria; order Rhodobacterales; family Rhodobacteraceae; genus Thermohalobaculum. The sequence goes on from JBHJGX010000032.1 coordinate 2,537, forward strand.
CGCGCGGACAAGCCGGCCCGTTGATCGCCGGGGTGCCGAAGCTATGATTTAGAGCGATTCTAAACCGGAGGATGGAATGACGTTCTTTCAATCGCGACGCCGGCGGTTTTCAGACCTGAGCGAGCGCGAGATCCTGGCGCTTGCCATCACGGCCGAGGAAGACGACGCCCATATCTACCGGACCTATGCCGAGCGGCTGCGGCCGTCCTTTCCGAATTCGGCGGACGTTTTCGAGGGGTTGGCCAAAGTCGAGGACGGCCACCGCCAGGCGCTCATCGAGCTATTCAAACGGCGCTTCGGAGACCGTATTCCCCTCGTCCGGCGCGAGTACATTCAAGGCTTTTATCAGCGAAGCCCGGTCTGGTTGATCGAGAACCTCGGGATCGAGCGGATCCGCGAGGAAGCTGCCGGCATGGAGAACGATGCCCATCGGTTCTATCTCCGCGCGGCGCAGATGACCGAAGACGCGGACACCCGGAAGCTGCTCGGCGATCTGGCCGCGGCCGAGGCCGGTCACGAGGCGACGGCGCACCGCTTGGAGACCGAGCATCTCGATGCGGAGGGGATCGAGGACGAGACCCGCGAAGCCAAACGCCAGTTCGTGCTCACCTATGTGCAGCCGGGTCTCGCTGGGCTGATGGACGGCTCGGTCTCGACCCTCGCGCCGATCTTCGCCACGGCCTTCGCGACGATGGATACCTGGACGACGTTCATCGTGGGCCTCGCCGCGTCGGTGGGTGCCGGGATCTCCATGGGCTTCACCGAAGCGGTGTCCGACGACGGTAAGCTCTCGGGCCGCGGGTCGCCGGTCACGCGTGGCTTCGCCTGCGGGATCATGACGACCGTCGGCGGGCTCGGCCATGCGCTGCCGTATCTGATCCCGGATTTCGGGACCGCCACGGTCATCGCGATGATCGTCGTGGTCATCGAGCTTTGGGCGATCGCCTGGATCCAGAACAAATACATGGAAACGCCGTTTCTGCGGGCGGCGATGCAGGTCGTGCTCGGGGGATCGTTGGTGTTTGCGGCCGGGATCCTGATCGGCAACGCCTAAGGTTGACGGGCCAGCCAAGCGCGGATCGGCGGATCGTTCGACTTTGCTGGAAATTTGTGTTGCGTCTGCCGGCGACGCTGCACATTCTCGCGCCGCGAGCGAGAGGAGCCTGTGCTGCGAATGCCCCTGCTGACGGTGGACGATCTCACAATTCGCTTCGCAGGCGCGCCATCCGCGCGACCGGTCGTGAGCGGCGTGTCCTTCGCGCTCGAGCCCGGACAGACGCTGGCGGTCGTCGGCGAATCGGGATCGGGCAAAACGCTCACGGGGAAGGCGCTCATGGGCCTGCTGCCGCGCAACGCGCAGCTCGCCAGCGGACAGGCGCTTTTCCAGCAGGGCGACCGCACCATCGATCTCTTCCGACAGTCGCGTCGCCGGATGCGCCGATTGCGGGGCGAGACCCTCTCGATGATCTTCCAAGAGCCGATGAGTGCGCTTTCGCCCCTGCACACCGTGGGCGCACAGGTCCAAGAGGTGCTGAGCTGCCACGGCAAAGGCGGCCGCACGGCGCGGGCCCGGGTGATCGAGACCTTCGAGGAAGTCGGCTTCCCGGATCCCGAGCGGGCCTACGCGGCCTATCCGTTCGAGCTTTCGGGCGGGCTCCGCCAACGCGCGGTGATCGCAATGGCGATGGTCGGGTCGCCCGCGCTCGTAATCGCCGACGAGCCGACGACCGCCCTCGATGTGACCACCCAGGCGACCGTGCTCGATCTCCTGCGTCGTCTGCAGAAAAGCCGCAACCTCTCGGTGATCCTGATCACCCACGATCTTGGCGTCGTCTCGACCATGGCCGACGCGATCGTCGTGATGCAACGGGGCGAGGTTATGGAGCGCGGGGCGGCGAGCATCGTCCTCGAGGCGCCGGGACACGCCTATACGCGCACGCTCATGGACGCCGCGCCGCGGATCCCGGAGACGATGGTCTGCCACTCGGCGCCGGCCAACGACCCGATCCTGACGGTCGAGAAGCTGAACAAGACCTATCGCTCCCGGCTTCGCGGGGCCGGCGCTGAGGATCGCGACATCCGCGCTGTGGTCGATTTCTCGGCGACCCTCGAGCGCGGGCGGACCGTGGCGGTGGTCGGCGAATCGGGCTCGGGGAAATCCACCGTGGCGCGGCTCGTGCTTCGGGCCGAGCGCCCCGACCCGGGCAGCACGATCCAGTTTCGCGGCTCGGACGGGCTGACCGAGGACGTGGCGACGCTCTCCGGGCGGCGGTTGACGGCCTTTCGCCGCCGGGCGCAGATGGTGTTCCAGGATCCTTTTGCCGCGCTCAGCCCGCGGATGTCCGTCCAGGACATCCTGACCGAGCCGCTGCGCATCCACGGCATCGGGACCTCGGTCGAACGTCGGGACCGGGCCGCGCATCTCCTGACGCGCGTGGGCTTGCGGACCGAACATCTGAGCCGGTTCCCCTTCGCCTTCTCGGGCGGCCAGCGCCAGCGCATTGCGATCGCTCGCGCGCTCGCCCTCTCGCCCGAGCTTCTGATCCTCGACGAGCCGACCTCTGCCCTCGACGTCTCGGTCCAGGCCGAGGTGCTGGCGCTCCTCGACGAGCTCAAGGCCGAAAACGGGCTTTCCTATCTCTTCATCAGCCACGATCTGGCGGTCGTCGCCCGGCTGGCGGACCGCGTCCTCGTCATGCGCCGCGGGCATGTGGTCGAGGAGGGAGCGTGCGACTCGATCTTCCGCGATCCGCGCCACCCCTACACGCGGGCGCTCATCGCCGCCTCGCCCGAGCCAGGCACGGGGCGCAAACTCGATCTGGCGGCAGTCTCCGCCGGTGCGGGCGAGCCCGAGAGCTGGCCCGAACCGTTCCGATATCCCGGCCATGGGGCGCCCGATCTGACCGAGGTCGCGCCCGGCCATCTCGTGAGGGCCGCCGCATGATCCGTTTCCTTTCGTTTATTTTCGCCGTCGCGTTGATCGGCCCCGCGCTGGCCGAGCCGTCCGCGCAACCCGCCCGCCTCGTCGAGACGCCGAGCCTTATCGAGCCTGTCGCGCGCGGCGAGCTGCCGCGGGTGGGCGACCGGCTGCCCGAGGAGCCGAAGATCGTCGATCTGGCCGCCAAGGGACGCACGCCCGGCCGACACGGCGGGATCGCCCGCATGTTCGTCACCCGCGCCAAGGACGTCCGCTATCTCGCCGCTTACGGGTATGCACGGCTCGTCGGGTACGATCACGAATACAACCTCGTGCCGGACCTCCTCCGCGACGTGACCGAGGCCGAGGGCGGGCGACAAGTGACTTTCCACCTCCGCCGCGGGCACAAGTGGTCGGACGGTGCGCCCTTCACCACTGAAGACTTCCGCTATTGGTGGGAAGACGTGGCGCTCAACGAACGTCTCTCGCCCAAGGGTCCGCCGGTCGAACTGCTTGTCAACGGCGTGCCGCCCGAGGTCGAGGTGATCGACGAGGTGACCATCCGCTTCACCTGGCCGGCACCGAACCCGCGCTTTTTGCCCTCCCTCGCGCTGGCCCGGCCAGTCTATCTCTATCGCCCGGCGCATTACATGAAGATGTTTCATGCGGACTTTGCCGACGCAGACGCGTTGGCGGCGCGGGTCGAAGAGGCCGGTGCGCGCGACTGGGCGCAGCTCCACAATCGCAAAGACAACCTTTATCGCTTCGACAATCCCGAGTTGCCCGTCTTGCAGCCTTGGGTGAACCGCTCGGAGAAGAACAGCCAGCGCTACGAGCTCGGTCGGAACCCCTATTATCACCGGGTGGACAGTCGCGGCCGTCAATTGCCGTATCTCGACGGGTTTGAGCTCGAAATCGCCGCCGGCGGCCTGATCCCGCTCAAGGCGAGCCTCGGCGAGGCGGATGTGCAAACCCGCTCGCTCAGCTTCGCCGACGCGCCCGTGCTGAAGCAAAAGGCCGAGCGGAATGGCTTCGTCACCCATCTCTGGCGTTCGGGCTCGGCCTCGGAAATCGCGATCTATCCGAATCTCACCTACAACGATCCGGTCTGGCGGAGCTTGATGCGCGACGTTCGGTTCCGCCGCGCGCTCAGCCTGGCGATCAGCCGGAAAGCGATCAACAAGGTACTTTATTTCGGCCTCGCCGAAGAGCGGGCGAATGCGGCGCTCGAAGAGAGCCCTTTTTTCGACCCGGAGCAGGCGGCCGCTTGGGCGCGGTTCGATATCGAAGAGGCCAACCGGCTACTCGACGAGATCGGTCTCGACCGCCGGAACGCGGCCGGCACGCGCCTTCTCCACGATGGACGCCCGGCGGAGGTCATTCTCGAGACCGCGGGCGAGCGCCAGGAGGTCGCGGATGCCCTCGAACTCGTCGGTGCCACCTGGAAGCGGATCGGCATCCGGTTGCTGGTCCGGCCGCTCGACCGGACGATCCTTCGTAACCGCGCCTATGCGGGCAATACGATGATGGCCGCTTGGTGGGGGTGGAACAACGGGATCCCGACGCCCGCGGCCGAGCCGACCGATCTCGCCCCCGTCGACCAGACCAATTTCAGTTGGCCCGCCTGGGGACAGCACTACCAGACCACGGGCGAGGCGGGTGCCGCGCCCGACCACGCGCCCGCGGCCCGGTTGCTCGCGCTCTATGGAGAGTGGATGGCCGCACCCGACCGCGCCACTCGCGAGGCCGTCTGGCGCGAGATGCTGGCGATCCACGCGGACGAGGTGTTCGTGATCGGCACCGTCTCCCGCGCGCCGCTGCCCGTGGTCGTCGATGCGCGGATGCAAAACGTGCCCGACAGCGCGCTCTATGCCTGGGAGCCGGGGGCGCAGCTCGGTATCCACCGGATGGACGAGTTTTTCTATGAGGAGGCCGAGGCCGCTCGGGCGGAGCTCGCGCAATGATCCGCTACCTGATCCGCCGGTTTGCCACGATGGCTGTGACCCTCGTGGCGATCTCGGCGCTGGTGTTCGTGATCATCAACCTGCCGCCTGGAAACTACCTCTCGAACCGGATCGCCGAGATGCAATCCTCCGGCGAGGCGACCGGCGTCTCGCGGGCCGAGGAGATGATCGCCGAATACTCGCTCGATAAGCCGATCTGGCAGCAATACCTGATCTGGGTCGGGATCTTCCCGGGACCGGCGGGGTTCGACGGGCTTTTGCAGGGCAATGCGGGCTGGTCGTTCGAGCTCGACCGGCCGGTGCTCGACGTTGTCGGCGAGACGGCGGCGCTGACCGCAATCGTGAATTTCGCCGCGTTAATTTTCGTCTATGTGGTGGCGCTGCCTTTGGGGGCGATCGCGGCCGTTCGCGCGAACAGTTGGATCGACTATTTGGCGTCGCTGATCGGTTATATTGGGCTCGCAACGCCGAACTTTCTGCTTGCGCTCATTTTGCTGACATATGGTGCGCAATATTTCGACATTCCCGTAGGGGGGCTGATGGCGCGCGAATTCGAGGGCGAGCCGATGAGTTGGGCCAAGGCGCAGTCGATCATGCTGCATCTGATCGTGCCCACCATCGTGATCGGCACCTCGGCGGCGGCAGCGGTGATGCGGCGCCTGCGGGCGAACCTGATGGACGAGCTCTACAAGCCTTATGTGGAGACCGCGAAGGCCAAGGGCGTGCCGGCCACGAGCCGGATCGTCCGTTACCCGCTCCGCATGGCGCTCAACCCCTTCGTCGCCGATATCGGCAACCTTGCGCCTCAGCTCGTATCGGGCTCGGTCATGGTCTCGGTGGTCATGAGCCTGCCCACCCTCGGCCCTGTGCTCCTCCAGGCGCTGAAGAGCCAGGACATCTTCATGTCGGGGTTCATCCTGCTCTTCGTCTCGGCGCTGACGCTTGTGGGCATGCTGATCTCGGACATTCTGCTCGCGGTGCTCGATCCGCGGATCCGCTTCGCCACGCGCGGCGCGGACGCCTGAGGGGGGCGCCGATGACCATGGAGCATTACGTCGCCGAGCGGACCTATGACGCGGAGGCGGACCGTCAGGTCCTCGACCGGGCCGATCTCGACGCCCCGACATGGGTGCTGGTGGCCCGGCGGTTTCGGCGCCATCGCCTCGGCGTGGTCTGTGCGGTGTTCCTCGCGGTCATCTACGCGATGTTGCCCTTCATGGACATGATCGCGCCCTACGACCCGAACCGGTTCGACGAGAACAACATCTACGCGCCGCCCCAGGGGCTCTATCTCTATCACCAGGGCGAGTTTATCGGGCTCCATACCTATCGCACGGCGACCGAGTACGACCTGGCGACCGGCCTCGTGAAGCCCGTGACCTATTCCGACACGCTGATCCCGGTGCGTCTCTTTGGGATATGCGGCGACAGCTACCGGTTTCTCGGCCTGATCGAAGGACGGTTCCACGTGCTCTGTCCCCCCGAGGACGGGCCGCTCTATCTCCTCGGCTCCGACCGGCTCGGCCGCGACATTCTCTCCCGGATCCTGCACGGCGCGCGCCTGTCGATGACCATCGGCCTGATCGGCGTCGCCGTGAGCTTTGCGATCGGGCTCGTGCTCGGCGGGATGGCGGGCTACTTCGGCGGCTGGGTCGACGGCACGGTTCAGCGGCTGATCGAGGTCTTCCGCTCGCTCCCGGAATTGCCCATCTGGCTGGCGCTCTCGGCGGCGGTGCCCATCACCTGGGGGCCGGTCACGGTCTTTTTCATCATTTCGATCATCCTCGGGCTTCTCGACTGGCCCGGGCTCGCACGCGCCGTCCGGTCGAAATTTCTCGCGCTCCGCGAGGAGGACTACGTGCGCGCGGCCGAGCTGATGGGCGCCTCGTCGGGCCGGGTGATCGCGGCCCATATGATGCCCAACTTCATGAGCCACCTGATCGCCTCGGCGACGCTGTCGATCCCGTCGATGATCCTTGGAGAGACGGCGCTCAGCTTTCTCGGTCTCGGGCTTCGACCTCCGGCGGTCTCGTGGGGCATGATGTTGAACGACGCGCTCAATCTCTCTGCCGTCGAGATATATCCGTGGATCCTGATGCCGATGATCCCGGTGATCCTCGTGGTGCTCGCCTTCAGCTTCGTCGGCGATGCGTTGAGGGATGCGGTCGATCCCTATTCCTGAGGCGACCGGACGAATCGCAGAAAGTCTGGTAAAGTTGAGGCGGATTTGCACTGGCGCAGATCCCAAACTTCAACCAGGGGACCAGAATGTTCACGCGCCTCATGTTCTCCACGAGCCTTGCCGTCCTTTTGTCATCGGTTGCCGCCGCGCAGGGCCTCGGGGATGCTGTCGGCTCGGCCGCCAAGGATGCTGCCGTCGATGCCGCGAAAGACGCGGCGATGGATGCGGCGAAAGACGCAGCCACGGACGCCCTGACCGGGTCTGTCATGCCCGAAGCCGAAGATCAGCCGATGACCGAGGTCGAAGCGGTTGCGACTGAGACGGATGTCGTGCCGACGGAGGCGGAACTGACCGCGCAGGAGGTCGAGGCGGAGGCCGAAGAGGCCGAGGCCGAAGCCGACGCGCCGGCGACCGAGGAAACCGCCGCCGAGGCCGCCCAGGACGCGCTCAAGGATCAGGCGGTGGACGCGGCGATGGATGCGGCGAAAGATCGGGCCATCCAGTCAGTCACCGGGAACTGAGGGCCCGGCGTTTCCGGACCGGGGCAGGTTCGGAACCTGACGGCGCTGCAGGCGTTTTTCCTCGCGGGGATCCAGCCGATCCAGGCGGGATCCAGCCCGAATGGAGGACGCGCCCATGCATTTTCGACCTGCCCTACCGCTGGCGATTGGCCTGCTGATCACCGCCGGCGCTGCCGCGCAGGATGGCGATCCCATAACCGGCATGTCGTCCGGTACGCCCGAGCCGGCGACAGCTGCCGAGGCCATCGCGACAGATACCGAATTGGCGACGCCCGCGGACGACCTTCCCGCCGACAAGATCGAGGCGGAACTTGACGAGGCGCGGGAGGAAATTGCCGCGCCAGCGACCGAGGAAACGGCCGCGGGGATCGCCAAAGATCTCTTGGATCGGGAAGACGTCGAGGACGCGATCGAAGCCGAAACCGAGCGCGCGGTTCAGGACGTCACGCAGGACTGACCCGCTCTTCGGCACGGAAAAGGCCGCCCCGGTTGTCCGGAGCGGCCTCTCAGATCACTGCTTCGAGGCGGCTCAGGCCTTGCGGCGCGCGACGAAGCCGAGGCCCGCGAGGCCTGCCACGAGGAGCGCCAGCGGCGCCGGCAGCGGAACGTGGGCAACTTCAATATCGAACGTCACGGTCGAGCCCGCCGCATCGGCGCGCGTGCCGGCCGTGTTAAAGCTGAACGAGCGGCCGGGGCCGGTGTTGTTAATCCGCGACAGCACATTCGCTTCGCTGCTGAAGTCAGGACCGGTGTCGAAGGTAAAGGGCGAGGCGCCGCCATTTACCGGGTTTCCGCCGATTTCCGTTACCTGGCCTTTGGAGAACTCGAACTGGAAGCCAATGAAATCGGCGGGAAATTCGAGAGCTGCCCCAGCGCTTCCGCCCGGGATCTGCGGACCGATGGCGTTCTCGACGGCTGGGGTGGCATAGCTGAACGTACCGGCGTTCAGGTCGATGGCAAAGTTGAACGCGTCATTGACGTCGTCGGAGCCCGGCAGGAACAGGTCGATCCCGTTGCCGTCGGTCAAATCGCCGAATGTCGTCACGAACGGAAAAGCGGAACCGGAACCGTCAGCCGCGGTGTTCCCGAAATCCACACGCTGACCGCCGAGGATGGCGAAAAACGACACCTCGATCGGATCGGTCGCCGAAATCGCATGTGCCGTGGTGGCGGTGGAGACGGCGAAGGTGGCGGCCAAGACAAGTTTGCAGGTTTTCATGTGTTCCCCCAAGGATTGAACCCAATCTTAGGTTAACAAAATCCTAACGCGATCCCATCGGAAAATTCATCGAGCCATGATTGTCCGATCCAACCCGCTCAGTAGAAAGCGTTTTTTCTTTTCGAGTGGTGGCGGGCACGATCCCACTGCGGCCACGGTTCGTTCATCATCCAAACCAAGCTCTGTGCGAAATCCGAATCAGAAAGCGATTTCGTTAAATATGGGTTAATGGCCCAGGACGCCGACCCCTCCTCCCGAGCCTTCACACGTTGGCTCAGGCGCCGAAACGACCTTCGGCGCGACGGAAAAAATCGGCCGCTCTGCGGACCGTCTCGCGGTTGCGTCTGAGGACGGCCGGGGCCGCGCGGCTGACTGCGAGCAAGGCGGCGCCTTCCCCAGCGATCCGCCACGCCCTCAGCCGCGCATTCCGCCCCTCGATCCGGCCTGTGCGCCATTCCTCGGCCAGCAGAACCCCCTCGGCCGCCACCGACAGCGCGGCGAGTGGCAAGCGGGCAGGGAACGGCGCAAAGGGCAACAGAACGAGGGCCGCTTGCCGACCCGCTTCGATCCGCGCGCGGTGACGGGCAATCCAACCCGGGGTCACGTCGCGCGCCCTCGGATCGGGGGCGTCCTCGTCAAGAATGTCGTGTCGTCCGGTCATGTCGCATCTCCTCGATGCGGTGAACCTATCGCAGCGCCCGGATTGGCCAAAGCGGAATACGCCTTGATTGAAGATCGGTCCGACGGTCTATCATTATGGCCCAAGCGAGGGGGGTGTGCCCGACGCGTCTTGCGGAGAACGGTTAACCTTTGTTCGCCACACTGGCGCCATAAGACGGCCCCAGATGTGCCTCGGGCCGGTGTCGATACAAGATATTGTCTCAATTCGGCGCTATGGTAGGATAGAATCAGGTCGCGAAGGAACACGCCCATGCGGGCCTTGCCGGTGCATCTCGACACGCTTCCCCGTCCGGTCGGTCGCCTGACGCTCTGCGACGGGTATGGCATGGCCTATTACTCGGACGTCTTTTCGATCCGGGCCGAGATCGCTGCGGCAGAGGCGGTCTTTGTGTTCAGCCGCCTCGAGGGGATTTGGCCTCAGCCGCTCTTTGTCGGGCTGATCGGTGCCGTCCCGGTGCAGCTCGACCGCCATCCGATGCGGGCCCGCGCCATGGCGCTCGGGGGCGTGCATCTGATCCTGCACAAGCCCGAGCCGGACGACCCGGTGAAGGCACCCGATGCGGCGGAGCGGATGATTGCCTGGTATCGGCCGGTGCTGAACGGGGCGCCCGTGCAGCATCGCCTCCAGCAGGCGGCGGGATCGGCGCGGGAGACGGGGACGTCGGCGCTGCCGACCGGGCGGCGGGCGGAGTTCCGTCTATGAGACCCGCGACCGCTTAGACCAGCCGGCTTTGCGCCACCGCCGCCTTGATGAAATCCGCGAAGAGCGGGTGCGGTGCGAAGGGTTTCGAGGTGAGCTCCGGGTGGAACTGAACGCCGATGAACCACGGATGGCTTGGAATTTCGACGATCTCGGGTAGCCGGCCGTCGGGCGACATGCCCGAAAACACGATGCCCTCCGCCTCGAGGCGGTCTCGGTAGGCGAGTGCGACCTCGTAGCGATGGCGGTGGCGTTCGCTGATCCGGGTCGCGCCATAGATCCTCGCTGCCCGGCTTCCCTCGGACAGGACCGCGTCATAGGCGCCGAGGCGCATGGTGCCGCCTTTGTCGTCGTCGACCGCGCGCCGAATGGTGCGGTTGCCCTCGAGCCATTCCTTTAAGTGATAGATCACCGGCTCGAAACTTCGCTCGGCGCCGCGGCCCTCGGCCTCCCGATCAAATTCCTCCGAGCCGGCCCCCTCGATCCCGGCGAGCGCGCGGGCCGCCTCGATCACCGCGAGCTGCATTCCGAGGCAAATCCCGAAATAGGGGACCTTGCGGGCGCGGGCGAAGCGGGCGGCGGCGATCATGCCCTCGGTGCCCCGCTCGCCGAAGCCGCCCGGCACGAGGATGCCTTGGAACGCCGCGAGATGGGGCGCCGGATCCTCGCGCTCGAAGACCTCGGCGTCGAGCCAGGCGGCTTCGACCCGCACCCGGTTCGCGATGCCGCCATGGGTGAGCGCTTCGACGAGGCTTTTGTAGGCGTCTTCGAGTTGCGTGTATTTTCCAACGACCGCGATCCGCACCACGCCGTCGGGCTTGGCAATCGCCTCGACTACGTCCCGCCACGCGCCGAGGCGCGGCTGCGGCGCCGGGTGAATGCCGAAAGCATCGATCACCGCCTGATCGAAGCCGACCGCGTGATAGGCGAGCGGCGCCTCGTAGATCGAAGTCAGATCGAGGGCGGGGATCACCGCCTCGGGCCGGACATTGCAGAAGAGGGCGATCTTCTCGATCTCCTTCGGCGGGATCGGCTGTTCGGCCCGGCAGACTAGCACGTCCGGCGCGATGCCGATCGAGCGCAGTTCCTTGACCGAGTGCTGCGTGGGTTTGGTCTTGAGTTCCCGGCTGGCGGCGATCCAGGGCACGAGCGTGAGGTGGACGAAGATGCACTGCCGGCGAGCGCGGTCTTGGGCGAATTGTCGGATCGCCTCGAAGAAGGGCAGTCCCTCGATATCGCCGACCGTGCCGCCGATCTCACAGAGCATGAAATCGACTTCGTCCTCGCCAATCGCAAGCCAGTCTTTGATCTCGTCAGTGACGTGGGGGATGACTTGGATCGTTTTGCCGAGGTAATCGCCGCGGCGTTCCTTTTGCAAGACAGTCGAATAAATCCGTCCTGAAGACACGCTGTCGGTCCGCCGCGCCGCGACCCCGGTAAAGCGCTCGTAATGGCCGAGGTCGAGATCGGTTTCCGCGCCATCATCGGTGACGAAGACTTCGCCGTGCTCATAGGGCGACATGGTGCCCGGATCGACGTTCAGATAGGGATCGAGCTTGCGGAGCCGGACGGTATAGCCGCGGGCCTGCAAAAGCGCACCGAGCGCGGCCGCCGCCAGGCCCTTGCCCAGGCTCGAAACGACGCCACCGGTGATGAAAACGAACCGTGCCACACGTCCCCCGCAGATGTTGTGTCGGGTCGGCTGCACAGCCCCCGATCTAGATCCACGGGACTTGAGGGTTACAGCAATCCGCCGGACCGGGCAAGCGACAGCGGGGGCAATTCCGGTCCTGTTGGCCGCTTCCACCTCGTGGTCCCAAGGCGGGGCTGGGCGGAAGTGGGTCCATCAGCGCGGCCCGTTGCATCGCCATCTTCGCGCGTGTATTTCACTTCTCAGGCACCCGTAGCTCAGCTGGATAGAGCGCTGCCCTCCGAAGGCAGAGGTCAAAGGTTCGAATCCTTTCGGGTGCGCCATTCCACATTTGCCACTCTGAAACACGCTTAACACTTTGAAAGGTATGGCTATTTTCGGGGTTCGAAGTCCCTCGATCCGGGAGTGCGGAAGAGGGTCCGAAAACGCCAATCGCAGGACAGTTTTCCTCGTGGTTAGATCGCCATTTTTCCAGATATTCCAGGGGCTTGAGAGGAGCCGCATGGCGAATTCGAACGACCGCCGGAGTGGCCCCTGAAGTGGTCCACCCACTGGGACAGGATTTCCCGAATTGATGACGACCAGAGATGGCGGGGAAGCGAGACAAGCCGGGAGAGCTGAGCGTTGTCACGCCATTGGTTCGAGCGACAGTGGCGACGGGCCTGCTGACCAATGCAGGCTGGCATGTGAACGCGAAGCGGGTGGAACGGATGTGGCGGCACCAGGGGCTGAAGGTTCCCCAAAAGCAGCCCAAGAAGGGCAGGCTGTGGCTCAATGACGGCTCCTGTGTCCGCCTGCGTCCGGAGCGGCCAAACCACGTGTGGTCCTACGACTTCGTCCAGGACCGCACCCATGACGGCCGTGCCTTCCGGATGCTAAACATCATCGATGAATATACGGAGGAGGCACTGACGATCCGTGTCGATCGCACGCTCAACTCAGTCGACGTGGTCAATGTACTTACGGATTTTTTCATCCTCCGCGGCCCGTCGGAGTATATTCGGTCAGAGAATGGCCCTTGAAGCTGTGCACCCGCCGCTTCGCGACGCGTGGCCGCGAAGGTGAGGGACTGGATCGCAACCGTCGGCGCAGGACTTCACGCGTCGCGCGCATCGCTGCGCGGTGTCCTCGAGCCGGGATTGCCTTGGGAGAACCACGCTCCACGGGCGCCGCTTTGCGACGATTGCGGGTCGTTCAACGCTCGCTTTCGGGACGAGCTGCTGAACAGCGAGATCTTCTTCTCGCTCCGTGAAGCACAGATCCTGATCGAGCAGTGGCGGCACCACTACAACACCGTCCGGCCCCACAGCGCCCTCGTCGATCTCCACCCAACCTTGTTTCGGGTCGTCAATATCGAAAATTCGATAGGTACTTTTCCTTCCACTAGGGAGACCTAGAGTAGGAAGGAAAGCCTTTGGGCAAGTGGCCGGTCCACCTGGACTTGATCGCGCTGATCGAACGGCATAGCCGATACTCCTGGACGTTTGCCGTCGGCCGCTACGAACGCGGAGCAAAGCCGCAGCGAGATGCTATCGAACTCGACTATGCTTAGAACGACCGCTTGGAAGAGGTGCTCGGCCGCCCGTGGAGCACTCTCTACACGGCCGCCCAGCGCCACGAAGCGATTGGCCAACTCGCCTCGGGTATTGCCCATGATTTCAACAATCTGCTTTCGCTGATCACGGCCTCGGCACCCGGATGCTCGATCTGGTGCTCCTCGACGGCTCGATGGCGGGGTTGGACGGCCTCGCGGGCCTTGCCGCGGCCCGGGCGTCGAACGGCGACCGGCCGGTTGCGCTGATCTCCGGCATCGCGGGTCTGGGCGTCGCGCAAGAGGCGCTCGACAATGGGCGGCCGGGCCCCTCTGCGGCGTTCCGACACGAATTTGATCTCGGTGCAAGATTGTCCTTGCGATTCGAGTGTAATGGGAGCACGACACTCTCGGTGACAACCAAAGGTTGATTTTTTTTGCAGGCCCGGGACTCTGAGTGGGTCCTTTGTTGCGCGCAGTGTGTCCATTCCAATTCGGCGCAAACGCCAACCGAAAGAGGGGAGAGCGATGGCTACGCTCAGCGGTGAACTCAAGACTTGGCATAAAGTAACACTGGATTTCGAGAGCGCGGCGACGTTCTCCGAGACCCCGGCGACCTTCCGCGACTATCGGCTGGACGTCACCTTTACGCATGCAGAGACCGGTACGACGATCACCGTGCCGGGGTTCTTCGCAGCGGACGGCGACGCGGGCGAGACTGGCGCGACATCGGGGAACATCTGGCGGGCCAACTTCAACCCGCCGATGGACGGCACCTGGACCTATGAGGCCGAGTTTCTCGCCGGCACCGATATCGCGGCCTTGGCGACCGCAAGTGCCTCGGATCCAGGCGTGACGGCGGTACCGCTTACAAGCGCGACGACCGGCGAGCTGCCGATCCTGCCGACCGACAAGGAAGGCGACGACTTCCGCGCCAAGGGGATGATCCTCCAGGACGACGGCACGCACTATCTCCAGCATCAGGGCGACGGAGATTACTTTGTCCGTGGCGGCCCCGGCGTGCCGGAGAACCTTCTCGCCACGGCCGATTTCGATGGCTGGCGCCGCGGCTTCACGAGCCCCGAGGATGCCGGCCCCGGCAGTGACAACCCGAACAACGTCGCGCGCCACCAATTCGCCGCTCATGAAGGCGATTTCGTCGGCTCCCCAGACGATCTTTGGGCGATTGACGGCGAGAACACGGGCGACGGCACCAACATCTTCGGCGCTGTGGATTATCTGGCCGCACAAGGTCAGAACACGATCTATCTTCTGACCAACACCATCGGCGGCGACGGCCGCGATGTCAGCCCCTGGGCCGATCCGAACCTCTACAATGTGGGCACGAACAAGACCTCCCTCGAAGATGCCGAAGCCGATCACAACGGTGTCGAGGTCGAGGACTTCTCAGTCTACGACGTCTCCAAGCTCGATCAGTGGGAGCGTTTGTTCGACTACATGGACGAGCGCGGGATATACAAAAACGTGCTGTTCCAGGAGACAGAGAACGACCAGCTTTTGAACGGCGGCACCCCGGTTGAGGGCAGCACGCTCAGCGTCGAGCGCATGGTCTATATGCGCGAAATGATCGCGCGCTTCGGCCACAACAACGGCATCCAGTGGAACTTGGGCGAGGAAAACACCCAGACCAACGCCGAGCGCGCCGACATGGCCGAGTGGACGAAGGCGGTGGACCCCTACGACCATCTCGTCACGATCCACAGCTACCCGGGCCAGATCGGGCAGGTCTACAATCCGCTCGTCGGCGTCGAGGCCTTCGACGGCCCGTCCTTCCAGACCCAGGCCGGCAACATCCGCAGCCGCACCATCGAGTTCCGCGAGAAGAGCGCCGCGGCCAATGACCCCTGGGTGATCGGCTGGGACGAGGACTCGGGCTCCAATGCCGACGTCACCTCCAACAACACCGATCCGGACGAAACCCGGCCGCTTCGCGAGGGCTTCTGGGGCCATCTGACCGCGGGCGGCTCGGGCGCCAACTGGTACCTCAAAGGCAACGGCTTCGGCGGACATTCGTTCGACCAGAACCTCGACGACTTTAGCCAGTTCGAAGTGATCTGGGAATGGACCGAGGCCGCAACCTCGTTCTTCAATACCTACATCCCGTTCTGGGAAATGGAGATGGACGATAGTGCCACCTCCAACACGAATGACTTTGTCATGTCGAAGCCCGGCGACTACTACGTCATTTATGCCAAGTACGGCGCGGCGGACGAAATCCGGCTGGATCTGCGCGGCGAGACGGGCGAGACCTTCGACGCGTTTTGGTACGATCCGCGGAACGGCGGCGCGCTGATCGATGCGGGCCAGATCGACGGCGGCGACTGGGTCACCTTCGCCGGCCCGCCCAACACCGCCGGCAAGGACTGGGTCCTTTTCGTGCGCAACAGCGCTCTGCCGGACACGCCGCCGAGCGTGCCGCCCTCGGACGCGCCCGAGCCCCCGGTCGACGAGCCGCCGGTAGAGGAGCCGCCCGTCGGCGATCTCGGCATCGAGCTTCGCCTGATCGAGCCCGAGACCGATGCCGATGCCGGCGCGCTCACCAATGGCGGCACGGTCGACCTCGACGATTTCGGCAACGGGATCTCGGTCTCCGCCTTGCCGGATGCCAGCGTCGGAAGCGCGGTCTTCACGCTCGACGGCCAGGTGGTCGCCACCGAGAACGTGGCGCCCTATGCCCTCTTCGGCGACAAGAACGGCGATTTCGATGCCGGCACGATCGCGCCGGGCGGGCATGAGCTTACCGTCGATTTCTACTCGGCAAGCGGCGGCTCCGGCACGCTCCTCGGCAGCGAGACGGTCGCCTTCGAGGTGCTCGCAGCCGATGGCGACGGTCAGCCTCCCGTCGAGGAGCCTCCCGTGGGCGAGGGCGTCTTCCTTGGCGAGAACGGCACCGTGGTGATCGAAGCCGAATCGGCGACACCGGTCGGGCAGTGGAGCGAGGTCTCTTTCGACGGTCAGACAGGTCTCCTGTGGGACGCCGCCCGCAGCAGCTATCGCAACGTGCCTGAGGGCGAGACGCTGACTTACGAATTCATGCCCGACGAGGACGGCACCTACGCCTTTGCCACCCACGCCGCGCGCATCTATTCCACAATGAATAACGGCGACCGCTACGAGAGCGGGTCGAGCGGAAAGCAGCGCACCGACACCGGTAACGACGCTTATTTTGCGCTGATCGAGGTCGATAATTTTTATGTTCTGAGGGCGACGACCTAGATCTACACTGGCCTAGGCGGCAGTGACCAGGACTTCCGTTGGGGCGTGAACTTCGACATCAACGGCAATCACTTCCCCGCGGAATTCGAGCTCGAGGCCGGCAAGACTTATCGCCTCGAAGTCACCGGACGCTCGGACGGCTATGTGCTCGACCGGATGACGCTCAACAAGGGCGGTGCCCTCCGCGACGCGAGCGTGCCCGAGTCGCCCCGCGGCACCGACGGCCCGATCGACCCGCCGCCGCCCGCCAACACCGCACCCATTGCCGCCGATGACACGGCGGTTACCGAGGCCGGCACGCCGGTTGCCGTCGCAGTCCTTGCGAACGACACGGACGCGGATGACGACACGCTCGACGTGACCGCGTTGTCGGACCCGGCAAATGGCAGCGTCGTGCTCTCGGGCGATGAGGTGGTCTACACGCCCGATCCGGGCTTTGCGGGCGACGAAACCTTTACCTACACGGTCGCGGACGGCGAGGGCGCCACCGACACCGCGACCGTGACCGTCACGGTCAATCCCGAACCGGAGCCGGAACCCGAGCCCGAGCCTGAGCCGGTGGGCGATCTCCTCGTGCTGACGATCGCCGAGACTGCGGGCGACACCGATGTGGTCACGCTGACCGACGGGGCGGTGATCCCGGCCGAATTGCTCGACGGCCGCGCGGTCACGGTCTATGGCGTCGCCGCGCCCGGCGTGGACCCTGCCTCCATCGGCAGCGTCGTGCTCGATGTCCCGGGCTTCGACAGCCAGGTCGAAAGCGTGGCGCCTTATGCGCTTTTCGGCGACGCGAACGGCGACTTCAGAACCGGCAAAGCGCTCTCGCCCGGCAGCTACACGGCGACGGCGACGGTCTATGACGGCCCGGGCGGCACCGGCGCGGTCATCGGCACTCAGTCGATCGGCTTCACTGTGGCCGAGCCGCTGCCCGAGGAAGAACCGAACCAGGCCCCGGTCGCGTTCGGCGAGACGGCCGTCCTCGACGAGGACAGCACCGCGCTTGTCGATATCCTTGCCAATGACAGCGATCCGGACGGCGACCAGATCTCGCTCGAGATCCTGTCGGGTCCCGCGAACGGCACGGCGAGCCCGACGGCGAACGGTCTCTCCTACACCCCGGCGCAAAACTTCAACGGCTCGGACACGGTGAGCTACCGGGTCGTCGATGCGGACGGCCTCGCCAGCGCGCCGGTCGCCCTCGAGCTGACCGTCACTCCGGTGAACGACGCGCCCGTGGTGGCGCCCGACCTGACCTTCACGATCGAGGAGGAGACCGGGCTCACGCTCGGCGCGTTGGACATCGCCGACGACGTGGAGAGCGAGAACCTCTATTTCCTCGAAGTGACCGGCGAGCAAAACGGCCGCGTCGATCTGGTCGGCGAGGCCAGCCTTCTGCAATACACCCCCGATGCCGACTTCTTCGGCACCGAGACGCTGACTGTCCGGATTTGGGATCAGCTCGACGACAGCTCGGTCGGCGAGGGGACGATTACCGTGACCGTCACCGATGTGCCGGAACCGGAGCCCGAGCCCGAGCCCGAGCCGACGGTGCCGGAGCTGAGCTTTGCGATTGCAGAGACGGCCGGGGACACCATCGTCGTCGAGACGCTCACCGACGGCATGACCCTCGACCCGGCGCTCTTCGGCGACGATCAGCTGACGATCTTCGCCACGACCGAGGACGACGCCCAGGTCGGCAGCGTGCGCCTGTCGCTCAATGACGGGCCGTCTCAGCTCGAGAACGTCGAGCCTTACGCGCTCTTTGGCGACATGGATGGGGATTTCTCGGACGGTACGACGCTCGGCGAGGGCGACTATGTCCTCGAATACGAGGTGTTCGGCGAGGCGGACGGGAAAGATCTGGTGACGTCCGGCTCGCTCGGCTTCACGGTCGCGACACCGCCCGAGCCCGAGCCCGAGCCTGCGGTCGAACCGGTGCCCTTCGACATCGGCATCTACACGACGGCGGCAACAACGACCGACGAGAAGATCGCCACGCTCACCGACGGGGCAGTCCTCGATGCGGATGCGCTCGCCGACGAGGGGCAGCTCTCCATCGGGTTGCTCTCGACGGACGACACGCTCGATATCGGCTCGGTCCGGATGACGATCGGCGAGATCAGCCAGATCGAGAATGTCGAGCCCTATGCGCTCTTCGGGAATATGCGCGACGACTATCGCCCGGGCATGACCATGGAGCCCGGGGATTACACCTTGACCGTCGAAGTCTTCGAGGAACGGGGTGCAAAAGGCAGCATTATGACCGAGTTCGACGTCGACTTCTCGGTCATTTGATCCTTCGCGCGGGCGGGGAGCCATCTCTCCGCCCCAACCCACAATGCGCCCTCGCGGAGCTCCGGCTCTTCGGGGGCGTTTTCCGTCAGAGCGAAGGGGCCTCGGTCGCGCGGTCGAGTTTCGGTTTGTGACCCGGGCGGGACAGGGTAGTCTTGTGGATAGTTCCGGAGCCGAGGACCGCCCCGATGACCCGCGTCTCGCATCTGCGCATTCCGCTCGTCGCCAAGCGTGGACGTTTGACGGAACGGCTGCCCGAGCATCCTTGGGCGGATGCAGTGCCGGTCCCGGTGCCGCGCTCGGCTCAGATGACGGCGACGGCCGGGACGCTCCTCGACATTCAGCATGCCGCCCGGCGGGCTCGCGCCGAGGCCCGGTCGCTCAGCCCGCTCTATCTCGACCGGATCGAGGCGCAATTGCGGGCCGAGCGTGCGGTCGAAGAACACCTCGAGCGGGGGCGCGTCCGCACGCGCGCCGAGGTGCGCCGGGCGACCGATCCGGACCGCGGTAAATCCGACGGGCGCTTCCACCGGTTTCCCGCCGACCGCTCCACGGGCGTGCTGGGGCTTCTCGGCATGGTCGCGGCGGCGTTCGGCGCGATCTGCGCGCCTTTCCTCGTCTTCTTCGCGTTGGTTCTGCTCTTTCTTTGAGCGGATCTGCGCGCCCGGCGCTCAGGCCGAAGGTATTTGCTTAATTTTTCAGCAGATCCGGCTGGTGGGATCGTCGATCCCCCTTGCCCGCAGCCGGTTTGCACTGCACCGTAAGGCTTAAGCGAAGCCATCCCCGCGAGCGCCCATGAAGATCGTCGTCATCGAGCGCGACCGAGACCGGGCCTTGCAGATCGTCGACGGCTTGTCGGAAGCGGGCGATTACGACGTGTCGGTCATCGGCGATACCAGCGGACTGACGCGTCGGCTGGCGCAGATCCGGCCGGATCTCGTGCTGATCGACCTCGAGGATCCGAGCCGCGACGTGCTCGAGGAACTCGCCCTCGCTTCGGGATCGAGCGAACGGCCGGTCGCGATGTTCGTCGACCGCAGCGACGATGGGCTGACCCGGGCAGCGATCGAGGCGGGCGTCAGCGCCTATGTGGTCGACGGCTTGCGCAAGGAACGCATCAAACCGGTGCTCGATGCCGCGATCGCCCGGTTCAATCTGATGAGCCGGATGCGCCGCGAGCTCGAGGCGACCAAGGCCGCGCTGGCCGAACGCAAGACCATCGACAAAGCGAAGGGGTTGCTGATGACCGCAAAGGGTCTCTCGGAGGAGGAGGCCTATGCGCTCCTACGCAAGACCGCCATGGATCAGGGCCGGAAGATCGTCGATGTGGCCAGCGCCCTCGTCACCGCTTCGGATCTGTTGCGGTGAGCCGCTTTTCCATCGACTGCGGGTTCATTCCGCTCGTCGACGCGGCCCCGCTGGTGATCGCGCGCGAGATGGGGTTCGCCGCCGAAGAGGGCTTCGACCTCCGGCTTCACCGGGAGCCGTCCTGGTCCGCGCTCCGGGATAAGCTGGCGCTCGGGCGGCTGACGGCTGCGCATATGCTCGCGCCCGTCCCGGTGGCCATGTCGATGGGGATCGGCGGGCTCGCGGTCGGGATCGACGCGCTCATGGTGCTGTCGGTGAACGGCAACACAATCGGGGTGTCGGTTGCACTGGCCGAGCGCATGCGCGAGACCGGCGTACCGAACGATATCATGGCCGCCGAGGCGATCGGGCGGCGTCTGATCGATGCGGCCGTGCCGCCGCTCCGGGTCGGCGTGCCGTTCCCGGTCTCGATGCATGCGGAGTTATTCTACTATTGGCTCGAAGCGCTCGGAGTGCGGGCGCCGCGGGACCTCGTCGTGCGCACCGTGCCACCGCCGCAGATGGCCGACGCGATGGCGGCGGGCGAGATCGACGCGTTCTGCGTGGGCGAGCCGTGGGGCAGCCTCGCGGTCGCGGCCGGCGTGGCCGAGATCATCCTGCCCGGCGCTGCGATCTGGCAGTTCGCGCCGGAAAAGACGCTCGCGGTGCGGCGGTCCTGGGGAGAGGCCGAGCCCGGTGCGGCAGCGTCGCTGATGCGGGCGGTCTGGCGGGCGGCGCGGTGGCTCTCCGACCCGGCGCATCGGGTCGCCGCGTCCGAGATCATGGCCGGCGGCGCGTATCTCGACGTCGGGGCCGAGGTTATCGAACGCACGATGGCAGGCCGGCTCGTCCTCGATGCCTCGGGCGCCGAGCGCGAGGTGCCGCGGTTGATCGAGTATTTCGACGGCGCTGCGACCTTTCCGTGGCGGAGCCAGGCGGTCTGGATCGCCGACCGCCTCGCGCGGCGTTTCGGCCTCGACCCGGCCGAGGCGGCAGCGGCCGCGCGCGCCTGCTTCCGGCCCGATCTCTATCGTTCGGCGCTCGGCCCGCTCGGGGCCGATCTCCCCGGCGCCTCGGAAAAGGTCGAAGGCGTGCTGGAGGCGCGCACCCCGGTGGCCTCGTCGACAGGCGAGATGTTCCTCGGGCCCGATACCTTCTTCGATGGCCGCAGCTTCGATCCGGCCGGGGTTGGTTGACGGCGATTTGCCCATGTTTTGAGCAAACTGCGGTATCTGCCACAGTATCGACATTTTCGGCTTGATGCTGCGGCGCC
Source organism: Paracoccaceae bacterium (assembly GCA_050331395.1). GTDB lineage: Bacteria > Pseudomonadota > Alphaproteobacteria > Rhodobacterales > Rhodobacteraceae > Thermohalobaculum. The sequence continues at coordinate 24,052 of JBHJGX010000032.1, forward strand.
GAAGTGTCATCAAAGTGAAACGTCGGGCAAAGGGGTCCGACACCGAGTTTACCCTCGACGCCGTGGGTTCCGAGCAAGGCCGCTCGTTCTGTCGTGACGCAAGTCGCGCAGCGCGAGCGGCCTTTTTTGTTTTGGCGCCAGAGGCGCCCGAGGACGAGGAAAAGATGACCCTGAAACCCGTCGCCGCGGCCATCGCCGCATTGATCGCCGTCTCCCCCGCTTCGGCCGAAATGCTGCCCGTCGAGAAAGACGTGCTCACCTTCGGCTTCATCAAGCTCACCGACATGGCGCCGCTCGCGGTCGCCTACGAGCAGGGCTATTTCGACGACGAGGGGCTCTTCGTCACCCTCGAAGCGCAGGCCAACTGGAAGGTCCTGCTCGACGGTGTGATCGACGGCCAGCTCGACGGCGCGCACATGCTCGCGGGCCAGCCGCTCGCCGCCACCATCGGCTATGGCACCGAGGCGCATATCGTCACGCCCTTCTCGATGGATCTGAACGGCAACGGCATCACCGTATCCAACGAAGTCTGGGCCGAGATGAAGGCCAATATTCCCCACGAAAACGGCAAACCCGTGCACCCGATTTCTGCGGCAGCGCTCGCCCCTGTGGTCGAGAGTTTCCGGGCACGTGGCGAGGCCTTTAAGATGGGAATGGTTTTCCCGGTCTCGACCCATAATTACGAGCTCCGTTACTGGCTTGCGGCCGGCGGGCTCCACCCGGGCTTCTACGGCGAGGGCAGCGCCACGGGTCAGGTTCAGGCGGATGTGCTCCTCTCCGTGACGCCGCCGCCGCAGATGCCTGCGACGCTCGAGGCCGGCACGATCCACGGCTATTGCGTGGGCGAGCCCTGGAACCAGCAGGCGGTCTTCAAGGGCATCGGCGTCCCGGTCATCACGGATTACCAGATCTGGAAGAACAATCCGGAAAAAGTGTTCGGTCTGACCAAGGCTTTCACCGAAGAGAACCCGAACACCACCCTCGCCATTGTCAAGGCGCTGATCCGCGCCGCGATCTGGCTCGACGAGAACGACAACGCCAACCGCGAGGCGGCGGTGGAGATCCTCAGCCGGCCTGAATACGTCGGCGCCGACTACGAGGTCATTGCCAATTCGATGACCGGCACCTTCGAGTTCGAAAAGGGCGACAAGCGGGAGATCCCGGACTTCAACGTGTTTTTCCGCTACTACGCCACCTACCCCTACTACTCGGACGCCGTCTGGTACCTCACGCAGATGCGCCGCTGGGGGCAGATCGCCGAGGCGAAGCCCGACAGCTGGTACGACGAGGTCGCGCGCTCGGTCTACCAGCCGGAGATCTATCTCGAGGCGGCGCGTCTGCTGGTCGAGGAGGGGCTCGCCGATGAGGCGGACTTCCCTTGGGACACGAGCGGGTATCGCGAACCCACGCCGGCCGCCGATATCATCGACGGCATTCCCTATGACGGTCGCGCGCCGAACGCCTATCTCGACAGCCTTTCCATCGGGCTGAAGGGCGAACAGCGCGTCGTCGGCAGCGAGGTGAAGGGCTGAGGCCCGTCGGTCGCGCGGGGATCGCCCCGCGCGCCATTCAGCCATTGGAGAATGCCATGACCGTGGTCACCGACACATCGCCCGAGCCGGCCGCCCGCGCCGAGCGCCGGGCCCGCCTCTTCGCCCGCATCAACAAGGCCGATGGCTGGCTCCGCGTGCTGGGCCTCGCCTGGATCACGCCGATGCTGCGGGCGGCCGCCGGGGACGATCCGCGCGCACAGCTCCGCGAAATCTGGCAGCTGCTCGGGGTGCCGGTGCTCGCAATCGTCGCGTTTCTCTTCGCCTGGGCCGCGCTTGCGCCGCAGGTGCAAACTTCGCTCGGGGCGATCCCGGGGCCGGCCGAGGTCTGGGCCGAAGCGGTGGCGCTCGACGCGGACGCGGCCGAGAAAGCGGCGAAGGAGGCCGAGTTCGAGGAGCGCGTGGCCGCACGCAATCAGCGCTTTATCGATCGGGGCCAGCCCGAGCGGGTCAAGGACATCCCCTATACGGGCGCGCCGAGCTACTACGATCAGATCTGGACCTCGATCCAGACGGTCTTCTTCGGCTTCCTGCTGGCGAGCGTCGTGGCGATCCCGCTTGGGATCCTGTGCGGGCTGTCGGCGACGGCGAATGCGGCGTTCAACCCGCTCATCCAGGTGTTCAAGCCCGTGAGCCCGCTCGCCTGGCTGCCGATCGTGACCATGGTGGTCTCGGCCGTTTATACGACGAATGACGGCTGGTTCGAGAAATCCTTCTTGGTTTCCGCGATCACGGTCACGCTCTGCTCGCTCTGGCCGACGCTCATCAACACCGCGCTTGGCGTCGCCTCCATCGACCGCGACCTCGTGAACGTCAGCCGCGTTCTCAAGATGTCGACCTGGGCGAAGATCCGGAAACTCGTGCTGCCCTCGGCGCTGCCGCTGATCTTTACGGGGCTCCGGCTCTCGCTCGGGGTCGGCTGGATGGTGCTGATTGCGGCCGAGATGCTGGCGCAGAACCCTGGCCTCGGCAAATTCGTCTGGGACGAGTTCCAGAACGGCTCGTCGTCTTCGCTCGCGCGGATCATGGTCGCGGTGCTGACGATCGGCATCATCGGCTTCCTGCTCGACCGGATGATGTACGCGATCCAGTCGCTCTTTACCCATTCGGACAAGCGGTGAGCGCCATGGCCATTCTGGAACTCAAAGGTGCGTCGAAAGGCTTCGGCGAGGGCGTGGCCCGCGAAGAGGTGCTGAAGGACATCGATCTCTCGGTCGAGGATGGCGAGTTCGTCGCGATCCTCGGCTTCTCCGGCACCGGCAAGACGACGCTGATCAATCTCTTGGCGGGTCTCGAGACCCCCGACCGTGGCGCGGCGCTCTTCCGCGGGGCGCCGATCGACGGCCCAGGGCCCGAGCGGGGTCTCGTCTTCCAATCCTATTCGCTCATGCCCTGGCTGACGGTGGCGGGCAATGTGTCGCTCGCGGTCGAGGCGGTCCATGGCAGCAAGCGCCGGGCCGAGCGGGCGGCACTCGTCGAGCGCTATGTGGCGATGGTGGGCCTTGCCCATGCCCGCGACCGGCGCCCGGCCGAGCTCTCGGGCGGTATGCGCCAACGCGTCGCGGTCGCGCGGGCCCTGGCCATGCAGCCCCAAGTGCTGCTCCTCGACGAGCCGCTCTCCGCGCTCGATGCGCTCACCCGGGCAAACCTGCAGGACGAAATCGTTTCGATCTGGGAGAGCGACCGCAAAACCGTCGTGATGATCACCAATGACGTGGACGAGGCGATCCTGCTGGCCGACCGGATCGTCCCGCTCAATCCGGACGGGACGCTCGGCGAGACCTTCGCCAATCCGCTGACACGCCCGCGAGATCGGACGGGGCTCAACCACGACCCGGCCTTCAAGCGGCTGCGCGCCCGGGTGACCCAGTATCTGATGGATGTGGGCGTTGCCGCGAAGGTCGCCGAAACGCGCCGTCTGCCGGATGTGACGCCGCTGCATGGCATGCCCGCGGCTCAGGCGAGGGCGGCGGCGAGCGCGACGACGGATCGCTATCTCCATTTCAGCCAGGTCTCCAAGGTCTACCCGACGCCGAAAGGCCCGCTGACGGTGGTGGACGGCTTCGATCTGAGCCTTTCCAAGGGCGAGTTCGTCTCACTGATCGGGCATTCCGGTTGCGGCAAGTCGACAGTGCTGACGATGACCGCGGGGCTCAATCCGATCTCCGAGGGGGCGGTCGTCCTCGACGGCAAGCACGTGACCGAAGCCGATCCGGAGCGCGCCGTCGTCTTCCAGGCCCCGTCGCTCTTTCCGTGGTTGACCGCGCGGGAGAACGTGGCCGTCGGCGCCGACCGGGTCTATCCGCGTGCGAGCCGCGCCGAGCGCCAGGAGGTCGTCGAATACTATCTCGAGCGCGTGGGCCTCGCGGACGCGATGGACCGCCCGGCGGCCGAACTCTCGAACGGCATGAAGCAGCGCGTCGGCATCGCCCGGGCCTTCGCCCTCAGCCCCAAACTCCTCCTTCTCGACGAGCCCTTCGGCATGCTCGACAGCCTGACGCGGTGGGAGCTGCAGGAAGTGCTGATGGAGGTTTGGTCGCGGACCCGCGTGACCGCGGTCTGCGTCACCCACGATGTGGACGAGGCGATCCTGCTTGCCGACCGGGTGGTGATGATGACGAACGGTCCAAACGCGCGCATTGGCAAAGTCATGAAGGTGGCGTTACCGCGACCGCGCACCCGCCAAGCGCTTCTCGAGCATCCCGATTACTACGCCTATCGCGAGCAACTCCTGTCGTTTCTCGAGGAGTACGAGCATGGGCACACCAAGAAGGAGGCCGCCTGATGGCCACCGAACTGACAACCGAGACCGGACGCGTGCCGGCGGCGCCGGCGACCGCGCCCCTCGATGGGCCCCGGACCTTCATCGAGGTGACCGAAGTCTGGGTGCCCGATGCGACCGGAGAGCGGCTGGTGCTCGCCTCGGGGATCTACGGCGATCTCGCGGCGTTTGCAGCGGCGAGCGGCCAGGAGAGCTTCGCCCGCGGCGAGGGGTTGCCGGGCAAGGCGTGGGACGAGGCGCGCCCGGTGGTGCTGAAGGCGTTCCGGGGGTCTTATTTCAAACGGACCGAGGCGGCCGAAGCGGCGGGGCTCACGGCGGGCGTGGCCGTGCCGATCTTCGCCGGCGACCGTCTGAAGGCCGTGCTGACGGTGCTCTGCGCCGCGGACGAGATCCGCACGGGCGCCATCGAAGTCTGGCACGCCGCTTCTGGCAGCGATGTCCTCACCCTCGAGGATGGGTATTACGGCGCCGCGAGCCATTTCGAATGGGTGTCGCAGCGCACCGAGTTTCCCCGCGGCCTCGGTCTGCCCGGCGGGGTCTGGGCCGCCGGCGCACCGATCCTGATGCGCGATCTGGGCGCGGGGTATCGCTTTATCCGGGCCGAAAGCGCCGGGCGTGCGGGGCTGACGACGGGCCTCGGACTGCCGGTGCCGAGCCCGGCCGCAGGGGCGCGGGTGCTTGCGCTTCTCTCCGCACGCGGCACGCCGATCGCCCGCCGCTTCGAGGTGTGGGAGGTGGTGCCCGCCCGCGGCGACCATCCGGCCGAAGCGGTTCTCGTCGACGGGCTCTGCGCTCGGGAGGGTCCGCTCTGGGGGACGCCCCAGCGGGTGGCTGCCTGGCGCGGGCCGCTCGGCGAGGCGGTGGCGACCGGTCTGCCGCTGGCGCGCGAGGGCGTGGCCGGCCTGCCGGGCGATCATCGGGCGATGGTCGCCTTCCCCGTCCACACGCGCGGCGAGCTCTCGCACATCGCCGCCTGGTATCTCTGAGGGAGGGAACGGATGACCGAGAAACTCGTCGTCATCGGGGCCGGGATGGCCTCGGGCCGGGCGCTCGAGCACCTGTTCGAACAGGCGCCCGGCGCCTTCGAGGTGACCCTCTTCGGAGCGGAGCCGCGGGGCAACTACAACCGCATCATGCTCTCTCCCGTACTCTCGGGCGAGAAGAGCTATGCCGAGATCGTCACCCATGACGCTGACTGGTACGCGCGCCACGGGGTGCGTTGCCGGTTCGGCGAGCGGGTGACGCAGATCGACCGGGCGCAGAAGCGTGTGCACTCCGAGGCGGGCGAAACGCCCTATGACCGGCTCCTGATCGCGACCGGCTCGTCGCCGTTCATCCTTCCGGTCCCGGGTCGCGATCTGCCCGGGGTGCTCACCTATCGCGATCTCGACGACACGAACGCGATGATCGAGGCGGCGCGTCCCGGCGCGCGGGCCGTGGTGATCGGCGGCGGGCTCCTCGGCCTCGAGGCGGCCGCGGGCCTGCGGCTTCGCGGCATGGAGGTGACGGTGATCCACCTGATGGGCCACCTGATGGAGCGTCAGCTCGATCCGGCCGCGGGTTATCTCCTCCGCCGCGAGCTCGAACGGCGCGGCATCGCCGTGCACTGTGAAGGCAAGACCACCGCGATCCTCGGAGAGACCCGGGCCGAGGCGGTGGCGCTCGCGGACGGCACGAGCTATCCGGCGGATCTCGTGGTGATGGCTGTCGGCATCCGTCCCGAGACGCGGCTTGCCGCAGAGGCGGGGCTCGACGTCGGCCGCGGGCTGATCGTCGACGATGCGATGCGCAGCTCCGACCCGGCGATCCTCGGGGTCGGCGAATGCGTCGAGCACCGCGGGCGAACCTACGGCCTCGTCGCACCGCTCTATGACATGGCCAAGGTGGCGGCGACGACGCTGGCGGGCGGCCGCAGCGCCTATGGCGGGACCGAGATCTCCACCAAGCTCAAGGTCACGGGGGTCGATCTCTTCTCTGCCGGCAGCTTCGAGGACGGCGAGGGCCGCGAGGAGATCGTCTTCCGTGATCCGGCACGCGGGGTCTACAAGCGCCTTGTGCTCGAGGCGAACCGGATCGTCGGCGCGGTGATGTATGGCGACACGGCTGACAGCGGTTGGTTCTTCCAGATGATCAAGGACGCCACCGACGTCTCAGCGATGCGGGACACGCTGATCTTCGGTCCGGCCTATCAGGGGGGAACCCCGGCGGACCCTATGGCGGCCGTTGCAGCCTTGCCGGATGAGGCGGAGGTCTGCGGCTGTAACGGCGTGAGCAAAGGCACGATCCGGGCGGCGATCGGGGGCGGTGCGACCGGCCTCGACGCGGTCCGCGCCACGACCAAGGCATCTGGCTCCTGCGGCAGCTGTACGGGGCTCGTCGAACAGATCCTGGCGGCCGAGCTCGGCGAGGCTTACGCGGCGCCGGCGGCCAAGCCGATGTGCGGCTGCACCGATCTCACCCATGAGGCCGTGCGCCGGCTGATCAAAGGACGCGCGCTCACCTCGATGGCGGCGGTGATGCAGGAATGCGGCTGGAAGACCTCCTGCGGCTGCCATGTCTGCCGGCCCGCGCTCAACTATTATCTGCTCGCGGACTGGCCGGACACCTATCGCGACGACCCGCAGTCGCGCTTCGTCAACGAGCGCAACCACGCCAATATTCAAAAGGACGGTACCTTCTCGGTGGTGCCGCGGATGTGGGGCGGGATCACCAATCCGCGTGAGTTGCGCGCCATTGCCGATGCGGCCGAGAAATACGACGTGCCGACGGTCAAGGTGACCGGCGGGCAGCGGATCGACCTCCTCGGCGTGCGCAAAGAGCACCTACCCGGGATCTGGGCGGATCTGACGGCGGTGGGGCTCGTCTCGGGCCACGCCTATGCCAAGGGCCTGCGCACGGTGAAGACCTGTGTGGGCACGGATCATTGCCGGTTCGGCACGCAGGACTCGACCGGCCTCGGCATCGCGCTCGAGAAACGCCTCTGGGGGGCCTGGACGCCGCACAAGGTCAAGCTCGCGGTCTCGGGCTGTCCGCGAAATTGCGCGGAGGCGACCTGCAAGGACGTGGGCATCGTCTGTGTCGACTCAGGCTACGAGATCGGCGTCGGCGGAGCGGCCGGGATGGACGTGAAAGCGACCGAGCCCCTGGCCAAGACCGCCGACGAGGCCGAGGCGATCGAGATCGTCGTCGCCTTCGTCCAGCTCTACCGCGAGCACGCGAAATATCTCGACCGGCCCTATAAATGGCTTGCGAAAGTCGGGCTCGACTGGGCCCGCGCACGGGTGGTGGACGACCTCGCCGAGCGTGCCGCGCTCGTTGCCCGTTTCGACCATGCCCAGCGGATTTTCCAAAAGGACCCCTGGGCCGAGCGTGCGACGCCCGCCACCGAACGGGCTTATGCCCCGCTGGCCGATCTGACGCGGGAGGCCGCGGAATGACCGGCTGGATCGACATCGGCGCGCTCGAGGATATTCCTCCTCGCGGAGCGCGCGTGGTGCGCACGCGCCTCGGCTGTGTTGCGGTCTTTCGCACGGCCGAGGACGAGGTCTTCGCGCTCGAGGACCGCTGCCCGCATCTCGGGGGGCCTCTCTCCGAGGGTATCGTGCACGGACGATCGGTGACTTGTCCGCTTCATAACTGGGTCATCGGGCTCTCCGATGGCGCGGTCGAGAGCGGCGATGCGGGTCGTGTGGCCACATTTTCCGCGCGGGTCGATGCAGGCCGCGTGTTCCTCGACGGCGACCGTCTCGCCGACGGCCGCGCGGCATGAGCGCGGTCGCCACCGCCTGCCCCTATTGCGGGGTCGGTTGCGGGGTCCTCGCGACGCCGGACGGCGTAGGGGGGGCCGCGATCGCCGGCGACCCGGACCACCCGGCCAATTTCGGCCGCCTGTGCCTCAAGGGCGCCTCGCTCGGAGAGACGCTCGGCCTCGAGGGCCGGCTTCTCGCGCCACGGATCGACGGGCGGCCGGCGGAGTGGGGGGCGGCCATCGCCCGGGTCGCGGCCGAATTCCGCGCGGCCATCGACAGCCACGGGCCCGACAGCGTGGCCTTTTACGTTTCGGGTCAGCTGCTGACAGAGGACTACTATGTCGCCAACAAGCTGATGAAAGGGTTCATCGGCTCGGCCAATATCGACACCAACTCGCGACTTTGCATGGCGTCCTCGGTCGCCGGGCACAAGCGGGCCTTCGGTTCGGACATCGTGCCGGGCGCTTACGAAGATCTGGAGGCGGCCGATCTCGTCGTTCTCGTCGGTTCGAACCTCGCCTGGTGCCATCCGGTCCTGCAACAGCGATTGTCTCAGGCAAAGGCCGCGCGGCCCGCGCTCCGCGTCCTGGTGATCGACCCACGGCGCACCGCCACCGCCGAGGTCGCCGACGCGGCCCTCGCGCTCGCGCCTGGCTCGGACGCGGCGCTCTTTAGCGGGCTCTTGGCCGCGATCGAAGAGGCGGGCGCGGCCGATGCCGGGTACCTCGCCCGCCATGTGGCCGGGGCGACGGAGGCCTTTGCCGAGGCCCGCGCCTGGACGTGCGACCGGGTCGCGGCCGCCACCGGTCTCGCCGAACGCGACATCGCCGCATTCTACGCGGACTGGATCGCGACCCCCCGCGTGGTCACCGTCTACAGCCAAGGCATCAACCAGTCGGCATCGGGCACCGACAAGGTCAACGCGATCCTCAATTGTCACCTCGCGACTGGGCGGATCGGGCGGGCCGGGGCGGGGCCGTTCTCAGTGACTGGACAGCCGAACGCCATGGGCGGGCGCGAAGTTGGCGGGCTCGCGACCATGCTGGCCTGCCATCTCGACATCGACGACCCGGATCATCGCCGGGCCGTTCAGAGCTTTTGGCGGGCGCCGCGGATCCCGACCCGTCCAGGTCTGAAGGCGGTGGATATGTTCCGTGCTTGCGCCGACGGCCGGATCAAGGCGCTCTGGATCATGTCGACCAACCCTGCCGTGAGCCTTCCCGAAGCGGATCGGGTCCGGGATGCCATCGCCGCCTGCCCCTTCGTCGCGGTCTCGGATATCGTCGCAGAGACCGACACGGCGCGGTTGGCCGATGTGCTTCTGCCCGCCACCGGTTGGGGCGAGAAATCGGGCACCGTGACCAATTCCGAACGCGTTATCAGCCGTCAGCGGCCGTTCTTGCCGGTCCCGGGCAATGCGCGGCCCGATTGGCGGATCGTCTGCGATGTCGCGGCAGCGATGGGCTGGGGCGAGGCGTTCGCCTATACGGGGCCCGACGCGATCTTCCGCGAGCATGCAGCGCTCTCCGGGGTCGCCGCGGGCTTCGGTCGGCGCTTCGACATCTCGGGGCTCGCAGATCTCGACCGGGCGGGCTACGACGCGCTCGCGCCGGTCCAGTGGCCGGTGACCGCCGTCGCCGCCGGCGGGCGGTTCTTTGCCGAGGGGGACTTTCCCACACCAGACGGGCGTGGCCGGATGATCCCCATTCGACCCAAGACGCCGGCGACCGCGACGTCGGCAGAGTACCCGCTTCGGCTGAACACGGGCCGTGTGCGCGACCAGTGGCACACGATGACCCGCACTGGACGTGCGCCCCGGCTGGCACGGCACTTGGCCGAGCCCTTCGCCGAGATCCATCCCGCCGATGCGGCCCCACTCGGCATCGGTCCCGCGGAGATCGTCCGCGTGATCAGCCCGCACGGGGCGATCCTCGTCCGCGCGCTCGTCACCGAGCGGACGGCGAAGGGGACAATCTTCGTGCCGATGCATTGGACCTCCGAATGGACCGCAGCGGCCCGGGTCGATGCGCTCGTGACGGCCGAGACCGATCCAATATCAGGCCAGCCCGAGAGCAAGACGGCGCCCGTGCGGATCGCGCCGGTGGCGGCCGCCTGGTACGGATTTGCGCTCGGCACCCGCGAGATCCGTCCCGATTGTGCCTATTGGGCGCGCGCCCGCGTGGCCGGCGGCTGGCAGGCCGAGCTTGCCGGGCTCGACACGCCGTCCGATTGGGACGCGACCGCGCGGGCCTGGCTCGGCGCCGCGGGCGAGGCGGTGTGCTATGAAGATCGAACCAGCGGGGCTGTCCGCTTCGCCTTTCTCGAGCGTGGCCGCGTAGAGGCCATGCTGTTCGTCGCCCGTGGGCCCGTTGCCTTGGCGCGCAGGCATTTGAGCGCGACGCTCGGCTCCGAGACGGCTCCAGGCGCGCTTTTGGCTGGTCGTCCCGGCACATCGCGACCCGATCCGGGGCCCATCGTCTGCAGTTGCTACGAGGTCGGCGCGGCGACGATCTCGCGGGCGATCGCGGAGGGCAGAGCGACAGATCTCGACGCTGTCGGCGCGCTCCTCCACGCGGGCACGAATTGCGGGTCGTGCCGTCCCGAGATCGCCGCCTTGCTCGCCCGCGGGGCCGATCGGGTCGCGGCGGAATGAGCCTCGCGCCTTTCGTCCACGCCATGGGCCGCGGGCCCGGTCGGGCGCGCAGCTTGACGCGCGACGAGGCTAGGGAGGCGATGGGGCTCATCCTCGCCGGCGATGCGGCGCCGGAGGCCGTGGGCGCGCTTCTCATGTTGATGCGGTATCGCGGCGAAACATCCGACGAGATCGCAGGCTTCGTCGACGCGGCGCGGGCTCCGCTCGGGGCCTGGGTCGAAGCGGGCGGGGGGCTCGATTGGCCGTGCTATGCGGCCGGGCGGAGCCGGGGGCACCCGTGGTTCTTGCTCGCCGCCAAGCTCGTCGCGACGGCGGGCACGCCCGTTCTGCTGCATGGCTGGACGGCCAATGCCGGACGGGTCTCGGACCCTCGTGGGGCGCTCAGGTCCCTCGGGATCGCCGAGGTCGATACCCCCGCCGCCGCCCGGGCCGCCCTCGGCCGCGACCGGATCGCGTTTTTGCCGCTCGATGCCTTGTCGCCCGGCTTGCTCGAACTTCTCCGGCTGCGCGAGGTGCTGGGGCTCCGCTCGGCGGTGAACACGGTGCTACGGGTCCTGAACCCGTGCCGGGCGCCGGCGGCTGTGCAGGGCGTCTTTCACCCGCCTTATCGCGAGTTGCAGCGCGCGGCCGCCTGCGCGCTCGGGCAGCCCGGGCTCGCCGTCATCAAAGGCGGCGGCGGAGAGTTCGAACGCCATCCGGGCAAAGCGGTGCGGGTCTTCGGGCTTGCGGCCGGGTGTCCGGTCGATCTCGTTGCCCCGGCTACGGTTGACGGGCATTGCCGCCTTGCGGAGGCGCCCGACCCCGAGACCACGCCTGAGGGGCTCTGGCGGGGAGAGGTCGACGACGCCTTTGCCGAAGCCACGGTGCTCGGCACGGCGGCCCTCGCGCTCGTGGCGGCGGCAAGGGCAGCGTCGCTTGCGGAAGCCGAGGGCATGGCGCGGGATCTTTGGCGCATGCGCGTGCGCGCCGTTGCGGCCTGAGCAGGCGCCCCGTCGACTTAACCGGGCCGGATCCAGACCTCGACCCTGCGGTTCCGCGACCGGCCCGACGGCGTGTCGTTGCAGAAGACGGGCATCAGTTCGCTGAAGCCATGGCTCTCGATCCGGGACGGGTCGACCCCGCTCGCCTCGAGAAGCGCGGCCGCCTGGCGCGCCCGTCGGACCGAGAGGGCTTGGTTCGCCGAGAACGGCCCGCGCGCATCGGTAAAGCCAAAGAGCATCACGGTCGCGCCCGGCACTTCGCGGTTGAGGAAGCGGGCGAGAAGAGGTCCGTCTTGCAGGGCCTTGCCCTCGAGAAGGGAGGACCCGGTCGCGAAGCGGAAGGTGACCGAGACCCTGTCCGACCCCTGCATGAGGCGAGCGAGGCGTTCGGCGGTGCGCTGCGCGGTCGCGTCCGAGGCGATGTCCGGCGCTTCGACATCTAGCCGTGCGCGCTCGGATCCGCCGGAGACCGTCGTGACCGCGCGGCTGACGAAACCGGCTTCTTCGATCAGCGGTTGCGCCGCCTCCGAGAGGGCGAAATCCACCGCCTCAGCGAGCAGTCCCGTCCGCTCGGCCAGGCGAGTATAAAGGAAGAGGCGCCGTGCGAGGGCGAAATCCTCGGTCTTGATCTGAAAACTGCCGGATTTCTGGACGATCCCGCAGGTGCCGCGGAGCGAGAGCGGGCGCGCAGCGGTTGCGCCGACCGCGCCGGCGGCCACAAAACCGATGGCGGACGGATCGGCGGAAACCGCCTCGGCCAGTGCCCGGTTCGACTCGAAGCGTTCCGCGTCGGCGGTCAACCGGCCCTTGTCGCCGCCGAGCACGAGGCTCGCGAAACTGTCGAAGGTGCCTGACTGCGCATCGCGCGCCAGAACGCGGATCGGCCGGTCGTCGAGGCCGAGGCCCGACCACCGGGTGATGCGCCCGCTGAAAACTGCGTCTAATTCGTCGAGCGAAATCGTCTGCAACGGGTTGGACGGGGAGACCACGGGAACCACGCCGTCTAGGGCGAGGACGTGTTCGCGCTCCGGCCCGTCGAGCCCGCGTTGGCCGAGCGCCGCAAAGGCCGACAGCTCGGCCTCCGAGATTGGTCGCGAGGACATGGCGAGGTCGGCGCGCCCGTCGACAAGGGCGCGAAAGCCGGTGGAACTGCCTGCAGCCTCGATGGCGATCGCGTCGCCCGAGGCGGCGGCGAAGACCCGCCCACGTTCGGTCTCGATGACGCGGGGGCGTGCGCCTCCAGCGGAGAGGAGTGCGCGCGCGAGCGTCGGCATCAGCTCGGCGCCCACGGTATTCGACCCGGCGATCCTCAAACGGCGCGAGGGGAGGTGCGCCGGCGGAAGCTCTTCGGTCTCGGCCCCCGGGATCTCGGGGCTCGCGGGCGGCGGCGCGGTGTCGGGCACGGGCTCGGGCGCGGCGACCGAGACCTCGCCGCCGGCACAGGGAAAGAAATCGTCGATATAGAAGCTTTGCCGCCCGAGCGGAGTTTGCAGGTCCCAGCGCTGTCCCGTGAAACGGACGAGTTCGCCCCTCACTTGTGCGCCGCTCAGCTTGCTCTCGAGGCACACCTCGGCCCGGGCCGAGATCGGTACCGCAGCGACGAGGGCCACGAGGGCGATCGCCCGCACGTCAATTCGGAACATCTCTCGTCTCCCACTCCAAAGGCGTCATGCGGATGAGCCGCCCATCGGCGAGTTCGGGCAGGCTGAAATAGGGAAGTGTCAGCTCGAGCTCGGCGGTCTGCCGGCCATGCGGTCCTTGACCCGCGATCCGGAGCCTGTAGGTGCCTGCGCGGTCGATCAGCGCCTCACCGGGCCCCAAAGGATAGAACATCACCGCGCGAGCGGTGGATGCCTGACCGGAGATCGAGAGCGGCGCGAACGGCTCGGCATCGGGCGAAGGCCGCGGCCCGGTCGCGGCGGCGAAGAACCGTCGCGTGCCTTCGCGTCCGACCGCCTCCACCTCGAGCGAGATCGCATGGACCACGCCCTCATTCGCGCCTCCGTTCGAGATGGTGAGCGGGACAAGGACCACCTCGGCGCTGCCGCTCGGATCCCGTGCCAGATAGGCGGTTTCCGCGGCCGTGAGGGTCAGCGCGGGTCCGGCCAGCTCGGTCGTATAGACGGTGATCGCCGAGAGGCAGAGCGCCGCGACGGATAACAACGTGCTCGCTCGCGTCTCGCGCATCCCCCTCGGCCCCCCGGCTCGTCGCATTAACCGCATGCTACCGCTTACGGGGTCGACACGCCAGCGAGATCGGCGGCAGGCGGTCCGCTCAGGCCCTTGCCCACCCGATCCGGCGGCGGAGGGCGTGTTCGATCCGCAGCAAGATCAGGCCTGCGCCCTCGTCGGGCGTCCGCAAAAGCAGCGGGCCCAGCTCGGCGAGTGGAGAGCGCGCCGCGATCGCCCGTGTCGCCCGTCGGCGCAGCGCCCGCGCCTGATCCGGATCTTCGAGGACCGCGGCCCAGCGCGCGATGATCTCGGCACGCCGCGTAAGCGGGATGGTCTTCCAGTCGTCGGCACCGAATTTCAGGGATGTGGGCACGAAGCCCGTGCCGAAGGTCAGACCCGGATGCGTGAGGAACTTCCGCCACATGAAGAGGTCGCTCGGCAGGTCAGGCGGCGCCGGCGACCACCCCTTGGGCAGGGCCCGATAAGCCGACAGACGGTATCCCGCCTCGCTCGGGCCGAAAAAGTTGAAGGGCTCGCGCAGCATACGCGCGCGGCTGGCCGGGTCGCGCAGATCGAAACAGAACGAGGTCGATAGGAGCGTCTGGTCGTCGATCAGCCGGGTTTGGGGAAGGGAGACGAAATCGGCCCGGGCGAGCAGCCTGCCGAGACGTGCGAGATGATCGGCGAACCAGAGATCATCGTCGCCGATTTGCGCGACGAACCGGGACTGGGCGCCGCGAAGCACGGCTGCGCGATGGGCCTCCCCGTGGCGCGCGCCCTTGGCAAAGGGGAAGACATGGACGCGGGGGTCGTCCCGGGCGAAGGCGCGGGCTGCGTCGATCGTCTCGGCCGGTGCGCCGTCGCCGACGATGCAAAGCTCGATATCGCCTTCGGTCTGCCGCAGGACCGAGCGAATGGCGTGGGGCAACATGACGGGTGGGCGCAAAACCGGTAGCAGAACCGTGAACCGTCGGGCCGGGCGGGGCGCCTCGGGCGTGGGGCTCTCGGGGTGGGTCACGGCGTCGCGAAACCGGCCGCCGCCCGCATTTCCGCGACCCGGTGCACAATCAGGGCCGCCTCGGCGGCGTTGCTTTTGGGCGGCGGACCGCCGGCGATGTGCTCGACAAAGGCGCGAAGCTCCGCGAGCAGCGGCATCTCCGTCTCTACGGGGATCTCCTCGGGCTCGGCGCCCGGCCGATTGAGGCGCAGCGCCCTATCGTAGCTGTCGCCGAATTGCGCCACCGCCTCCGAGCCGATCACCGCCACCGAGCGTCGATTGACCGGATGCGAGGAGGAGATTTCCATCTCGACGCTCGGTCCGCCGGCCGGGTCCACGAGGACCGCAGAAAGGCTCTCGCCGATCGGTCCCGCGGCAATCCCATGCGCATGGCGAAGCGGCGGCAGTCGACCGAGGATTTCAAGCGCGATCGAGAGATCATGTGGCAGCAGGATCCACGCCGCGTCCACATCCCGGTGCGGATTGCCCCAGCCAAGCCGCCAGCTGCGCACGGCCAACACGTCGCCAAGGGCGCCGCGCTTGGCCAGATCCGCCAGCTTCAGCACCCCGCCGTGATAGCGCCATTTGTCCATGCAAAAGACCCGGTCCGGAGCGGCCGCCAAGATGCGATCGGCAGCCGCCGGGTCGTTGGTCAGCGGCTTCTCCACGAAAATCGGGCGGTTACGGGGCAAGAGCGTCTCAACCGTCTCCGCGTGCAGGACCGTCGGCGGCGCGACAACATAGCCGTCGAGATCCGGTAGTTCGCCGGCAGTGGCGACGGCGGCGACGGCGCCAAGCTCGACCGACTGCGCCCGGGTCGCTTCGGATGGGGCGGCCACCACGACATTAGCACCGAGGCTTCGGAGGTCGCGAAGGATCAACCGCCCCCACCGGCCGCAGCCGACAAGCCCGATTTGCATCAATGGGTGGCCTGTGTTGCGATCCACGCGGCGCGCATGGCTGCGTAATCCGTGCTCGGTGCCTGATCACGCGCTGAGAGACGGGGATTTTCAACTTGCCAGTCGAGCCCAAGCGCCGGATCGTCATAGCGGCAACCGAGTTCTTCGGCCATGCACCAACCGGAACTCAGACCATAGACATAGAGAGCCGGTTCGGCGAACCAAAAGCCGTGGCAGACGCCCGGAGGAATGTAGGCGGTGCGCGGCCGATCCGCCGACAGAGTGACGAAGCAGCTGATACGATCGCGCGGATCCTCGGGGCGCAGATCGTGAAGCGCGAGGATCATGGTGCCCTCGATCACGTGCAGGTAATCCGCATGCCGAGGATGCACGTGGACCCCGCGAAGCACACGCCCTTCACTTCTTACCAGGTTCCATTGTTTGAATGCTGGCGCGTCGATCCATTCGGCTCGGTAGAGTTCGCGCAGCGCTCCCCGATCGTCCGAATGCACAACCAAATCCCGAAGGACCACCCCCTCCGGCATAATCCCGTCATCCAGCACTGCGGCACCACCCTTTAACGTGGCTGGAAGCTTGCGACGCTTGCCCGCCAAATCTTAAATTTAGGCTAGCAGCACGCTGCGCGAGCATCAAGCCATGCCCTCGTGAAAGGCGATTGGATCGGGCCTATGGTCGCGCAGCACATCCGCCGAAGTGCCTAATCGGCGATAAGCATTCAGCCATACTGCGTCCTTTGAAGGCGACTACACAGCCAACGAAAAACGTTTGGCCGATGACGGGGACCCAGCATGCGATCAATACCTTGATGTCGTCGACCGGCGGATCGGCCCTTTCACCAAATGCAGCCCGAGCTTGATGGATACGTGAATTCACCGATAGCGTTGCGCGGACTGTGGTGGGCGGTACTGGGCTCGAACCAGTGACCCCAGCGATGTGAACACTGTGCTCTACCAACTGAGCTAACCGCCCCTGACCGCCTTCTGCACGGCGGTCCGAATTGTGTCAAGCCAGGGGTGGTGGGCGGTGAGAGGCTCGAACTCCCGACATCCTCGGTGTAAACGAGGCGCTCTACCAACTGAGCTAACCGCCCCCTCACCTACGTCGCAAGCTGTTCGGCGCCCGTCAAGATAGACGTCATCCACTGCATCCTCGGTAAGCCTCGTGGCCCGCTGCATTCGGGAAGCGACTGGCGGATGAACATTAATGCGCCAGCGTCGCACCCGTGCTGCCATCGTCGCGTGCAGACGGCATCGGCTCTGCCGCCTCATCCCATTCCACGGGCTCAGGCCGTTGCGTTAAGGCGTGTTCGAGTACCTCAGAGACCGACTCGACCGGGATGATCTCCAAGCCCTCCTTCACAACCTCGGGGATCTCACGAAGATCTTTCACATTGTCTTTCGGTATTAAAACAGTTGTCACACCGCCACGGAGCGCGGCCAGCAGCTTTTCTTTAAGCCCGCCGATCGGCAGGACATTGCCGCGAAGTGTCACCTCACCCGTCATCGCGATGTCTTTGCGTACGGGAATACCCGTAAGCACGGAGACGATCGAGGTAACCATTGCTATCCCCGCCGAAGGTCCGTCCTTGGGGGTAGCGCCTTCGGGGACGTGAACGTGGATGTCGTGCTTTTCAAAGAATGGCGGCGTGACACCGTATTCCAGCGATTTTGCCCGCACATAGGACGCGGCCGCGTCGATGGATTCTTTCATCACATCGCCCAGTGTGCCGGTCGTTTTCATCCGACCTTTTCCGGGAAGGCGGAGCGCTTCGATGTGGAGCAGATCGCCGCCAACTGACGTGTACGCCAAACCGGTCGTAACGCCAACTTGATCCTCTTCCTCGGCAAGCCCGTGTTTGAATCGGGGCACGCCGAGGTAGTCCTCAAGTACTTCAGCCGACACGTTCACCGACGCTTTGGATCCTTTCACGATTTCGGTAAGAACCTTGCGGCACAACTTTGCAAGCTCCCGCTCTAGATTGCGCACCCCCGCTTCGCGCGTGTAGCGGCGGATTACTTCGATGAGGGCTTCGTCAGACATCGCGAATTCGCGTTCCTTTAGGCCGTGTTCGCGTAGCTGTTTAGGCAATAGATGTCGTTGGGCAATCTCGCGCTTCTCCTGCTCGGTGTATCCGGCAAGCGGAATAATCTCCATCCGATCAAGCAGCGGTTGAGGCATGTTGTAAGTGTTCGCAGTTGTCAAAAACAGAACGTTCGAGAGGTTGTATTCCACCTCCAGATAATGATCGGTAAACGTCGCGTTCTGTTCCGGGTCGAGAACCTCGAGCATGGCAGACGCCGGATCGCCACGGAAATCGTGCCCCATCTTGTCAATTTCGTCGAGCAGAATAAGAGGGTTAGTGGTCTTCGCCTTTTTCATAGACTGGATGATTTTGCCAGGCATTGAACCAATATACGTCCGTCGATGCCCCCGGATTTCGGCCTCATCGCGCACACCCCCGAGGGAAATCCGAATGAACTCACGTCCGGTGGCACGTGCGACCGACTTGCCCAGCGAGGTTTTGCCGACGCCTGGCGGTCCTACCAAACACAAAATCGGCCCGCGAAGTTTTGATGAACGCTGCTGGACTGCCAGATACTCGACAATCCGCTCCTTCACCTTTTCCAGTCCATAATGATCAAGATCGAGGACTTCCTCCGCTTTACCAAGATCTTTCTTGACGCGAGACTTTACGTTCCAAGGAAGCGATAGAATCCAGTCGAGGTAATTGCGAACGACCGTAGCCTCGGCCGACATTGGGGACATTTGGCGGAGCTTTTTCATCTCTGCTTCGCATTTCTCACGCGCTTCCTGCGATAGCTTTGTGTTGCGAACGCGTTCCTCGATCTCAGCAATTTCATCCCGACCGTCATCGCCCTCGCCCAGCTCGCGCTGGATCGCCTTCATCTGCTCATTGAGGTAATATTCGCGCTGGGTCTTCTCCATCTGCGATTTCACCCGGCTCTTTATTTTCTTCTCAACTTGAAGTACTGAAATCTCCCCTTGAATCAGGCCGAGAATGGTTTCCAGCCGCTGTGCAACGCCGGGTTCTTCCAGGAGCTTTTGGCGCTCAGACAGTTTGACGCCGAGGTGGCCGGCAATGGTATCGGCGAGCTTCGATGGATCATCAATTTCACCGATCGAAGCGATCGCCTCTTCTGGCACGTTCTTATTCAGCTTTACGTAGCGCTCGAATTGGTCTCTCAGCGACCGCGACAACGCTTTTACTGTCGCTTCGTCGACGGGCACCTCTTCGAGCAGACGTGCGTCCGCTTCGAAAAACGCCTCATTCTCTCGGAAACCGATGATTTCGGCGCGTGCGCGACCCTCAACTAATACTTTTACGGTTCCATCCGGCAGCTTTAGGAGTTGCAATACATTTGCAAGGCAACCGATTTCGTAAATGTCGCCCGGTTCAGGGTCGTCTTTGCCGGCGTCTCTCTGACTGGCGAGCAAAATCTGCCGGTCGTCCTTCATCACTTCTTCGAGTGCGCGAACGGACTTCTCCCGGCCAACAAAGAGCGGGACAATCATATGTGGAAAGACGACAATATCGCGAAGTGGCAGCACGGGATAGCACTGCGCCGCGCCGGGAACGTCGGAGCCGTCGACGGATGGGGGCATATCGCTCATTTTGAACCTTTCCTGGACGCTCATGTGCGGACACAAGCTGCCTGTCGAGCTGAACAGATTGGGCGCAGAAGCGCGGCCTTTCAAGGCCGACCCACCCGCCGCGATCAGGGGAGCCCGACGCTCAGGTCAAGAGGCGGACGCGCCAGCCCCTGACCCCTTTTCGTAGATGTAGAGAGGCGAAGCTTCGCCGCAAATGACTTCCTCATTCACGACCACTTGTTTGACGCCTTCTAGGCCAGGCAACTCGAACATGGTTTCGAGAAGCGTATCTTCCATGATCGACCGGAGCCCACGCGCGCCGGTTTTCCGCTCGATCGCTTTTCTCGCGATCTGTCGCAATGCCTCGCCAGTGAACTCTAGCTTGACGCTCTCCATTTCGAACAAGCGCTGATACTGCTTGACCAACGCGTTCTTAGGCTGCGTCAGAATCGTCACAAGCGCTTCTTCATCCAGATCCTGCAGTGTCGCCACAACTGGGAGACGGCCGACAAATTCGGGGATCAAACCGAATTGAAGCAAGTCCTCCGGCTCAAGCTTCAGAAGCAAATCGCCGATACGCTGATCTTCCTGGTGACGCACGTCGGCGCCAAACCCGATTGCCGAGCCTTTATTTCGCCGGGCGATAATCTTGTCGAGCCCCGCAAAAGCCCCGCCACAAATGAATAGAATGTTGGTCGTGTCCACCTGCAGGAACTCTTGTTGCGGGTGTTTGCGACCACCCTGAGGCGGAACCGAAGCCACGGTGCCTTCCATGACTTTCAACAAGGCCTGCTGCACACCCTCTCCAGACACATCGCGGGTGATAGAAGGATTGTCAGACTTCCGGCTAATCTTGTCGACTTCGTCAATGTAGACGATACCCCGTTGCGCTCGCTCAACATTATAATCAGCCGACTGCAAAAGCTTAAGAATAATATTCTCGACATCTTCGCCGACGTAGCCGGCCTCGGTCAACGTCGTTGCATCCGCCATTGTGAACGGCACGTCGAGGATCCGCGCCAGCGTTTGCGCCAGCAAGGTTTTGCCGCAGCCAGTCGGCCCGATCAGCAGGATGTTCGATTTCGAGAGCTCTACATCCGACGATTTACCCGCGTGATTCAACCGCTTGTAGTGGTTGTGAACGGCAACCGACAGAACGCGCTTTGCGATATCTTGACCAATCACGTAGTCATCGAGGACTTTGCAGATGTCACGCGGCGTCGGCACACCGTCGGAGGATTTGACCAAGTTATTCTTGGTCTCCTCGCGGATGATATCCATGCAAAGCTCAACGCACTCATCACAGATGAACACGGTCGGCCCGGCGATGAGCTTGCGCACCTCATGCTGGCTCTTGCCGCAGAAAGAGCAGTAAAGGGTACTTTTGCTATCCGAACCGCTGTTCTTCGTCATTGCAGTCTCCGAGCGCTTTGGCGCAGTTTGCTCGCGGCGCCGTGTAAAAAGTCTCCAGGACCCAGGTGCATCGGCGCTGCCAGGCTTGCACGCTATCGCGCCCGCGCCGCGCTGTCACCCCGCCCGATTGCGACCCGACCGCTCAGGGCGCGTCGGGCACCTCTCGTTTCGACACGATATCGTCGATGAGCCCCCAAGTCTTCGCCTCTTCCGGCGTCATGAAATTATCTCGATCCAGTGCCGCTTCGACGGTTTCATAGTCCTGAGACGTGTGCTGAACGTAAATTTCGTTCAGTCGCTTCTTCAGCGCCAGCACCTCTTTTGCATGGATCGCAATGTCCGACGCCTGACCCTGGAAGCCGCCGGATGGCTGGTGCACCATCACGCGGCTGTTCGGCAGCGAGAACCTCTGGCCCTTTTGTCCCGCACAGAGCAGAAGCGAGCCCATGGACGCCGCTTGTCCGACGCAAAGCGTCGTGATCTCGGGCCGAATATACTGCATCGTATCGTAGATCGACAGGCCCGAGGACACAACGCCGCCCGGACTGTTGATATACATTGCGATTTCTTTCTTCGGGTTTTCAGCCTCGAGGAACAGAAGCTGTGCGACGATCAGGGTCGCAACCGCGTCATGCACCGGTCCCGACATGAAGATGATGCGTTCCTTCAGCAGGCGCGAGTAAATGTCATAGGACCGCTCGCCCCGCGAGGTCTGTTCGACCACGATCGGCACGAGCACGTTCATGTAAGTATCAAGCGGATCTCGCATCGGGGTCACCTGTTTTATGGGGCCAACTTGCGGGCGATGAACGAGTTGGACAAAAGGGGAGACCGAGCGTGGCGAACGCGCGGGTCGGCCCGAGACCTTCCTCGCATTCCCATTGAGTATGCACTCCCGCGGGACGCTGCAAGCGCCGGTCCCGCATTTCCTCGCGCCTCCTCACGGAACGGTGGCGCGCGGTCGCGACCATTGGACACGATGCAGGTCAACGCCGTACTCTCCGGACCCAAGCAGCGGTCTTCACCGCCACGGAAGGGGTTCGGGATGAAATGGCGAGGTCGACGCACGAGCCGCAATATCGATGACCGGCGCGGGGGTGGCGACACCGGCGGCCGCACGCGCATGACGGCTCGCCGCGCAAGTCTGGGCCGCCGGCGCGCTGGTGGCCGGGCCGGCGGCCTAGGGGTCATCGGGCTTCTCGCGGTGCTCGCCATCGGCTGGTATCTCGGCATCGATGTGAGCCCATTCATCCAGCTGGTTGGGCCGGGGCAGGATCCCTATGGCGGCCGGACGGTTGCGCTCGACCCGGGCCCGGCGGCATTGGGGCCGAACGAAATCGACGACGAGACGGAGGAGTTTATCGCCGTCGTCCTCGCTGACACCGAAGAGGTCTGGGCGGACGAATTCGCCGCGATCGGCCGCAGCTATCGCCGCCCGACACTCGTGCTTTTCAGCGGTCGGACGGGCTCGGCCTGCGGCACGGCCAGCTCGGCAGCCGGGCCGTTCTACTGCCCCGGCGACCGCCAAATATACCTGGATGCACAGTTTTTCCGAACCCTCGAGCAGCGGCTCGGCGCCGGCGGGGACTTCGCCCGCGCCTATGTGATCGCCCACGAGGTCGCGCACCACGTCCAGAACGAGCTTGGGATCCTCGGGCAGATGAACGCGGTGCGCATGCGGGCGGGGCAGCGCGAGGCGAACCGCATCAGCGTGCAACTCGAGTTACAGGCAGACTGTCTGTCCGGCGTTTGGGCGCATGCGGCCGAAGCCCGGTTCGGCATCCTCGAGCCGGGCGATATCGAAGAAGCGGTGAACGCCGCCGCTCAGATCGGTGACGACACGCTTCAGCGGAACGCAGGCCGCGCCGTGGTTCCCGACAGCTTTACCCACGGCACCTCGGAGCAACGCGTGCGCTGGTTCCGTCGCGGCTTCGAGGACGGCAGCGCAGAGGCCTGCGACACGTTCTCGGCCGCCCGTCTCTAAGCTCGCGCGTCAAGCCGCCCGCACAGTCGGCAACGCGCCCTGGCGGCGGAAGTAGAGGACGAGCGCTAAATCGACCAACGTCACGATCAGGTTCCAGGCATAGAGCCAGACGACCGGACTCAGTTCTCCGGTCGCTTGGGCGGCGAGGATCTTTGAAACGATCCCGAAGACGTAGCCCGTGCAGATCAGCACGACGAAGACCGGGCTTTTGCCCACGGCGGCCCGGACGCGCAACATTTGGGCGATCGACCAATACCAGCTGATCGAGAAGCAGATCAGCATGGCTCCCTCGGCATATTCGAAATACGTCATTTCTCAGAACCTCGGTGGATACCCGAAATTTAGGATACAGCGAAACCGAACACAGAACTGTGACGGTGCTCGCATAATCGTGTTGCGATGCACCAACTTTCGTGGCTCCCGCTGGCGAGCATGGTTGGGACCTTCATCAGATCGTTGGATTTCTCGCTCTGCGGGTCGCCTGGTTGCTCAAATGGCGGCCTGCCCAAAGAAAAGAGGGCCTCCGAGGCCCTCTTTTGCGTCAATGCCAAAGTCGGTCGGGGTCAGACCGAGTAATACATTTGGAACTCGACCGGGTGAGGTGTGTGCTCGTAGTTGTACACTTCTTCCCATTTGAGATCCATGTAGCCCTCGAGTTGATCGCGCGTGAAAACGTTGCCGGCGAGCAAGAACTCGTGATCGGCCTCCAGGCTCTGGATCGCTTCGCGCAAGCTGCCGCAAACAGTGGGAATACCCGCGAGCTCCTCGGGCGGCAGGTCGTAGAGGTCCTTGTCGGCCGCTTCACCCGGGTGGATCTTGTTCTTGATCCCATCGAGGCCGGCGAGCAGCAGCGCCGCAAAGGCGAGATAGGGGTTCGAGGCCGGATCGGGAAAGCGCGTCTCGATCCGCTTGGCTTTCGGGCTCATGGTCCACGGAATACGGACCGAGGCCGACCGGTTCCGGGCCGAATAGGCCAGAAGCACCGGTGCCTCGAAACCCGGGATCAACCGCTTGTAGCTGTTGGTCGTCGGGTTGGTAAAGGCATTCAACGCTTTGGCATGCTTCAGGATCCCACCGATATAGTAAAGCGCTTCTTCGGACAGATCTGCATACTGGTTGCCGGCAAAAAGCGGCTTTCCATCTTTCCAGATTGACTGGTTGACGTGCATGCCGGTGCCGTTGTCGCCTTTGATCGGCTTAGGCATGAAGGTCGCCGATTTGCCATAGGCATGGGCAACGTTGTGGATGACGTATTTGTACTTTTGCAGCGCGTCGGCTTGGAAATTAAGCGCACCGAAAATCAGTCCGAGTTCGTGTTGGCAAGACGCCACCTCGTGGTGGTGCTTGTCGACATTCATCCCCATGCGCTTCATGGTCGAGAGCATCTCGGAGCGGATGTCCTGCCCCGCATCCGTCGGGTTCACCGGGAAATAGCCGCCCTTGAGGCCGGGGCGGTGACCCATGTTGCCCATCTCGAATTCGGTGTCGGTGTTCCAAGAGGCGTCTTGGGCGTCCACCTCATACGCGACCTTGTTCACGTCAACCTTAAAGCGCACATCGTCGAAGATGAAGAATTCGGCTTCCGGCCCAAAGAAAGCTTGATCGCCAATGCCGCTTTCGATCAAGTAACGCTCGGCCTTGATCGCAGTCGCGCGCGGATCGCGTTCATAAAGCTCGTTGGTGTCGGGCTCGACCACAGTGCAGAACATCGCCAGCGTCTTCTCGGCATAAAACGGATCGACATAGGCCGAGGCTGCATCCGGCATCAATTTCATGTCGGACTGATCGATCGATTTCCAACCGGCGATCGAGGAGCCGTCGAACATCCAGCCCTCTTCCATCCAGTCTTCGTCAACGATGTCCGCAATCGCGGTCACATGTTGCATCTTGCCGCGCGGGTCGGTGAAGCGGAGATCCACATAGGCGATCTCCTCGTCTTTGATCCGCTTCACGATCTCGGCATTCGTGGTCATGCGTGCTGTCCTTTTGTCTGGTGGTTCGATCGCGGAGGAGGGGCGGGCCGGACGGCCCGGAGAAAAAGGGTGTCAGAGCGCGTCGGCGCCGGTCTCGCCGGTGCGAATGCGGACGGCCTGTTCGACAGTAGAAACGAAAATCTTGCCGTCGCCGATCTTGCCGGTGCGGGCCGCCTGGACAATCGCGTCGACGGTCTGGTCGAGGAGCGCGTCGTCGACCACGACCTCGATCTTTACCTTCGGCAAGAAATCGACCACGTATTCGGCGCCCCTGTAGAGTTCGGTGTGGCCCTTCTGGCGGCCAAAGCCCTTCGCATCGAGCACGGAAAGCCCCTGAATGCCGATTTCCTGGAGCGCTTCTTTGACTTCGTCGAGCTTGAACGGCTTAATGACGGCTTCGACCTTCTTCACGTGGCTCTCCCTCTGGGTTCGCGGCCCGTTGGCCTGACCGCTTTCGGCGGGGCGGGCAGACGCGCGCGCACCGGTGGTTGCAAGGAGGGGATGCAGGACGCGTGCCAGCCGCTTCTGCCACTGGCGGCGGCGGGGAAGATGCGGAGAAAGCCGGCGCCGCAGGGCGGTTTCGGACCGCGCGCGCGGTGGCGTGGCCCCGCTCCAATGCATAATCTTAAGGCAAACTGCCGTCGAATTGAGCGGTTCGGCGATGCTCCCACGGTTCACGGCGGCGGGCCGCGGGACGTGGGCCACTATGGTGCCGGGCGACGGCCGGCCTTAGGAGCGCCGGCATGGGAGGGACGGAATGAGCGTGCTTTTGACCGCCGCACAGATGCGCGCGATCGAGCGTGCGGCGATCGAGGCCGGCGAGGTCACCGGGCTCGAGCTGATGGAGCGAGCGGGCGGCGGCGTCGTGGATGCGATCCTCGAGTGGCGCCCTGCGCTGGCCGACGGGGCGCAGAGGGCGGTCGTCCTCTGTGGGCCGGGTAACAACGGCGGCGACGGGTTCGTGGTGGCGCGGCTCCTCCACGCCCGCGGTTGGGAGGTTGGGGTCTATGTTTATGGCGTCGCGCCCGAGGAGCTCGACCGGCTTCCCCCCGATGCCGCCGTCAATGCCCGAGAGTGGGCCGCCCTGGGCCGCATCCGTCAGCTGTCCATACGGGCGTTCGACCGCAAACACCACGATGGCGCGCTCTATGTCGACGCGTTGTTCGGCAGCGGGCTGTCGCGGCCTCTGTCGGATGCTGCCTTCGATGCATGTCGCCACCTCGCCCATCTCAAGGGGGAGCTGGCGAGTTTTGCGGTTGGGGTGGTCGCAATCGACGCGCCGTCCGGGCTGTGCCTCGACAGCGGGCGGGAGATCGCCAAGAGCGCGCGCCCGCAACACGTCTACGCGCCTCACGCCCAGCTCACGGTCACCTTCCAGCTACCCAAAATCGGCCACTACCTCGCTCAGGGCCCGCTGCACTGCGGCGCTCTCGTCTGCAAGGATATTGGTCTCTCCGCTTGGGCCGCGTCGGAGGGGGTCGTAGATCGTTCCAGCGGCGTGGGTGGGGTGTTGACACCGCCGACCGCCGGGCTCGTCGGGCTGGATCCGAGGGGTGCGCAGGCTTGGCTTTCGAAAACCCCGCTGCGGCACGGCCACAAATACGACCACGGGCATGCGCTGGTGCTCTCGGGCGGTGTCGGGCGCGGCGGGGCAGCGCGGCTCGCGGCCCGGGCGGCGCTGCGGTCCGGGGCGGGGCTCGTGACGGTCGGCTGCCCGCCCGCGGCCTTGATCGAGAATGCGGCCCGGCTCGATGCGAACATGCTCGCGCCCGTCGCGGATGCGGGGGCCCTCACCGCGCTCCTCGAAGACACCCGCATCAACGCGCTCTGTCTCGGACCGGGGTTGGGGCTCGACCGGGCGCGCGGGCTCGTGCCAGCCGCTCTCTCGGCCCGCCGCGCGACCGTCCTCGACGCCGACGCGCTCACGATCGCCCAAGACGACCCGGCGGCCTATTTCGCCGCCCTCCATCCCCGGTGCGTGCTGACCCCGCATGAGGGGGAGTTTGGCCGGCTCTTTCCGGACATCCTCGCGCGCCTCCGCGAGCCCGCGATCTCGGGCCCGGCCTATTCCAAGCTCGACGCGACCCGCGAGGCGGCAGCCCGCGCGGGCTGCACCGTGCTTTTCAAGGGCGCGGACACCGTGATTGCAGACCCCTCGGGCCGGGCCTCGATCAATGCGGCAAGCTACGACCGCGCCGCCCCCTGGCTCGCGACAGCGGGCTCCGGCGATGTGCTTGCGGGCCTCATCGCTGGCCTGATGGCGCGTGACTTCGCCCCCATGGACGCTGCCCAGACGGGCGCCTGGCTCCATACGGAGGCCGCGCGGCGCTTCGGCCCGGGGCTGATCGCGGACGATCTGCCCGAAGAGATCCCGGGCGTCTTCCGCGAGCTCGGCCTCTGAGGCGACGGGCCGGCCGCGTGCGGGCTCGGTCCAGCCGAAGGCGACGGACCGAGCGGATCTCGTGTCCGGCTGCGCCCGGAGGGCGCTCCGGACGCCGTCCAACTCAGTCGACCCTGGCGCGCCGCGCGGCCACCACGAGCCCGGCGAGCCCGGTCAGCGCGAGCCAGAGCCCCGCCGGCAGCGGGATCCGATTGATCTCGGGCTCGGCTGCCGGGTCGAATTCGTAGGCGATCGAAAACGTACCCGCGACCGCCCCGTCGCGAAACGCATTGGGGTTTTCGATCTGAAAGCGGAAATCGATCTCCGCCTGATCGTCCCAGCGGTCGAAGAGAACAGGGCCGATATCGGTCTCGTCGATGGTGCGCGTCGCGTCGAGGTCGTCGGGCGCGGTCGTGCTCGTGATGAAGGGCAGTTGCCCTTCGAACACCGTGTTGCTCGACGCGAAGATGCCCGGCACGTTGATCTGCGGCCTGATCCGCAGGCCCTGGTCGTCGGGCAACGGCGTGCCTTGGCTCGCGTTTGAGGACAGCGTCTCCACATCGAGCGCGAAGAGCACGCCCGTCAGCGTCCCA
This sequence comes from Paracoccaceae bacterium, assembly GCA_050331395.1. Classification (GTDB taxonomy): domain Bacteria; phylum Pseudomonadota; class Alphaproteobacteria; order Rhodobacterales; family Rhodobacteraceae; genus Thermohalobaculum. The sequence goes on from JBHJGX010000032.1 coordinate 51,810, forward strand.
AGCGACGTATCGAAGCCTTGAAAGGTCACGTCGACGAACTCTTCGAAGGCCGCCGAGGCTTGGGTGATGCTCACCGAAAAGGGCTGTACTTCCGGCGTCGTCGTCGCGGCGGATGCGGTTCCGGCGACGGTCCAGGCCAGGACCGCGGCGCCGAGCGCGGCGCGAAGGGGGTGGGGAAGGGGCGGTGTCATCGGTCTCTCGAACCTCGTCTCGCATGGATAAGAACGGATCCGGCCCCGGAGAGCGGGGGGCTCCCGCGTCCGAGGGTCCGGACGGCGCGTCGATGGGGCGGCAAATCCGGCACGCCTTACCGCGCCCCTCGACATCCCAACCCCGACGGGCAAACTGGCCGGGCGGCATGGCCGGGTCTTGACTGCGAGCCGCGGGTTTGGCGCCGGGATCGGTCAAACCGGCGCTCGAGGGAGGGCGGAGATGGCGAATCATCCGGGCGACGCGGGCAACGCCCTGCCGCTCGAGCTCGTCTCCGCGCTCGTCGATCTGGTTCCGCAGACGCTCTTTTTCGTCAAGGCGACCGACGGGCGGTATCTCGCCGCGAACGATGCCATGGGACGGTTTCTCGGGCGTGCCTCGGGTCGGGCGGTCGTCGGGCGGCCGAACAGCGCGTTCTTCCCGCCCGCGACGCTCCGCTATTTCGACACTCTCGACGCGGCGGTGATCGGCCGGGGGCGGCGGCTCGTCGACCGGTTCGACACGGTGACCGAGCGGCAGGGTGACCGGACGCTCTTTCTCTTCTCGCGGTTGCCGCTTAGGGATCGGACGGGCCGCACGGTGGCGGTGCTCGGGCTGTCGCGCCGGCTCGAAGGCGGCGGTCTCATCCGGGCCCAGCAAGAGCGTGTGGCCGTCGCCAGCGCATGGCTCATCGATCGGCTCGCAGAGGCCTTCGAGGCGGGCGCGCTGGCCGCGGCGGCGGGGGTGTCGCGCTCGCAGATCGAGCGGGATTTCCGCCGCGTGCTCGGCACCTCGCCCCGGCGTTTCCTCGCCCGCCAGCGGATCGCCGAGGCGATCGCGCTTATCGAGACCGATGCGCCGTTCGCGGAGATCGCGTTGGCCTGCGGCTATGGAGATCAAAGCGCCTTTACCCGGAGGTTTGCGGCCGAAACCGGCCTTGCGCCCTCGGCGTTTCGGACGGTCTCTCGCGACCGCCGGGAGGCCTTGGCGGTCGGGCTCCGGCTTTTGATTTAACCGAAAGGTTTGCGGATCGGAGGCGCATTCGGGCCGGTTCGGCCCTTGCCAGCCCCCGGCCCGATTTGCTCTATCCGCGATCCGGAGCCGCTGCTAAGAGGCGGTCGCGATCGGCGAGGCTCCGGCCCCGCCGCGGCGGGCGTGGTGGAATTGGTAGACACGTCAGATTTAGGTTCTGATGCCGCAAGGCGTGGGGGTTCGAGTCCCTCCGCCCGCACCAAGAGCTTGAACGAGACGGGCTGGGACGAGACGGGCGCCGCGTGAGGCAGCGGGGCCGCGAAGCAGGGGATGCCGGATGCAGGTCACCGAGACCAAGTCGGAAGGGTTACGGCGCGAGTACTCGGTGGTCGTGAGCGCGGCCGCTCTGGCTGCGAAACAGGCCGAGCGGCTGAAATCCATGCAGCCCGAGGTCCAGCTCAAGGGCTTTCGCAAGGGCAAGGTGCCGTTGCCGATCCTCAAGCGGATGGCGGGCAAGTCGCTCCTCGGCGAAGTCGTGCAGGAGACCGTCGAGGAGACCGTCCAGCAGCATCTCTCGGATACCGGACACCGTCCGGCGCACCAGCCAGACGTGAAGATCCTGAACGAGAGTTACGACGAGGGCGACGATCTGACGGTCGAAATCGCCTATGACTGCCTGCCCGAGGTGCCGGAGATCGACTATGGGGCGATCCGGCTCCAGCGGCGGGTCGTCGAGGTGGGCGACGACGCGATCGAGGAGGGGCTCCAACGCCTCGCTCAGAGCGCCCAGGATTTCACGCCCAAGGAGGACCCGGCAGCCGCGGCCGAAGAGGGCGATCAGGTGCTCATCGACTTCGCCGGCAAGGTGGACGGCGAGGCGTTCGAAGGCGGCACCGCCGAGGATTACCCGCTCGTGCTCGGCTCGAATGCGTTCATTCCGGGCTTCGAGGGCCAGCTCACGGGCGCCGCACCCGGCGAGGCCCGAACCGTCACGATCACTTTTCCGGAAAATTACGGCGCGCAACACCTGGCGGGCAAAGACGCGGTGTTCGAGGTTACGGTAAAAGAGGTGCGTGCGCCGCAGCCGGCGGCGATCGACGACAGCCTGGCGGAGCGCTACGGGGCCGAGGATCTGGAGGCGCTCAAGGGTCAGCTGCGCGAGCGGATCGGCGCCGAGTTCGAGGGCGCGAGCCGCGGGCTCCTGAAACGCCGGCTCCTCGATGCGCTCGACGAAATGGTGTCGTTCGATTTGCCGGAGCGGATGGTGGAGGCTGAAGCGAAGTCGATCGCGCATCAGCTTTGGCATGAGGCGAACCCGGACGTGCAAGGCCACGACCACCCGGAGATCGAACCCGACGCGGAGCAGCGACAGCTGGCGGAACGGCGGGTTCGGCTCGGCCTGCTGCTCGCCGATATTGGCCACCGGGAGGGCGTCGAGATTAGCGATCAGGAGATGGGCCAGGCGATCATGGCCGAGGCGCGGCGCTATCCGGGTCAGGAGCGGGAGTTCTTCGATTTCGTGAAGAACAATCGCCAGGCGCTCGAGCAGATCCGCGCGCCGCTCTTCGAGGACAAGGTCGTCGATGCCATTCTTGCGAAGGCCGAGGTAGAAGACGTCACCGTGTCCCGCGACGCGCTCCAGGGCGAGATCGACGCGCTCGACGCCGACTGAGGCCCCGTCGGGGCCCGGAAGGGTCGGGCTGCGGGACCTCGGGGGACGGTCGGACCGATCGGCGTCCGAAGCGCCCGTCGGGCGCGTCCGGACACGCCTTTCCCTCGGTCCGTCGCCTTCGGCTGGACCGAGGCAGCCCGGGGCCCGCCCGTCGCGCGACGCCCGACCGCTCGCCCGGTGGCGGACGCTGCCGCCAGGCTGCCCCCGCTCGGCTGTTGCGTCGCGGCAAGCCCGGTGCGACTGTGGGGGGGCAAATCAGGCAGGGCGCATGCGCATCTTCGACACCCCCGACCATGCGCGCCACGACGCGCAGTGCGAGCTTCACAACGGGCGGCTGGTGCGGAGTTTTGAATGTCCGGAGCGCCTGACCGCGATCCGGACCGCGCTCGCCGAGCGGGGCTTCGACCCACCACTGGCGCCCGACCCGGTCCCGCGGGACCTTCTCGAGCGGGTGCATTGTCCTTCGTATCTGGGATTTCTCGAGACCGCCCATGGGCGCTGGGTGGCCGAGCACGGCCCCGGAGAGGCGATCGCCTACACCTATCCCGTGCCGGGGCTCCGGCGGGACGCCCCCCCCGAGACGATCGCAGGCGCACTCGGGCATTACAATTTCTCGGTCGACACCACGATCACCGAGGGCAGTTGGCCGGCCGCGCTCTCGGCCGCCGCCGCCGCCCATGCCGCCGCGCGGCACACCGCCGAGACGCGCGCCCCGGCATTCGCGCTCGCCCGGCCGCCGGGCCACCATGCGCATCGGGATCTTTATGGCGGCTACTGCTACCTGAACAACGCCGCCATCGCGGTGGAGACCCTGCTCAGCGCCGGCGCCTCACGGGTGGCGCTCCTCGATATCGACTATCACCACGGCAACGGCAGCCAGGCGATCTTTTGGGAGCGCAGCGATGTGCTTTTCGCCTCGATCCACGCGGATCCGGCGCGCGAGTTCCCCTATTTCCTCGGCCATGCGGCGGAGACGGGCGGGGGCGCCGGGGCGGGTCTGACGCTTAACTATCCGCTGCCCGCCGGCACGGGGATCGGACCGTGGCGGGCCGCGCTCGAGGCGGCCGCCGGCGCAATCGGCGGTTTCGCTGCCGAGGCGCTGGTCGTCTCGCTCGGCGTCGACACCCATCGCGAGGACCCGATCAGCCGTTTCACGCTCGAGACCGAGGATTATCCTGGCATAGGCGCGCGGATCCGTGCGCTCGGCCTGCCAACGGTCTTCGTGATGGAAGGCGGCTATGCGATCTCGGCGCTCGGCGCCAATGTGGCGGCGGTCCTCGGCGGCTTTCTGCGACCCGAGGAGGCCGGCCGATGAGCGCCGGTGACGACGCTCCGCCGGCAGGGTCGCCCCCATCCGACGCGCCGGTGCGTCCGCTCAAGCTTTTGACCGACCATCCGGAGCGCTATGCGACCACGAACGAGTTGCATGCCCGGCCGTTTCAGCCTGTGGAGATCCCGGGGCGGATCCTGTCGCTTGCGCTCATGCCGCTCGAGAACGCGGCCGAGCGGGACGCCGCGCGGGACCGGGCGCATCTCACCGCCTTTCTCGACCGTCACGGCGCGCCCCATCCGGCACCCGAAGCCAACCATTACGAGCACGATTTCGACCGTTTCCGGATGAAATGGGAGCGGCACACGGAGTTCGTCTCCTATACGCTTTACGAACGCGGCGAGACCCAGGATCTCTTCGAAGGCGCGCTCATCGGGCTCTTACCGCCCGATTGGCTCGCCGAGGCGCCCGGGCAGGTGATCGCCGCGGTGCAGCTCGAGATCCTGACCGCCGCCGATGGGGAGGGGGCGCTCGAGTGCCTCCGGGGGCCGCTTCGGCGCGAGTTCAATGCCGAGAGCCTGGCGGTCGCGCGGGTGCTCGACGGGGCGGCGCTCGCGCTTGGCGATTTCCGGATCCACGAGGGCGGGTTCTCGCGCTTTGCCCTCGTCGTCTATGGCGAGGCGGGGGCGCGGCGGATCGGCCGGCTGGTGCAGCGGTTGCTCGAGATCGAGACGTACCGGGCCGGGGCGATGCTGGCGCTGCCGGTGGCGCGGAAGACCGCTCGGCGGTTGAACGAGATCGAACGGGACATGGCTCATCTGATCACCTTGGTGGCCGACGATCAGGCGGCCTCGGAGAGCGCGATCCTGTCGGAGTTGACCGAACTTTCGGCGGATCTCGAAGCGATTGCCGCGGCGACCGCCTTCCGCTTCGGCGCATCGAACGCCTATCAGGCGCTCGTGCATCAGCGGATCCAGTCGCTGCGAGAAGAGCGGGTCCAGGGCCGCCAGCTTTTCGCTGAGTTCATGAACCGCCGCTTCGTGCCAGCGATGCGGACCTGCCAGGCGGCGGAGCGGCGGCTCGATCAGCTCTCGGTGCGGGCGGGGCGGATTGCCGAGCTGTTGCGGACGCGGGTGAACGTGGCGGTCGAGGCGCAGAACCAGCAGCTTCTCGCCTCAATGGACCGGCGGGCGGATTTGCAGCTCCGGCTCCAGGAGACGGTGGAGGGGTTATCGGTGGTCGCGATCAGCTACTATGCGGTGAGCCTCGCGGGATATGTGGTCGCGCCGGCCGCAACTGGGCTCGGCCTGTCGAAGGATCTGGCGACGGCAGCGGTCGCGGTGCCGATCGTCCTTGCGGTCTGGGCGTTCGTGCGCCGTTTGCGGCGGCGGGTGACCGGCCGCTGAGAGGGGTGCCGGACAGGCCCTCCCGCCCCTCGGAGCCCCACCCGCCCGGGCTGTCGGCGGGCCAGGCGTCGAGAGGGGCGCCCCCCATCGGCTCCAAGGGGCGGGAGGGGATCGCTCTGCGTGGCCGGCCTCGGTGCCCATCGCGGCCCGGTCAGTCGCCGCAGCCTCCGCCGCAGCCGCTATCTCCGTCTCCGTCACTGTCGCCGGATATCGCGACCCCGGTGCCGAGCCCGACGCCCATCTCGAGAGAGCCGCTGCGGCCGCGCCGAGCCCGCCGCAGGAGCCGTCGGATCGCCCAGACTGCGCCGCTCACGCCGAGCATCACGAAGAGCGGCCAGGCGAAAAGCGCATCGAGCGCGGCGAGCGTCAGCGCAAGCATCAGCGCGCCGAGCCAGAGCGCCATCCCGCCTTGGATCAGAAAATGCGTCGCCGGTGCGTAGAGCCGCGGCTGAGCCTTCGCCGCAAAGCGCTGGGCGGCGGATGGCCAGAACTGGCGCGGTGGGGGGGCGCCGAACTCGGCCGCGTAAAGGCGCAGCGTTTGCTCGTACTGGCTGAGGTACCGCGCGCGTTCGTCCGGTCCGCCGGCGGTCGGCTCGTGGTGGAGCGCCCGGCCAAGGACCTCCGGGCAGAGCCGCTCCCAATAGCTTCGGCTATAGGCGAGATGCTGGTGCCAGACGAGATCGACCGCGATCGAGGGCGTGACCGGGCGGTCGGAGACCATCGCGAGGTAGAGGAAGCGTTTGTATTCGAGGATGGCGGCTTCGGCGGTTGCACGGGACCAGCCGGTCTCCTCGGCGAGGCGCGCGGTAAAGTCCCGCCCGGCCGAGCGGTCGTCGATCTCGAAGGCTTCGAGACGGCTCCAGAGGGCAGGCTCGCTCAGCGCGGAGCCGGCCCCCCGATCGGTGGGCCCGTGATCGGACCCGAAGCTTACTTCCGTATCCATGTCCCTACCATAGCTCGCCAGTGTGGCGGTCGCGCGACGCCGCGTGCGCCGGGTCAAAAGAGGCTGTCGAGAAAGAGCCCGCCCGCCAGCGCAAAGCCCGCCCAGCGCGATTGCCGAAAGAGCGCGAGGCAGAGCGCCGGGTCGTCGGTGTCGAGCCGCGCGCCTTGGGTTGCCATGAGCCCAGCGAAGCCCGCGACGCCGAGGATTGCGAAAAACCCGCCGCCGGCCAGAAGCACGCCGATCCCGGCAAGGACCGCCGCGGCCCCGACAAAGATACGGAGCCAGGTTCCGGTGTTCTCGGCAAAGAGGCGGGCGGTGGATTTCACGCCGATGAGCGCGTCGTCCTCGCGGTCTTGATGCGCGTAGATCGTGTCGTAATGCAGCGTCCAGGCGATCCCGGCCAGATAGAGGAACAGCGGGGCCAAGCCGACGCCTCCGGTCTGGGCGGCATAGAGCAGGAGCGCGCCCCAGTTGAAGGCGAGGCCGAGGAAAACTTGCGGCCACCAGGTGAAGCGTTTGGCAAAGGGATAGACGGCGACCGGCAGGAGCGAGAGCACGCCGAGCGCAATGGCCGCTCCGTTGAAGGTGAGGAGGATCAGGAAGGCGGTCAGCGCCTGGGCGATCAGCCACCCGAACGCTTGGCGCGGCGTCACCTGGCCCGAGGGTAGCGGCCGAGAGCGGGTGCGCGCCACCGAGGCATCGATCTCGCGGTCGACGAGGTCGTTCCAGGTGCAGCCAGCCCCCCGCATCAGAAAAGCGCCGAGCGTGCAGGCGGCGAAGAGCCAGAGCACGCCCCCGTCCCAGCCGGTGTCGAGCACGCCCGCCAGGATGCCCCAGTAACAGGGGATCGCCAGCAGCCAGGTGCCGATCGGCCGGTCCGCGCGCGAGAGCCTAAGGTAAGGGCGCGCCCAGATTGGTGCGAACCGGTCGACCCAGTTCTGTTCGGTCGCGTCCTGGACCCTTCCCTCGGGAAGCGTGACGCGGTTATCAGGAAACTGCGGGGCATCGTTCATGGGTCGCAAGATGGCACAGGGCCACGCGAAAATCAGGCTTTTCATCCGGTCGGATCTGACGATGGCGGAGCCGCCGGAGGATCCGGGTCTGACCGGTGCGGGAGTGATCCCGCTCGACCGCGATCAGGCCCATTATCTCTTCGGCGTGATGCGGCTCGGCCCGGGCGATCCGGTTCTTCTCTTCAACGGTCGCGACGGCGAGTGGCGGGCCGAGGTCCTCGAGGCCGGCAAGCGCGCAGGGCGGCTCGGGCTCTGCGAGCGCACCCGCGCGCAGGAAAGCCCGCCCGATCTCTGGCTGCTCTTCGCGCCGCTCAAGAAGGCGCGCACGGATTTCGTCGCCGAAAAGGCCGCGGAGATGGGCTGTCGGCGGCTGGTGCCGGTCTTCACCCGCCACACCAACGCCGAACGGGTGAACCGGGACCGGCTCGAGGCGCATTGCATCGAGGCGGCGGAGCAATGCGGACTTCTCTCGGTGCCCGAGGTGGCCGAGCCCGCGCCGCTCGACCGGGTGATCGCGGACTGGCCCGAGGGGCGGCGGCTTCTCTTCTGCGACGAGACGGGCGGACCTCCGGCATGGCATGCGCTCGGTGCGGCCGGGCCCGGACCGTGGGCGGTGTTGATCGGGCCCGAAGGCGGGTTCGCGCCCGAGGAAGCGGCGCGGCTTCGGGCGTTGCCCTTCGCGGTCGCGGCGTCGCTCGGGCCGCGCATCTTGCGGGCCGATACGGCCGCGGTCGCGGCGCTGGCGCTTTGGCAGGCCCGGAACGGAGATTGGCAATGAGAGACCTCCGCGCCCGCCTCGTGCGCTCAAGCCCCTGGGTCGAGCCCGCAATCGCCGGCGGGCTCGCGCTCGTCCTCGGGATCTGGGCCGTTGGGCTCCTGGCGGGCGGCGTCCTCTTTGGCGCGGTGCCGGGCCTTGGGGCGGCCTTCGCCGGGCTCTGGGCCGTTTCGTCGCTCCGAGCGCTCAAGCTCTCGCGGGCCATGGGCGCGGCCGGAGGCCCCGGCGTCGTCGAGATCCGCGAGGGTCGGATCGCCTATTTCGCGCCCGGGGACGGCGGTGGCGCCGTCGGGCTCGACGCACTCGAAGCGGTGGAGATCGAGGCTCCCGCGCGCGGAACGGGCCCGTTGCCGAGCATTGGCTTTCAAGGGGTTCGCTGGCGGCTCGAGGCGGGCGACGGCCGCGTGCTCGAGATCCCGGGCGCCGCTCTCGGGGCCGAAGGAATTGCGCCAACCCTCGAAGCGCTGCCGGGCTTCGATGCCGCGACCGCACTGGCCGCCGTCGGGCGCGCGGGCCGCAGCCGCGTCTGGAACCGACCCCGCGGCCGGATCTCGTCTCCGGACTAGCCGCGGGCGTGCCCGCCCCGGCGAAGCCCGAGGAGGTTCTGCGCGATCGCAAGCCCCGCCAGAATGAGCACGAGCGCGAGCCCGAGCCGGGGCGAGGGCGCCTCGCCGAGGACCGCCGCGCCGAAGATCACGGCCCAGATCGGTACCTGATAGTTCACGAGGGCGAGAAAGCTCGGTCCCGCCGACTGGATCACCTGGAGCAGCATCACCATGGCCACCCCCGTCGGCACGAGCCCGAGATAGATCACCGCCGCCGTCGGCAGGAGGCCTGGCGCCCCGCCGAACGGGTCCTCGAACGCGATGGCGAGCGGCAGCGTCATAAGCGCGGCGAAGACGAGCGAGGCGGCGGCGAAGGGAAGCGGCCCGAACTCGGGCGCCCGTTTCGACGCGATCGACCCGGACGCATACCCGAATGCGGTCAAGAGGCAGGCGCCCTGCGCCGCGAGTGCGAGGCTCCCCCCCGCCCCGAGCGCCGAAAGCGCGCCCGGCCCGATCAACACGAGAATGCCGGTAAAGCCGAGCAGAAACCCCGCCACCTTGCGCAGCGTCATCCGCTCTCCGGGCACGAAGGCATGGGCGAGCGGCAGCACGAAGAGCGGCACCGTGGCCATGAAGACCCCAGCGAGCGCGCTGTCGATGTGCCGTTGTGCCCAGGCGAGCGCGGTGAAGGGCATGGCGTTCGCGAGGAACCCCACGGCGAGCGCAAAGAGCCAGAACCGTCGTCCGGCCGGCGTGGCGAGGCCCGGCCAGCGGCTCCCCTGGGCGAGCAAGAGCCCGGTCAGCGCGAGCGCGCCGATCGAAAGGCGCAACCCCGCCAGGCTGAGCGGCGCGAACCCCTCGGTCGCGATCTTCGTCCACATGAAGGCGCCACCCCAGATCGCCCCGAGCAGCAGCAGGAATATCCAGTCCCGCGCGGTCGCCCGGCCGACAGGGCGCGCGATCTCCGGAGACGCCTCAGACTTGTTCACGCGCATCCACCGTCCTCCGCTCCCCGACATGGTCCCAGATCACACCAACGACCGCCCGTCGAGGGGCCGGCAAGAGGAAGCCAAGGGGCCGCACGCCACGGCTCAGCGCGCGGTCGGTCCGAGCCTTGCCCGCGCCAACCGGTCGGCCGCCTCGCCGGGCGGCACCCGGTCTCGCTCGGCGATCGCGAGCACGTCGAGGAGCGTCGCCGGGATCGCGTCGCGCTTTGCCAGGGCCTCCGCATCCGAGAGCCCGGTTTTCGGCCGTGCGACCGAAATGAGCCCACCCGCATTCACGAGATAATCGGGGCAATAGAGAATGCCTGCATGGGCGAGCCGGGCGTCGTCCTCGGCGCTCGCGAGTTGATTGTTCGCCGCGCCGCAGACGATCCGGGCGCGGATCTCGGGTATGGTGCGCGCCGAGAGGACGGCGCCGAGCGCGCAGGGGGCAAAGACGTCCGCCTCGGCGGTATGGATTGCCTGCGGGTCCGCGACCTCCGCGCCCCGCTCCGCAAAGGGCCGCACCGCCTCTGCCCGGAGATCTGCGACCGTAAGCCGGGCCCCGGCCGCCGCTGCCCGTTCCGCCACCCCGGAGCCGACCGCCCCGAGGCCGCTGAGCGCGATCCTCACGCCCGCGAGCCCCGTGCCGAGCCGGTGGCCGACCGCCGCTTCGAGCGCTCGAAACACACCCTCGGCCGTCCAGGGCGAGGGATCGCCGACCGTGCCCGAGATCCCCGAGACATGCGCGGTTTCGCTCGCCACGATGTCCATATCCGCGACCGTCGCCCCCACATCCTCCGCGACGATGTAGCGACCGCCGAGACGCTCCACGGCCCGCCCGAGCGCCCGCATCATCGCCGGCGTCTTGTCGGTGCGGCTGTCGGCGAGCACCACGGATTTGCCGCCGCCGAGCGGCAGATCGGCGAGCGCAGCCTTGTAGCTCATCCCCTTCGCGAGGCGGAGCACGTCGGTGAGCGCCTCTGCCTCGCTCGCATAGGGCCAGATCCGGCAGCCGCCGAGCGCAGGGCCGCGTTGCGTGTCGTGCACGGCGATGATCACGCGGAGACCGTCCGTTTGATTCTGGCTGAACACGACCTGCTCATGGCCATCGAACTCGGGATGGGCGAAGACGGACATGGGGCCCTCTTTCTATTGGCGACACACCGTCTATTTGCCGGGTTTGCCGCGCGTCGCCACCGAAATTTTTGACCGTCACCGGGGGCCGCGTTGCTTTTCTTTTGCAGCGTCCACGGTTTTGCACTATTCTCCGATGGGGTCAGAGGATGAATGGCACGTCCATGCAGCGGCATGCCGACGGTGGTGGTGGGGGTCTCCGGGATGAAGCAGGTTTTCGCAACAGCAGCCGTTTTGGCCGGCCTTGCCGGGCCTGCCGCGGCGCTCTCGTTTAACCCGGCTGCTGAGTCCGTTCTGGTGCTGCCGGTCGAGCCCTCCTTTGTGGAGATCAACGGTGCAAGCTCCGAGATCCTCGGCGGTCCGGAGCAGGGGCCGGAGCTGACCTTCTTCGAGTTCACGACGCTCGGGATTTTCGGACCCAGCACCGCCGAGGTGACCATCAACTTCACGATTGACGATAATACGTCCCAGAGCTTCACAGATCTGATGGTTGCCTGGAACGATACGCCAGATTTCGTCACCCCGATCGACATGTCGGTGCTGACCGATAGCGACGGCTTCGAATTGACGCAGCCCGGTGAGGAGCTGTTTGCGCCGATCAATCCGGGCGATCCGCTCTTTCTTGTGGTCAGCGTGACCGGCGACAACTCGGGTCCCGGGGCGACGATCCAGTTCCTGAACATCACGTCGTCCACCGAGATCCCGGTGCCGGCGGCGCTCCCGCTCCTCGCCACGGGTCTGCTCGGCCTCGGCCTGATTGCCCGCCGCCGCGCCCGCGCCTGAACGCGCGGTCTGGCGCTTCGGGCTCTCACCCTGCACTCATCAGTATTTGTCTAAAGAAGATGCGCGGGTTCTCACCCATAAGTTGCGCACGGTATTCATACTGCGGTCGATCTAGGCAGTCGTTGCAAACTCGAACGAAATTGGTGAAATTTGGGGCTCACATTCCGCTCGTGAGTGCGGTATGAATATGGTGACGGACGGGGGGAGACCGGTGTGGTCACCGAGCGTCACCAGACTGGAACAGGGCGCAGCAGTGGCGCCGATCACATAGAGGGCTCGAAAGATGATGAAAACGCTCCTTAGCGGTGCCGCTGCGGCGGCGCTTTTCGGTTCGGCCGCCATGGCGTCCACCGTCGTCCAGACGCAAGTTTTTGTGTTCCCGGACACGCTGACCGAGCCTGTCGACGCTTCGGATCTGACCGACACCAACTTCGATGAAACGTTCGATGTCCAGCAGTTCGACGGCGACCTCACCTCGGTTCACATCACGCTGCAGGGGTTCGTCGGCGGTAGCGTGCAAGCGGAAAGCCAAGACCAAGAACAGTCGGTGGTCACGCTTAATCTTCAGGCCACGATCAGCGCGGCCTTCGGTGGCGCTGATTTGGTCGATGTCATTCCGCTCGCTCAGGAAATCCAGAATCTCGATGCATTTGACGGAACTACTGATTTCGAAGGCCCGTCGGGCTTCACCAGCGAGCCGCTTTTCGCCGAGCAGACGGAGACGTTGGACATAACCGACGACGCCACACTCGCGTTGTTCGAGGGCGACGGCACCCTTGCGGCGCTTGTCGACGCCGTGGCCCAGTCGTCGGGCACGGGTGCCGGCAACCTGATCACCTCGTTCGATACGGACGCCGGATTTATCCTGACCGTCGAGTACAAGGTCGAAAGCCGCATTCCGGTGCCGGCGGCGCTCCCGCTGCTCGCGACCGGTCTCGCTGGTCTCGGTTTCCTCGGCTGGCGCCGCACCCGCGCCTGAGCGGTCGGGCGAGCCTCTAATCTTTTAAACGGCGGCCCCCCGGGGGCCGCCGTTTTGCGTTTTGGCTACCTGGACGGGCCATACGCAAATTCCGTTGACCGGACGACCATCCGCGCCTAAGCCCCGCTTGGGCGCGTTGCCGGGTAAGGGCAAGCGGCGGCGGGCTCAGCGATCTTGCCCTGACGACGGAGCGCGTCCATGACGTTCCCCACCAAGCCCGAGCTGCGGCCTCGGCGCCCCCAATTTTCGTCCGGTCCCTGCGCAAAACGTCCTGGCTGGTCCGCCGATGCCATCGCGGCCCGAGCCATCCTAGGGCGCTCGCATCGCGCGAAAGGCCCGAAAGCCCAACTCTCCGAGGCAATCGACAAAACCCGCCGCATCCTGGAGATCCCCGAAGACTATCGCATCGGCATCGTCCCGGCGTCCGACACCGGCGCCTATGAGCTGGCAATGTGGACCCTGCTGGGCGCGCAACCCGTGGACATGCTCGCCTGGGAGAGTTTCGGCAAGGGCTGGGTGACCGACGCGGTCAAACAACTCGCACTGCCCGACTGCCGGGTCATCGAAGCACCCTATGGCGCGCTTCCCGATCTCGCCACCGTGCGCGGGGACGCCGATATCGGCTTTACCTGGAACGGCACCACCTCGGGTGTGCGGGTTCCGGACGCAAACTGGATCCCGGCCGACCGGGAGGGACTCACGCTCTGCGATGCGACCTCGGCGGCCTTCGCGCAGCCGCTCGACTGGCCGAAACTCGATGTGACGACATTTTCGTGGCAGAAAGCGCTCGGCGGTGAGGCGGCCCACGGCATGCTGGTGCTTTCGCCTCGGGCGGTCGCCCGGCTCGAGAGCTTCTCCCCGGCACGGCCCTTGCCCAAAATTTTTCGGTTGACCAAGGCAGGGTCGCTGATTGAGGGCGTTTTCAAAGGCGAGACGATCAATACGCCGTCAATGCTGTGCGTGGCCGACTTGCTCGACGCGCTCGACTGGGCCGCATCGATCGGCGGCCTGCCCGCGCTCATCGCCCGGGCCGACGCGAATGCGGCCGCGCTCTCCGACTGGGTGGCGGCAACGCCGTGGATCGACCATCTTGTGGCCGATCCTTCTCACCGCTCGACAACCTCCGTTTGCCTGCGGATCGCCGACCCTGAGGTTGCGGCCATGGAGGAGGCCGGCCAGCGGGCACTCGTCAAAGACATCGTCGCGCTCCTCGAAGCGGAACACGCGGCCTATGATATCGGAGGCTATCGCGACGCTCCGCCGGGCCTCCGGGTCTGGTGTGGCGCGACGGTTGAAACGGCGGATATCCAGGCGCTCGGCCCGTGGCTCGATTGGGCATTTAGGACCGTCCGAGCCAAGCAGGCCGCCTAAAAGCTTGCCGTTTGCCGCCGCCGGGGCCCCCCCAAAACCAAAACCGACAACCCCCCGCCACCCCCCCAAACCCCAAGAAAACACCACCCCCACCGCCCCGCCGCGACAAACCACACGAAAGAAACACAACACCCAACATCTAAAATTATCAAAAAAAAA
>JBHJGX010000033.1:0-8459 GCA_050331395.1 Paracoccaceae bacterium
GCTCGCGGCGCGGGGTTCGGCTGAGGGTCTTGGCCGCCTTCGGGTCGTCCGCATAATGATGCGGCCGACCTGAAGGCCCCCCCGCCCCGGCTTTGGGGGTATCAGGCCGCCATCAGCGTCTGCGCCTGCGCCTCGGCCCGATCCGCCTGCCCCGTCCGGCCGAGACCGCGGAGCGCCCGGGCAACCGCGCGCCAATTCTGCGCCGAGGACGGCTTCAGGCCCACCCGCTCATTGGCGAGCGCGAGCGCCAGCTCGTGCCGTTTGGCCCGCAGTGCCGCTTCGAGCAGCGTCCAGCCGATGATGTCGCGCTGGGCGAAGCTGCCGCCGAGCTTGTGGGTCATGTACCGCACCGGCACCAGGCGATCCACGCACTCGCCGTACCGCTCCGCGTGGAAGTCGCAGATCGCGAGCGCGAACGGCACGCCGATTTCTCGGCTCATGGCGGCATTCGCGTCCGAGCCATGTTCGAGATACCGCTCATTCGCCGAAAGCAACCGCTCGACCAGATCCCGACGTCCCGCCGAGGCGAATGCCATCATCGCGTGCACGTCGTTGAAGGCATAAAGCGTATCCTCGGCCGCATGGGCCCATTTCTCGGCGAGTTCCGCCCAACGCGTCCCGGTCTCGACGCCCAGAAGCTTCATTCGCCAGAGAAGCGCCGCCGCATCGAGTTCTTCGTACCGCTCGCTGCCCGCACCCGAGCGCAGATGCGTGTCGTATATGAAGAGCACCTCTTCGATATCGCCGAGATCGGCGTGATAGAGGCCCGTATGCCACCAGAGATGGTTGGCAAAGTTCGATCCCGTCCAGTGCTTGGCCTTATCGGACATGAACCGGATGCCGCCGTGCTGGCGGCCTTTCATCTCCATCACATGGCTGACTGCGTGGATCGCGTAAGGGTTGGCCGGGCGCATGGCGATCGCCTCGCGGCCCATTTCCTCGGCCCGGTGATAGTCGCCGTTCTCTTCGAGCCCAAAGGAGTAAAAGCCGAGAACGAATTCGTAGCCCGGCACCGTCTCGTCCCAGAGCGGGAAGACCCGGGCGACCGTGTCCCGCTGTCCCGGCACGTCGCCGAGCAGCACATGCGACAGATGCGCGAGCGCGAGTGCGAAGAGATCGCGCGGATAGTGCGTCAGCACCTCTTCCCAGGTCTGCACGGCGCCATGGAAGTCGCCGTTGATCCAGCGTCGGATTGCCGCGATGTGGCCGAGTTCGCGATTGTTCGCCCGGCCGGAAAGCTTCACTGCGTTCTCGAAGCTGGCAACCATGGTGCCGTAGATCCGGGTCTCCATGGCTTGGGTCAGCCAGCCGGCTTTGAAGATATGCCCCATGATAAAGCCCGGATGGTCTGCGATCACCCGGTCAATCTCGGCGATCGCATCGCCTTCGAACGCCAACGCCGAATGGAGCGCCCGTTCGAACCCGTCGATCGCCTCCCGATCGCCGTAAGAGACCGGGGCGCCCCGGTCGTCGACGCCGCGCGTGATCGTGTCGGCACCTGTCATTTTGAACCTCCCGATGCGTGTCGGGCGGCATGGCGGGCGCCGCCCCATGTCTCTCTGCTGACTATGCCACAGACCGCGGCAATGTCAGTGACAAACGCGTCAGGCGCCGAAACGTCCCTCAGGCGTAGTGGGCGGTCACCGTCTCTAACAGGTCGCGGATCTCCTGAACCGGCAGCGGCTTTTGCAGCACGCTGACGATCTTCGTTTCCGATCCTTCCGAGAGGTATTGCACGACCGAGGCGAACACCATGTTCCCACCGGTCACGATGGCGATGTGATAGACGGTGTCGCGTTCGACGAGGCTTTGCACCGTCTCGATGCCGTCTTTGTCGGGCATCAGAATATCCAGAATGATCAGCCAGGGTGCCCGGCCTTTATCGAGCCCGTCGAGAAGCTCGGCACCGTTGGCGAATTCCCGGACCTCCCAGCCGATCGGCTCGGCGATCCGGCGGACCAGCCGGCGGAAGGCCGGATCGTCGTCGGCAAGCGCCAGCACGGGTCCGCCGGGAAAGGGGCCTGCCTCGGGCTCAGTCATCGGCGAGCACGGTCTCGATCGTCCGCGCGAGCACATCGGTCTCGACGGGCTTGAGGAGATGGGCATCCGCCTGATCTGGGGGCGCCGGATGCGGTAGCCGCGCGGCGGGACCGGCCCCGCGCCGGGGATCGGGCGCGGGATCGGCGCGGATGTCCGGAAAGCCCGAGGCCACGATCACACGGAGCCCCGGGCGCACCTCGCGGGCTGCGGCCACGAGCGCGGGACCGTGGAGCCGGCCCGGCATCAGCGCGTCGCTCAGCATCACCGAGATCTCCGGGTTCGAGCGCAATGCGGCGAGCGCGTCCTCACCATTGGCCGCCTCGACGGGCAGATATCCGAGGCGTTTCAATTGCGCAACGAAGACCCGGCGCACCGCGTCCGTATCTTCGACGACGAGGATCCGGGCCCGGGTTCGGCCGACCATGGGCGCGATTTCGCGGTCAGGCTCGACCGTGTCGTGGACCGAGGTGCCGCCGGCTGTGGGAAAGACGAGGCGAACGGTCGTGCCGCGCCCAGGCGCGCTGTCGATCTCGAGCGTGCCGCCAGACTGACGGAGAAAGCCGTAGACCATGGACAGACCGAGGCCGGAACCTGCACCGACGGCCTTTGTCGAAAAGAAGGGCTCGACCGCCCGCCGGACCACCTCGGGTGCCATGCCGACGCCCGCGTCACGGATGGCGCAGATCACGCAGTCGCCCCCCGGTGCGGCATCGGGGCCCGCGCCGCCGGCCGCGGGGCGCGTCTCGTTCCAGGTCTCCAGGGTCAGGCGCCCGCCCGCCGGCATCGCGTCGCGCGCGTTGAGGACAAGGTTCAAGAGCGCCGTTTCAAGTTGGGTCGGATCGACCTCGACCGGCCAAAGACTTGCCCCCCGGCGGCACTCGATTTCGATCATCGGCGCAAGTGTCCGCCGGAAGAGCGCATCCAACTCGCCGAGCACCCGGTTGAGATCGAGCCGCTGCGGGCGGAGCGATGAGCGGCGGCTGAAGGACAAGAGCTGTTTCGTCATCTCGGCGCCGCGCCGGGCGGCCCGCAGCGCATCGCTGAGCAATTCGTCCGCCTCGGCCGCGTCGGCCGCGCCTTCCCGGGCCAATTCGAGATTGCCGAGGATCACCGCGAGCAGATTGTTGAAATCATGGGCGACACCTGCGGTGAGTTGTCCGACGGCCTCGAGTTTTTGGCTCTGCCGGGCCCGGTCCTCGGCGGTCCGGCGCTCGGTGATGTCGTGCGTGGTGCCGCCGAGGCAGACGCCTCCGGTGCTGTTTCGGCGGACGACGCGGAAGCGCTGCTCAACGGTCCGTTCCTCGCCGTCCGGCCGCCGGATCCGCAGCTCGGCACTCAACGGCTCCCCGAGCGTGGGGGCCTCGGCGGTCCGTGCGATCAGCGCATCGAAGACCGGCCGATCGTCGCGCCTGACCGCCTCGCGCATCGCCTCCAAACTCGGCACGATACTGCCCGGCGCATGGCCCAGGATCCGAAAGGCCTCGTCCGACCAGCGGGCGGTCCCCCTGACGAGACAGAATTCTTGGCTCCCGACGCTGGCGATCTGCTGCGCATCGGCCAATTCGTCGCGCGCCCGGCGAAGCTCGGTCTCGATCCGCCGGCTTTCGGTCACGTCGAGGTTGATGCCCACGAGCCGATCCCCGTCCGCGCCGCGGACCCGTTTCCCGACGCCGCGGATCCAGGTCGGTTCTCCGGCGTCTCCGCGGACGCGAAAGGTCTCGTCGTAGATCCCGCCGCCTTCCATGGTCACGGCGAGCGCCTGACGGACGCGGTCAGCTTCGACCGGATCCGATGCCCGCGACGCACAGGTGGGCGCGCGCCCGCTGCCGTCGTCGGGCACGCCGAACATCTCCCGCGATCGGTCGTCCCAGAAGGTCGCGCCGGTCTCGAGGTTCAAATCCCAAATCCCGAACCCGACTGCGTCTTGCGCGATCCGGTAGCGCTCGTTCACGGCCACCAGGTCGCGAAGCATCCGCTCCCGGTCCCGATCCTCGGCAAGGACATCGCTGAGATCGTAGAAGACCCCGTGCCAGCGCGTGCTGCCGTCGGCGCCGGCGAGCGGCTCGGCGAGGGCCAGGACCGATCGGCTGCCCCGGTGCGGGTTCAGCACACGAAACCGTTGGGCGAAGGGCTCGCATCGCTCTGCCGAGATGCGCAGAGCCTTCTCGAGCGCCGTCCGGTCCTCGGCCCGCACCCGATCCCAGCAGAGCTCGGCCGACGCGGCGGCCGCATCGGGCGAGATCCCGAAGATATCGCGGAGCGCCTCGCCGGACCGTTCGAAATGCCGCCACCCCTCGCGCCGCTCGGAATACACGAAAAAGCAGACGCCTCGCGAGGCGGGGATGGGTTGCAATCGGTTAGAACTCGATGCCGTGTCGAGCTGCATGCCGTCCCTCCCGTCGGATCATACGTGGCGCCCGCTTTGACGACGCCCGAATTTAACTACCTGTCGCAGTCAATCACAACTTGCCGCTTTCGTGAAGAAGTCCAGCTTCTTGGGCAACAAAGGAGGTGCCCGATGGCGCTCGATCGCAAATCCGACCCGGGCCAGCGCACCCCCCCGCGCGCCGCCCCCGTATCGATCACGCCGCCGCCGGCGCCCCTCGGGCTCTGGCAAGCGTTTCGGACCGCCCGCCGCAACGTGCTCGAGATCGTCCCCGCAGCCGCCTACCGCGAGCCGATCGTCATGGGCGGGCGTGGGGGCCGGGTGCGCTGGCGGATGCTGATGGACCCGCCCTGGGTCGAGCATGTCCTCAAAACCCGGGCGCAGGACTATCCCCGGTCGGACGTCACCCGCCGGCTTCTGGCGCCACGGGAGGGGCAGAGCCTCTTTACCGCCGACTGGGCGGAGTGGCGCTGGCAGCACCGGGCGATGACGCCGATCTTCCAGCATCGCAACATCGTCGGGCTCTCCTCGGTGATGACCGAGAGCGCCGAGGCGACGGCGGCGCGGATGGCCGATGCGGTGGCGCGGGCGCCGGGCGAGCCGGTCGACGTCTACGAAGAGATGGTGACCGCCACCTTCGACGTGATCAACGATACCGCCCTGTCAGGCCGCGAGAGTCTTGACCGGGCGACGATTTCGACGGCGATCACGCGCTTTATCGAGACCCAGGCCAAGGTGTCGTTCCTCGATATCCTCGGCGCCCCCGGCTGGATCCCGAGGCCCGAACGGATGTTCGGCTGGGGGGCCAAGCGCATCGACCAGATGATCGACCGGATCATCGCTGCCCGCCGGGAGCGTGGCCCGGGGGGAAAACCCGATCTCCTCGATCTGCTGATCGCCGCGGAGGATCCGGACACCGGCCGGCGGATGACGCCTGTCGAGCTTCGCAACAATCTGATGGCTTTCATCGTTGCGGGGCACGAGACGACGGCGCTTGCGCTTTCTTGGGCGCTTTATCTGCTCGCCTTCGACCCAGAGGAGCAGGCTTCGGTGCGGACCGCCGCCCAGTCCGCCCTCGGCGATCGGGCGGCGACGGCGGAGGACGTGCCCGCGCTCGGCCCTGTCCGGCAGGTGATCGAGGAAGCCCTGCGGCTCTACCCGCCGGCGGGGTTCTTGTCGCGCACAGCCCTCACGGAAGACGAGATCGCAGGCGTGCCGGTGCGCAAAGGCGAGACGGTGATGATCCCCGTCTATGCGATGCACCGGAACAGCCTTCTTTGGGATGCGCCGGACACGTTCCGCCCGTCGCGCTTCTCGGCCGCGGGCAAGGAAGGCCGCCACCGCTATGCCCATCTGCCGTTCGGCGCAGGTCCGCGGATCTGCATCGGCATGAGTTTCGCGCTGATGGAGGCGACAATTATCCTGGCGACCCTCGTCGCCCGGTTCGACTTTGGCGCCGTCGCGGGCCGGGAGCCGGAACCGCGGATGGTGCTTACTCTGCGGCCCCAGGGCGGGTTGCCGCTTCGGGTTCGCCGGCTGTGACCCGCCCGGGCGCGACAAGCGGGATCAGCACTTCGGTGCGCTGAAGAAAGCCCGGCGTCATCGGATCGCTGTAATAGGCGAAATGCGCCGGGCCCGCGGGGGCGAGCGCGCGGCCCTCGAGCCAGTCGCGGAGCGCTTGCTCCCGTTCGGCGAGGCGCGCGTCCGTCGGCCGCCCCGAGAACCGTACGGCAGCCAAACGCATGGGCGGCAAGCGGCCGAGGTGAAGATCCGCCTGCTGCGGCTCGGGCAGCGCGTCGCGGTCCAACGCTGCCGGCATGATGAACCGCACCGCCCAGGCATCGCCCACGGGCTCTTGCAGCACGGGCGCGGTCATCGCGATGCGCTCGCCGTCGCGATCGCGCGCGAAGATATAGCCGGCAAGCGGCCCGAACCCGGTGCGGAGCGCCTCGCGCCGATCCCCGTCGCGGCGGATCTCGGCGACCGAGAGCGCGGGATAATCGCGGATCTCGAACGCGCCCTCCGCGTGCACGAGCGCATAGTCCGGCGTCTCGGCCAGGCGTTGAAGAATGACGAACCCCGCCATGGCAGCCACCCCGAGGCCTGCCAAAATCCCGAGCGCCCAAAACATCCGCCGCATCTCCGTCTCCCCTTTTCGCGCATCGGGGAAGATAGGCCGACGCAGCCGGTGGCCGACGGGACGCGGGCGAAAATCCGTAGGCCCGGAGGGACTCGAACCCCCAACCAAACCGTTATGAGCGGTCTGCTCTAACCAATTGAGCTACAGGCCCGACGAACCGGTCGATACCGCCCGGCAGCCGCCCGGGTCAACGCTCCGCTTCTCCCGGCCCTTCCGCCCGGCCCCAGCTTCGGCTAGAGGGACGCAAGAAGGAGCCCGGCCCCATGACCGAACGGAACGGCCTCAGCTATGCGAAGGCGGGCGTCGATATCGACGCCGGGACGGCGCTCGTCGAGCGGATCAAGCCGCTCGCCGCGCTGACGGACCGGCCGGGCGTGATGGCCGGCCTCGGCGGCTTCGGCGCGCTCTTCGACCCGGCGGCGGCCGGCTATGCCGACCCCGTCCTCGTCGCTGCGACCGACGGCGTGGGCACCAAGCTTCGCCTCGCCATCGAGACCGGGGACCACCGCGGCGTCGGCATCGACCTCGTTGCCATGTGCGTGAACGACCTGGTCTGCGAAGGCGCCGAACCGCTCTTCTTTCTCGACTATTTCGCGACCGGAAAGCTCTCGGTCGATGTCGCGGCCGAAGTGGTCGGCAGCATCGCCGAGGGCTGCCGATTGGCGGGCTGTGCGCTGATCGGGGGCGAAACCGCCGAAATGCCGGGGATGTACGCTGCCGGGGACTATGACCTCGCCGGGTTCGCGGTCGGCGCTCTCGAGCGCGGCGCGGGATTGCCGACCGGCGTGGCGGCGGGCGACGTGCTGCTCGGGCTCGCATCGTCGGGGCTCCACTCGAACGGCTTCTCGCTCGTGCGCCGGGTTGTGGAGGTCTCGGGCCTCGGGCTCGACGCCCCCTGCCCCTTCGATCGGAGCCGCGGCGACAGCCTCGGCACGGCGCTCCTCGATCCGACCCGCCTCTATGTGGCCGCAGCCCGCGCCGCGCTCCGCACCGGAGAGCTCCGTGCGCTCGCCCATATCACCGGCGGCGGACTGCCCGAGAACCTGCCGCGTGTGCTGCCGGAGGGATACGGCGCGGAGATCGACCTGGACGCATGGACGCTGCCCCCTGTCTTCCGCTGGATCGCCGAGACCGGCGGCGTCGCCGAGGCGGAGATGCTGCGCACCTTCAATTGCGGCGTCGGCATGGTCGCGATCGTCGCGCCGGGATCGGCGGAGGCGGTAACGGCCGCCCTCTCCGCCCATGGCGAGGAGGTTCTGCC
The DNA here is from genome assembly GCA_050331395.1 of Paracoccaceae bacterium. GTDB lineage: Bacteria > Pseudomonadota > Alphaproteobacteria > Rhodobacterales > Rhodobacteraceae > Thermohalobaculum. Next base: position 7,828 of record JBHJGX010000033.1, read on the forward strand.
GCTCGGCCGCGTCGTCGAAGGCCCGGGCGTCCGGTTCCGCGGCGCGCTCTTGTGACCACAGCGGTCGCGTTTCTCATCTCCGGGCGCGGCTCGAACATGGCCGCACTCCTCGCGGCGATGGCAGAGCCCGACCACCCGGGGCGTCCGGTGCTCGTCCTCTCGAACCGGCCCGAGGCGGCGGGGCTCGAGACCGCGCGGGCGGCAGGGGTCGCCACCGCCGTCATCGACCACCGGGCCTATGCAGATCGCCCGGCCTTCGATCGGGCGGTCGATGCCGCGCTTCGCGCCGCGGGCGCCGAGCTCGTCGCCTGTGCCGGGTTCCTCCGAGTGATGACCCCGGTTCTCACCACGCCCTGGGCAGGGCGCATGCTGAATATCCACCCGTCGCTCCTGCCGCTCTTCCCGGGCCTCGACACCCATGCGCGTGCGCGCGCGGCAGGCGTCGCGATCCACGGCTGCACGGTCCACGAAGTGACGGCAGAGTTGGACAGCGGCCCAATCCTCGGACAAGGCGCCGTGCCGGTATGCGCAGGCGATACCGCCGAGACGCTGGCCGCGCGGGTGCTCGAGATGGAGCATAGGCTCTACCCGGCCGTGCTCCGGCACTTCCTCACGGATCCGGTCGGCCTCCG
>JBHJGX010000034.1:0-43591 GCA_050331395.1 Paracoccaceae bacterium
GCCGGACGCCCGCGGCTCGCCCCGGTCGTGCGCGCCGTCTTCAGGCGCGAGGCGCGGATCGGCGAGCTCCGCCAGCTCAAGCGCGACATGGACGACGCAATCGACGCGCTTCGCGAGGTCGCGCGGACCGATTTCATCGCGAACCTGCTCGCCTGAAGCGCCTTGCGGGCCGGCGCAGGGCGGCTAATCTTCCGCCTATGCTCGCAGCCCCCACCCATGACGACCTCGCCCGTTTGCACGGGCTTCTCGGCGAAGCGCCACCGGCCGACCCGGTGCCCCAACGCTATCTCGAGGAGCCGAGGGACAAACACCGGGGCCATGCCGCGACCGTACTCCGCCCGAGCGAAACCGCGGGCGTCGCGGCCGTCGTCGCCTATTGCGCCGAGCGGCGGATCCCGGTGATCCCCTATGCGGGCGGCACCGGGCTCGTCGGCGGCCAGCTCACCGACCGCGGCCCGCCGCCGGTGATCCTCTCCCTCGAACGGCTCGACCGGATCCGCCGCGTCTCGGCCGAAGACGATGCCATCGTCGCCGAGGCAGGGGTGATCCTCGCCGATATCCAACGCGCGGCAGAGGGCATCGGCCGGCTCTTTCCGCTTTCGCTCGCCTCCGAGGGGTCGTGCCGGATCGGCGGCAATCTCGCGACCAATGCGGGCGGCGTCCAGGTGCTGCGCTATGGCAATGCGCGGGATCTCTGCCTCGGCATCGAAGCGGTCTTGCCCGACGGCTCGATCCACCACGGGCTGAGGCTTTTGCGCAAGGACAACACCGGCTACGACCTCCGCCATCTTCTGATCGGGTCCGAGGGCACGCTCGGGATCATCACCGCCGCCGCGCTCAAGGTTTTCCCCCGGCCGGGCGAGACGGTGACCGCCATGCTGGCGGTGCCGAGCCCCGCAGCAGCACTGACGCTCCTCCATCGTCTCCGTGCCGAGATCGGCGATCTGACCGCGTTTGAGCTGATCGCCCGCCAGGGCATCCGGTTCCTCGCGGAGCATTACCCGGAAAAGGCCGATCCCCTCGAGAGCGACCCGGCCTGGCGCGTTCTCCTCGAGGCGACGGGGCCCGGCGGCACCGATCTCGCGGGCCGGCTCGAAGCTGCGCTGGCCGGTCTCTTTGAGGAGGAGCTCGCGACCGATGGGACCATTGCGGCCTCGGAGGCGCAGCGCCAACACCTTTGGTGGATGCGCGAGACCATTCCCGAGGCCAACCGAAAGGTCGGCGCGATCTCGAGCCACGACCTCTCCGTGCCGATGACCGCGATCTCCCGGTTCATCGAGGAGGCGCGGACGGCGATGACCGATCTCGACCCCGAGCTACGCATCAATTGTTTCGGGCATATTGGCGACGGGAATTTGCACTTTAACCTGTTTCCGCCAGAGGGTCGGGCGCGCCAGGACTATGCGAACCTTTCCGGCGAGATCATGGGCCGGCTGCACGAAGTCGCACATCGCCTCGACGGCTCGATCTCGGCCGAACACGGGATCGGCCGCGCAAAGGCAAGTGATCTGGCCCGGTTCGGCGACCCGGCCAAACTCGCGGCCATGCGGACGATCAAATACGCCCTAGATCCGCACGGGATCATGAACCCGGGCGCGATCTTCGGCGACACGGGGCCCGCGGATTAGGACCGACGCCCGCTCAAGCGCGCCCGTCGTCCCACAGGCCCCATCGTCCCATAGCCTCAGAGGATTTCGAGCTCTCCGGCCATGTGCCGGCCGTCCCGGCCGGTCTGGAGCTCATAGGCCACCTTTTGGTTGTCCTTGAGCTCGGCAAGGCCGGCAGCCTTCACGGCAGAGATGTGCACGAACACGTCTTTCCCGCCCTCGTCCGGGGCGATAAAGCCGTATCCCTTCTCTGCGTTGAACCATTTTACGACGCCCGTCGCCATGTCTTCCCGTCCTCGTAATTGGCCGTCCGGGGGAGTGGACCCGGTCGTCCGTGAGCCGTCCATCGTACCCGGGCGCGCCCGCCCGGGCAGTCTCAAGGTCGTGCGGTGCCGTGGCGACGAGCCCCCTTCACCGGCATGACGGGGCCCGCGAAGGCCGACCTCCGCCTGGCCGGGGATCGGGCACGCGCCGCGGGCGTCCGTCGTGGCGAAACATAAGAAAAGTTCCTGATTTCGCCAAACGGATTCGCCCCGACCGGGTGGATTTTCCGGCGATGCGTTGAGGGGCGAAGCGGGGCCTGCGCCTCAGATTTGAGCAACCCGGGAGACTGGGAAGCGCCGCCCAGCCGGGCTAGCCTTCGCCCCCATGGAACGCCCCCAGAAAGACCGGCCGCCGCTCTTGTTGGCAGGCCCGACCGCGAGCGGGAAAAGCGCCCTTGCGCTGGCGCTCGCCGAACGCACGGGGGCGATCATCGTGAATGCGGACAGCCAGCAGGTCTATGATGGCTGGCGGATCCTGTCGGCCCGGCCGAGCCCGACCGAGGAGGCCCGCGCGCCGCACCGGCTCTTTGGCCATGTGCCACTTCAGGCGAGTTATTCTGCCGGCGCCTGGCTCCGCGATGCCGAGCGGGCGCTTGCCGAGGCGCGACGGGCGGGGCGCCCTGCGATCTTGGTCGGCGGCACGGGGCTTAATTTCAAGGCGCTGACCGAGGGCATCGCGCCCATTCCGCCGACGGGACCTGCGATCCGGGCAGCGGCCGAGGCGGAGCTCGAACGCCTCGGCATCCGGGCCTTTGCCGAGGCGCTTGCTGCGCGCGATCCGGAGACCGTCGCCGCGCTCGACCGGGCCAACCCGATGCGGCTTCTGCGGGCTTGGGAGGTGTTGGCCCAGACCGGCCGCGGGCTCGCCGCCTGGCGATCCGAGACTGCAGCGCCGCTTCTGCCGCTCTCCGAGGCGCGGGCCGTCGCACTCGTTCCGCCGCGGTCGTGGCTTTATGCGCGCACCGAGGCGCGGTTCGAGGCGATGCTTCGCGCGGGCGTGCTCGAGGAGGTCCGGGAGGTCATGGCGCGGTCCTTGCCGCCGGAGGCGCCGGGGCTCAAAGCCGTGGGCGCGCCCGAACTCATGGCGCATCTCCGGGGCGAGCTTTCCCTCTCCGACGCCATCCGAGCGGCGCAGACCGCGACCCGGCGCTATGCCAAGCGCCAGCTGACTTGGATCCGCAACCAGATGGCGGAGTGGCCCCGTCTCGATCCGTCGGCCGAGCCGGCCGAGGCGCTCGCCGACCGCCTTGTCAGGGGCTGAGCCCGGTGCCGTCAGACGAGCCCGATCGAACCACGCACGATCCGTCGCGCTCGCGCCTGCGAAAAGCGGTTGACGCGCCCGTTCGCCGTGGTAACGATGCTGCCGCAACGTGAGGGAAATCATGCCGATCCTTATCGTAGTAGCGCAGGCGCGGGGAGACTGGCGGGGCTGAGTCCCGACCACACCTCGCGCGCACGAACCCCCTTCACCGGGGGTTTTTTTGTGGCCGAACGAGACCAGAGCCGGAAGCACGGAGAGACGTCATGGCAGCTAACGAGACCGAGCGGGACCTGATCAGCGGCGCGGAGATCGTCGTCCGCGCCCTTCGCGAGCAGGGGGTCGAGGTAATCTTCGGCTATCCCGGCGGCGCGGTGCTGCCGATTTATGACGAGCTTTTCAAGCAGCACGACATCCGCCACATCCTGGTGCGCCACGAGCAGGGGGCGACCCACATGGCTGAAGGCTATGCCCGGTCGACGGGCAAGCCGGGCGTCGTTCTCGTCACCTCGGGGCCGGGCGCGACCAATTCGGTGACCGGGCTCACGGATGCGCTGATGGATTCGATCCCAATCGTCGTCCTGACGGGGCAGGTGCCGACCTTCATGATCGGCAACGACGCCTTCCAGGAGGCCGACACCGTCGGCATCACCCGGCCCTGCACCAAGCATAACTGGCTCGTGAAGGACACCGACCGCCTCGCCGACACGATCCATCAGGCCTTTCATGTGGCGACCTCGGGCCGACCGGGGCCGGTGCTCGTCGATATCCCGAAGGACGTGCAATTCGCCACCGGCCGTTATGTGGGCCCCGAGGCTGCGAATACCGGGCGGTATCGTCCGCGGCGCGAGGGCGATCCGGAGGCGATCCGCGCGGCCATCGAGCTTATCGAGGCGGCGGAGCGGCCGATCCTTTATACGGGCGGGGGCGTGATTAATTCCGGCCCCGAGGCGAGCCGGCTCCTGCGCACGCTCGCGGCCGAGACGGGCTTTCCGGTGACCTCGACCTTGATGGGCCTCGGCGCCTATCCCGCGAGCGGGCGGAACTGGCTCGGCATGCTCGGCATGCACGGGACCTACGAGGCGAACATGGCGATGCATGGCTGCGATGTCATGGTCTGCATCGGGGCGCGGTTCGACGACCGGATCACCGGGCGGCTCGATGCCTTCTCGCCCGGCAGCCGGAAAATCCACATCGACATCGATCCCTCCTCGATCAACAAGAACGTGGCCGTCGATGTGCCGATCGTCGGCGATGTGGGAACGGTGCTCGACAAGCTTCTCGAAGGCTGGCGTGCGCGGGGCGCACAGGTGCGCGACGTCTCATCCTGGTGGCAGCAGATCGCCGCGTGGAAGGCGGTCGATTGCCTCCGCTACACGCCGTCCGAGGCGACGATCAAACCGCAATACGCGCTCCAGCGGCTCGAGGCGCTGACCAAGGACGCGGACCGCTATATCTCGACCGAGGTCGGCCAGCACCAGATGTGGGCGGCGCAGTTCCTCGGCTTCGAGGATCCGAACCGCTGGATGACGAGCGGCGGGCTCGGCACCATGGGATACGGGCTGCCGGCCTCGATCGGCGTGCAGATCGCGCATCGCGAGAGCCTGGTGATCAACGTGGCGGGCGAGGCGTCCTGGATGATGGTCATGCAGGAGATGTCGACCGCGGTGCAGTACCGGGCGCCGGTCAAGCAGTTCATCCTCAACAACGAACGCCTCGGCATGGTTCGCCAGTGGCAGGAGTTGCTGCACGGCGAGCGCTATTCCCAGAGCTATTCCGAGGCTTTGCCGGATTTCGTCAAACTCGCGGAGGCGTTCGGTTGCAAGGGGATCAAATGCGACCGGCCGGACGATCTCGACGAGGCGATCCGCGAGATGCTCGCCTATCCGGGGCCGGTGATCTTCGACTGTCTGGTGGAGAAGCACGAGAACTGCTTCCCGATGATCCCGTCGGGCAAGGCGCATAACGAGATGCTGCTCGGAGAGGCGGATACGGCGGGGGCCATCGGCGCGACTGGCGCGGTTCTGGTCTGAGGCGCGCAAGGGTGGCGCGACCCGGCGACCCGGATCCGGCCGCCGCCCGGCTCGCGGTTTTCCGCGGCGCCGGGTGGGCGCGGCTCTGCTGGATTTCGGCGGGTCTCACTCTCCTGGCCGGCGGTGCCGTCTTCGGTCTTTACGTGCCCTATCTCGCGTCGACCGAGGGCGAGGAGATCCGGATCGACTTCATGGTCTTCTGGGGAGCGGCGCAACTTGCCCTCGCCGGCGATCCGGTGGGGACGCTCGACCGGGAGATCCTCGGAGCGTCCCAGGCTGCGCTGCAGCAGGACTGGCTGCCTTGGGTCTATCCGCCGGGGTTTTTGCTGGCGGTCGCCCCGCTCGGATTGCTGCCGTTCTGGGCGGCGTGGACGGTGTTCGCCTGGGGCAGCGTTTTGGCCTTTGTGGCGGCGCTGCGCCCGTTTGCAGGCGGCGTGACGCCGCTCCTCCTCGGGATTGCGTTCGCCCCGGGCATTCTGACGGCGCTTATCCTCGGGCAAACCACGCTCTGGTGGTTCGCGGGACTTCTGGCGGCGCTCGCGGCGCTTCGCCGACGGAAAGAGGTGCTGGCCGGCGTCCTGATCGGGCTTCTTACGCTCAAGCCGCAGCTTGGGCTTCTCATTCCCGTGGCGCTGATCGCGGGCGGCTATTGGCGCGCGGTCGCCGCGGCGAGCGTCACCGCGCTTGGTTTGGCGGCGCTCGGGACGGCGGTCGTTGGCTGGAACTATTGGCCGGCGCTGGCCGAGGCGGCGGCGGTTCACCGGGATTTCCTCGTCGCGATCGCTCCGGATAATCAGCTGATGATAAGCCCCTACGCGCTGATGGCGGGGATCGGTGTGCCGCACGGACCGGCGATCGGTGCGCAATGGGCGCTGAGCGCGGCGGCGGCGCTCGCCGTCTTTCTGGTCTGGCGCCGCGCGGGCGGGAGCTTCGATCTGCGCGTGGCGGTGCTCGTGGCCGGGATCGCGGTGGCGACGCCCTATTTCTGGTATTACGAAGGAGCGGTCCTCGCGGTCATCTCGCTGTTTCTCTGGCGCGCCGGGACGCTCGGTCCCGGGCCTCTGGCCGCGCTCTTGACGGTCGCTTTCTGGCTCGGTCCGACGCCGATGATTCTGCTCGACCTTCTGAACGGGCCCGAGGACGCGCCGCTCCGCGAAACCGTGGTGCCGCTGGCGCTTCTCGCCTTCGCGCTCGCGGTGACGGGCGCCGTCCGGGACCCCGCGGCCCGCGCGGGAGCGAACGGGTGAGGCCGCCCCGACCGTCGGCCTGGGACTTGGCGCGCCTCCCCCGGCTTGCTAGTCCGTTATCAACCCTGAGGAGGCTCCATGTCACCGCTCACCATCAAGCCCGGCAGCTCGCGCCAGAGCGCCTATAACCTTCGCTCCACGCTCGAGGAGCGCGAAGAACGCCACACGCTCTCGGTGCTCGTCGATAACGAGCCCGGCGTGCTCGCCCGGGTGATCGGGCTGTTCTCGGGCCGCGGCTACAATATCGAGAGCCTGACCGTCGCCGAGATCGACCATTCCGGCCACCGCTCGCGGATCACCATCGTGACCACGGGCACGCCCGAAGTGATTGCGCAGATCCACCACCAGCTCGAGCGGATGGTGCCGGTGCACGACGTGGCCGACTTGACCGCAGCCGGGGCCCATGTCGAGCGCGAGCTCGCGCTCATCAAGGTCGCATCGAAGGGCGAGGCCCGGGTCGAGGCGCTTCGGCTCGCGGATCTGATGGGCGCCAGGGTGGTGGATGTGACGCTCGAGAGCTTTGTCTTCGAGTTGGCCGAGGACCCGGCGCGGATCGACGAATTCGTCGAGTTGATGCGCCCGCTCGGCCTTGTCGAGTTCGCCCGCACCGGCGCGGCGGCGATGCTGCGCGGCAAGGAGGCGAGCCACTGACATGCGGGGCGGGCGCGGGCTTTGCGGGCTGGCGACGGCGCTTGCGCTTGCGGGCTGCGAGAGCGTGGAGCGCGTCTCGGGCGATGTGATCGACGCCGTCTCGGCGCTCGGCACCCCCGCGGCGGAGGAGAGCGAGGCCCTCGCCGATGTGGGCGAGGCCACGGCCGACCGTTGTGCCGAGGCCGCGGCCGGGCCCGATCTTCTGCTCCCGCCGCCAGAGACCGCGCCCGCCGACACGGCCCAGCTCGACCCGAGATTGTCGGAACCCCAAGCCGCACCGGCGCCCGTACCGGCCGATGAGGACCTCGCGCTCCTGCCCGAGCCGGGGACCCCCGACCCCGATGCCGAGCCTCGCCGCGCCCCCCTCGAGCGCCCGGCCTCCGGCGGACCGGCCGAGCCCGTCCCGCATATCTACATGTCGCTCCAGCCGCTCGGAGACACGGTGGCGGTCGTCTTCGCCATCGATGCGGCACGAGACAACACGCCGAACGACGACCCCGCCATCCGCATCGCGCCCGAGAACAATGCCTGCAACCCGCAGGAGCTCGCGCGGTACACGTTTCCCGAAGACGATGCCGCGCGCCCGATCTTTGCCGAGCGCGAGGCGGGCCGCGACGTCACCGCTGCGGTCCTGCCAAACTACCTCGCGATCGAGGTGTCGACGGCCATGCTGCGGCGGGGCCTCGCGGGCGATCCGGAGGAGACCAAGCCGCAGAATGTCTGCACCCGTAAGCTCTGGGAACAGCTCGTCCGCCCGGCCGAGGGCTAGCGGGCGGGCGCGGCTGGACATCGGCGCGGCGAGCGGCTAAGCGGCGCCCACTTCGGCCCACCGGTCAAAAACAGAGGCCCCACAGGAAGAGGGAACCCCATGCGCGTCTATTACGATCGCGACTGCGACATCAATCTGATCAAAGACAAGAAGGTCGCCATCGTCGGCTATGGCAGCCAGGGCCACGCGCATGCGCAGAACCTGAACGAGAGCGGCGTCAAGGATCTCTGCGTGGCGCTCCGGGCGGGCTCGTCCTCAGCGGCAAAAGCGCAGGCGGCGGGGCTTCGGGTGATGGAGATCGCGGAGGCGGCGGCCTGGTGCGATCTGATGATGATGTGCATGCCGGACGAGCTTCAGGCGGACACCTATGCGGCGCATATCCACGACAATCTGCGCGACGGCGCGGCGATCGCCTTTGCGCACGGGCTCAACATCCATTTCAAGCTGATCGAGCCGAAGCCCGGCGTCGATGTGCTGATGATGGCGCCGAAGGGCCCGGGACACACGGTGCGCTCGGAATTCGTCCGCGGCGGCGGGGTGCCTTGCCTCGTGGCTGTCGACAACGACGCGACGGGCCGGGCGCTCGAAATCGGGCTTTCGTATTGTTCGGCGATCGGCGGCGGGCGCTCGGGCATCATCGAGACCACGTTCCGCGAGGAGTGCGAGACCGACCTCTTCGGCGAGCAGGCCGTGCTCTGCGGCGGGCTCGTGGAGCTTATTCGGTGCGGGTTCGAGACCCTGGTCGAGGCGGGCTACGCCCCCGAGATGGCCTATTTCGAGTGCTTGCACGAGGTGAAGCTGATCGTCGATCTGATCTATGAGGGCGGGATCGCGAACATGAACTATTCGATCTCGAACACGGCCGAGTTCGGCGAGTATGTCTCCGGCCCCCGCGTCCTGCCCTATGACGAGACCAAGGCCCGGATGAAGGCGATCCTCGACGACATCCAGCAAGGCCGGTTCGTGCGCGATTGGATGCTCGAATGCCGGGCGGGTCAGCCGAGCTTCAAGGCGATCCGGCGCAACAACGACGCCCACCAGATCGAGGCGGTCGGCGAGAAGCTGCGCGGCATGATGCCCTGGATCAAGGCCAACGCCCTAGTGGACAAGGCCAAAAACTGACCGGACGGCGCGTATTCTCCTGATCCGGCGGTCTGCCGTTCACAAAACGGATAGCGCGGCCGGCGCTTGGCCAGTATCTTCGAAACATCGGGAGCGGGTTTCGGTCTGCTCACCCGGCTAATGGAGGAAACCGGAATGTCAGGAAACTCGTTGGGGAAGGTCGCGGTGCTTGCGGCCTTTGCAACTTTCGGAGCGACGACCGTCGCGGCCGAGCCGATCCCCGAATACCAAATGGGCCGTTATTGCCAGGGCGAAGCATCGGCCGAGTTCGGCATCAGCCCGCAGGCCATTACCATGGGGGATCCTTGGGTCGGCGGCGCCGGCAATACCAATGTGGAGGGTGAGTCCTCGGGTCCGGGCGCGATGCGGTTCGAGTGCCGCTTTGATCCGCAGGGCAATTTCATGTTCGTGCGCGCCCGGCCCAACGCTCCGCAGCATGGCGGCGGGAGCGGCCCGACGGATCTCCAGATCCAAGCCTGCAACGCTGTCGAAGACCGATATGGGCAGGTTCAGGAAACCACCCCGTTGAAGCCCGGCGCCTGGGAAATCATTCTCATGTATAACGACGGCGCCTATGTCTGCAATGTGGAAGCCGACAACCGCGTGACTTACTTCGAAAAGCTGCGCTGAGCGCATTTGCCGAAGCGATCGGGGGCGGGCGCGCCCCCGATCCCGCTCTCAGCGTCTTGGGCTCAGCGGCAGGCGAGGCGGATCGTGGCGCCTGAGGCTTCCGGCCGGACGCGCTCGTCGAGACGCGGGCCGCCGCGACCGCCTCCGCAATTGTAATCGACCACGAAGTTCTTCGGGCAATTCGGTGCCGGGTCGCCGAGCCCGCGCACATCGACCAGAAATTCGCAGCGGTTGCGGCCGTTGCAAGCCTCGCGGAGCTTCCAGGTCACGTTTCCGTAACGGGCATCGCAATTCGCGCCATAGGTCGCGTTGCCCACAGAGATCGCCCCGTTGCCCCGGCAGCGGAGATAGACCCGCTGGCCACTCGCCTCGGGGCGGAGCACTTCGCGGGCGCCGCTTCCCCGGCATTGATAGACAACGTTATAGGCTTTGCGACAGCCGGGGGCCGGATCGCCGATGCGGCGATGGTTGATGCGATACTCGCAGGACCGGTCGCCGTTGCAGGCCCGGGCGATGTCGGCGGTCGCGTTGCCGCGGCGGGCGCCGCAATTGCCGCCATAGGTGGCGTCGAGGATCTCGATCTGTTGGGCGAGAGCGGGTGCAGGTTGGGCGGCGACGGCGCCGAGGGCGAGGAGCCCGGCGAGGCAAAGACGGAGCATGGGTATCCCCCCTGAGAAGCGGTAGGGTTAGGGTATCGCGGGTCGGCCCGCTGCTCAATGCGTGGGATCGGGGTGGGCCGAGATATGCGACGGGTGCGAGGAGGTCGGCGATGCGCTGGGGCTGGGTTTTGTTCGCGACGCTCGTTCTCTATTTCGCCGCGGAGGCAGTCGTGTCGTCGTACACGCTGTCGGATCTCGCGCTCCGGCCGCTTGAGGCGGTGTCGCGGGAGGGGGAGCGGGTCGTGCTTTGGGTGCCTGACGGACCGGGGGCGATCCAGCCGCCGGGCACGGCGCGGTTCGTGGGCGGCGAGGGGGTCATCCTGGGCCATCGGCTCGCGATCCGCATGCCGTCGGGGGATGTGATGCGGTGCACGCACCGTCTGCGATGGATGACCTGCGCGGACGGGTGGCAGCCCGTCCGGCGAGAGAGCTGAGCCTCAGGCGCGCCGGCGGAAAAGCGCGAGCGCTCCGAGCCCCGATAGCAGGAGTGGAAGCGCACCTGGCAGCGGGATCACCCGCTCGACGGTGAGGCCGTCGATGGCAAAGGGCAAGAAGAACGGGTCTTTGCTCGGATCGCCCGAGGCGAGCGCCAAGATCCGCACCTCGTCGAAGGGGAGGGCCGAGGTCAGCCCGATCACGCCGCGGCTGTCGATCAGCGTCTCGGTCCCACTGGCGCCGCCCCCCGAGACATTGCCGTCGATGGTCAGTTCGTCGAGCAGCATGTCGTCGCGGAAGAAGCTCAGTACGAAATCGTCGAGCGGTTTGATGTCCGACGGGTCCGTATCGTCGCGGAACAGACCCGGATCGCCGAGATCGAGCACAATCCGGTCGATGGGCTGCAGAAAGTGGAAGATGAAGCCGACCGAATCGATGATCGGGCCGTCGCCCGCGACCCCCGGACTTCCCGTATCGACGATGTTCGTCACGCCGCCGACCGAGGCCAGTCCCGGAACGTCGTTGGTCTGGTTGATCACGAAGCCGATATCGTTCTCGTCGTAGCGATCCTCGGACACGCCGTCGAAGGTCAAGATCTCGAAGCTGGTGATGCCGAGCGGGCGGAGCGCTGCGAGGGGATCGGCGAGCGGTCCCGTCGAAAAGCTCGAGAAATCCTGGGTCACCGGATCCGTGAAGATCGGTTCGCCGAGGGTGATGGCGACGCCGGCAGCGGCCGGGGATGCCAAGAGGGCAGCCATCGCGGCGAGCCCGGTCATTCTGTTCCGCATCGTCCCCTCCATTGCCCGCGCCGGTCTTAAGACCCGCGACGAGTCATCCCCAACTCACGACACAAGTGTCCACATTTTTCCTGCCAATTCAACTCAAGGTGAAGGTTCGGCGGTCAATCTCCGATAAAGGTGCCAGGACGCATGTCCGAGGATCGGCAACACGATCGGCAAGCCGAGGAACAAGGGCGCCGAGGCGGCGGCAAGCATTAGCCCGATGATCACGCCCCAGGCGAACATGACGACGGGGCTGGCGAGCACGGCTCGAAACGACAGCACCATTGCGGTGATGAAATCGCTGTCCCGGTCTAGCAGGAACGGGAAGGCGAGGACCGATAGGCAGAAGGCGACGCCCGCGAAGAACGCGCCAAAGAGGTGGCCGACGATCAGGAACGAGATGCCGTGCGAGGTTGTGATCATCTGCCCGGCCAGTTCCCAGAACCGGTCGGTGGAGGCGTGGAAAAAGATCGCCCACAGCATGACGCCGACGCGGCTCCAGACCGCGAGCCAGAACATCAGGATAAAGCCGTGATAGATGATTTGTTTGCGGGCGGTGCGGGCGATCATCGACGGGATGTCCGCCCAGCCGAAGCTCTGGCCGAGTTCGCGGCGCCGAGAGATCTCGTAGAGGATGACGGCGACGAAGGGGCCGATGAGCGCGAAGCCCGCAACGACGGGGAAGGAGAGGCCGCGGATCTCGCGCAGCTCAAGCACCCAGAGGAGGAGCCAGCCGCCGGCGGCATAAAGGCTCCCGACGGCGAGGCCCATGAGGGGCGCGGCGCAGAAATCCCGCCAGCCGGCCGTGAGTGCGGCGGAAAGGTCGGGCCATTCGGCCGCGCGGACCGGCGGCACGCCCTCTGCCGTGCGCCAGGGGCCTCCCTCGATACCGTCCGGATCATGGGCAACGGGGTTCGTGTCAGTCATGAGGATCCTCCCAGGGTCCGGCTTTGGGGCATCGAAATCAGTTTTGGCGGCGGTAACGGCGCTCTTATTGGGGGCCGGTTCGCGCCGGCCTCGGCCGGGGAGGGTGACGCGGATCACAGAACGATCCTTGATCCAGCGCAAAGGTCGCATGGAATTTGCGCATTAGGCTGCGCATCGTTTGATCACGTCAAAAGCGATGGGGGTGTGCATGCAGGCCGTACTCGACCGTGTGAAACTCCGCGGCATCACACCGATCGTACCCGTGCGCAGCGTGCATCGATCCGTCGGCTTTTATACGCAGGTGCTCGATTTCGCGCTCGCCGAGCGGAACCGCGAAGGGACCTATGCGTATGTCACCCGCGGCGAGACCGGTCTGATGCTGCTCGATCTGGCCGACGGTAAGGCCGTGAAGGCCACGGCGGAGTATCTCTCTGCCTATGTCTGGGTGGACGGGATCGTGGCGCTGCATGAGGCGCTTCGCCCGCGGCTCGCGTCGCTCGGGGCGGCGCGATATCGGCCGCTTTTCGAGAAGCCCGACGGGCGCCAGGAGTTCCATGTCCGCGATCCGGACGGGTTGCTGCTCTTCTTCGGCGCTGCGCTCGAGGGTGCGTCCGGGCGTTAACGCTCGCCGCTGCGTTATTTGACAGTCGGGTGCGGCAGCGGGCAGACGGGTCGGCGTCGATCGACGGAGGAGACATGACGCTGACCGAGGCCGCCCGGCGCTGGGGCAAGTTCGAACATCCCGACATCACCGCGACCGGAGAGCAAAGGGCCCGGGTTGCGCTCGAGCGGCTCGAGACGCTTTGGTTCAACACCGGCACGCTTTGCAATATCGAATGTCGGAATTGCTATATTCTCTCAAGCCCGAGCAATGACGCGCTCGTTTACCTGACCGCGGCCGAGGTGGTCGATTATCTCGACGAGATCCGCGACAGGGGTCTCGGCACGCGCGAGATCGGTTTTACGGGCGGCGAGCCCTTCATGAACCCCGAAATGGTCGAGATGGCCGAGGCGGCGCTTTCCCGCGGGTTCGAGGTGCTGGTGCTGACGAATGCCATGCGCCCGATGATGCGACCGCGGGTGCAGGCGGGGCTCGCGCAGCTCGGCGCGGACTATGGCGATCGGCTGACGCTCCGAGTGTCGCTCGATCACCACGACGCGGCGACCCACGACGCCGAGCGCGGGGCGGGCAGTTTTGTCGCCTCGATCGAGGGCATGCGCTGGTTGCGGGATCGGGGCATCCGGATGGCGGTTGCGGCGCGGACGCTTTGGGGAGAGACCGAGGCGGAGACGCGGGCCGGCTTTGCGCGGCTCTTCGCGGCGGAAGGGTTCGCCATCGATGCGGATCGGCCGGGCGAGCTCGTTTTGTTTCCCGAAATGGACGAGACCGCCGAGGTGCCTGAGATCACCGACGCGTGCTGGGGGATCCTCGGCAAGGCGCCATCTGATGTGATGTGCGCCTCGGCGCGGATGGTGGTCAAGCGGCGGGGGGCGGCGCGGCCTGCGGTTCTGGCCTGTACGCTCTTGGCCTATGACGCGGCGTTCGAGCTCGGCGAGACGCTGGCCGAGGCCTCGGGCGAGGTGGCGCTCAACCATCCCCATTGCGCTAAGTTTTGCGTGCTCGGAGGCGCGAACTGTTCCGGATAAACCGGGTCGGTTCTGGCTTTGCGAAAAAGAAAAGGGCGGCAAATGCCGCCCTAAGGTCTGTCCTTCATCATGGGGTCTGGAGGGTCAGGACAGAAGTAACCGGGATCGAAGCTCCGGTAAAACCGGCGGGGTCAGCCTCTTACCTCGGTTGTACGCGCTTCTCCGCAGGCACGTTTCAGAAATGGATGTTCCAAAAGGTTTCGCTGTTTGGGTCGCTGGTAGACGAATGCGCGGCCCATCACTGCCGTGCCCGACCTGAGTAGCCGCAATTCAGCCATAATTCAAGCCGGTTTTATCCAAAATCGGCCGCAGGTCGAGTTGAAAAAGTCTCTGTATTTCAAAAATATGCGAATTATCTGGAACTTACTCGCGCGGAGGTTGTGTTCGCTTTGTGGATACACTTGCCGCAATTGGGCCCAATTCGGCCCGATCTCAGGACTTCCGCGCCACGACGAATTCGGAGGCCGCAAGAAGCTGCGCCGCCAGCTCGCCGAAGGGGGCGAGTTCCTCGGCCGCGACAGCGACCAAGGCCTCGGCCCGGGCTCGGGCGCCGTCGACCCCGAGGATATCGACGAAGGTGGCCTTGCCCGCGTCTTGGTCCTTGCCGACGCGCTTGCCGGTCTCGGACTCGGTTCCGGTCACGTCGAGAAGATCGTCGGCGATCTGAAACGCCTCGCCGAGTGCGGCCGCATAGCGCCCGATCCGACCGACGTCGTCTGCACGGGCTCCGGCGACGATCGCCCCTCCTTCGGCCGCAAAAGCGATGAGTGCCCCGGTCTTCAGGGTTTGCAGGCGTTTGACTGCGGCCGCGTCGAGCCGTGCGCCCGCCGCTTCGGCGGCAAGATCGAGCGCTTGCCCCCCCACCATGCCCGCCGCCCCGGACGCGCGGGCGAGCCGGAGGCAAAGCTCCGCCCTGATGCCCGGCTCGTGATGGGTCGCCGGGTCGGCGAGGATCTCAAAGGCCAAGGTCTGCAGCGCGTCACCCGCCAGGATCGCCGTCGCTTCGGGCCAGACCTTATGCACCGTCGGCCGTCCGCGGCGCAGGTCGTCGTCGTCCATCGACGGCAGATCGTCGTGCACGAGGCTGTAGGCGTGGAGGCATTCGACCGCGGCCGCGACCCGGAGCGGTCCTTCGCCCTCAGCGCCGAAGAGCCGGCCGGTCTCGAGCGCGAGGAACGCGCGGAGACGCTTTCCCGGCCCAAGTGTCGCATAGCGCATGGCTGCGGCGAGCTCGGCCTCGCCCGGCGCCCCGCCTTCGGCCGGAAGCAGACGGTCGAGCGCGGCCTCCGCGGCCGCCGCGTGGGATTTGAGCGTCGCCCGGAACGCCTCGGGCGACAGGCTGACGGCGGCTTCTGTCATTGCGATGGCGCGTCTTCGTCGAAGATATCGGGAAGTTGTTCGCTCTCGCCGAAAATGAGCCGATCACGGCGCTGCAGATATATGGTGCGCAGCGAGATATAGCTGTCGTCGGAGCCGTAGAGCACGTCGTCGATCAACTCTGCATTGGCGGCGCGGTCCTGGACGATTTCGACCGCATTGTAACCGGGTGAAACGAAATTGAGGGCACTCGAGTCGAGACCGTTGAAAATATAGGTTTCGGGCGAAAGAACAAAATCACCTGCAGTGCCGCCGAGATCCCGTGTCGTGCTCGGTCCGAAAAAGGGCAGGACCAGATAGGCGCCTTCCTCAACGCCGTATTTGCCGAGCGTGACCCCGAAATCGGTGTTTTCTTTGGCCAGGCCAAAATCGGTTGCCGGATCCAGAAGCCCGGCCGCGCCAACGATCGAATTGATCGTGAAGCGCGCGAAGGATCGCCCGGCCAGCCGGAACTCTCCCTGGAGCATGTAGTTGGCAAAATCGTTCGCGGTGTCGAAATGGTCGAAGCTGTTGCCGAGGAGGTGTTGAACGAGCGCCGGCGTCACCGCATCGTAGCCCTGAGAAACGGGGCGGAGGAAGGTCCGGTCGGCGGTCACGTTGAAGTTATGGATGACGCGGTTCGTCTCCTCGTAGGGATCGCGCTCGGAGAAGCTGCCGGACGGGCCGGAGCCCGCGCAGGCGCCGACGGACAGGGCCGCGGCCACGAGGATGGCGGGCCGGAGGAGAACGGTGTGGGTCATGATCGGCAGGCTCCAAAGCGGGGAGGGCCCCTGTTGGGTCGGGGCCGCCTTCCGAGGGTAGCGCCCGCATGCCGCGGCACGTTAGTCTCAGACGGACGGCGCCTCAAGCGCTGCGCCGGAGTTGTGAACCAGCGCCTGACCGGGACCTCAGCGAATGCGTGACGATATGGCAACGCCTTGGCCGGCGCGATGGGTCGGCGCCTGGATGGAGGCGGCTGCGGCCAGGCCGCGGACGGCGTTGGCCTGCCTTTGCGCGTTGGTCCTGTTAGCGGGGTGGGCGGCGACGGGGATCCGCGTCGATACCGATTCGAGCCGGATGCTCGATCCGGATCTGCCCTTCCAGCAAAGGGCGCATGCGCTCAACGACGCGTTCCCGGAACTGAAGAATACGATCGTGATTGCGGTCCGGGGTGCGCCCGTTGATGCGGTCGAGGCGCAGGTTGCGGCTTTGACCGAGGCGCTGCGGGGCGGGGCTGGAATCGCGTCGGTCTTCGCCCCCTCGGCGGATCGGTTTTTCCTCGAAAACGGGTTTCTCTATCGGGATCTCGACACGCTTGAGCGTGAGCTGACCCGGCTCTCGAAATCGGCAAATCTGCTGGCGCAGTTACGCGAGGATCGGACGGTCGGGGGATTTCTCGGTGCGATCGACGAGGCGCGTCGGCTAGCAGAGCGGGCGGAAATCGAGCCGGACGCGCTCGAGGCGCTTTACGAAGAAGCAGCCGTCACCTTTGAAGCGGCGGCCTCGGGGCAGACGCGGCCCTTCGCCTGGCAAGCGGCGATGACCGGCGGGGGCGAGGCGGTGCTTCGGACGGTCTCGGTGCGGCCCGAGTTCGATTTCGCCCGGATCAATCCGGCGCGCACGGCGCTCGAGACCGTCGCGGCCGCCGTTGCGGGACTGCCCGAGGTCGCAGGCGTCGAGGCAGGCGTCACCGGCGAGCCCGCGCTCCGGGCCGAGGAACTCTCCGCGGTCGTCGGGCGCATGGGCCTCTCGCTCGGGCTGTCGATGGTGCTGGTCACCCTGGTGCTCTACGGCGCGACGCGGACCGTCGGCGGCACACTCACCGCCCTCGCCGCCCTGGTCGCGACGCTTGTGCTGACGGCCGGGCTCGCGGGGGCGGGCATCGGCGCTCTCAATCTCGTCTCGGTGGCGTTCGTCGTGTTGATGGTCGGCCTCGGGATCGATTTCGCGATCCACATCATCGCGCATCTGAGCGAAGTCGATGACGCAACGCCGCGAGAAGCCGTGCGCCGGACCGGGCAGGGGATCGGCATGGCGCTGGCTCTCTCGGCGGCGACGACGGCGCTCGCGTTCCTGGCCTTTGCGGTGACCGAGTTCGTCGGCATGGCACAGCTCGGCTTGATCGGCGGCGCGGGCGTGATCGTGGCCTTTGCCGTGGCGATCACGCTGATCCCGGCCGCAGCCGCGATCTGGCCCGGGCTCGCGGGGCAGGCCGGCCGGCCGCGCACCGCAACGCCCCGCGCGGGGGCCTCGCGCGTCGGCGTCTGGCTTGCCCTGGCGGTCGGTCTCGGCGCAGCGGTGCTCGCAACCGAAGCGCGGTTCGACCCCGATCCCATGGGGCTGAGAAACCCCGATGCGCCGTCCGTCGCGACCTATGCCTGGCTCCTCGAGGACCGGGGCGCGCAGCCGCTCCGCCTCTCGCTTCTGGCCGACACCGAGGCCGAGGCGCGGGCCGCGGCGGCGCGTCTCGAGGCCTTGCCCGAGGTTGCGGGCACGGTCTGGATCGAGCGCCTCGTCCCGGCCGATCAGGACGCAAAGCTCGCGCTCGTCGATCTGGCTTGGCCATCCATCGATTTCGCGGTCACGGGCGATCCGGTCGAACTCGACGGAGCGGAGCCGCCGGAGGCGATGACCCTCGCCGAAACCCTCGGCGGCGACGGGGCGGGCGGACGGCTTGCAGACGCGCTTCGGGCCTGGTCCGGCCCCGGCGGGCTCGATGCGACGGCGACGGCGGCGGCGCTCTTCCACCATTTCGACGCGCTGATCGGGCGCCTCGCCGCGAGCCTCGAGGTCGCTCCGGTGACCCGGGACGGCCTGCCCGATCGCCTTGTCGGCCGGTATGTCGCCGAGGACGGCCGGTTGCGCGTCGAGATCCTGCCCGAAGCGCGGATCGATGCGCCCGATGCGCGGCGGGCCTTCGTCGATGCGGTTCTCGAAGCCGCCCCGGCCGCTGCGGGACCGCCGGCGCAAATCGAAGGCGCCCGCCGGACGATTTCTGCCGCCATGCTGCAAGCCACGGGGATCGCGCTCGCCGCCGCCGCCGCACTCGCCTTCCTCGCCACCCGGAGCGTCGCGCTCACCGGGGCCGTTCTCGTGCCGGTGGCGCTTGCCGGCGCCGTGACCATGGCCGCAAGCGTCCTGCTCGGCCTACCGTTCAACTATGCCAATATCATCGTGCTGCCGCTCCTGATCGGGATCGGCGTCGATGCGGGCGTCCACCTCGCGCTCCGGGCCCAGACGGCGGGCGCCGTCTTCGACACCGCAACCCCCCGTGCCGTCGCCGCAAGCGCGTTGACGACGATCGGCGCCTTTGCGACGCTCGGGCTCTCGGAACATCAGGGCACCGCGAGCATGGGGATCATGCTTGCCATCGCCTTGGTCGCCGCGGTTGCCATGGCCTTTGCCCTCACCCCGCCGCTCGCTCGACTGGAGGGCCGGGCACGGGAGCCGTAACGTCGATCTCGCCACAGCCGGAGGACCCCCGATGCGCCGTCTCGCTCTTGCCGCCTTCCTTGCCGCCTGCCTCGCAGGCCCTGCCCCCGCCGCCGAAGAGGGGCCCGCCATCGCCACCGCAGAGAGGCTCGTCGCGGGCGCCCACGGGGCGCTTGCCGATCCCGGGCTCTCGGAGGCCGCCCGCGGAGACGCTCTGAAGACGGCCGTCGCCGAGGCTTTTGCCTTCGATGTCTGGGAACGGTTTCTGCTCGGCGACCGGGTCGACGCGTTCACATCGGCTGAGCGCGACCGGTTTCGCACGCTTTTGCCCGGGTTCCTGGCGGATCTCTACCGCAACCAGTTCGGCAAAGGGCTCGAAGCCAAGCCGCAAATCAAGGACACCCGTCCCGCACGGCGCGACATTCTCGTGCGGGCCGGAATTCCGCGGGCGAACGGCGGCGAGTTGCCGGTTGATTGGCGGATCCGCGATTTCGGCGACCGGGGACATCTGGTGATTGACGTGATGGTGGGCGGCGTTTCGTTTCTCGTCCTCAAACGCGAGGAGTTCGCGGGCATCCTCGAGCGCGAGGGTCCCGAAGGCCTGCTTGCGTTCATGGAACGCAATAGCCTCTGAGCCGCGGGGGTTGCCGGCCGCTCGGGTCGACCGGATCTCGATCCGGGCGACCTGAGCGGCACCCGCGCCCAGGGATGGCGGCTGTGTGGCCGGGCCGGCTCAGACCACTTCGTAAAGCCCCACAGCCTCGTTCATCGTTACGAGCAGCGGATCGGCCTGCGCGGCTATGGAGATTTGCGCGAGCCGATCCACCTCGGCGCCGGCGACGATCCCTTGCATGATCTCGCCATAGCCGCCCCAGATGCTGCGCACCTCCAAGAGCTTGATCCGAATAAAGTCGGGCGCCGCCGGGATCCCGAGGCGATCCTCGCCCTCGATCAAGACCGTGAGGCTCTGGTCGAACAGCAGCGCGCTGTCCCGCAGGTTCCGCGGGTTCTCGGTCACCCCGAGGCCGAGGCCGATCAGCGCCGCCTCTTTCGCCATCTTCTGGCTCAGCATCCGTTGGCGACCGGCAATGTTGATCGCGGCCGCGAGACCCTGATTGCCCGTCCGGGTGCCGTGGACCGAGACGAGCTGATCGACCACGTTATCCGAGGTGAAGAGCAGTGACACATTATTCGCGGCGATGGTCTCGAAACTCGCATCGCTGACGGCGCCTGTCTCGGCAATTTCGACGGTTGCGGGCTGCATGACCTCCCAGACATCTTTGACGCCGGCGATCCCTTCCAGCATGCGCGGGCTCGCCTCCGTGGCGAGACCGAGCGGGTCGGATCCGTTCTCGAGCCCGGCGAGGGTCTCGTCGAAAAGTGCGCTCGCGGCTGCCACCATCTCCAGATGCCGCGAGGGCTCGATGCCGAGGCGGGTGAAAAACGTCGCCCGTGCCATGCGTTGGCTCAGCATCCTTTGGCGACCGGCGAGGTTGATCGCGCGGCGGGCTTCGGCTTCGGACGGGGCTGCGGTGGCGCGCGGGCCAAGCAGGGCGGCAGCGCCGACCGCGGCACCGCCGAGGAAGACGCGCCGCGTGAGGGGGTCGGTGACTTGCATGAAGGATCTCCGGTTGAGACAATTCAAATCCCGCGAAGGCGCCCGAAGTCTGCCGGCCCTTCCGCTTGGCCGACGGTAGTCGATGGGCCGTCTCTCTACAAGTATTTCGGGTATTGTCTAATTTTTATTCAATCATGCCACGAAATTGAGCGCATTCCCGATTTAGAACGCCCGGCCGCGTTCTGCGCGGATCCCTTCGTGAGGTCTTCCGGAGGATTGGTGCTGCCCGCGGCCCGCGCGGAAACGGGTGCTGCGAGGGCAGGGGCCCCCTGACCGGCGCTTTTGCTCGGGTCAGTCTGAGCCGGGTGCAACGGGCCTCCGCGGGGCGGAGCGCCAACGGAGCCGGCCATGCGCCGGATCGCTCCGGAAAGGCTTTGCGGGCGGAAAAAGTTATACTATAACAAAACACGCGACGGGCGCAGGCATGGGGGTTTCCCCTGAAAACGCTCAGGCCGCCGGGCCTCTGGTCAAGGTCCGGCAGCGCCCGCCGCCCAATTCCGGGACAGAGGGGCTCGACGACAGGATCGGCTGGGTCATTCCTCGGGGATGATCCGCAGACCGAGGTCCCGAAGCTGCTCGTTCGTCGGCTCGGACGGCGCGCCCATCATCAGGTCTTCCGCCCGTTGGTTCATCGGAAACATGATGACCTCGCGGATGTTTTCGGCGCCCGCGAGCAACATGACGATCCGGTCGACCCCCGGCGCGATCCCGCCATGGGGCGGTGCGCCGAAGCGGAAGGCCGAAATCATGCCGCCGAAATGGCTGTCCACATAGGGCCGGTCGTAGCCGACGATTCGGAACGCCTCGTACATGATCTCTGGGATGTGGTTCCGGATCGCCCCCGAGGAAAGCTCGACCCCATTGCAGACTATGTCGTATTGATAGCCGAGGATGTCGAGCGGCGGCAGTTCCCGCAGCGCTTCGAGCCCGCCTTGGGGCATGGAGAAGGGGTTGTGCGAGAAGTCGAGCGCGCCCGTCTCCTCGTCCCGTTCGTACATCGGAAAATCGACGATCCAGGCGAGCTCGAACCGGTCCTCGGCGGTGAGCCCCAATTCGCGTCCGATGACGTTCCGTGCGCGCCCGGCCACATCGACGAAATCCGACGGTTTGCCGCCGAGGAAAAAGGCAGCATCGCCGGGGCCGAGACCGAGTTGCTCGCGGATCGCCTCGGTGCGCGCGTCGCCGATATTCTTGGCAATCGGGCCTGCGCCGACCACCGCCCCGCCTTCTTCGCGCCAAAAGATATAGCCCATGCCCGGCAGGCCTTGCTTTTGCGCCCACCCGTTCATCCGATCGCAGAACGCGCGGCTGCCGCCGGTCGGGGCCGGGATTGCGCGGACTTCGGTGCCCTCGGCCTCGAGGATCTTAGCGAAGATCTTGAAGCCGCTCCCGGCGAAATGCTCCGAGACGATCTGCATCTCGATCGGGTTCCGCAGATCGGGCTTGTCGGAGCCGTATTTGAGCATCGCCTCCGCATAGGGGATGCGCGGGAAGGTTTGGGTGACCGGGCGGCCCTCGCCGAACTCTTCGAAGATGCCGCGCATGACGGGCTCGATAGCCTGAAAGACGTCCTCCTGTTCGACGAAGCTCATCTCGATATCGAGCTGGTAGAACTCGCCCGGCGAGCGATCGGCCCGGGGGTCTTCGTCGCGGAAACACGGCGCGATTTGGAAATAGCGGTCGAAGCCTGCAACCATCAAAAGCTGCTTGAACTGTTGAGGCGCCTGGGGGAGCGCGTAGAACTTGCCCCGGTGGAGGCGGGACGGCACGAGGAAGTCGCGCGCGCCCTCGGGGCTCGACGCGGTCAGGATCGGCGTCTGGTACTCCATGAAGCCCTGATCGGTCATCCGCCGGCGGAGCGACGAGATAACCCGCGAGCGGAGCACCATATTCCGGTGGAGATGCTCGCGCCGCAGATCGATGAAGCGATAGCGCAGCCGCGTCTCCTCCGGATAGTCCTGATCGCCGAAGACCGGCAAGGGCAATTCCTCGGCAGCCGAGAGCACGTCGAGCGCCTTGACGAAGACCTCGATCTCGCCGGTCGGGATCTTGGCGTTGACCAGGTCGGGCGAGCGCGCCTTGACCACCCCGTCGATGCGGATGACCCATTCGGCGCGGACCTTCTCCACATCGGCGAAGGCGGGGCTGTCCGGGTCCGCGAGCACCTGGGTGATGCCGTAGTGGTCGCGCAGGTCGATGAAGAGCACGCCGCCATGGTCGCGCACCCGGTGCACCCAGCCGGAGAGACGGACGTCGTGGCCCACATGGGCGGCGCGAAGCTCGGCGCAGGTGTGGCTGCGATAGACGTGCAAGGGGACCTCCCGGACTGGCTGGCGGCGCCGGTAGAGCGTGGCCCGGGCGGGATGTCAACGGGAACGGGCGGGCGGCGCGCGGCGCGCGCGGGCATCGCGCCCTTCAGCGCCAGGCGTGGACGATGTGTCGGTCCCGGAGCCGCGGGGGCGCGTCCTCGGCAGGCGCATCGCGTGGGCCCGGATTGCGGCGGATCTCGATGCGGGTGAACCCCAGATCTCCGAGCATCGATCGAAGCGCGGCGGTGTTCGGCGCGAAGACGTTCGAGGGGTCGTTGTTCAGCGTTCGGCCCGGGAAATGCCGGAGCACGGGCTCGGCGAGTTGGTCGAGCGCTGTTGCGGTTTCGATCACCAGGCAGTCCCGGGTCATGGCCGCGGCCCGTTCGAGGCCGGTAAAGGGCTCGCGCAGGTGATAGATGACGCCGAGGAGAAGGACGATGTCGTGCAGGCCTCCGACGGCCGGGTCGAGCGCGAAGAGGTCCACGTCCTTCGATGTCGCGCGCGCGCCGAGCGCCGCATGGGCGAGGTCGTAGCCGTCCTTCCTGCCCCAGGAGGCTCCGGACCAGGAGGGCCGGTCGACCGATAGGACCGCGGCCGCGCCCCGGCGCTCGGCCTCGAAGGAGAGGAACCCATCCCAGGCGCCGATATCGAGGACTGTCCGCCCTTGGAGCCGCATGGGGAAGACCGCATCCGCCTCGCGCATCAGCACGTCGTGTTCGCGGAGCCCGTCGGTCAGCCCGTCGGGCAGGCGGATCGAGTGAAACCATTGCACCGCCCCCGGGACGGCGGCGTAGGGGCCCAACACCTCGCGATAGGCCTTTAGCACCATCGCCCGATGCGCCTCGTCCAGCTGCTCGGCGAACTCTCGGCTCTTAAAGATGTTGCGGAAGACCTGCTTGCGGAAGATGCCCGCGGCGACGAGCGGCTCGGCATTGGCGATCTCCGCGTCGCTCGGCGCGCGATCGAGCATGAGGCGGACGGTCTCTTCGTAGTCCGCCATCGTCGCCTTCATCCGGGTCGCGGGCGCGAAAAGCCGCCGAAGCCGCGGCATCTTTCGGGCGCGAGCCTCGCCCAACACGGCGCGGTAGGCGCGGCGGACCGTGCGGCAATGTGCGGAGCTATGCCGTTTCGGCAGTTCGGCGCTGTCGACGAATTCCCGCACGAGCGTCTGGAAGGCGAGGCCGCGGGCGATCCGCGCGTCGAAATGGGCCCAGCCATCCGGGTCTGGATCGCGCCGCGTGATCAGCCGAAAGGCGGTTTCGAGATCGGCGAGCGTAACGCGGGTTCCCTCGCGTCGGTCGAGCCACGCAACCATGCGGGCCTCGGTGTCGGCCTCGTCGAGGCCCATTGGCCTAAGATCGGGGCTGTCGCTCGGTGGCATGGATGCGTCTGCTCGCTGACTCGCACTCCGGCGGATTAGACCGCACCGTGATAAAAGAACACCCCGAGCCCCATGGTGAACATGATCTGCCCAGCGAGCGCGTGGAGCACGACAGCAAGCGGGAACGAGCCCGTCCGCTCATAGGCCGCGCCGATCAGGATCCCCGCGCCGAGGGTGCAGAGGATCGCGACCGGGTTTTGATAGAACAGGTGCCCGACCGCAAAGAGCGCGCCGTTTGCGATTACCCGAAGCGCCGGCCCGCCCCACAGCGCCCCGTAGCGCCGGAAAAACAGCGGGCGGTAGATCAGCTCCTGCGGCAGGACCGAGGCGATGGGATAGGCGATCATGATCATGAGCCAAAGCCCAGTGCGCTCGGTCGGCATGGCCAGGAACCGCCAGGGCACGAGCCAGATCGCGAGCGCCGCCGTGCTCGCCGCCGTCAGGAGCGCAAAGGCGAGGATGAGCCGCCACTCGCCGAGCAAGGGCCCGCGGAGAAGCTCGCCGAACGAGAACCCCGGCGTCACCTGCAAAAGCCCGGCCGCGATCGCCGCCAGGAAAAGGAGCGCACCGAACAGTGGATAATGCCCGAAAAACACGAGCATCAGCACCGGCACCCCGACGAAAAGGACCAGCATCTCGGCCCAGAGCCGCGCCTGCGACGGGCCTTGCGCGGGCGCTGCGGTTTCGGTCACCGGGCTCCTCACGATCCGCTCGGCCAGCGCCGCGGTCCGCGTGCGTTCAGCCGTCCTGCGCCGGGATGATCACGAGTTCGACGCGCCGGTTCTGCGCCCGGCCGAAATTTGTCCCGTTGTCGGCGATGGGCTGCGTCTCGCCGAGGCCGAACGCCGCAATCCGTCCCACATAGATCCCGCGCACCCGGAAGAAATCGGCGACCGATTGGGCCCGCCGTTCGGAGAGGCCGAGGTTATAGTTGGCGTCGCCCGTGCTGTCGGTGTGGCCGATCACGTCGATGAAGCTCTGCGGATACTGGTTGAGCGTGTTGGTCACGTTGTTGAGGGTGGGCACGAACTGTGGCTGGATCTGCGCGCTGTCGGTCGCGAAGGTCACGTTACCGGGCAAGATCACCACAAGCTGGCTGCCGGTATTGGTGACGCTTGCGCCGGTGCCAGCGAGATTGGTGCGGAGCGCTTGCTCCTGCGCGTCGAGGTAGTTGCCCACGGTCGCGCCGGCGAGAAGCCCGATCCCCGCGCCGACGAGCGCGTTCCGCCGGTCGTCTCCGCCCGCGAGCGTGCCGAGCGCGGCGCCCGTGCCCGCGCCGAGGACAGCGCCCGTGACGGTATTCGTCCCCGTGGATTGGCATCCCGAGAGCGCGAGCCCGGCGATGGCGGCGGCGGCGAGGAGGGCAGGGGCACGGGTCATGGGCGGCTCCAAAGCGTGAATGCGGGGCAAACGAATGGGCGGGCACTGGGGGCCGTGTTGGCCGGCCCTGCCAGCTCAAAGGGTTCACCACGGATCCGCCCGCAAGGCAAGCCAAAGCCGACCCGGCCGATTGCACGGGCCGTTTCCCTCGCCTAAGAGAAGCCCATGAGGGTGATCACGGACACGGCCGATCTCGCGGCGCATTGCGAGGCCTATGCGCATGCGGCTTTCGTGACGATCGACACCGAATTCATGCGCGAGCGCACCTATTATGCGCAGTTGTGCCTCGTGCAGCTCGCCCGGCCCGAAGGCTCCGGCGGCGACGGGCTCGACGATGCGGCGATCGTCGATCCAATGGCCGAGGGGATCGATCTCGCGCCGCTCTTTGCGCTTTTGGCCGCGCCAGTGGTCAAGGTGTTCCATGCAGCTCGCCAGGATGTCGAGATTTTCTATCTCCTGACCGGTGAGATCCCGGCCCCGCTCTTCGATACGCAGATCGCGGCAATGGTCTGCGGCTATGGCGACCAGGTGGGCTATGAGACGCTCGTGCGCCGGGTGGCGAAGGCCGATGTGGACAAGTCTTCGCGCTTCACGGATTGGGCGCATCGGCCGCTCTCGAAGAAGCAGCTCGCCTACGCGCTCGCCGATGTCACGCATCTGCGCACGGTCTACGAGGCGCTCAAGGAACGGCTCGAGAGTTCGGGCCGCGCGCAATGGGTGGCTGAGGAATTGGCCACGCTGACCTCGAAGGACACTTACGAGGTCGACCCGGATCAGGTCTGGCGCAAGGTCAAGGCGCGCTCGCAATCGCCCCGGTTCCTCGGCGTGGTGCAGAGCCTCGCGCGCTGGCGCGAGATCACCGCCCAGGCCCGGAACGTGCCGCGGAGCCGCATTCTCAAGGACGACGCCCTCGTCGAGGTCGCGGCCGCACGCCCGACGACGGCGGACGAACTGCACAAGCTGCGCCTCTTGCAGCGCGAGGGACGCAAGCCCGAGATGGCGGCCGAGATCCTCGCGGCCGTGGCGCAAGGCATGGCCGTGCCCGAGGATCTGCTGCCGATGCTCGAAGCGCCCGCGCCGCGAAAGGAAGGTTCGGCGGCGATTGCGGATCTCTTGAAAGTCTTTCTCAAGGCCCGCGCCGACGAGCTTGGCATCGCGTCGAAATTGCTCGCGTCAAGCTCGGACCTCGAGGCATTGGCTGGCGAGGACGCGCCCGATCTGCCGGTGTTGCGGGGCTGGCGTTATGAGAGCTTCGGGCGCGATGCGCTTCGGATCAAAGAGGGGCGGGTCGCCCTCGCGGTCGGGCGGCACGGCGTCGAACTGGTGGAGCGCACGCCCGTCGAGGCGGGCTGAGCGCGTCCGGCTTAGAACCCCACCAGCACTCCGCGGCTCAGCCCGTGCACCCGAAGCCCGCGCGCCGCCCGCACTTGCGCGACCGACAGCATGAGATCCGCGCGCACCTGAAGTGCCCGACCCTGGCCCGGTGGCAGCTCGAAATTCGGATCCGGCGGGGTCACGAAAAAATCGTAATCGAGAATGCCCTCGGCGTCGGGTTGCCCGTCCCGCCGGGGCAGGAGCACGGGGCGGCTATAGCCGAGGCCGGGTGCCTCTGCGAAGGCCGTGATGACGATGCCGGACCGCGTGCGGCCGATCTCGACATTGCCGACCGCGGCGACCGGCTCGCGGATCGGTCCGGTCGCTGCGGGCTCTGCCTCTGCGGCGGCGGCGGTTTCCTCCTCGTCGTCGCCGAACAGCGCGCAACCCGACATGAGGCTCGCGAGCGCCGCGAGCCCCGATATTACCACCGAACGTCTCCGCATGCCTTATCGCTCCCGCTTTTCGCCAGCTTCTCTCAGGTCACGATACGGCTGAAAAGGGAAAATCCGCCGGTGTCCGCCGCGCCTGCGGTCGCAGTCTCTGGACGGAGGCCCGACCGCCGTCTAAGTCCCGTGCAGGAGGACGCGATGCAACAAGACTTCGAGGACCTGGTCGAGGAGTTCGAGCTTTTCGACGATTGGGAGGACCGCTACCGGTACGTGATCGAGCTCGGCAAGGCGATGGATGCCCTGCCCGAGGGCGAGCGCACCGACGCGTACAAGGTGGATGGCTGCGCGAGCCAAGTTTGGCTTGTTCCCGAAATCGACCGGACCGAGGGCACTCCGGTACTCCGCTTCCGCGGCGACAGCGATGCGATGATCGTGCGCGGACTGATCGCGGTCTTGCGGCGGCTTTATGTCGGGCTGCCGGTCAGCGAGGCGGCGCGCCTCGATGCCCAGGCGGCGCTCGCGCGGCTCGGTCTCGACAGCGCCTTGACGGCGCAACGCTCGAACGGGCTGCGGGCCATGGTCGCCCGGCTTCAGGAGACCGCGCGGGCGGTCGAGACGGTCTGAGAGGTCGCGATGGACGGTGAGACCCGCGCGGAGAACGCGCTGACCCGGTTGCTCGAGACCCGCCCCTGGCTTTTGCTCGACGGCGCGACGGGCACCAATCTTTTCGCCATGGGCCTCGAGGCGGGCGATGCGCCGGAGCTTTGGAATGTCGAAGCGCCCGAGAAGATCCGCGCGCTCCATGACGGGTTCATCGAAGCGGGCTCGGATGTGATCTTGACGAACTCGTTCGGCGGGTCGTCCTATCGCCTGCGCCTGCATCAGGCGGAGAGCCGGGTGCGCGAGTTGAACCGGGCGGCGGCTCGGATCGCGCGCGAGGCGGCCGATGCGGCGGGGCGGCCGGTGGTCGTCGCGGGATCGGTCGGGCCGACCGGAGAGATCCTAGAGCCCGTGGGCACGCTTTCCGAAGCGGATGCGGCGGCGGCTTTCGAAGAGCAAATGGCCGGTCTCCTCGAGGGCGGCGTCGATGTGATCTGGGCCGAGACGATCTCCTCAGAGGAGGAATTCCGGGCCGCTGCCGCGGCTGCCGCGCGGCTCGGCGCCCCCTTCTGCGGCACGCTCAGCTTCGACACGGCCGGGCGTACGATGATGGGTGTGACCCCGCCCGGTTACGCGACGCTCGCGACCGGGCTGCCCCGGGCGCCGCTCGCCATCGGGGCGAATTGCGGAGTGGGGGCGTCGGATCTCTTGCGCACCGTGCTCCGCATCACCGAGGCCGCCCCCCAGGCGGTGGTGATCGCTAAAGGCAATGCGGGCGTCCCGAAATTCGTCGACGGACACATCCATTACGACGGCACGCCGGAGCTGATGGCCGACTATGCCGTGATGGCGCGCGACGCGGGCGCCCGGCTCATCGGCGGCTGCTGCGGGACCACGCCTGCGCATCTGGTGGCGATGCGGGCCGCGCTCTCGGAGCGGGCGCCGGGCGATCGGCCGAGCCTCGAGGCGATTGCCGAGCGGATCGGGCCGTTCTCCTCCGAGAGCGACGGCTCGGATGCGACTGGAGAGGATGACAGCCGACCCAGACGGCGCCGCCGGCGGGGGTGACCGGCGAGCTCTCGCCCAGGTGAGCCAACCGCAGCCGGACACGGACACCTCTGGTCGGCACCCTCCGCGGCGTTTCGCCATCCGTGCTGGCCGAATGCGCACGTCGCGATATGGGGCGGGACCCGGATCTCTCGCGGCGGTCGGTTTGTGCGGGTCATATGACGCGTTTACGGCATCGCCGCCTGCTGATCTGTCTCATCTTAGTAGCGATTGACCTGAGCCAACCGAGGGTGATGCCGATATGGCCGAGGACGAAGAGATCATCCTGAGCGAACTGGATGACGACGAACTGGTGCAACAGATGCACGACGATCTCTACGACGGCCTCAAGGAGGAGGTCTGCGAGGGGGTCAATATCCTGCTCGAGCGGGGCTGGACGCCCTATGACGTGCTCACCAAGGCGCTCGTCGAGGGCATGCGGATCGTCGGCATCGACTTCCGTGACGGTATTCTGTTCGTGCCCGAGGTGTTGCTCGCCGCGAACTCGATGAAGGCCGGGATGTCGATCCTCAAGCCGCTCCTTGCCGAGACCGGTGCGCCAAAGCTCGGCTCGATGGTGATCGGCACCGTCAAGGGCGATATCCACGACATCGGTAAAAACCTCGTCTCGATGATGATGGAAGGCGCCGGGTTCGAAGTCGTCGATATCGGGATCAACAATCCGGTCGAGAATTATCTCGAAGCGCTCGACGAGCACAAACCCGACATTCTCGGCATGTCCGCCTTGTTAACCACGACGATGCCGTACATGAAAGTCGTGATCGACACGTTGAAGGAAAAGGGCATCCGCGACGACTATGTGGTGTTGGTCGGCGGCGCGCCCTTGAACGAGGAGTTCGGCCGGGCGATCGGCGCGGATGCCTATTGCCGGGATGCGGCTGTGGCCGTGGAAACCGCGAAATCCTTTATGGCGCGCAAGCACAACCAGTTGGCCGCGAGCGCGTGAGCCGTCGGACCGGACCGGGGCCTTCGGCAGGGGCCCCGGACGGGCCGGGGGCAGGGGGAGCGGCAGGGCTCCCGTGACAGGCGACCTAGGACTGAGCGGATCGAGCCTGCGGCCGCGCTCGGATAGGGCGCCCGGCTTGTATCCGCGACCTGGTCCCGGAGGAACTTTTCATCTCGCGATCCGTTCTCTTTTCGAAAGCTCTAGAGAAGGAGGCTACCATGTCGCAACGACTGAATAACCTGAACGACATCGTCGCGCTTTTGGACGCCGGTGCAAAGTATTATCGGGAAGGGGCTGCCAAACTTTCCGATCCCGAGCTGGTTTCAATCTTCAAGGAAAACGCTGCGCTCCGCGAAACCGCCGCGGGTGAGCTGCGCCAAGTGGTGGATGCCAACGGTGGGGAGCCGGCAAAAGCCTCGCTGATTGAGACGGCCTATGGTCTCTACGGCAAGTTGATGACCTCGCTCGGCGATACGCGCGAGCGGCTGGTCGCCAGCCTCGAAGAACACGAGGATCGCACCCTCGATGCCTATCGCAAGGCGATTGGACATGAAGACAATGCCGAGGATCAGTCGCTCCTCGAGGCGCAGTTCGAGGGGTTCAAAGCGGCCCACGACAAGATGAGAGCGCTCAAGCAGGCCGCGTGAGGCGTGACGCGAGGAGAAGGTGTGGAGCTTGATGATGGCCGCCTGACCGAAGAGGGGCTCCCGCCTGCCGGCGCGGGGCGCCTCCGCGTGATTGCCTGCGGGGCGCTCGCCCGGGAGGTGCTGGCGCTCAAAGCGGCGAGTGGCTGGGACGGGGTGTCGCTCCAATGCCTGCCGGCCAAGCTGCACAACCGGCCTGAGCGGATCCCCGACGCCGTTCGGGGAGCGATCCGCGCGGCGCGTGCCGAGGGGTACGATCGGCTCTTCGTGCTCTACGCGGATTGCGGCACCGGCGGTGCGCTCGACCGGCTTTGCGCAGAGGAAGGCGTCGAGCGGATCGCCGGGCCACATTGCTACAGTTTTTTCGAAGGGAATGCGGTTTTCGCCGCCCGCGCCGACGCAGGCGAAATCGACGCCTTTTACCTCACCGACTTTCTCGCACGGCAATTCGACGCGCTCGTTTGGCGGGGAATGGGGCTCGACCGGCATCCCGAGCTGCTGCCGATCTATTTCGGCCACTACCGGCGGCTCGTCTATCTGGCGCAGACCGAAGATCCTGCGCTCGAGGCCAAAGCACGCGCGGCGGCGGAGCGGCTGGGGCTGTCCTATGAGCGGCGGTTTACCGGCCTCGGCGGCCTCGCCGACGCCCTCCGACCCCATCTCACCGACCGGGGAGCGGGGCTCGCAGATCGCGGGTCACCGTCCTAGGTCCCGGGGATGGCCAAAGATATCGCCGCCCCCGATCCGCCGCGCTATGCAGCCCCTCGTGTCGTCCCGAAGACCGGGGACCCCACACCCGCGCGATCCGTCTGGCGCTATGTCTGGCGGATGAGCGGCTGGCATCAGGTGCTCGCCTGTTGTCTCGCCGTCGCCGTGGCGCTTCTCGGCCTCCTGCCCATCGAGCTTCAACGCCGCCTGATCGACGACGCCATCACGCCCGAGGATCTGGGGCTCCTGATCTCGCTTGGGATCGTCTATGGGGCGGCCCTCGTCTTGCAACGGCTGCTCAAATTCGGCCTCGGGCTCTACCAAAGCTGGCTGAGCGAGAGCGCGATCCTCTATACCCGCACGCATCTGCTCGAGCTTTACTGCCGCCGGGCCGATCCGACCGACCGCAGCGATGCGGGACAGGCGGTTTCGATCATCGGCAACGAGGTCGACCGTTTGGGTGGGTTTGTCGGCGAGGGGATCAGCGATGCTTGTGTGAACACGGCCATGCTCGTGGGCGTCATGGCCTATATGGTCATGGTCGAGCCGCGGGTGGCGGCCTTCAGCCTGGTCTTTCTCATCCCTCAGGCGGCGTTGACGCCGCTCCTCCAACGCCGGCTGAACCGCTTGACCGAAGAGCGGCTCGAGCTTCTGCGCGCGCTCGGCGACGATGTGGCGGAAGGGGCGGCCTGCACCGACGGTCCGATCGGCGCACGGCTCCGCGAGATCTACTGGAACCGCCTACGCTTTACGGCCTGGAAGTTCCTGCTGAAGGGGCTCTTGAACCTCTTGAACGCGGCCGGGCCGCTGGCCGTCCTGGTGGTCGGCGGCTGGCTCGCCGTGCAGGGAGAGACATCGGTCGGGGTGATCCTGGCGTTTGTCTCGGGCTTTCAGCGTATGGCGGATCCGGTTCGGGCGCTGATCGGGTTTTACCGACGGGCGGCGCAGGCGCGGGTTCAGCACGAGATGATCGCCCGCTGGATGTGAGCGAAGGCGGTAAGGCGCGGATCTTCGCCCCCCCGTCCCGCGTGCGCGTCCCGCGGTCAGTCGTCCTTCACGAGACGGAGATGCCCGCGGTCGTTGCCCCGCTCGGCGGTGTTGGGCTCGGTCCGGCCGCCTTCGATGGCGCGCAATCCGCGCTCGCCCCGGCGCGGTGCCGGATCGGGCCCGGCAAAGGGTGTCTGACCTTCTGCGAACCCGGACGGCAGGCCGTCTGCTGCGACCGCCGAGGGCAACGGCGCGATCCGATCCGCTTCGACCGGCCGGATCGACATGCTGTCGATGTGGAACCGAAGGCGCGCCCGCCCCGTCGGGCGGGACCTGCCTTTGAGCGGATGAAGGCAGCCGAGGATCCGGTCCGTCGCGCCGAAATCGCTCTTGAGGGGCAGGAGCAGCACCTCCCACACCTCGGCCGCGTCGATCTCGGAGGTGAGCCGCGCATACCCGATGCCAGGCTCGGCCAGGGTCTCGGCAATGAGCGCCCCGAAGCTCTCACGTGCCTTCCCCGCCATGATCGAGCGGGCGCTCATGCCGCGAAGCTCCATCCCGAATGCATCGACGAGCGCCGTGCCCGCGAGGCGGAACCGCACATTGCCGCCCCCCAGATCCTCGAGGATCAGCAGGTTCCGCGCATCGCAATCCATGTCGCGAGGATCGACCTCGGCCCGGAAGGGCACCTGGCGGCCATTGCGCAATGTCTGCCAATAACGGTGCAGCGCCCGGATCTCGGCGTGGATCATATCGGTCGTCCTGTCCAGTCGGGCCTCGGTAAGTGACAGGCAGCCCCCATGCGCATCGCGGTCATCTAACACGACATCCACCCCTTTTTAACAGTTCGGATACCAGGCTGCTACAAAAGCCTGGCGTTCACCGGTCGTTAGGCAAGGGCTGTGCCAAAGCGCGGACCGCAGTCAGCGGCGGCTGCGCTGGAATTGACCGACGCGCCCGGCTATCGCAGGCTCTGGCCGCGATCGGGAGGGCGGGATGACGGCGGACGCGACGGCAGGCAGCGAGGCGGGGGAGGCGGGGCGACGGGGCATTCTCTTCGTCATGTCCTCACCGTCGGGCACCGGCAAGACGACCCTGACCCGGCGCCTGCTCGAGACGGACCCGGCCTTCCGCCTCTCGGTCTCGGCGACGACACGGCCCCCGCGGTCCGGGGAAATCGACGGTCGCGACTATTTTTTCGTGTCCCACCAACGCTTTGATGAGATGACCCGCGGTGGCGAGATGCTGGAGCACGCCCGCGTCTTCGAGAATTTCTACGGGACCCCGCGGGGCCCGGTGGAGGCGGCGATCCAAGACGGCCGCGATGTGCTCTTCGATGTCGACTGGCAAGGGGCGCAGCAGCTCCGCGCCTCGGATCTCGGCCAGTCCGTGGTCTCGGTCTTTATCCTGCCGCCGTCGATTGCAGAGCTCGAGCGGCGGCTCACGACGCGCGCGGCCGACCCGGACGACGTGATCGCGCGGCGCATGGCCAAGGCGCGGGACGAGATCAGCCACTGGGCCGAGTATGATTATGTCCTGATAAACGACGATCTCGATCGCTGCTTTTCCCTGATCGAGACCATCATCGCGGCCGAGCGGCTGCGCTGGACCCGCCAGAAATGGCTCTTTCCGCAAGTGAACCGTCTCTATCGCGAATTCGAGGAGCGTGCCCGATGACCCTTTACACGCTCGACAGTGTCGGCGCCGAATTGCCAGCGGACGGCTCCGCCTGGATCGCGCCGGGCGCCCATGTGATCGGCCGGGTGATCCTCGGATCCGAGGCATCGGTCTGGTTCGGCGCCGTGCTCCGCGGCGACAACGAGCCGATCACCGTCGGCCCGGGCACGAACATTCAGGACAATTGCGTCTGCCACACCGATCCGGACTTCCCACTGACCCTTGGCGAGGAGGTGACCGTGGGCCATGGTGCCGTGCTCCACGGTTGCAGCGTGGGCGACGGGGCGCTCATCGGCATGGGGGCCATGGTTCTGAACGGCGCGCGGATCGGCGCGGGCGCGCTCATCGGCGCGAAAGCGCTGGTGACCGAGGGGAAAGAGATCCCGCCGGGCGCCATGGTCCTCGGCGCGCCGGGCAAGGTGGTGAAGATGCTTGAGCCCGAGGCGATCGCCCAGCTCCGGCGGACGGCGGCGGTCTACCGGGCCAAGATCCGCCTCTATCGGGCGGGGCTCGCCCAGGTCTGAACCGCGGTCCGGCGGTCGATCAGACGGGCAGGACCGCGATCTCGATCCGCTCGGCCGTCTCCTCGACAACAATGCGTCCGCCGAGCGCCGCGGCCGCAGGCCCGATCATCAGAAACTCGACCTCGCGCGGCTCCGGCGCGTCCCCGACCGGCCGGCCGAGGAGGGCGAGCATATCGCGCTTGCGCTCGAGACCCTCGCCGGTGGCGCTGAGGCGCATCGGCACGTCGCCGTCCGCGTCGAAGCAGATCGACAGCGTCCCCCGCATCGACAAGAGCCCGCGGCCCGCCAACACCAACAAGGCGGCCAATCGGGCGGCCGGGCGCGACAACTCCGGCCCGCCGGCGCCCGTCATCCGGAAGGCGATCCGCTCGCTCGCGACCATCCGCATCGCGGTCCGCTCCCAGGCGGTGCGTGCAACGGGGGCATCGGCCGCGCCGGCCGCGCCGAAGGCGAGCCGATGGAAGGCGAGGACCGCGGCGGCACGTTCCGCGCTCTGGCCGAGAAGGGCGATCTCCTCGTCCCCGCCGCTTCCGCCGATCTCGGCGAGCAAATCGGCTCCGTTGACCACGGCGCCCACCGGGCTCACCAGGTCGTGACAAATCCGGGACGCGAGCGCTTGCGCGAGGCGCGGCTCGGCCGCAGGGTTGGCAGGGCAGGGATCGGGATCGGAGGTCAGCGTCATGTCGGCACTCTTTCTCGAGGTCGGGGCCTTGGTCCGGCATCGAGACGCCCCCGAATGGGGGCTGGGCCAGGTACAGTCCATCGTCGGTGCGCGGATCACCGTGAATTTCGAGAACGAGGGCAAGGTCGTGCTCCTCGGTCCCGCTCCGCTCGACTTGGTCTCACCAGACACGCTCTAGCCATAAGCCACCGTTACAAGCTTTTCGTAACGAATTCATTGAGGCGACACTATGTCGAAAGCGCGGCGAGGGGGCGGACCGCGGGGCCGGTTGCGCGGCCCGGGTCAAGCTCATATGGTCGCGCGGTTGCCAGGGGCCGGGCGTCCGCCCTGCCTCGAGGGATCGGAGAGAGGCCTATGAAGATCGACGCGGGCCGGTTCACCGTTCGGCTGGCCGAGAGCGATCGGGACGTCGAAGCCGCTCAGCGCCTGCGCTACCGGGTCTTCGTCGAGGAGATGGGCGCGACGCCGAGCGCCGAGGACCGGGACGCGCGGCGCGAGAGCGACCGGTTCGATGCCTATTCCGAACATCTGCTTCTGATCGACACCGAGGCCTGCGACCCGGACAAGCTCGGCGGCGTGGTCGGGGTCTATCGCCTGATGCGTGGCGCGCGGGCCCGTGCGGGGATCGGCTTCTACGGCGCGGCGGAATACGACCTGTCGCGGCTCGAGCGCTATGACCGGGAGACGCTCGAACTCGGACGGTCCTGCGTGGATCAGGATTACCGGGGCGGCGCGGGGATGCATCTGCTCTGGACCGGCCTCGGGCGCTATGTCGCCGAACACGATGTCGGGCTGATGTTCGGGGTGGCGAGCTTTCACGGCGCGGACCCCGCCCCGCTCGCCCAGGCGCTCAGCTATCTCCACCACACCCACCTCGCGCCCGAAGATCTGCGGGTCCGGGCGCTCGAGGGCCATTTCACCGATATGGCGATGCTGCCGCCCGACGAGGTCGACAAGACCGAGGCGCTCCGCCAGATCCCGGCGCTGATCAAAGCCTATCTGCGCCTCGGCGGCTATGTGGGCGAGGGCGCCTTTATCGACCGCGATTTCAACACGGTCGATGTCTGCCTGTTGATGGACACGGCCCGGATGGTGCAGCGCTATCGCAAATTCTATCAGAGGGCCCGCGGCGGCGCGGACGGGGCCTATACCTAGGTCCGAGCGCAGGGGCGGATGCAGATGACGACCTGGGACGAGACGGCGCCGACGACCCTCCCGCCGTTGTCATGGCCGGCCCGGGTCCGCGGCGCGGTGCGCCTCGTGGCGATGCTGGGGGCGACGGGCGTGGCGCTCGGACTGTTTTTGATCGGCCGAACGCTGCGACGGTCGCTCGGGCGGTGGGTCGGGTTTCACTTCGCCGTGGCCCGGCTCTGGGCCCGGCTCGGACTTGTGCTCTTCGGCCTGAGGCTTCAGGTCCGCGGCCGGCCGATCGCACGCGGCGCGCTTGTCGCGAACCACTGCTCCTGGCTCGATATTTTCGCGCTTCGGGCGGTCCGGCTGATCTACTTCGTCTCCAAGGCGGATGTGGCCGATTGGGCGGGCGTGGGCTTTGTCGCCAAGGTCACCGGCACGGTCTTCATCGAGCGCCGCCGGAGCCATGCCAAGCGCCAGGAAGAGGTTCTGCTTGAGCGGATCGCCGCCGACCAGGTGCTCGCCTTTTTCCCCGAAGGCACCTCGACGGACGGCTTGCGGGTGCTGCCCTTCAAGAGTTCGCTGTTCTCGGCGTTTTTCCACGAAGATCACGCGGAGGACGTGATGATCCAACCCGTCTCGATCCGCTATCGCCCCGATCCCGGGACGGGATTGCCAGAGAACTTTTACGGCTGGTGGGGGAGCATGGGCTTCGGGGCGCATATCTGGCAGGTGCTTTGCCGTTCGAACGGAACAGCCGATCTCACGTTCCACGCGCCCGTCCGGCCGCCGGATTTTGCGAACCGCAAGGCGCTGGCCGAGCACTGTCAGCGGATGGTCGCCGAGGGCTGCAGCTAAAGGCGGTAACGCCTCAGGTCGCCCGCTTCGAGAAGCGGTCGACCCGAGGCGTCCGCGCTGAGATCGGCCGGCTTGCGCGAAACCACTGGCAGGCAAATATCCCGCTGGATCTCGCGCACGGCCATCGCCGCCAGCCCCGACGCATGCTACTGGGGGCGCTCATCAACTGAAAAAAGACCCATGTCCGACACGCTTCAGTCCCAAATCGCCGTGCGCCTCAACGCACCAGCCCCCGAGATCAGCCTCGATGTCTCGCCGAACGCCACCGTCCGCACGCAGGCCGCGCTTGCCGAGTGGTTGCGCGAGCATGCGGTCGAGGAAGTCGAATGCATCACCCCCGATTATGCCGGGATCGGCCGGGGGAAAGTCATGCCCGCCCGAAAATTTGCCGGGTTCCAGCCGGTTTACCTTCCAACCTCGCTCTTTTTTCTGACGATCACGGGCGATTATCCGGATCTGAACGACTTCTCTGCCTATGATATCGATGCGGATCTCGCGCTCGTCCCGGATTTGGCGACAACACGGGCCGTGCCGTGGGCGAATGATCGCTCGGTTCAGGTGATCCACGATGTGTGCGACCGGGACGGGACGCTCGTGCCCTATGCGCCGCGCTCCGTGTTGCGGCGGGTGCTCGGCTATTACGAGGCGCGCAAATGGAAGCCGGTAGTTGCGCCCGAGCTCGAGTTCTACCTGACCAAGCCGAACACCGATCCGGACTATCCCCTCGAACCGCCGATCGGTCGATCCGGCCGGCGCGCGCAAAAAGCTCAGGCCTATTCGATCGCCGCCGTCGACGAGTACGACATCGTCATCGAACACATCTATGACTATGCCGCAGCGTTGGGGTTGGATATCGACACGGTTATTCAAGAAGGCGGTGCGGCCCAGCTCGAGATCAATCTCCGCCATGGCGATCCGCTCGAATTGGCCGATCAAGTGTTTCTCTTCAAACGCTTGATCCGCGAGGCGGCGATGCGCTGCGGCTGTTATGCGACCTTCATGGCCAAGCCGATGGAACAACAGCCGGGTTCGGCGATGCATATCCATCAGAGCGTGGTCGACGACGCCACTGGGCGCTCGCTCTTTTCCACAGAAGCCGGCGAGGCTTCGGATGCGTTCTATCACTTCATTGGCGGTCAACAGGCTTATTTGCGCGCGGCATGTTGTTTACTCGCGCCTTACGTAAATTCCTACCGGCGTTTGGTGCCGGACATGACCGCGCCGATCAATCTCGATTGGGGCCGGGACAACCGCACGACCGGGCTTCGGGTGCCGATCTCCGAACCCGAAGCCCGGCGGGTCGAGAACCGGGTCGTCGGCGCCGATGCGAACCCATATCTCGCGATCGCGGCCACGCTCGCCTGCGGCTATCTCGGCATGGTCGAACAAATTGCCGCCCGTCACGAGGTCAAGACCGACAGTTACGACCGGCCGCGCGAGTTGCCCTATGGTCTTTTGGAGGCGGTCGAAGAGTTCAAGGCGGCCGGTTCGCTGCGTGAGATCCTCGGCGAGAACTTCTGTGGGGTTTAT
This sequence comes from Paracoccaceae bacterium, assembly GCA_050331395.1. Taxonomy (GTDB): domain Bacteria; phylum Pseudomonadota; class Alphaproteobacteria; order Rhodobacterales; family Rhodobacteraceae; genus Thermohalobaculum. Next base: position 38,688 of record JBHJGX010000034.1, read on the forward strand.
GCGGCGGTCAAAGAGCATGAATACAGCGAATTCATGCGGGTGATTTCACCCTGGGAGCGGGAACATCTGCTTCTGAACGTCTGAGGTCAGTCGGCCGCGGCGTGGAGCGCCGCGAGATAGGGGGCAAGGTTTGCCTCGCCCTCGCCTGTCCAAACCTGCGGATGGGGCGAGAGGAAATCCGCGAGCCCGGCGAACTGGGCTGCGTCTTCCGGTCCGACGTCTTCGGCGACCGACGGCGTCTCGATCATCTCGGACCACCAGGCCAGCAGATCGACGAGGTCGGGTCCCGGCGGGCTTACGGTCACATAGTCGGCCCCCGCTTCGGCGAGGGTCATCGCCTTGTGCCGGGACTGCCCGCCCGAGGCGCCCAAGATCCGGTCTCCGCCGAGCGCTTTGCGGATGCGTCCGATGGGACCCGCGCTCACATGTACGCCGTCGAGCCCGAGGCGGTCGACGAGCGAGGCGCGGTCGGTGACCAGAAGCGGGATCTCGGCCGCATGGCAAACGGGCAGGAGGTGGTTCGCGGCCGCGACCCACGCATCCTCGTCCGCGGGTGGGGCGAGCGCGATGCGCAGGCAGGCAACCTCCGGGCCGGCGGGGCCGTCGAGGACCCTGGCAAGCGTCGCGGCGAAGGCCTGCGGCTCGAAGACGGGCGGCGTGACCAAGTAAAGCCGCGGGACGGCGGGTGCGTCCAAGTCAGCTGCCCTTCGGCCGGATCTTGAAGCCACCCGATTTCGCGGGCGCAGACGCGGCCGGTTTTGCGGGCGGTTGCGCCGGGCCGGGGCCGGTTGCCCCGAGTTTCCGTCCCGTTTGCTCCTCGAAGGCGGAGATATGCGTCTGGAAGAGCTGGACGAGCTGGGCAAATTCCTGCTCCCGCATGATCACATGGACCACGTCCTCGGGCGCGGCCGCTCGCGCCTGACCGCCCTGCGCGGTCATCGCTTGATCCTGGAGCGTGAAGCTGACGAGCCCGCCCTGGATCATGAAATTGCCCATGGCGTTGACGAAGGTCCGCGGCATCGGTGTCTCCCTCGGTGGCGGCGTTCGGGTCTCGCGCGCCCGGGCCTGGCTGTCAACGGGGTCACTCCCAGACGGGGGTGCCCGTTTTTTTCGGCACGAGGAGACGCGCCGGGCGTCGGCGGGCTGCCTCCTCGAACATCGGGCCGACATTTCGCCCGAAAGCGACGACGTTCGAGATCTGCGCGAAATGCCGGGTGAGCGCCGGGGTGCTCGCCGCTTCGACGAGTTCGGGGACCGCGTCCGGGTCTCCGAAATCGATGCGGGCATAGGCGAGCGGGTCGCCCCGGCGGAGCGACCAAGCGCGGTCCCGGTCCTGCCATTCGAGGACCGCGTTCAACGCCCGCGGCCAGTTCGTGAGCGGAAAGCGCCCGCCGACGAGCGTGCCCGGCCAGTCGCGGAAGGCCGTGCTTGCGAAGGGCGGGGTGAGGATCAGCGTCGCCGGCGCGTCGGTGATGAGCATGGTGTTGAGCGAGATCTGCACGGCGGGCGTCGTGCGGCTGCGCTGCGCCGAGGGGGCGATCATGGTGACGAGCGCCTTGAAACCGGTCTCGGTCAGGCCGGGCACGCTTTCGTCGCGGGTGATCCTCACCGGGCGGACCGCGGGCGGCGAGATCTCGAGCCTGAGATCGAACGGGCAGCGGAAGAGGATCGTTCGGGCGGCCAGGGATCCGAGCGCGGCCGCCTCCGCCGGCGCGCCGGCCTCCGTAATCAGCTCCGGCGGCAGGAAGGCGAGGGCGGCATCGGGCGTTGTCAGGCGCCAGCCGACCGGGACGCGCCGCTCAGGCACCGGCTGCGCCTTCGGCCTCGGCAAGCGGAACGAGGAGCCGGGCAGGGCGGCGCCGCTCCGCCTCGGCCCAGACGGCGTCGATGTCCGAGGTAATGTGCCGGACGCCCTGCATCCCCTTGCGATACTCCTCGAGCTCCGGCGTGAGCGCGGCTTCGAGCAGCCGCGGTCGGGCGTCGGGCTTGTTGAATTCAAAGAGAAAGTAACAGAGCGGCTCGCCCTGCTTAAGCGCGAGTTCCTGATCCGGCCGGTCCCATTCGAAGGCGAAGGTCAGCGTCTGCGGCCAGATCGTCAGCGGAAAGCGCCCCACGGCCATCGTGCCGGGCCACCGCCGCATGCCGGGTGCGAGGAACGGCGGCAATTGGTTGAGCATGCAGGGCGCGTCGGTCACGAAGAAGAAGGGCAGGGTGATCTGCAGCACCGGGCGCTTGGGGTGGCGCCAGCGCTCGGGCGGTTCGAGGGCGATCATCTCGCCGATCTTCTCCGGCTCGACGAAGGTGCCTTGTTCGATCACGCCGAGGGCGGGGCCGTCGTCTTCGTCCTCGAGCGTGAGGCGGATGCCGATCGGCGAGGGCAGCTCGACCAGATGGCGCTCGATGGCGTTGACGGCCGGGCAGTTCTGGATCGCGCGGGTGCCGAGCGGCCGCTCGCGGGTGGAGAAGACCGTGCGCGGTGGCTGGAAGGCGAAGCCGCCGGAGGGGTCGGTCAGGCAATAGCCGACATCGATCTCGGTCGTTTCGGTGTACATGCGCGCCTCCCGGGTCAGTGGCGAGCTAGCACGGGGGGCGGGGCCCTGGGAAGCCTCGGCTCAGCCCTGGCGCGGACGCGGGACGGGCCGCCAGTCGGGCGGGGCCATCTCGAAACCGTCGAAGCTGAACCCGGGGCTCACTGTGCAGCCGACGAGCGTGAAGGCTCCGAGCGAGGTCGCCGTCTGCCACCAACCCGCAGGCACGATCCGCTGCGGGCGTTGCCCGGCTGCGATCTCGGGGCCGAGATGATGGGCTTCGGCGTCGTGGCCATCGGGCGAGAGGCTGAGGACGAGCGGCGCGCCCGCGTACCAATGCCAGATTTCCGCCGCATCGACCCGGTGCCAATGGGAGAAATCTCCGGCTTCGAGCAGATAGTAGATCGCTGTCCCGGCGGGGCGTGTGCCCGCAGGCGCATCGGCGCGCCAGGTTTCGCGATACCAGCCGCCCTCGGGATGGCGGGCGAGGTCGAGCGTGCGGATCAGGTCACGGGCTGTGGTCATGGCCCCGGCCTAGGGCAGGCCGGCGCCGGGCGCAAGCGGGAGGCAGGCGCGCGGGGCCCCCGTTCCCGGGCTATCAGGCGCGGCGGGCGCGGAGGGCCAGTCCCGCGAGCGCGGTCAACAGCAGCCACCCGCCGGCGGGCAGCGGAATGATCTCGTCGTTGCCACCGCTCGGGGGAAGATCCGCCAGGTTGATGCTGGTCACCCGGAACGCATCGTCAATGCCGGCCGAATTCTGGGCGCGGATCCCAAATACCTGCGCTGTCGGTTGGAAGCCGAGACCGGTCTGGGTGTCGAACACGTCTTGTCCACCATCCGTCACGTTTGTGTTGCTCGCCAAAGTGGTCAACTCGTCAATGGTGTCGCCCAGATTGCCCGACAGTAACGAAAAGCCGTCGCTGCCGAAGCCGCTCGCAGTGAACTCAGAGAAGTCGATCGAGACCAGCGTTCTCGGCACCGGGGAGACGATCAGCAGCACTTCGTCGTTGGCTGCACCAACAGCGGCGTCGATGGTCCCAGACTCACCCCCGCCATTCGCGCCCTCGTCGATGCCGACCCCGTTGCCGAACAGGGTGAGCGCCATCACGGTATCTTGGGCAAAGATCTCCGCGATGATCGTGATCGTCGAGCCGACGCTGCCGGACACGGTCGCCTCGGCCGCGTTCCCCGGATTTACCGCAATATCGCCGCCGAAAAGGTTGAACGACGCGGACAACGCAGGAGTGCCGAGGAAGGCGAGCCCCCCCACCAAGGCAAAAGCGTATTTGTTCTTTGGAACCCCCAACACAGATTAGGTCGATGAGTTAACATGTTTGCGAAAAGCCGACTAGAATAAAATTCATTGCATTTTTAAACCGGCATTTCCCATTTGACCTCTGGACATTGAGCTCGTCGGCGCCGACGCGCCCGATCAAGCAGGAAGTGGCTTGGGCACCGTCGCGGGGGCGATGGATCGCGCTGGTTCGCTGACCGATCGGCTCCGCAGCGTGCCATGCGCTGCGAAATGGTCGAATTGCGGACACACCTTTGCCGTCACCGCAGCCGCCGCCGGTAATCGAATGATCTCCCATCATGCCGACGCCGTCATCGGTGGCGGCCCGCGCCGGCCGCTACGACATCAAATGGCTGGAGAGCTGGCTGGAGAAGCAGGACTTCTGAGCGCCTCCCTCAGCCCCGCCGCAGCCGGAGGCCGGCGACGACCCCGATCGCACCAAGCAGAAGCGGAAGTCCGGCCGGGAGAGGGATGGCGGCTGGCGCCCCGATCAGGTTGCCGGTAGCCAGCTCCGATGGTCCGCTGATCCCGGAGCACGCGGATAAGTCCCCGCATGTGCCAAAAGCGAACAGGGAGACCGGGACCGTGCCGCCGGCATCCGTCAGCTCGACTCCCGAGAGCACGATAAATGCGCCCGGATCGCCGTCCATCGGGGTTGCAGACGTCGATGCCGTGAGGCCGGTAGCGGAGCCGCCTACGATCTCCGTCAGCACCGCGTCGAAGGCTCCGCCCACCGATCCCGATATCTCGATCTGGGTCTCGCTGAAGGTGCCCGTCATGGCATTGAAGATGAAGCTGCCGGTCAGTTGCCCTTCGCCGCCAGCATCGACAAGCCCGTCGAGCGTCCAGCGAACGGGCGCCGCCTGTGCCGTTGCGACCGCGAGACACAGAGCCGTGGTGAGACCGAGAATCACGCTGCGCATTACCGGCTCCAATCTGTTCCGGGATTTCCCATTTGGCTTCTTCCGTATGACGATGCCTTAGGTTGACGCGCCGATCAAGCACGCTGCGCCCTTCCTGGCGTTTCGAATGGTTGACGCTCTCCGTTCAAGGCGCGCAATCGGTCGCCAAGTGCCGCGCGA
>JBHJGX010000035.1:0-20287 GCA_050331395.1 Paracoccaceae bacterium
GGGGGGGGGGGGCAGGGGGTCGTCGGGGGGGGTGGGGGCCGGGGTTGTTTATGGGCCCGAGCGGGGCGCCGCCGCCGATGAGCGCCCGATACTCGGCCGCCGCGCCCTCGGAGACCGCGACGACCCGGCTGACCCCCGGCAAAAGCGCCCGGAGCATGAGACGAAGCATCCGCGCGCGGTGGCGCCCGGCCAGGAGCGGCAGCGCCGACGGCATGCTGTGGACCGTCCAGACGAGCCGCGGCCGATGCCGAGACAAAAGCCGACCGAGCGCCGCGGCGACGTCCATCTCGGGCAAGACGCTGAGCATCGCATCGGGTCTTGCGGCCTGAAGATAGCGGGCGATGGCGCGCGGGGCAGCCCGGGCGCGCGGGAGCGCGAGCGCCACGAGCCGGACGCCCTCGGGGACGAGCGGCACGAGCGGACCTTCGGCACGGAGCACCACGAGATCGACGGCGACGCCCTCGGCGCGGAGGCCCTCGGCGAGGCTGAGCGTCACCCGTTCGGCGCCGCCGCCCGTGAGGAGCGGCAAGAAGATCGCGAGCCGCCGGCTCATGACGGGTGCCTGGCCGCCCGGCCCGCGGGCAGGCAAAGGATCCCGGCCCGCCCCCAGGCGAGCCAGACGAGCCCGCCCCGCTCGACGGCGGTTGCAAGCGTCCAGGCGAGCGCGGCGCCGAGCGCACCGGCAACCGGCACGAGCAGCATTCCGAGCACCGCATAAAGGCAGAGGGCCGCGGCCATCGTGCGGGTCATCGCCGCTTCGGCCCGAACCGCGAGAAGGGTTTGCGCCACAGTTCCGGTGGCCGCGCGGCAGCACTGGCCGAGGGCGAGCACCGCTAGGGCCTGGGCGAACTCCGCGAACTCGGCGCCGAAGAGGAGCCCGAGGACCGGTCCGCCCGCGAAGATCGCCAGAAGCGCGAGCGGCCCGGCAACGGCGAGCGAGAGACGCGCGGCGCGGCGGGCGAGGGCCTGCATCCGGGCGCGGTCGTGGCGGGCCGCGGCGGCAGCGAGCGCGGGACCCTGAAGGTTCACCATCACCGTCATGCCGAAGGTGCCGAGCATTGCGAGCTGGGTGGCGACGCGGAGGCCGCCGGCGTCCTCTGGGCCGCCGAGCAACCCGACGAGGATGACGCCGAGTTGGAGCGTTGCCGCGTCGATCCATCCGCCGGGGTAAAGCGCACGGAGGCTCGACCACCAGCGGCCCGCCGCCTGGGCGGGAGCGATGGTGGGGAGCGCCGAGGCCATGGCCCGGCGCCGGACGGCTTCGCCTGCGAGGCAGGCCAACGCGGCGGCAAGGACAAAGCCCGTTATCGCCAAGGCCGCGGTCGCCGTCAGGCCGGCCGCCACGAGGCTCGCGACGGCGGCAAGGTGAAAAACCGGGCGGAGGACCATATCGGGCGCGAGACCGGGAACGACGGCGCCGAGCCCGCGGGCGATGCCGCCCGAGACCGAGGTCTGCACGAGAAAAGGCAGCGCGAGCGCGGCGATGAGACCGGTGAGCCTGAGTTCCTCCGGGCCGAGCGCTGCGATGCCCACCCCGATGGCGGCGAGGCCGAGCGATGCCGCGGCGGTTGTCCTCACGGCGAAGACCGCGAGCCCGCGCGCCTCGGCGGCCCGGCCCTCGGCCCGATCGCTTGCGATTTCCCGGACCAGGAGCGCGACCATGCCGGAGGAGATCCCCCCCGCGGCCATCAACAGCCATGCTTGAACGAGGGCGAACCGGCCGAATTCCTCCGCCCCGAGCGTCCGCGTGAGCAGGACGGCGAGCGCGAACGCCGCCCCGAGATAGGCCGCCTGGAGCGCGAAGCCTGCGATCTCGTCGGCTCGGGGAAAGAGCGGGTGCATCGCGAGGCCGGTGCCCGGCGCTAGATCTTGGGGTCGGGGGTCTCGGTATGCCCGTCGATGGCGATCGCCTGGCCCGAGATCCGCGCGCCCGCCGGCGAGGCGAGAAAGACCGCCATGGCCGCGATGTCCTCGGCCCGCACCCAGCACCGGAGCGAGCTGCCCGCCGCATACCCCTCATAAAGCGCATCGCGCGTCGTGCCGAGGAGCGCCGCCTGCCGCGCGAGCACGCCCTCCATCCGAGGGCCCTCGACCGAGCCCGGGCAAAGCGCGTTCACCCGGATCCCGTGCGGCCCAAGCTCCATGGCGAGCGTCTTCATCAGGCCGAGCACCGCCCATTTCGCCGCCGCATAGGGCGCCCGGTTCGGATAGCCGAAGAGCCCGGCGGTGGACGAGGTGAGCAGGATCGCCCCCGCGCCTTGGCGTTTCAGAAGGGGCGCCGCGTGTTTGGCCGCGAGGAACGCCCCATCCAAGTTGACGGCGACGCAGGCCCGCCAGTCGGCGAGGGCGATGTCCTCCACCGGGCAGGTCGGCCCCGCGATCCCGGCATTTGCGCAAACCGTGTCAACGCCGCCCCAGCTCTCGGCGACCTCGCCGAAGAGACGTGCCATCTGGGCCTCGTCGGCGACGTCGCAGACCGTAGGCGCCCAGGCGGCCGGGCAGTCCGCGAGCGCAGCCTCGTCGATATCGGCGACCCGGACCCGTGCGCCCGCGGCGGCGAACGCCTCGGCCATCGCCCGGCCGATCCCCGAGGCGCCGGCGGTGACGACGACCCGCTGTGCCGCGAGCCCGGTCATGGCCCGGGTCTCACGGGCGCTGACCGACCGACCGGCCTGCCCCCTCGGGGACCGGCAACTGCGCATGCGCCTTCGCAATCTCGGCCAGTCGCCCGGCGATATCTGACCGGGGCGGAGAGGCCCGCCGCGTCTCGAGGTCCACATGGATCAGCATCTGTTCGCCGGTAGCGAGCAGCCGCCCGTCGTCGTGGTGAAGCCAGTGGAAGAGGTGGAGCCGTTTCCCCTCCGCCGCCAAGACCTGGCTCGTCGTGCGGATCGGATCGCCGGCGCGGGCCTCGTCGAGATAGCGGATATGGATCTCCACCGTGAAGACCGAATGCCCCTCAGCCACGTAGGTTTGGTCCGCGCCCACCACCGCGAGCACTCCGTCGGCCGCGTCGGAGAACATCTGGCCGTAGCGGCTCTCGTTCATATGGCCGTTATAGTCCGTCCATTCGCCCGGCACGCGGACGGAGGCGGTCTCGAAGGGCCGGGTCAGATCCGGGACCGGCCGGTCCGCCTGCGCGGCCGCATAGAGCCGCCGCTCGTGCTCGGCGAGCACCGCCCCAGCGCCCCAGCGATTGACTTTGAGCGCCTGGAGGATCGCCACCAGATTGTCGTCGCGGATCCGCTCGAGCTCGCGGACCGAGCGCCCGGCCGCCTGGGCATCCGACTGCTCTGCGATCCGGTCGATCAGCGCGTCGGTGAGCTCGGGGACATCCATCAGCTTGGTCCAGGGCCAGGCGAGCGCGGGCCCGAACTGGGCGATGAAGTGGCGCATGCCCGCCTCGCCGCCGGCAACCCGGTAGGTCTCGAAAAGCCCCATCTGCGCCCAACGCAGCCCAAACCCCATGCGGATCGCATCGTCGATCTCGGCGGTCGTGGCGATCCCGTCGTTAATCAGCCAGAGCCCCTCGCGCCAGACCGCCTCGAGAAACCGGTCGGCGATGAAGGCGTCGATCTCTTTGCGGACCACGAGCGGATACATGCCGAGCCCGTCATAGAACGCCGTCGCCCGCGCCACCGTCTCGGGATCGGTTCGGGCGCCGGCAACGATCTCGACAAGGGGCAGGAGATAGACCGGGTTGAACGGATGCGCGACGATGAGCCGGCCAGGGGTCGCCATCTCGGCCTGTAGATCGCTCGGCTTGTAGCCCGAGGTGGAGGACGCGAGGATGGCCGCGGGGTTGGCGGTGTCGAGCTCCGCATAAACCCGGTGTTTGAGGTCGATGCGCTCCGGGACCGCCTCGACGATCAGGTCTGCGCCGGCGACGGCGTCGGCGAGGCTCGGCGCCATCGACCACGCGGCCGTCGGGCGCCGCGGCGCAAGGGTGAGCCGGGCATAGGCGCGCTCGGCATTCGCCAGCACCTCGCGGATCTTGCGCTCGGCCTGCGGATCCGGGTCGTAGACGCGGGCGGCGACGCCGTTCTCGATCAACCGCGCGAGCCAGCCCGCGCCGATCACTCCCGCCCCGACGATGGCCGCCCGGGCGATCATGCCGACCGTCCGAGCGGCGATGCGGGGATCGGAGCGCCGTTGCGGTCCGGCGGGTGTCCGGCGCGCGGCGTGCCGGCCTCGGCGGTCGGAGCGGCGGCGAAGGCTCGATGCTCGCAGCCGATCTCGGGCCTGCGGGGCGCGCTGCGGGGATCCGGCCCCGCGGATCCGATGGCGCCCGTGCGGACCATACCGGGCGGCGGGGTGCCGTCAGGGCGGCCGCGCCCCACGCGCCTTCCTCCGTAAGGGGGCGCCGTGCCGGGCGCCTGCGCGCGGCACCGGGCGGGCGGGGGTTCGATGCCCCCGACCGGCCGCCCCCCGGGGCTTCGCCGGGCAAAGGCACCGCCAACAGCCGCGCGACCCGCGGCAACGGCGCTCATGGCGACCCTCTCAGCGGCAGCGGACATAAAGCGTGGGGAGGCCGGGCTCCCGATAAAGGACGAGCGTCCGATCTTTGCCGAGGAGGAGGAGCATGCGGCGCGTGCCCGAGAAGCTGCCCGTGCAGCTGACCGTCGCATCCCAGGCCTCGCCGACCGGGAGCGGCGTCCGCTTGGCGATCTCGCAGGTCGCGTCGGCGAAGCTCAGGGTCGGTCCCTCCGCGATCAGCCGGGTATGCGAGGCCGGGTCGCGACAGGCCCGGACCGACGCATCCCAAACCCCGTCGAGGGCGAGCGCGGGTCCCGCAGCAAGCCCGGCAAGCGCCACACCCACGCAGCGGCTCAGCGTGGGCATGGGGCATACCGCCGCGAGACGTATCCCGGCACCGGCTCGGGCCAGGCGGAGGCGCGGGCGTATTCGTTTTGAGACTGGAGCGTCAGCGTCCCGTCGGGCTCGCGGATGATCGAGAGGAGATCCGGCCGGGTGATCCCGCTGTCGTCCCCGCAGGAGGCGAGCGCCACCGTCGCCTCGCCCGGGTCGGTCGGGCTCCAGCGCACCGGCCAGAAACCGAGGAGAACGCACCCGAACTCGTATCCCGTCAGCAGCGGTGCGTCGAGGACGAGCGCATCTTCGGCGAGACCGTCGGCCGGACAAGCGGCCGGATCGCTCGCGTAGCGACCCGAAAGCCATTCGGGCGGCGCCCCCGCACCGTCCGCGCCGGCAGGGGCGCCCGAGCCGACCGCGAGGACCATGAGAATGGGGAGACCTAAGATCCGCATCCCGTCCCCCTCAGGCCGCGACCGGCGGGCGCTTTTCGAGCTTAAGCCGCGCACGCACCTCGTCGGGGCCGATCACCCGGGCGCCCATCGCCTCGATGATCCCGACCGCTTTCTCGACCAATTGCTCGTTCCGCGCGAGCACTCCCCGCTCCAGATAGAGATTGTCCTCGAGCCCCACGCGCACATGCCCGCCCGCAAGAACCGCGGCCGCGACATAGGGCATCTCGTTCCGCCCGATCGAGAAGGCCGAAAACGTCCAACCGGCCGGGACGTTGTTCACCATTGCCATCAGCGTGTTCAGATCGTCCGGCGCGCCCCAGGGCACACCCATACACAGCTGGACGAGCACCGGCTCGGGGATCGCCCCCTCGCGGACGAGTTCCTTTGCGAACCAGAGATGTCCCGTGTCGAAGGCCTCGATCTCGATCCGCACCCCCGCCTCGGTCATCTTCCGGGCCATCGCCCGCAACATCCCCGGCGTGTTGGTCATGACGTAGTCGGCCTCGGCGAAGTTCATCGTTCCGCAATCGAGCGTGCAGATCTCGGGCCGGCATTCGGCGATATGGGCGACCCGCTCGGTCGCCCCCGCCATATCGGTGCCGGCCGCCTGGGGGGGCAGCGGGGCCTCGACCGAGCCGAAGGTGATGTCCCCACCCATCCCCGCCGTCAGGTTCAAGACGCAGTCGGTGTCGGCCTCCCGGATCCGCTCGGTCAGCTCGCGAAAGAGCGCCCGGTCGCGCGACGGCGCCCCGGTTTCGGGATCGCGGACATGCACATGCACGATCGCCGCACCCGCCTTTGCGGCGGCGATGGCGCTCTCGGCGATCTCCTTGGGAGACCGGGGCACATGGGGGCTCTTGTCCTGCGTGCCGCCCGAGCCGGTGACGGCGCAGGTGACGAACACCTCCCGGGTCATCTCAAGCGGCATGCCGATCTCCTTCGCGACCACGCTTCCCGCGACTTGACCGCAACGCGCGCCGTTTGGCTAGGGGAGATCGCATCCCGGCCCCGGTTGTTCGCTCGACGGTCGCCGGCCTATGCTGTGCCGCGCGGCCGAGAGGGAGACCCATGTCGATCGAGGACGCCTCAGCACGAGAATTGCGCCGGATTGCGCCCATCGTCGCGGTGGCCGACACCCGGGTCTCGGTGCCGTTCTACCTCGACCGGCTCGGCTTCCGGCTCGAAGAGGAGGGCCGCGGCTATGCGCTCGTCTCTCGGGCAGGCGCAGCGGTCATGCTCCTCGGTGGCGCGGATGCGGCGAGCCGCGCCGCGACCGCGAACCATGTGGCGGCCTATGTATGGGTCGCGGATACGGACGCGCTCTGGGCCGAGCTTGCCCCCCGGCTCCGCGACTTACCGTCGGGGAGGGTGCGCGCGCCCTTTACCCAAGACTACGGAATGCGGGAGTTCCACGTGAAGGATCCGGACGGGTTTTTGTTGTTCTTCGGGATGCCGGTCGCCCCTGAAACCCCGAGCGAGGGGAGCGGCGCATGACCCTCGAGGAAATCGACCGCGCCCTGGCGCCCCACGGGCTTGCGGCGGTCGGGGCGTTTCACCCGGGACCGCAGGACGGCGCGCCGGACGGGGTCGCGACGCTCGTCCTCGTGGGCGCCGGGCCGCAGGGGCTCTGGGACGCGTTCTCCCGATGCCCCGAGGCCGCCGACGGCGCTGCTGATCCGCTCGATCGCTGGAGCGCCCGGGTGCTCGGCACCGTCGCGCAGGAAACGGGCGCCGAGGCGCTTTTCCCCTTCGGCGGGCCGCCCTGGTTGCCGTTCGGCCGGTGGGCCGCCGCGGCCGAGGGCAACCGCCCCTCACCCGTCGTCATCCCCGTCTCGCCAAACCGGGGGCTTTGGGCCTCCTACCGCGGCGCGCTCGGCCTCAGAGCGCGGCTGCCACTGCCCGACCGACCGACGATCGATCCCTGTGCCGGTTGCCCCGCGCCCTGCCTGACCGCCTGCCCGGTCTCGGCCTTTGCCGAGGGCCGCTACGACGTGCCCGCCTGCATCGCCCATGTGACCGGCCCCGAGGGCACGCCCTGCCGCGGGGGATGTCTCGTCCGCCTCGCCTGCCCGGTCGGCACGCCCCCGCCCGAAGCGCAGCGCCGTTTCCATATGGCAGCATTCGTGGCCGCACAGGCACAGCGCCGCAATTGAACCACAGTTGATTTTGTCGGCCCTCTTCCCGTCATATTCCTGACATGAAAAAGGTGATTCTCGTCCGCCACGGGAAGTCGAGTTGGGCCGAACCGGCCCTTGAGGATCACGACCGACCCCTCAATCCCCGTGGCAAGGCCGCTGCACCGGTGATCGCCCGCTGGCTCGTGGCGAGGGACCATCGGGCGGATCTCGTTCTCTGCTCGTCCGCACGGCGCACTCGGGACACGGTCAAGATGATGGCGCGTGCGATCCCGGAGCTGCCTTTTCCCGTGGTCGAGCGCGGTCTTTATCACGCCTCGCCGTCCCAGCTCCGTGAACGCCTGCGAAAGCTGCCCGACAGCTCCCGTTCGGTCATGGTGGTCGGCCATCAGCCCGGCCTCTCGGCACTGGCGCGCAAACTGACGAACGGCCATGTGCGCCCGCGCTGCAAACGGGCCTTCGACCATTTCCCCACCGCCGCTGCTGCGGTTCTCACCTTCGACGTGCCGAATTGGCGCGAGATCGATGACCATGCCGGCGAGTTCGTGGATTTCGCCCGCCCTCGCGAACTCCTCTCACAAGCCTGATCGGGGCCCGATGCCCTTTCCATGACCCATCTCCGCATATACGCGCTCGGCGGTCTCCTTGCAGTCGCTGCACTCGGTCTTGTTTTCTGGGCTCTCGACCTGCTGCCGCCCGACCGCGCGACCATGGCGGCCGGCCAGAAGGGAGGCGGCTACGACGCGATTGCCGAGCAGTATGCCCAGATCCTCGCGCGCGATGGCATTCGCCTCGAGATTGTGGAAACCGCCGGATCGGTCGAGAACGGCCGCCGCCTGGCGAACGGTACCGCGGATACCGCGCTTGTCCAAGGTGGGGTCCCGGTGCCGACCATTGGCGAGGCTCGTCCCGTCGAAGCGATCGCTGCGATCTTTCCGGAACTCGTTTTGCTGGTCACTCGGGCCGACAGCGGCGTCTCGTCGTTTCCGCCTCGGATTTCAATGACCTCGCCCGCCTAAACGAGCCGGTCACGAGCTGAGCGGGCACCTCGAAGGCGGTGCCCTACTGCATCTCGGCCTGCGCCTTGCTCAAGCCCGACGGCGCGCGACAATCCCGATGCCGGCAAGCCCGGCAAGCAGCAGCGGCAGGGCAGCTGGAAGGGGAATAGTGCCGACTACCGGACCGCCATTGCCGCTATTGTCGCCGAAGCTGAGCGTTTCGGCAGCGGTGAACGCCGCGAACTCCTCAGGGGTGCCGAAATTCGTCGAAGCCCCGATACCCGTATTGCTCCCCAGGGCCGGAGACGTGGCGCAGTTCTGGTCGGTCAGGTTGTTACAGAACTGGAGCAGTTCACCGAAACCTTGCGTGGTCACAACCCAACGCGCACCATCATTGCTAAAGTCCCAGTCGAAGGTCGTGGCCGTGACGTTAAATGGGGTGCCCTGCTCATCGAACCGGTTGGCGCCGTTGCTTGTGTCGAGAACGAAGCTCTGGCCCACATCGAAGCTGACGGTCAGGTTGAAGCCGGTGATGATATCAAAGCCCAGCCCTGTGCCGATTGTTCCATCGGTCTCGATCGTGCCCGTTACGTCGAGCGTGCTGCCGCCGATATCGGTCAGGTCGACGGTATAGGTGATGGCCGAAGCCGTAGTCGTCGCGAGCGCCAGAGCACCCGCCGCCATGCCGAATGACTTCATCTTTTCCCCCTTAGAGCCATCTCGAAACTATCGAAATTTCTGCACATCCGGATACGTCGAGGAATTTGAACCTACCAGACCGAAAGTTGATGTCCAAAAAAATCGGGCACAGGGGGATGTGAAATAGATTTTGTTGTGGCCGCCAACGGAGGACCCACTCGGCGCTCTCGCGATCGGCGCACTTCCAGCTAGTGGCCGAGGATCTGGCTGAGAAACAGCTTGGTCCGGTCGCTCTTCGGATTGTGGAAGAACTCCTCGGGCTCGTTCTGTTCGACGATCTGCCCCTGATCCATGAAAATCACGCGGTTCGCCACCTGCCGAGCAAACCCCATTTCGTGGGTCACACAAATCATTGTCATGCCGTCTTCGGCGAGGCTGATCATTGTGTCGAGCACCTCTTTGATCATCTCCGGATCGAGTGCCGAGGTTGGCTCGTCAAAAAGCATGATCCGCGGGTTCATGCAAAGCGAGCGGGCGATGGCCACGCGTTGCTGCTGACCGCCCGAGAGCTGCCCCGGATATTTATGAGCCTGCTCCGGGATCTTTACTCGCGACAGAAACTGCATGGCAATCTCCTCAGCTTCTTTTTTGGGCGTCTTGCGAACCCAAATCGGCGCGAGGGTACAATTCTCCAGGATCGTCAGATGCGGAAACAGATTGAAGTGCTGAAACACCATGCCGACTTCGGCGCGGACTTTGTCGATGTTCTTAAGATCGTTGTTGAGCTCGATACCGTCGACGACGATTTGCCCGGCCTGATGCTCTTCCAGATGGTTGATGCAGCGGATCAGCGTCGATTTCCCTGACCCTGACGGGCCGCAGACGACGATACGCTCGCCCCGATAGACCGTCAGGTTGATATCGCGCAGCACGTGGAACTCGCCGAACCATTTGTTCATCGCCGCGATTTGGATGGCCACCTGATCGGAGACCTGCATGCGCGAGCGGTCGATCTCCTGGGTCTCGGTCTCGAGCGTGGCGGTCATTGCAGTCTCCCTGTCAACTGGGGCCCGGCGGCCCGGTCAGCGGTGGTCCGTTTGCAGGCGCCGCTCGAGATACATCGAGTACCGCGACATGCCGAAACATAAGAAGAAGAACACGAGGGCGACGAACACGTAGAGTTCGGCGATGATGCCTTGCCAACTGCTGTCACCGAGGATCGGCTGGATGATACCGAGTGGATCCGAGAGACCGATGACCGAGACGAGCGTCGTGTCTTTGAAGAGGCCGATGAAGATATTGACGATGGACGGGATCGAGACTTTGAGCGCCTGCGGTAGAATGATCATTCGCATCGACTGCCAATAGGTAAGCCCGAGCGCGTCGGCGGCCTCGTATTGGCCCTTCGGAAGCGAGGCGAGCGCGCCACGGACGGCCTCGGCAATATAGGCTGACGCGAATAGCGTCGCGACGATAACAACGCGAAGGATGATGTCGAAGGTCGTGCCCGGCGGCAAAAAGTAATTCAGGACTGTCGATGCCACAAACAAAAGCGTGATCAGCGGCACGCCACGGACACATTCGATGAAACCCACGGCGACGGATCGAATGAATATCAGGCTCGATTGCCGGCCAAGCGCCAACAGCACGCCGATCGGCAGCGATACCGCGATTGCCGTCACACCGATAACCATTGTGAGCAGAAACCCGCCCAAACTGTCGCTCTCGACCGTTTCAAACGCGATCTCGCCGTAACCGGCCCGAAGAAAATCACCGAACGGCGTCCAGGCGTAATTCAAATAGAGGCTTGCCACGGCAATCGCGCCCAAGGCCGCAATGCCCGGCGTTCCGAAGACGGGGTGATTGATCTTTGAAATCATCGAAAATGCTGCAGCCGTAAGGACACCGCCGGCCAAAAGCGAGAAGAACGGCCACATCGAACCGCCCCAAATGAGGTAATAGGCGAGTGCCGGAAACGCGAGGGTGACGAGCAAAAAGAGCCGTCGACCGGGTAGGTTCTGAAACAGCACCGGAGCCAGGGCGACGAGCAGCAAGACGAAGACGAGGTTGGGCCGCCAGCGCAATTCGGCCGGATAGTAGCCATAAACGAACTGGCTGAAACGTTCGTTTACCACCGCCCAACACGCGCCGCGGACCCCCTCGCCATAGGCTTCGTCCATGATCGCCCGACATTCAGCGAGGCTCTCGGCCGTCCAGACTGAGTGGAAGTAAGCCCAATCGAGCCAACCGGGGACAAACGATACGAGAAAAGCTATCGCCAGGATGGTGAGGACACTGTTGAGCACATCCGGGAACAAGTTCGCACGGATCCACCCCACAGCCCCGACCGTATTCGCCGGTGGCGGTGCGGGCGGGATAGGCGCGTCGGCGACATAAGCGACGGGCTGCCGGGTCACGTCATCCATGTCAGCGTTCCTTCAACTTGACGCGCTCGTTGTACCAATTGATCACCGCCGATATCGACAGCGAGATCGTCAAATAGAACGCCATGAGGAGAAGAATACACTCCAAGGCTCGCCCGGTTTGATTGAGCGTGATCCCGCCGAGCGTACCGGTAACGTCCATATAACCGACGGCGATCGCGAGCGAACTGTTCTTGGTCAGGTTCAGGTATTGCGAGATTTGCGGTGGAATGATGATCCGCAACGCCTGGGGCAAGATAACGAGGCTCATGATCCGGTTCGGTCTGAGGCCGAGCGCGGCCGCGGCTTCGGTCTGACCTTTGGAGACAGCCTGGATGCCGCCGCGGACGATCTCCGCCACGAACGCACCGGTGTAGATCGACAGCGCGAGCCAGAGCGCCATCAGCGAGTTGCGCGCGTGGATCGCGCCGTCCTCGCCGCCGACGAAGTTAAAGCCGCGAAGCTCTGGCATGATCCAGGAAATCGGCTCGCCCAGATAGAAATAAGCGGCCACCGTCGGCAAGAAGAGGATACCGAGCTTGAGCGAAAGGCCCCGCAAAGTGAAGAAGAGCCAGGCCAAACCGCCGCCGAGACTGAGAGCCGCCGCCCCCCATGCGAGCATCTCGAAGGTTCCCTGCCCGGCCGCGGGGAAGAGCGCATAGCCGAGGCCGAGACCGAACACGCCGGCTGCAAGCACGGCGAGCCCTTCGCCGACAAGCGGCAATTCGCGGCCCGATCGGGCCTGGTATGCCTTTTGCAACTTCGACCACCCGATGAGCAGCCCGATCGAGAGGAGAAACACGAGACCGAGCAGCATGGAGCCCTGCTCGAAGACCGGCCGGGGCATATAAAACCCACGGTTGGTCGCGGCGATCGCATCGAACCAGAGCGTTGCCACGGGCTCGTCGCCCCGAAAGGCGCGCGGATTGGGCAACGTTTCGATAAATATCGCGTAACAAAGCAAGATCTGCAACAAAAGAGGCACATTGCGAACTAGCTCGATATAGACCGCCATCAGTCCGGAGATGACCCAGTTCTTCGAGAGGCGCAGAACGCCCGCAATGACGCCGATGACAGTACAGGCCACGCAGCCCATGAACGCCACAAGCAGTGTATTCAGCATTCCGACGGCCGCGGCCCGCCAGTGATCGTCAGTGCTATCGTAGCTAATCAATTTTTGGTTTATGTCATAAGACGCAGTAGAAAAAAGAAAATTGAAGTTAAAGTCCTGCCCGAGCGCCTCGAGGTTCTGAATAGTGTTGTTGAGAAGCCAGCCGACGCCCAGCATCAGCAAAACGAGCGCGACGATCTGGAGGAAGGACGAGCGGTAGCGCGCGTCGTTCCAGAGCATGTCGATGCGGAAACCGGACGGTTCGGGCTCGGGGATAGACGTCATGGCCGGATCTCCGCGATACTTCGGGTTGCGGCACGCGCCGGAGGCGCGCCCGGGACGAGCCCGGACGCGCCAGAGCCGATCAGCGGAACGGCGGGGCGTACTGGAGGCCGCCCTCGGTGTAGAGCGCGTTCAGCCCGCGCTCGAGACCGACCGGGCTCAGGAACTCTTCGAAGAGCTCGCCATAGTTCCCGCCGGCTTTGATCGCATGGACCATGAAATCGGCGGGCAGGCCGAGGATCTCGCCCATGTTGCCTTCGGCGCCGAGCATACGGGCCACTTCAGGGTTCGGCGGGGTCGCGGCCATCTCTTCGACATTGGCAGCGGTGACGCCGTACTCTTCGGCGGCCACGAGGCCCGTGGTCACCCAGTAGACGATGTCGCCCCACGGCTCGTCACCTTCGCGCACGAGCGGGCCGAGCGGCTCTTTCGAGATGATCTCGGGCAGGATCATGTGATCGGCCGGGTTCTCGAAGGTCGAGCGGGTCGCGGCGAGGCCCGATGCGTCGGTCGTGTAAACGTCGCAGGCGCCGGCGAGATAGTTCTGCTGCGCCTCGGCGTTCGTCTCGATCGGCAGCGGCTCGTATTCCATCTCGTTGGCGCGGAAATAGTCCGCCAGGTTCAGCTCGGTCGTGGTCCCGGTCTGAATGCAGACGGTCGCGCCGGCCAATTCGGTCGCCGAGCTCACGCCGAGCGACTTAGACACCATAAAGCCCTGACCGTCGTAATAGTTCACGCCGAGGAAGTCGAAGCCGAGATCCGCATCACGCGACAACGTCCAGGTCGTGTTCCGGGCCAGCATGTCGATTTCACCCGAAGCGAGCGCGGTAAAGCGCGTCTTGCCGGTCGTCGGGGTGAAGCGAACCGCGGTCGCATCGCCGAAGATCGCTGCGGCGACGGCGCGGCAGTGGGCGACGTCAAAGCCGTGCCACTCGCCCTCTTCGTCGGTGAAGGCAAAGCCGGCGAGGCCGGTGGAGACGCCGCACTGAACGAACCCGTTGGCGCGGACGTCTTCGAGCGTGTTGGCGTGGGCCGCGGCAGCCGCGAGACCGCTGACGGCCACGGCGCCCAGAAATGTGGATGTTTTCATCCTTTACCTCTTCCCTGTTTCCCGCGCGGACAGTCCGCTCGGGTCGGACCTTCGTCCAAACTTCTCTGTCGGGGATGTTCCCCATCACGAACGTTGAACGGTTGTCGCGGAGCGCGTCAAGCCACGGGCGCGTCATTTGACGCAGATTTTCGCGTTGCAACAGGGATTGCTGAAAGGGCGCCCAGCAATTCCCGGAAAATGTCCTCAGCGGGGCAACGCCCAGCTCGAACCGCGCCGCCGGAGGGCCGGTTGCCCCCTTTTCCAGCGGGGCTGGTCGCAGGCCGGGATCGTATGGAAGCCGCGTCCCTTGCCGGTTGATGCCGGCCGGGTTAGGCGACGCCAATCCAGATCCCGGCCTCGGAGGCGCGCGATATGAAAGACGACACGCGGATCGTGAGGGGCGGCACCCTCCCCCGGCCGGACCTGCGTTTTCCGCAACCGCCAGTTCATCACGCCTCGACGATCCTCTTCGAGAACCTGGCCGCGCTCCGCGCCCGCGGCGCCATGCGCTCGGGCGACGGGTTGAGCTATGCGGTCCACGGCACGCCGACGACCTACGCGCTCGAACAGGCGATCGCCGGCCTCGAGGGCGGGTATCGGACGCGGCTCGGCTCATCGGGCGTGCAGGCGCTATCGGGCCCGCTCCTCAGTTATCTTTCCGCCGGCGACCATGTGCTGCTGCCCGACGCGGTTTATGGCAACACGCGGCAGATCGCCGAGAGGATGCTCGCGCGGATGGGGGTCGAGACGACGTTCTACGATCCGCTCATCGGCGGCGGGATCCGCGCGCTGATCCGTCCCACCACCCGGGTCGTCTTTTGCGAGAGCCCGGGCAGCGGTACCTTCGAGGTCCAGGACGTGCCCGCGATCGCCGAGGAGGCGCATCGCGCGGGCGCTTTGGTGATGCTCGACAACACCTGGGCGAGCCCGCTCTATTTCCGGGCGTTCGAGCATGGGGTCGACGTCTCCATCCAGGCCGTCACGAAATATCTGAGCGGTCATTCGGATTTGGTGATGGGCGCGGTGACGACCACCGAAGCGGCCTATCCGGCCCTGCAGAAAGGCTGGCGGGATCTGGGCCTCTCGGCGACGCCTGACGACGCCTATCTGGCGCTGCGCGGCCTGCGGACCCTGCATTTGCGTCTGCCGCGGCATTGGGCGAACGGCCTGCGGCTCGGCGAATGGCTCATGGGCCGGGCCGAGGTCGCCGAGGTACTCCACCCGGCGATGCCCCACGATCCGGGCCATGCCGTCTGGGCGCGGGATTTCCGCGGCGCGGGCGGGCTTTTCGCCTTTGTCCTCGATGAAGGGCTTTCGAGCGAGGCGCATCTGGCGGCGCTCATCGATCGGCTGGAGCTCTTTGGGCTCGGCTTCTCCTGGGGCGGGCACGAGAGCCTGATCCTGCCGGTGGAACCTGAGAGAACCGCGACCGCTTGGCCTCGGCCGGGCCGGGCGCGGGGCGCGCTCGTGCGGCTCTTCGCGGGGCTCGAAGACCCGGACGACCTGATCGCGGATCTCGCGGCGGGCTTTGCACGGCTCCACGCGGTCTGAGCGGCGAACCGGCCGCAGCGGCGCCCGCCTCCCGGGATTTCGGCACGGTCCGCGGGCCGGTCGAGATGCCCGTTGCTTTGCCTGCAAAACGGGCGCTAGGGTTTCGGAAACCACCAGGAGGACACGCCATGGAGCTCACCGGCGAACGGATGATCGCAGCGCCTCGATCAGACGTCTGGACGGCGCTCAATGACCCGGACGTGCTCAAGGAGTGCATCCCCGGCTGCCAGGAGATGGTCCGCGGCGAGGACGGGTCCTTCGCGGCCACGGTCAAGCAAAAGATCGGACCGGTCTCGGCGACCTTCAAAGGCGCAGTGCGGCTCGAGGACGTGGTCGAGGGCGAGAGCTATCGCCTCGTCGGCGAGGGCAAAGGCGGCGCGGCGGGCTTTGCCAAGGGCGCCGCCGCCGTCAAGCTCGAGGATGCGGATATCGAAGGGGTGCCGGGCACCAAGCTCGCCTATGACGCCGAGGCCAAGGTCGGCGGCAAGCTCGCGCAGCTCGGCAGCCGATTGGTGGACGGCGTGGCCCGTCAGGTGGCCGACCAGTTCTTCGACGCCTTCAAGGCCCGGTTGGAGGGTCCGGCAGAGCCGGCTGGCGAAGGAGCGGCGCCCACAGACGCCGAGCCGTCTGCCGAGACGCCGGCCGAAGACCCCTCCGCGCCCGACGGCACGCCCGAGCGCAAGGGCTGGTTCAACCGCATCATCGGGAGCTGACCGGCCGGGGCTCCGCGCATCATGGGGGGCGGTGGGACGTGACGGTCTCGGCCCCCGACAAGACAGCCGATCTTTGGCGATCCAGACGAAAGGACAATTCCCATGCCGACCGTATCCATGACCGTCAACGGCAAGCCCGCCTCGGGCGAGGTCGAAGGCCGGACCTTGCTCGTCGATTTTCTGCGCGGGCACCTGTCGCTGACCGGCACCCATGTGGGCTGCGACACCTCCCAATGCGGCGCCTGCGTTGTCCATGTGAACGGAGACAGCGCCAAGGCGTGCTCGGTCTTTGCGCTCGCCTGCGAGGGCGCCGAGATCGTCACGATCGAGGGCATGGCCAATGCAGACGGCTCGCTCTCGGTGATCCAGCAGGCATTTCAGGACCACCACGGGCTGCAGTGCGGCTTCTGCACGCCAGGCATGGTGATGTCCGCGGCGGATCTTCTGAAAACCAACCCAACGCCCAGCGAGCGGGAGATCCGCGAATGGCTGGAAGGCAATATCTGCCGCTGCACCGGCTACCATAACATCGTCAAAGCCATTCAGGCGGCGGCCGCGATCCAGTCGGGCCAGGCTCAGGCGGCCGAATAAGCGACAACAATACGGCGCGCCGCCGGTGACGGGGCGCCGGGTCCGACGACAACGGGAACCGACCGGCCGACGGGCCGAAGCGCGCTCCCGACAAAATAAAGGGAGGAGACGACATGCCCAAGGATCATGGGATCGGCGCCAATTCGAAGCGCCGCGAGGACATCCGCTTTCTGACCGGCAAGGGTCAATACACCGACGACATCAATCGCCCTGGCCAACTGACCTGCGTCTTCTTGCGCTCCCAGGTCGCGCATGGCCGGATCGCCCGGCTCGACACCGCCGAGGCGGCAAAGCTGCCCGGGGTGGCCGCGATCCACACCGCGGCCGATCTCGCGGAATTGGGCGGCCTGCCCTGCGGCTGGCAGATCACCGACCGGGCGGGCAACCCGATGAAGGAGCCCAAACACCCGATCCTCGCCGAAGGCAAAGTGCGCCATGTGGGCGACCCGATTGCCGCCGTGATCGCCGAGAGCTTCGACGCGGCCCAGGACGCCATCGAAGCGATCGAGCTGGAGATCGACGAGCTTCCCGCCGTGGTCGATATGGGGGCGGCGCTCGAGGGCGAGACCCTGCTCTATGACGACGTGCCGCAAAACCTCTGCTTTGACTGGGGGTTCGTCGAGGAGAACCGCGAGGCGGTGGATCGGGCGATCGCAGAGGCGCATCACGTCACGCGGCTCGATCTCGTGAACAACCGCTTGGTGGCCAACCCGATGGAGCCCGGGGCGGCTATCGGCGAATACGATGCCGCCCGCGACGAGCACACGCTCTGGACCACCTCGCAGAACCCGCACCTGATCCGCCTTCTGATGGGGGCCTTCGTGCTGTCGATCCCGGAGCACAAGCTCCGCGTGGTCGCGCCGGATGTGGGCGGCGGGTTCGGCACCAAAATCTACCACTATGCCGAAGAAGCTTATGTCGTGTGGGCCGCAAAACAGCTCAAACGGCCGGTGAAATGGACCTCGACCCGGTCCGAAGCGTTCATGTCCGACGCGCAGGGCCGCGATCACGTGACGACAGTGGAACTGGCGATGGACGCGGAGGGGAACTTCACCGCGCTCCGCTGCCAGACGCTCGCGAATATGGGCGGCTATCTGTCGACGCTCGCGCCAGTGATCCCGACCTGGCTGCACGGTACGCTGTTGGCGGGCAACTACAAGACGCCGCTCATCTACACGAACGTCAAGGCGGTCTTTACGAACACCGTCGCCGTCGACGCCTATCGGGGCGCAGGCCGGCCCGAGGCGACCTTCCAGCTTGAGCGGGTGATCGACAAAGCCGCGCGCGAGATCGGCATGGACCCGGTGGAGCTGCGCCGGCGGAATTTCATTCCCAAAGACGCGTTCCCCTATCAGACGCCCGTGGCGGTCCAGTACGACACCGGCGACTACGAGGCGACGCTGTCCAAGGCGCTTGCCATCGCCGATGCGGACGGGTTTGCGGCGCGGCGCGAGGAAAGCGCGGCGCGGGGCCGGTTCCGCGGGCTCGGCGTTGCTTCTTATATCGAGGCCTGCGGGATCGCGCCGTCATCCCTGATCGGGGCGCTCGGGGCCCGGGCGGGGCTCTACGAGGCGGCGACGGTCCGGGTGAACCCGACGGGCTCGGTCTCGGTCTTCACCGGCTCCCACTCCCACGGGCAGGGGCACGAGACGACGTTCGCGCAGGTGGTCGCGGAGATGCTCGGCCTCGCGGAAAACCAGGTCGACATCGTCCACGGCGATACGAGCCGGGTGCCCTTCGGCATGGGGACCTATGGTTCGCGGAGCCTCGCGGTCGGCGGCTCGGCCATCGTCAAGTCGGTCGACAAGATCGTCGCCAAGGCCAAGAAGATCGCGGCGCATCTGCTCGAGGCGTCCGAGGCGGACATCACCTTCGAAAATGGGCAGTTCACCGTGGCGGGCACCGACCGCTCGCTCGGCTGGGCCGAGGTCTGTCTCGCGGCCTATGTGCCGCACAAATACCCAATTGAAGAACTGGAACCCGGGCTCGAAGAAACCTCGTTCTACGACCCGGCCAACTTTACCTATCCGGCCGGCGCCTACGTCTGTGAGGTCGAAGTCGATCCCGAGACGGGTGTCATTCGGGTGCTGAACTTCACGGCAGCGGACGATTTCGGAAATGTGGTCAATCCGATGATCGTCGAGGGCCAGGTCCATGGCGGCCTCGCGCAGGGCATCGGTCAGGCGATGATCGAGGCGTGCGTCTATTCCGAGGACGGGCAGCTCACGTCGGCCTCGTATATGGACTATGCGATGCCGCGGGCCGACGATCTGCCGATGTTCCAGGTCGACCACAGCTGCAACACGCCTTGCACGCATAATCCGCTTGGCGTCAAAGGCTGTGGCGAGGCCGGCGCCATCGGCTCGCCGCCTGCGATCGTCAATGCGGTGATCGACGCGCTCAGCCCGCTCGGTGTCACGCATATCGACATGCCCCTCACGCCCCGGCGGGTGTGGGAGGCGATCCGCACTGCCAAGATCTGAGGACCGGCCGGCAGCCGCCCCCGCACCGGGGCGGCCGCACGCCCAAGGAGAGAGCCATGTACAATTTCGACTATGTCCGCCCGGCAAGCCTCGAGGAGGCCCAAAAGGCGATGTCCGCCGAAGACGCCCAGGCGATCTCCGGGGGGCAGACCCTGATCCCGACGCTGAAGGCCCGCCTCGCGCAGCCGAGCCAATTGGTCGATCTGACCGGCCTTGCGGAGCTTCGCGGCATCGAGGTCACCGACACGGCGGTGCTCGTGCGCGGCGGCACCCGCCACGCGGAGGTCGAGCACTCGGCCGAGGTGAAGCGCGTCTTCCCGGCCCTTGCAGAACTTGCCGGGCAGATCGGTGACCCGCAGGTGCGCAATCGCGGCACGATCGGCGGCTCGGTCGCCAACAACGATCCCGCCGCCTGCTATCCGGCCGGCGTCCTCGGCACCGGCGCGACCGTGCAGACCCCGGCGCGCGAGATCCCGGCCGACGACTATTTTCAGGGCATGTTCACGACCGCACTCGAGGAGCGCGAACTCGTGACCGGCGTCCGCTTCCCGGTGCCGACGCGCGCGGCCTATGCGAAATTCGTCCAGCCCGCCTCGCGCTTCGCCCTGGTCGGCGTCTTCGTCGCGCAGTTTGCCGACCATGTCCGCGTGGCCGTCACCGGCGCGAGCCAGGGGGGCGTCTTCCGCTGGGCCGAGGCCGAAGCGGCGCTCACCGCCGACTTCGCGCCCGGGGCGGTGGCGGAACTTTCCCTCTCGCCAGAGGGCATGAATGGCGATATCCACGGCTCGCCAGAGTACCGCGCCCATCTCGTGGCGGTGATGACGAAACGCGCGGTCGCCGCCGCCCACTGACGGACACGACGCATCGAGTGACGGACGAGCCCCCCCCGCCGGTGCCCCCCGACACGCCGCTCGGAACAGGGCCGGCGGGCCCTATCGCCCCAGGCCCGCGGGCCCGGCGCCGGGCCACCGCCCCCGCCCCGCGCCCCCGCGCCGGCGCCCGGC
>JBHJGX010000036.1:0-16741 GCA_050331395.1 Paracoccaceae bacterium
GGGAGGTGGCGGGCCGGCCCTGCCCACCTCAGGCGCGGGAGCCCAGATCGGTGAGCGCCCGGTGCTCGTCGAGCGCATAGCGATCCGTCATGCCGGCGATGTAATCGGCCACCACCCGCGCCCGGTCCGCCGCACTCGGCGCCGCGCGGCACTCCGTTGCCCAGGCCTCCGGCAACACCTCCGGATGCGCGTGGAATATCTCGAAGAGCTCCCGCACCACCCGCATCGCCTTCACGCGCATCCGGTTGACCCGCCAATGGCGATACATGCGCGCGAAGAGAAACCGCTTGATCGCGGCGATATCCCCGGCCATACGCCCCGAGAACCGGATCACCGGCCCGCCCGCCCGGCGGAGCGCGTCCGGCCCCTGCCCCTCGAAGACCGCGAGGCGGTGGCGGCTCTCGGCGATCGCGTCCTCGACCATCAGGCCGAAGACCCGACGGAGCGCCTCGTGGCGCCGCCGCCCGGCCTCGAGCCCGGGATAGAGCGCGTCGACCTCGGCGAAACAGTCGCCCACCACCGGCAGCCCCTCCGCATCCGCGAGGGTGAAGAGCCCGGCCCTTAGCCCGTCATGGATGTCGTGGTTCGCATACGCGATGTCGTCCGCGAGTGCGGCCGCCTGCGCCTCCGCCGAGGCTTCGGTCGCAAGGTCGAGGGGCCAGTCCCGGTCGAGCGCCGCAATCGCCGGCGGCACGGGCGCTCCCATCCCCCCGAGCGGGCCGTTATGCTTTGCAAGCCCCTCGAGCGTCTCCCAAGTGAGGTTCAATCCGTCGAACTCGGCGTAATGGCGCTCGAGCCCGGTGACGATCCGCAACGCCTGATCGTTGTGGTCGAATCCGCCGAAGGGCGCCATGCAGTCCGCCAACGCCTCCTCGCCCGTATGGCCGAAGGGCGTGTGGCCGAGATCATGGGCGAGCGCGACCGCTTCGGCGAGATCTTCGTTCAGGCGAAAGGTCCGGGCGATCGTGCGGGCGATCTGCGCGACCTCGATCGAGTGGGTGAGCCGCGTGCGGTAATAGTCGCCCTCGTGCTCGACGAAGACCTGGGTCTTGTGCTTCAGACGACGGAACGCCGAGGAATGGATGATCCGGTCGCGGTCCCGTTGATAAAGCGACCGGTGCGCGCTTTCGGGCTCTGCCCAGCGCCGGCCGCGGCTTTCGCTCGGGCGTGCGGCAAAGGGGGCCAGCAAGCTCTCGTCCATAGCCCTTTCCTATCAGGCGCCCTGAGAGGGATGGCGGAGCCGGCGGCGGATGTCCAGCCCGGGGGCGCATTCGGACATGGCGTTGGCTGAGCACATGCGGGCGGGGCGCGGTCAATCGGGCAGATCGCGGGGCTCGTGGGGTGTGTGGCTTGTTTGACGGGCTGCCTGCGGTTATCTCAGGCCAAGAGGGTCAACCGGAAGGACGCCAAATGGAATTTCGCATGCCCAGCGCCGAGGCGCCCTCACTCGCCGCGGCCGGCGCCCCGGCCATCACCGCGGGTGGCATCACTGTGAGCGCGGCCACCTTCGCCCGCCTCGCCGAAATCGCTGAGGCCGGGGGGAGCGCAAAATCCCTCCGCGTCGCCGTGCTCGGCGGCGGCTGCTCGGGCTTTCAATACGAATTCGCGCTCGAGGAAGCCCCTGCCGAGGGCGATCTCGTGATCGAGGGCCAGGGTCAGCGGGTGCTGATCGACCCGGAAAGCCTGCCGTTTCTCGAGGGCTCGGTGATCGACTTCAAGGACGAGCTGATCGGCGCGCGCTTTGCCGTCGAGAACCCGAACGCGACGGCGACCTGCGGCTGCGGGACCTCTTTCAGCCTCTGACGCCCCTGGGCGCCCCGTTGCCCTCCGTCGGCCGCGCTGCCAAAAGGCGGCACCGCGTCGGAGGGTCCCATGCAAGAGATCGTCAGCCTCATCTCGCCGCTCTTCGGGTTGATCCTGGTGGGTGTGACTGCCGCTTTGCTGACCCGGCGCCCGGCCGCCGAACTCGGCTGGCTGACGACCTTTGTCATCTACATCGCGCTGCCGGCTCTCTTCTTCAATCTGATCTCGACGACGCCGGTCGAAGAGCTCTCGAGCTGGGGCTTCATCGCGACCAATATCGGTGTGACCTTTGCGATCTTTGTCGGGACGCTCGCGCTCGGGCTCGTGACCGCACGGGGCCGGCTCGACGAGGCCACGGTCCAGGGCCTTGCGGGGGCTTACGGCAATATCGGCTATATGGGGCCGGCGCTCGCGCTTCTGGCCTTCGGGGAGGCCGCCGCGGTCCCGGTCGCGATCATCTTTTGTTTCGAGAACGTCATGCATTTCGTGCTCGCGCCTGCGCTCATGGCCGCGTCGGGGCGGGGCGGATCGGTCCTCGCGCTCGCCGGGCGCGTGGTCCGGCAGATCGTGACGCATCCCTTTATCCTGGCGACGGCGGCGGGGGTCGCGGCGGCGCTCCTCGAGATACGCCCGCCCGAGGCGGCGGGGCGGCTTCTCGATTATCTGGCGCAGGCGGCGGCGCCCTGTGCGCTTTTCGCCATGGGCGTGACGCTGGCGAGCCGACCGCTCCGCCGGGTGCCGCTCGCGCTCGGTTATATTGTGCCGATCAAGCTCGTGGCGCATCCGCTGGTGATGCTGGCCGCGCTGACGGCGATGGGGCCGTTCGATCCGGTCTGGGTGCAGACGGCGGTGCTGTTGGCGGCGCTGCCGACGGCGACCAATGTCTATGTGATCGCCCAGCAATACGGCGTCTGGGTCGAGCGCGCCTCGGCGGCCGTGCTGGTGACGACCGCGCTCTCGGTCCTCACGGTTTCGGCGCTGCTTTATGCGTTCCGGACCGGCCTTCTCTAAGCGCGGTTGGGGCGGCGTGGGGGGCCTTTAGAGGGCGGTGACCCAGAGGATCTCGGCGTCGCGGTCCGAGACCGACACGACACAATGCCCCATGGCCGCGTCGTAGTAAGCGCTGTCCCCGGGCGAGAGATCCACGGGCTCGTAGAACTCGGTCAAAAGCCGCACCTCGCCGGCGAGCACGAAGAGGAACTCCTCGCCGTCGTGGCGCACCCATCCGCCGAATTCCGAAAAGGTCCGCGCACGCACCACCGTCCGGTAGGGGATCATGCGTTTCGAGGTGATCTCCACGGCCAAAAGCGCATGCTCGTAGGTCACGGTCGCATGGGGCCGCGCCTCGGCACCGCGGGTGATCGCCCGCCGCCCCGTCACCTTGTCGGTCACCGGTGCGGTGAAGAGCTGCGGCACGTCGATGCCGAGCCCGTGGGCGAGTTTCTGCACCGCGTCGAAGGTCGGCGACATCTGCGCGTTCTCGATCTTGGAGAGCGTCGAGCGGGCGAGCCCCGCGCGTTTCGCCGCCTCCTCGAGCGTCCAGGACCGGGCTTGGCGGAGCTGGCGCACCCGTTCGCCCAGATTGAGCCGCGGCACGGGCTCTTCGGCTCCGCCGGCGCGGGCGATCCGGAGAAGCGCCTCCGCGTCCTCGCTGGCGTTCTGGTCGCTCATCCCGCTCCGGTCTGCTCGCGGCTTGCATGCCCGCCATGCGCGCGCCTAGTCTTCCGCTTGCCACAGCGCGCCCGAGCGGTCCAGCCATGCCCCTCACGACGAGTCTCTTCGATATCGGCCCGCCCGAGCCCTGCCCGGCGGTCTTCAACATCGCGGCCCATGTGCTCGCGCCGGCCGGGCGGACACCCGAGAAGGTGGCGCTGACCGTCCTCGGCGCCGGGGGAGACGCGCTCGAGCGCTGGCGGTTCGCCGATCTCGACCGGGCGATCCGGGGGACCGCGGCGGGGCTCCGGGCGGCGGGGCTCGGCAAGGGCGACCGCGTGGCGCTCCGGCTCGGCAACCGCTCGGCCTTCCCGATCCTCTTTTTCGGCACGATCGCGGCGGGCGGGATCGCGGTGCCCACCTCGGCCGCGCTGACCGAGGGCGAATTCGTGCAGCTCGCAGAGGATACGGCCCCCCGCTTCGTCGCCATGGAGACCGGGCTCGAGGTGCCGCTGCCCGAGGGGGCAACGGCGCTCGGGCCGCGGGACTGGACAGCGCTCGCCGCCGAGCCCGCGGGCGAGATCGCGGCGACGGGCGCGGAGGACCCGGCCTTTCTGGTCTACACCTCGGGCACCGGCGGCCGGGCCAAGGGCGTCCTCCACGCCCAGCGCTCGGCTTGGGCGCGCCGGATGATGTGGACGGGCTGGTACGGGCTCGGCGCGGAGGACCGGGTACTCCATGCGGGGGCGTTCAACTGGACGTATACCCTCGGGGCGGGGCTGACGGATCCGTGGGCGGCGGGCGCCTCGACGCTGATCTACACCGGTCCGGCGCGGGAGGCGGACTGGCCCGGCCTCATCGGTGCGCATGGGGCGACGATCTTCGCGGCGGTGCCTGGGGTCTACCGGCAAATCCTCCGCAGCGAGGGCGATTTGCGGGCGCAGCTCGGCGCCCTGCGCCACGCGCTCACCGCCGGCGAACGGATGCCCGAGACGCTCGCCGGAGACTGGGAGGCGCGGACCGGGCGGCCCGTCTACGAGGCGCTCGGGATGTCGGAGATCTCGACCTATGTCTCGGCGAGCCCCTCGGGGGCGCGGAGGCCGGGCGCGGCCGGCCGGCCCCAGGCAGGGCGCCGGGTGGCGGTGCTCGATCCGACGGGGCGCCCCTGCCCGGTGGGCGAGGCCGGGGAACTCGCCGTCTCGACGCGCGATCCGGGGCTCATGCTCGGCTATTGGCGCCGCCCGGAGGAGACGGCCTCGCAGATCACCGGCGAATGGTTTCTGACCGGCGACGGGGCGCGGATGGACGCGCACGGCTATGTCACCCATCTCGGCCGCACCGACGAGGTGATGACCGCGCTCGGCTACCGGGTGAGCCCGCAAGAAGTCGAGGACGCGCTGGCTCCGCATCCGGGCATCGCCGAGATCGCGGTGGCCGAGCTGCCGGTGCGCGCGGATCTCGCCCTCATCGCCGCCTTTGTGGTGCCCACGGCGGTTTGGCCGGGCGAGGACGTGCTCACGGCCTATGCGGATGCGCGGCTCGCGCGCTACAAGCAGCCGCGGATCTGGATCCCCGTCGAGCGCCTGCCACGCACGGCGAACGGCAAGCTCCTCCGCCGCGCCCTCATCGAGACCCACCGCCGCGACCGCTGAGCATCCGCCTCTGCGGTCAAAAGAACTCGAAGATCGGCCCATCGAACGTGGCGAGCGGCTCGGTCGGCTGGATATAGACGGTCGTGCCGTCGTCGATCGCGAGCTCCCACACCCCGATGCCGAAGTCGGCGTCGCGGAACCAGCCGGTGGCGTCGAGATCGCCCTCGTCCGAGATCTCCCAATAGGCGCTCAGATCGAGCCGGTCGCCGTCGGAGAAATCGCGGATAAACGTTGTGCCGCCGCCTTGGACAACGAAGAGATCGGCGCCCGCTCCGCCGCGGACTTCGTTGACCCCTGCGCCGAACAAGAACGTGTCGTCGCCCGCACCGCCCTCGAGGGTATCGTCGCCGCTGCCCGTATCGGCGAGCGTGTCGTTGCCGGCCCCGCCCGACAAAAGATCGTGCCCGTCGCCGCCTTCGAGAAGGTCGTTGCCCGCCCCGCCCGACAGCGTGTCGTCGCCCGATTGGCCAAGGAGCTTGTCGTCGCCTGCATTGCCCTCGATCAGGTCGTTGCCCGAACCGCCATGGACCGTATCGTCACCGTCGTTCCCGCGCAGGCTGTCGTCGCCATCGAGACCAAAGAGGAAATCGTCGCCCGCGGCCCCGTCGAACGCCTCGTCCGCCGCATCTCCGACCCAGATATCGTCGTCGATCCGGCCGTACTGGACGATCTGGCCCCAATAGCTGTCAAGATAGTGTCCGCCCATAGGATGGAGCAGGAACGACAACGGGGCACCGAAACTGTAAAGCATTTTACTCTCCATTGGGTCGCCGAATTGGCTCGGCGGCGTGTTCCGCGGGCATCGCCCGGTGTCTTGCTGATCCCCATATGACCGGGGCGATGCAGTGCGCGTGTGTCGCGGGTCACAGCCCCCGTCGGTTCTCGGGATGCGCCGCGGGCCGGAGACCCGGCCCCTCGATCGCTCCGGGCAACCGGGGTCCGAGCCGCCCCTTCGGCGCATAGATCAGAAGAGGATGTCGAGGTCGTCGAGGGTGGTGTCCTGGTCGAACCAGTCGTCGTTCACTGCGATGCGCGGGCCGCCCTCGATGGCGATGACGAAGGTGGTCGACCCGTCGCCCTCCATGAAGGTCTCGGCCGCGGCTTCGAGCCCGGCCCGGTCGCCGAATTCGAAGCCGCGCAAGTCGATCCGGTCGCGCTGCCACCCGTGGTCGAAATCGCCGATCTCGGTGTCACCCGAGGTCCAATCGAAGACGAAGGTATCCGTGCCGCTGCCGCCGAGGACGAAGTGCTCGCCCGCACCGACGACCACCTTGTCGTTGCCGTCGCCCGCCCGGACCGTGCCGCCGCCGGCACCCGTGTGGATCGTGTCGTTGCCGGCGCCGCCGCGAATGATGTCCATGCCGTCGCCGCCGCGAAGCAGGTCGTTCCCGTCTCCGCCGTCGAGGGTATCGTCGCCGTCGCCTCCGATGAGCAGGTCTCTCCCGGCGCCGCCCGCCAACAGGTCCGCGCCGTTGCCGCCGTCGAGCGTGTCGTCGCCGTCGTGTCCGCGCAAGCTGTCGTCGCCGCCAAGCCCCGAGATCATGTCGTCGCCGAGCGCACCGTCCATCGCGTCGTCGGCGTCAGTCAGGCTCAAGACATCGTCGGCGTAAGTGGCATACTGATAGAGGACGCCCGTCGCGCCATCGATATAGGCTCCACCCAACTGATTGAGGAAATACGAAAGCGGGGTGCCGTAGAAGACTTGCATGTTACACTCCATTCGATGGGCTTTACCGACACATTCGGCTCAGCGACCGTTGTTTCTGATCACGCAACTGCCGTTCCGTTGCTGAGCATCAGATACGATCCGGCGCGGCCGACCCTTGTGTCGCGCGTCACAGGATTTGCTCGGTTGTCGAGATCGCAGTGGCGAGCCTCACGCGGGCGCGAGCCCGGACTTTCAGCGCGCTGCCGCGGGGTCTATGTTGGATGCATGATACAGTTGGACATCGTCTCGGATCCGATCTGCCCCTGGTGCTATATCGGGAAAACCAAGCTCGACGCCGCAATGGCCGAGGCTGGCGATACGCCCTTCGACATCCGCTGGCGGATCTTCCAGTTGAACCCGGACATGCCGGCAGACGGCATGGACCGCCGCACCTATCTCGAGACCAAGTTCGGCGGGCCCGACCGGGCCGCGCAGGTCTATGGCCGGATCGAAGCGGCGGCGGAGGAGGCGGGGCTTCAGGTCGCGTTCGACCGCATCGCCCGCACGCCGAACACGCTCGATGCGCACCGTCTGATCCACTGGGCAGGGACGACGGGCCACCAGCAGCCGGTGGTGGACGCGCTCTTTCGGCGATATTTCGTGGACGGCGACGACATTTCGGATCGGCATGTGCTGGCCGATATCGCCGAGGGCGCGGGCATGGATCGCAGCGTCGTCATCGAACTTCTCGCGGGCGACGCGGATCGCGAGCTGCTGCAAGAGCAGGACGAGGCAGCCCGGCGCATGGGCGTGACGGGCGTGCCCTGCTTCATCGTGGACGGCCGCTACGTCATCCAGGGCGCGCAGAATGTCGAGACCTGGCGGAGCGTGATCGCGGAATTGACGACGGCCCTCGCCGAAGGCCGCCCGGAGGCCCGGTAATGGACGGGCTGATCAGCGAAATGTCGGCTCTCGCCCACAGCCCCTTCGCCTGGGCGGCCATGGGCATGATCGGGCTCTTCGCGCTCGGCGCGCTCTGGCGATGGCGCGTTTGTCCGCTGCTCGGGCATGGGGCGGATGCGTATCCGCCCTTACCCGATTACGATCCCGACAGCCCGCCGCCCCCCGGTCCGCGTTACTTGCTCTTGATGGTGGCAGGGATCACCGCAACTGTGGCCGGGCTGACCGCGATCTCGGAGGGGCGCTTTCCGATATTCGCGTTTTATCTCGTCGTGGCGGGGCTTTTCGTGATCCAGACCGAACCCGTGCGCCTTCAGGTGCGCGAGGCGGAATTCCGGGTTCGGGCTGCCGCAGTCGCCGGCGAGGAAGCGGCGCAGGCCGCGCTGGAGCGGTTGAGATCGACCCACATTTGGCTCGTCTCGCTCCATTTCATCATATTCGCCGGCGGTATTACCTTCCTCTGCGCGTTCTACTGACCACTCACGCGGCGGCGAGGCGGGCTCGACCATGCGGCGCGTCGAGATCGAGCGCTGGCCCGACGGGGACGATGCCGGTCGGGTTGATCGTCTCGTGGCTTGCGTAATAGTGGTATTTGATGTGGTCGAAGCGAACCAAATCGCGGATCCCCGGCCATTGATAGAGTTCGCGCAAATATCCGGACAGAGCCGGATAATCCGCAATCCGCCGGACATTGCACTTGAAATGTCCCACGTAAACCGCATCGAAGCGAACAAGCGTGGTAAAGAGCCGCCAGTCCGCTTCGGCGACGCGCGTGCCGAGTAAAAATCGTTGCGATGAAAGCCGCTCTTCGAGCCAGTCGAGCGTCTCGAAAAGCGCGCCGACCGCTGCCTCATACGCGTCTCGCGTGGTCGCGAACCCGGATTTATACACGCCGTTGTTCACCTTATGATAGACGCGCTCGTTGATCGCATCGATCTCGGCCCGCAGAAGCTCCGGATAGTAATCGTCCCCGCTTTCGGTCAGCCCGTCAAAGGCCGAATTGAACATACGGACGATTTCGGACGACTCGTTCGACACAAGTGTGTGCCGGTGCGTGTCCCAAAGAACCGGCACCGTGACGCGGCCGGTCATCCGCGGATCGGCCTCGAGATAGATCTCGCGCAAAAACCGTTTGCCGAGCACGCCGTCGCCGGTCGCCCCGTCGAAATCGGCGGCGAAAGTCCAACCATCGCTCTGCATCAGCGGATGCACGACCGAGACCGAGATATGCGGCTCGAGACCCTTCAGCCGGCGCAGGATCAGCGTCCGATGCGCCCACGGGCAGGCATGGCTCACATAGAGATGGTAGCGCCCGCTCTCGGCCAGGAAGCCGCCCTCGCCCGAAGGCCCCGGCGACCCGTCTGCCGTCACCCAATTGCGGAATGTCGAGGCTTGGCGAACGAACTTACCCCCGGTCGATTGGGTGTCGTACCAGGTGTCGTGCCATTCGCCGTCGATCAAAAGTCCCATGGGGTCCTCCACTTTGTGTCAGGTGACAAATGAGGACGCTGCGAGATCCGTTCACCCGCAAGATGGGAAAGACAGTGTTGCCCTTGTGAGCAGCGGCGCGCGCCGCTCAGGTCGACCGGATCACGATCCGGGCGACCCGAGCGGCCCCCGCTCCAAGCCTCCGAACGAGCACTTATTCGGCCGCCAGCGGTTCGGCCGCGTCGACCACCTCGACGATATCGGCCATGATCCGAGTGATCTCGAAATCCTTGGGGGTATAGACCCGCGCCACGCCCTGGGCCCGGAGCGAGGCGGCGTCGTCTTCCGGGATGATCCCGCCGCCCACGACAGGCACGTCCTCGAGCCCCGCCGCCCGCATCCGGGCCAGGATGTCGGCCATCAGCTCCATATGGCTGCCCGAGAGGATCGAGAGGCCGACCACATGCACGCCTTCTTCGAGGGCCGCGTTCACGATCTCGGCCGGCGTAAGACGGATGCCCTCGTAGACCACCTCCATGCCGCAATCCCGTGCCCGCACCGCGATTTGCTCGGCGCCGTTCGAATGGCCGTCGAGCCCGGGCTTGCCGACCAGGAACTTGATCCGCCGCCCGAGGCGCGCCGAGACCGCCTCGACACGCGCCCGCACCGGCTCGAGCCCGTCCGCCGGCAACGCGGCCGCGGTCGCGACGCCCGTCGGAGCTCGGTACTCACCGAAGACCGCCCGCATCGCCTGGCCCCATTCGCCGGTCGTCACCCCGGCCTTCGCCGCGGCGATCGAGACCGGCATGATATTCGCCCCCTCCCGCGCGGCCGCTTCGAGCGCGGCGATCGCCGCCGCGACCGCCTTGCCGTCCCGCGCCACGCGCCAGGCCTCGAGCCGGGCGACCTGGTCCGCCTCGACGGCCGGATCGACCACAAGGATGCCGCCGTCTCCGGTCGTGAGCGGCGACGGCTCGGTGGTCGTGTATTTGTTCACCCCGACCACGGTTGTCGCGCCGCTTTCGATACCGGCGATCCGGGCGGCGTTCGCCTCGACGAGCCGGGCCTTCATGTGATCGATCGCCGCCACGCAGCCGCCCATGGCATCGATGCGCGCGAGCTCGGCTCTCGCCCCCTCCTTGAGCGCCGCCACCTTGCGCGCCACCGCCGGATTGCCGTCGAAGAGGTCGTCGTATTCGAGAAGATCCGTCTCGAGCGCGAGCACCTGCTGCATCCGCAGTGACCATTGCTGGTCCCAAGGCCGCGGCAGACCGAGCGCTTCGTTCCAGGCCGGAAGCTGGACGGCCCGGGCGCGGGCGGTCTTGGAGAGCGTCACGGCCAGCATCTCGATGAGGATCCGATAAACGTTGTTCTCCGGCTGCTGCTCGGTCAACCCGAGCGAGTTGACCTGAACGCCATAGCGGAAGCGCCGGAGCTTCGGGTCTTCGACCCCGTAGCGCTCCCGGCAGATCTCGTCCCAGAGATCGACGAATGCGCGCATCTTGCAGATCTCGGTCACGAACCGGATCCCCGCATTGACGAAGAACGAAATCCGGCCGACCATCCGCGGGAAGGCCTCGGCCGAGACCCGCGGGCGCACTTCGTCGAGGACGGCCGTCGCCGTGGTGAGCGCGAAGGCGAGTTCTTGTTCCGGCGTCGCCCCGGCTTCTTGCAGATGGTACGAGCAGACATTCATCGGGTTCCATTTCGGAACCTCGTGCAGGCAATAGGTCGCCACGTCGCCGATCAGGCGGAGCGACGGGGCGGGCGGGAAGACATAGGTCCCCCGCGAGAGATATTCCTTGATGATATCGTTCTGCACCGTTCCCTGGAGCGTCTTCGGATCGACCCCCTGCTCCTCGGCGACCGCGATATAAAGCGCCAGCAGCCACGCCGCGGTCGCGTTGATCGTCATCGAGGTGTTCATCTCCGAGAGCGGGATGCCGTCGAAGAGCGTGCGCATATCGCCCAGATGCGAGACGGGCACGCCGACCTTGCCGACCTCGCCGCGGCTGAGCACGTGATCGCTGTCATAACCCGTCTGGGTCGGCAGATCGAAGGCGATCGAGAGCCCGGTCTGCCCCTTGGCGAGGTTGGTGCGATAAAGTTCGTTCGATTTCGCCGCGGTCGAATGGCCGGCATAGGTGCGGAAGAGCCACGGGCGGTCGCGGGTCGGGGTCGCGGCGGCGTCGGTCATCTGGGGCTCCTCATCCGAACGGTGCTGCGCCGCACCCTAGAAAAGAGCCCGGAAGCGCGCAAGATGATTTCGCCTCGGCCGCTGTCACTGCCCAATTCTTGCTTTGAGCCCCGGCTGGGTGGCCGGCCGGGGTGGGGATCCCCGACCGGCCCTTCTGCCGCGCTCCGGCGCGGGGACTGGCGCGCCGAAAACCGTCCGCCCGGAGAGGGGGCGGAGCCGCCCGGCCGGCAGAAGTTCGGGCCCCGACGCAGAGCCGTCCTCCGCGCGTCTGCGCGATTGACATGGCCGCTCCTGCACCGCACACAGCGCAGCAATCGCGTCGGGCCTATTTATAGCTATGGCAGGCGAGGCGCTGTTTCGGAGCTTTGGGCCCGCGGCCCGCACACTGCGTGAGGGAGGACGCCTTGGAGACGACGCAGCCTGACGGGTCGCTCGGGGCGCTCGTCGCCCGGACAGGGGCCGGCGACCGTGCCGCCTTTCGCGCGCTTTTCGAGGAGGCGGCGCCGCCCCTCTTCGGGATCCTGGTTCAAATGATCGGCGACATGCCGCGGGCCGAGGAGGCGCTGCTGCGCACCTTCGGGGATATCCGCGCGCGCGCTGTGAGCTTCGATCCGGAGCGCCGCGAACCGGGCCCTTGGCTCGTGCAGATCGCCCGGGCCCGCGGGATCGAGGCGGTCCGGCGGATCCGCCGCCGCGAGGGGCCCCGCGATCTGGCTGCCCGACCGTTGCCCGCGGGCTTCGGCGCCGCAGCGCCGCGCGGGTTGGCCACTCCCGGTGAGGGCAGCGTCGAGTATCTTGCGCTCACAGACGCGCTCGGGCCGCTCGACGATCTCGCCCGCCAAGTGATCGCCCGCGCCTATTTCGATGCCGCCTCGCCCGAGGAGATCGGCCGCGCGCTCGATCTGACCCCGCGCGCGGTCCGCGAGGAAGCCCGCGACGGCATCGCCGAATTCGTCGAGACGCTGCGCGACACCGGCGGCCGGGGACGCCGCAAGCCCAAGCGCTCGGAGATCCGGGCGATCGAACGCGCCCTCGGCCTCGCACCACGGCGCGGCGAGAGCGACGATGACCGCCGGATGCGCCGACGCTGGGAGATGCGCCTTACCCCGCTCGCCGAGGCGGTGCCCGCAGTCGAACCGCCGGCGGGCTTTATGACCGCGGTCGAAGAACGCGAACGCGCCGCACGCCTCGTTGAGGAACGGGACGCCGCCCGCCGGGGCCGCTCGGCTTGGCAGCTGGCCGCGGTCGCGCTCATCGCGGTCGCCGTTTTGGGACTGTCGGGGCTCTCCAACTTCGTGGATCGGCAACAGGCGCTCGTCTCGCTGCTCGACGTCTTCGCTTCGCATGCCCGCAACGACCGCGCCGCGGAGATCTCCGATGCCCCGGCCCGCGCGGAAGTGACGCCCGAGGCGCCGACCCCCGCCACCGGGGAACTGACGCCCCAGGCGCCGGCTCCCGCCGCGATTGCCCCCGAGAACCTGGTCGCGCGGGTCGCATCGGATCTCGACCCCCTCGAGATCGGCCTCGTGGTCACGCGCGCGGGGCCAGAGGCGCCCGTGCTCGTGGTCCCGGTCGGGGTCGCCGCGCTCGAGCCCGGCTATCGTCTCCTCATCGCCCGGCGGGGCGAGGAGGGGCCGCTCGATCTCGGCCCGCCGCCGGTCTCCCCGATTACGCTGTCGGACCTCGCGCTCGGCGAGGGCGATCTCATCCGGCTGGAACCCGGCCCCGATGCGGATCCGGCCCTGCCCGCCTTTGAAGGGCGGATGCTCCGCACCGAGCCCTGATCCCGGACGGGGGCTGCCATGTATATCGCGATGAACCGGTTCCGGGTGGTCAAGGGGCGCGAGGCGGAGTTCGAGGCCGTCTGGACCGGGCGCGAAAGCCACTTGGCCGGGGTGCCGGGCTTTAAGGAATTTCGGCTCCTGCGCGGACCCGAAACCACGGAGCACACGCTTTACGCTTCGCATTCGGTCTGGGCGTCGGAGGAGGCGTTTCGCGACTGGACGCGGTCGGAGGCCTTCCGCGCCGCCCATGCGCAGGCGGGCGAGGGACGCGATCTCTATCTCGGTCCGCCGGATTTCGAGGGGTTCTCGCCGGTCGCCGGCGCCGAGACGCTCGCCGACTGAGCCAAGCCGCCGCGAAAAAAGACACGCGTAGCTTGTGAATGTTTCGGATAATCGTGGGTGTACCCGGGGGGAGTTCCATGAACCGCACCATCCTTGCCACAGCGACCGCGATTGCGCTCGCCGGGACGGCCGCGGCCGCGCCCTTCACATTCCGCTTCGACATGCCGGCTTTCGGGTTCGGGGAATTGGACGGTCAGACCTCGATCCTTGACGTTACGGTCGACAATGGCGGGGCGAGCCCGCTGTCGCAGAGCTATCTGAACACCGAGATCACAGGCCTGTTCGTGACTGTGGGCTCGGACTCACTCGGCTTCAGCACGCCGGACGACGTCCTAACCAGTGAGGGTAGTCAGATCTACATATCCACAAATAGCGTCGGAACGCCGACGTTGGATCTCACTGCCATGACCGACAGTTTTGCTATTTTTTTTGTTGCTAACACAACGGCTATTCAACTTGGCACCAGCGACGGAATCGGACCCAGTCAATACTTTGCAGGGCTTGGCGCCGATGTCGGCGCCATCGATCAACCGTTCTCGGTTGTCGGCGAGTTGGTGGGGGACGTTCCCGCCCCAGCGATCCCGCTGCCCGCGCCGGCGCTGCTGCTCCTGACCGGGCTCGGGGCGCTCGCCCTCGCGCGGCGGACCTAAGGGCTCACTCCGCCGCCTGCGGCGCGTCGAAATCGAGCGTTTCGAGCCGCGCGGCCCGGCGGCGCGCCCGCTCGGCGCCCCGCGCAATGGCGTCGAGTTCCTCGCCGCCCTGACGCAGATGCCGCTCGAGCCGGTCTGCCCGTGCCGCGAGGGCCGTCATCTCCTTGCCAAGCTCCGCGAGCTCGCCCCGGATCTGCCGGGCGGCCCCCGCGATCCGCAAATCCCGCTGCACGGCCGCGAGCGTCGTCAGCACCGCCATAAGCGTCGTCGGCGACACGATCCAGACCCCCGCTGTCTGCGCCTCGCGCACGGCCTCGCCGAACCGCGCATGGGCCTCCGCATAGACGGCCTCGGAGGGGAGGAACATCAGCGCGCCCTCGGCGGTCTCGCCGGGCATAATATAGCGCTCGGCAATGTCGCGGGCGTGCCGGCGGAGGGCGAGGCGAAATCCCCGCGCCGCCCGCTCCCGAAGCGCGACCCCG
Organism: Paracoccaceae bacterium; assembly: GCA_050331395.1. GTDB lineage: Bacteria > Pseudomonadota > Alphaproteobacteria > Rhodobacterales > Rhodobacteraceae > Thermohalobaculum. The sequence continues at coordinate 14,600 of JBHJGX010000036.1, forward strand.
TCCGCGCGCAGCATTTCCTCATAGGCCTCGAGCGGAAACTTGCTGTCGATGGCGAGCGGCCCCGCGGGCGGCGGCAGATCGACGACGCAATCTGCCCGACGCCCGTTCGGCAACGTCGCCTGCAGCCGGTAGGCCCCGGCCGGCAGCGCGGCGGCGAGGATCTCGGCCATCTGCGCTTCGCCAAAGAGCCCGCGGGCCTGTTTGTTGCCGAGGATATCCTGAAGCGCCAGCATTTCGCCCGAGAGCCGCTCCAGATTGGCTTGGGCCCGGTCGATGGCCGCGAGCCGCTCGCCGAGGGCGCCGAGGGACCGTGCCGTCGCGGCAGCCGTCTCGGCGTGGCGGGCATCGAGGGTGCCTTCGGCCCGGCCGAGCCGCGCATCGACGCCCTGCATCAGCCGGGCTTGCGCCGCCGCCTGTGCCTCGGCCACTTGAGTGAGGGCGCCGACGAGCTGGTGCTGCCCCGCGGCGAGGCGCCGGATCCCCGCACGGACGGCCTCGGCCTCGGCCCGCGCCGCCCGGACCGCCCGCACCCGCGCTTCGATGACGACGCCGAGGCCGAGAAGCGCGAGCGGCACCGCCCACCAGAGCGCGCCGACGGTACCGCTCATCGCCGGCCGAAAAGCGTCTCGATGCGCGCGAGCGGCAACCGCACATAGGTCGGCCGCCCGTGATTGCATTGACCGGAATGGGGCGTCGCCTCGATCTCCCGGAGAAGCGCGTTCATCTCGGCGAGGCTGAGGCGCCGCCCCGCACGCACCGAATGATGGCACGCAATGCGCGCGAGGACCGCGTCGAGGCGCCGGGCGAGGCCGTCGGCCGTGCCCTCTTCGCTCAGCTCGTCGGCGAGGTCCCGGAGAAGCGCCGCGGGGTCGGTCTCGCCGAGGAGCGCGGGCACCGCCCGGACGCAGACCGCGCGCCCGCCGAAGGGTTCGACCTCGAGCCCGAGCGCCGCCAGGGCCTCGGCAGCGGCGACCACGCGCTCGGCCGCATCGTCCGAGAGCGCCACGACCTCGGGGACGAGGAGCGCTTGGGCGCGCACGCCGCCCGCGGTCCGTTCCGCCTTGAGCCGCTCGTAGACCAGGCGTTCATGCGCGGCGTGCTGATCGACGAGGACGATCCCGTCGGCGGTCTCGGCGATGATATAGGTCCCGTGGAGTTGGCCGCGGGCGAGGCCGAGCGGATGGTCTGCCGCGGCCCCCGCGGGCTCGGCGGTCGCATCGGTCTCTGCGGGCTCCCCGGGCTCGGGCGGTCGCAGGGCCGGAGCCGCCGCCTCCGCAAGGCCGAGGGGCGCCTGCGCCGCCGTCCATGCCGCCCGCACACCCGGCGCGGGCGACCAGAGCGCCGGGCCCCGCCAGCCGCGATCCGGCCCCTCCACCGCCCGGCCGAGCGCCGCTTCGCTCACCTGCCGTCCGCTCCGATGCCCCGCCCCGGCGAGCGCATGTCCGATCCCCGAGATCACCAGACCCCGCACGATCCCGGGCGCGCGGAAGCGGACTTCGGCCTTGGCCGGGTGCACGTTCACATCGACCCGGTCGGGCGCACAGTCGAGGAAGAGCGCCGCCACCGCGTGCCGGTCCCGCGGCAGGTGGTCCGCATAGGCCGCCCGCAGCGCGCCGACGAGCAGACGGTCCCGCACCGGCCGGCCGTTCACGAAGAGATGCTGGGCGACCGCCGCCCCGCGGGAGAAGGTCGGCAGCCCCGCGAAGCCGGAGAGCGCATGGCCCTCGCGCTCGGCCCCGATCTCGACGGCGTTCGCGCGGAAGCCTTGGCCGATGATCCGGTCGATGCGCGCGAGCCGTGCGTCGGTCGCCTGCCCGCTTTCGGCCGGAGCGCGGAAGAGCACGCGGCCGGGGCCCTCTCCCGAGACGTCCAGGAGCCGGAGCCCGACCCGGGGGACTGCCATGGCGATGCGCCGGACGACCTCGGCGATCGCTTGGGTCTCGGCCCGGTCGGTCTTGAGGAATTTGAGCCGCGCGGGCGTCGCCGCAAAGAGATCGCGCACCTCGACGGTCGTTCCCGGGCCCCGGGCAGCCGGCCTCGGGGCGGCGCCCCCCCCCCCCCCCGCCGCCCTCAGCCCCGCCCCCCCCCCCCCCCGCGACCGCACCGGCAAACGCCCCCACCCGCCGCACGCCGGGAGCGCCC